>CAILZI010000190.1 GCA_903838675.1 uncultured Verrucomicrobiota bacterium
CTCCAACTGCTTGACGACAAAGCCGCCAAGTTCGCCGCGACCCACCATGCCGGACTGCGCCATGCTGCGCTTGGTGCGGCCAAACGCATCCTTCTCAGCCGCGTTCTGATTGCTCATGCCCTCGTAGGTGCTCACCACCACAGCCTCAGCGTCCTCGAAGCGTTTGATTTTGAGCAGGTAGCCCTCGCGTTCTGTGGACCTGCCACACTTGTAGGGAGAACCCGGCGTGCGGATCATGACGCCTTCGTAGCCCTCACTCACGCAGCGCTCTTCATAGGCCATGAGTTCGTCCAGCGAGCGCATCTCCTCCGGCAGCACTTTATCGACGCGCTCGTAGTCCGGCAGACGCGCCAGTTCCTGCATCCGGCAGGCATAGGGCACATCCAGCCCGTCGTTCACATAGTCGAAGACGGCGAAGGTGAAGTCCGGCTCACCGCTTTCGCGGCCCACATGCCCGGCGGTTTCGTTGAAGGTGGTGCCTTTGACGATCAGTTCGCCATCCAACCCATCAGGCAGGTTGGCTTCGATCCACTCGCGGATGAAGCGGTTGGACATGGGCTTGAAGCTGCGCGTCAGGGCGCGGCCATTGATCTTGAGGCAGCGGATGCCGTCGAGCTTGGGAGTGGCCAGCAGCGGGAAGCTGAGGGCATGGAGACGCTCGCATTTATCGGCGAGCATCGGTTTGGTGATGGGGGACGAGGCGGTGGTAGTGTTGTTCATGGCTTGGAGTGCCCATGTGGGCATCCTGAGGGCCTCGTCACCGTGGCTGCGTGTGTCGCACCGTTTTGATCACCATTTATCGGACTCAAAAATACCGACTCACCTGCATTCGCAAAAACAACCTCTTGGTTGCGCATGGGATGCGTTTAGAGAGCACGAAGGGGCCACAAGGTATGAGAGTATGCCAACCCCCGACATGCACTTGTTGCGACCATCAGCGCGTGTTGTTGCGACCATCAGGTCAGCCTTCAATCAAGTGATCGAACAACCCCGGCTGCAACGGCTCCAGTGCTGCCTGCTCTGCTTTGAAGAAGTCCGCCTTGGTCTTGCCGCGCTTCTTGCCCTCACGCGTGTGGCAGTCATACGCATATTCGGGGATGGCAATGTAGTCACCGCTGTTGCGCAACTCCAGCGCCAGCGTGTCAGGATCAAGACCCGCCGTCTGATCATAAACGTAGTTTTGCAGATGATCGGGATCGCGACTCTTCTTGCTCAGGCACAGCAGGATGACCGCCTTGCTGATGAAGATGCGGCCCTTGGCCTGCTTGGGTGGGATGCCGTCATTGATTACGAGGTAGCTGTCATGCAGCGCCTTCACCTCCTGCGTGAGGATGCCCCAGCAGTCTTCCGCGCTGATGGTGAGCAGACGCTTCCACACATACTTGCCGAAGCCGCTCTGCCAGAGTTCCAAGGCCCAGTATCCGGCCAACGCAGCATCACCCCGGCGGATGGCCTTCTGCATCGCAGAGGACACCTCGCTGAAGTTGTAATGACGAATCGTGCGCAATTGCATGGGGTTGGCGGGAAAGAGATCTGGGAGGTCCATGAATGGAGGCCTCGTCACCGTGACTTCGGGATTCCATCCGTTTGCATCACCAAATGATGCCGTGAGGTTTGAGTAGGTCGCAGAGTTTGGGAGGTGCCGTGGGGTGCCTACGCAATATTGACGTCACTCCGCTTTCTGCGTAGTCCTGCTGCATGCCCATGAAACTGCCCAAAGGGGTGACTCCCCGTAAATTCGCCCGTGGTCTTCAAGAGTGGCGTGAGAAAAAGGCGTTCAGCCAGCGCGATGCGGCAGAGTTCCTCGGCATCAGCAAGCGCACCCTGGAGAACTGGGAGCAGGAGCGCGCCACGCCGCGTGGCTATGCCATCCAAATGCTCTTAAAATTGATTGGTCCGGCACAGGCCAAGCCGAGCAGGCGATCCATTCAGCAGCGGAAATCGTGAACCTTGTTGCGCAACAAGGATGGGCTCAAGCCGTTGTCCTTGGTTGAACACCAAAACGAGCCGCCAGAGCGCTCATCACGGCTGCGGGGTCAAACAGATGCAGCCGGGGGCTCGGCGCAAGGTAGGGGATAAGCCGTTGCGCCACCCAGGTGTCGATCGTACGGCTGCTCACGCCGAGTAACAGGGAGAGAGGCTTCTTCTTCAGCAGTGTAACAGGGGATGGAGGTGTTGGGTTCATGCAGGGTTTCGCATGTCAACGAGGGTTCTCCGGCAGGATTCCAAACCACTTTTCAGCTTCATCCTTCGTCACCAGTTCGCGGTAGTGCTTGAAGATGATCGTCGGAGAGTTCCCCGCCTCCAGAGCCACCTGCGCGGCGCTCTGCACCACGGCGATGCGGTAGCTGATGTAGGAGTGCCGCAGCGCGTTGTGCGGCCACGCTAATCCCAAGCTTTTGGCTAGCTTCCGCGCCTTCAAAAAGACGCCTGCATCAGGAACCACCGGGCCGTTCCGGTCGATTTTTGCCAGCCAAGTCGCCAGATTGTCAGCGATCGGCACGATTCGACGCGAGGCCGTCTTGGCCTGCCCGGCCCGCAACTCGATGATCTTGCGCCCCAGATCCACCGCGCTCCAACTAAGGCGTGCAATTTCCGCGCCTCGCAGCCCGGCAAATCCCCCGATGGCAAGGACGGCAATCAGATCGTGCGGGGCTGCCTGCATGAGGCGCTCCATCTGCTCCGGAGTGAAAATGCCAACGTCCGTGTCGGCTTGTTTGCCACGTTTCAAAGATTCCGCTGCAGTGGGTTCCTGTCGCGGCAGATAGCCCCGCCGCTTGGCGAAGCCGAAGAGTTCCTTCACCCGCTTGAGCCAGTTGTTGCGTGTGACCATGGAATGCCCGCCACGGCGCAGCCAGGCATCGATCATTGCTCCTGTCACCTTGCTGATCTCCCCGGGAAACGAGCGGCCAAACTGACGCAGGTTGCCCTCCAGCAGCTTTAGGTAGTGAGCATTGATGCGATCATGGTGTTTGAGTTGCAGCAACTCCTCCACCACCCGAGGGACGATCACACCAGGCTCAAAACTGCGCGAACGTGCCGTGTAATCATCCACGGCCGTCAGCAGGGGGACCTCACCAAGTTTGCGGCGGCATTGCAGATATTCTTCCACGACAGCCACCAGAGGCAGGCCAAGAGGCGCAAGCATCGTCTGCGCCACCCTGAGGCTCTCACGATCCTGGGGGCGCAGGTCGTTGTCGCTGCTCATGCCACGTTGGATATTCAAGGCCGCTATACGGGCTTCTTCCTTGGCGGCATCCAGACTGCCGAATGTGCGCCGTTCGCGCCGCCCGTTCATGTAATAGGCGATGGTGAACCGGGAGCTTCCTCGTGAACTGCCCCGGTAGATTGGAACCGCCGCTGAGCCTTGCTTGACCACTGCCACTGGTCTGCCCTTGGCCCGAGAGGGCCGGGCCGGAGTTGTCATACTTTTGTCATGCATATCCTCGGTTGGAGTGTCAACCGAGACTCCCTGAACAGCATGGGAACCTGATATAATAAGGGCTCCAAGGCGATTTGATGCCTTGTCCCCGCTGTCGTTTTTGGAAGGCCGTTGGCCTTCAAGACAAGGATGTCTGTCTGTTCTAGCGTTTTCCAAAACGAATTTCCGGAAAGCGGCGCTTGGCGACGGTCGACGGCGGTTGGAGGACCAACCGCCCTACCTCGCGCCGGGCGCGCGCATGCCCACAATCTTCACGCTAGAAACAACCTGCTAACCGGAAATGAGTTTTTGCGAACCTCTCTATGCAAGCCTCAATGAGTGTCAGCGGAACCCTTGTCAGGGTGAAGTGGAGGCGAGGGCGGGAATTGAACCCGCGCTTGCCTTCTTTTCTACAATATCATTGATATTGAGACATCTAAGATGTCTGAAAACGTCGAAAACACGGGAGTTTGCTTTAAATTCTGCTTTAAGTTTTTCAATTCAGGAACTTATTCCCTCCCATGGCTTACGTCTTCAAAAACCCTGGCTCCTCCTTCTGGTATGCGGGCTTTGATTTCATCGGTAAGGATGGCCGCACGCACAGAGCGCAGCGCAGCACGAAGATTCTGCATTCGCTACAAGGTGAAGTGCGGGAAAACCATAAGCTTGCGGAGAAGATGGCCGCGCAGTTTGAAGAGGCCGCACGCAAGGGAAGTGAAGGCCACCTCGCCATCGCTGCCGCGCGCGCGGTGCTTTCTGAAATCACAGAGCTATTCACGGGGACAAAGCTGGAAACGGCGACAGTGAGCGAGCACTTCGCAAGCTGGCTGGCGAACAAGAAGCCCGGCCTCGCGAAACATACCATGGTGCGTTATGAAATCGTCACACGCGATTTTCTGGCATGCTTGGGCCAGCGTGCCGACATCCCTCTGGAATACCTGCAAGAAACCGACGTGATCGCTTTCCGAGATGCGGAGACGCGGGCCAGCAAGTCCTCACGCACGGTGAATCTCTCCTTGAAGATCGTTCGCTCTGCCTTGGAGACGGCGCGGAAACGTGGCTTCATCACGCACAATCCCGCCGCTGGCGTTAATACAGTGACGGGCGAGGCCATCCAGCGCGAGCCGTTCACCGCTGCCGAGATTGAGAAGCTGCTTGCTGCCGCGCCTGATGTGGAATGGCGCGGCCTCATTATGCTGGGCCTTTACACCGGGGGACGAATAGGAGACCTGGCTCATTTGAAGTGGGGGAACGTGAATCTCGTTACCGGCACGATTACGTTTCAGCCTGAGAAAACGAAGAAGAGCAAGAAGAAGGTCTCTCTTCCGCTGCATCCCGCGCTGTCTTCCTTCCTTCTAAGCCTGCCCTCTGCTGATGATGACAGCGCGCCATTGTTCCCGAAGATGAACGCCAAGAAAGTTGGCGGAGAGCATGGCCTCTCCCGCCTCTTTGCGCGCATCATGGCCGTCGCTGGCGTAGATTCCATGACCGTCCAGACGGGATTCCACGCAAAGAGCGGAGACAGCAAGAAGAAGGGCAAGGCGCGCTCGCTGGCCCGCCGCTCGTTCCATTCGCTGCGTCACACGGCGGTTTCCATGATGGCAAACGCTGGCGTTTCCGAAGAGCTACGGCGCAAAGTGACGTTGCACTCTGACAGCGAGATTCACGCGAGATACACGCATCACGAAACGGGGACGCTGCGCGCTGCGCTGGGCACGCTTCCCGACGTGATGCACCCGCAGGCCGTGCCGAAGGTTGCCCCAAGCAAAACATGACGCTGATTGCGTGCTCTTTTTCAGGGAATCGGCTCCGTGCCTTCGCTGAGAATGTTCAGATAAGCATCGTAGGCGTAGAGACGGCCATACTTGCCGCCAGTGATTTCACGCACGAGGCCCGCTGACTGGAGCTTTTGCAAGGTGGCACCGCAGGTCATGGCAGAAAGCCCGGTGTTTTCCGATGCACGGGCAGCGGAGAGAATCGGGCTTTTCTGCAACTGCTCATGAATGCGGAGCGCAGAGCCTGCGACCTTGCCAAGCGAGTTGAGCTTTTCCCTATCTTCGCGAAAGAGGATCAAGAGTCGTTTGGCCGTGCTCACGGCTTGGTCTGCCGTCTCTGCCACGCCCGTAAGGAAGAATTCAAGCCATTCCTCCCAGACACCCGTCATACGCACCTGTTGCAGCAGTTCGTAATAGCGCTGGCGGTGCTGCTTGAAATAGAGGCTGAGATAAAGCATCGGCTGTTGCATCACGCCTTCGGAGCACAGCAAAAACGTGATGAGCAGCCGCCCCAGACGGCCATTGCCATCAAGAAACGGATGAATTGTCTCAAACTGAACATGCGCCAGCGCGGCCTTGATGAGCACGGGCGTTTTCACAGGATCATCATGCAGGAATTTTTCCATTAAACCGAGGCATTCAATGACCTGATCGGGCGGCGGCGGGACATACGCCGCGTTGCCGGGGCGTGTGCCACCAATCCAGTTTTGCGAGCGCCGAAATTCGCCTGGTTCCTTGTCGCTGCCGCGCCCATCGGAAAGCAGCACAGCATGAATTTCCTTCAAGAGACGCAGCGAAACCGGGAGACCCTCCGCAAGCAGTGTCAAACCACGTTGCAGAGCGGCAACGTAATTGGAGACCTCTTGCACATCATCCACCGGCACCCCAAAGGCACCTTGAGCCTCAAAGAGGACAAGATCGGATAGCGACGACTGTGTGCCCTCAATCTGGGAAGAAAGCACCGCCTCTTTCCGAATGTAGGGGTAGAGGAAAATATTCGGATCGGGCAAAACGGTGGTGATGCCGTCCAGCCTGCCCACCGCCAGCACCGCCCGGTGCGCCAGATCGTGCAAGGCCGGACTCATTTCGAGGGGCGGATCGGGCGGCAAGGGGGCAGGAACGAAGGCCCGGCATGGCTCCCCCACCATCGAAATGGGGACATAATGACCTGTGAGACCGCGCTGCATGTGGCAAATTCAAGGGAATGGAATTGTCTCCACTCAAATTCAAGGAAAGCGCCTGATGTTTGAATTTGCCACTGATGATTTCAAGATTGTTGAATTTCACCCTGTGCCCACCCATCGGCCCGTTTGGTGGGTAAAACCTCCTTACCGAGGGAGTCCCGGCCACGCACCCGTGCACCCCGGTGCACAATTTGGTTGGGTAAATCTGGGCTGGCAGGCGGCATTTTTGCACTCCGTGCAAATGTCCCCATAGTTCAAGCTGCCGGAACAGGTGGAAAACTCCTAGCACTTCCCCGTAGCCTCGTCTCTTTTGCATGACGGCATGACACCAGCGGCATTCAAAAACAAGTGGGCGAAATTCACCGGCAAGGAGAGCGCGGCCTATCAGGAGCACTTCAACGACCTGTGCCGTATGCTTGCCGTGAAAACACCCGTGGAAGCAGACCCCACGGGAGAGAAGTCTTTTTGCTTTCAAAAGCGGGTGGCAAAAGATGCCGAGCTGTTTGATTTCGACGCCACCGGCAACGCCCTTCCCGCCACCCATGAGCGAGGCTTTGCCGACGTGTGGAAGGCTGACTGCTTCGGCTGGGAGTACAAAGGGCCGCGTGAAGACCTGGAAAAGGGGTACAAGCAATTGCTCCGCTATCGCGAGTCCCTGCTCAATCCGCCTTTGCTGATTGTCTGCGACTTTAACCGCTACATCGTCCGCACGAACTTCAACGGCGCGGTTCAGGAAACGCACGAGTTCACCAATGACGAGGTAGATTCACCGGAAGCGCTCCGCGTGCTGCGTGCCGCTTTCACCAATCCCGCAGAACTGCGACCACGCGAGACCACCGCAGACGTTACCGAGCGGCTGGCAAAGCAAATTGCCGACATAGCCCTTTGCTTGCAGAAACGCGAGGCTGTCGAATTGGAGAACGCCAAGACGCGGCGGCAGCACTATGTCGGGCAAAAACAGAACCTCCGCATTGCCCGCTTTTTGAACCGCCTCGTCTTCTGCTTCTTTGCCGAGGATACTGAGCTGCTGCCGAAAGGCATCTTTTCCGAAGTGTGCGAGATCGGGAAGGAAGACCCCCAGCATTTCGCGGAGAGCCTGGAAGACTTGTTCAAGAGCATGGCAAAGGGCGGGCGTTTCGGCACGCACAAGATACGCCACTTCAACGGCCATCTGTTTGAAGAAGCCACCGTGTTTGAACTCACGCCCGATGAAATCGAAAGGCTGGCTGCCGCCGCTGCTGCGAACTGGCAGAACATCCGCCCCGCCATTATGGGCACGTTGTTTGAGCGTGCGCTTGATGATAACCAGCGCAGTCAGTTGGGAGCGCACTACACCAGCGAGGAAGACATCACCACGCTAGTTGAACCCGTGCTCATGGCACCGCTGCGGCGCGATTGGACAGCACTGCGGCGCGACCTGGCAAAGGCCATCGTAAAAGGCAAGGGCACCACCGCAGACCGCGACAAGCTCGCTGCCTTCCAAGCCAAGCTGGCCGCCATCACGGTTCTGGACCCTGCCTGCGGCAGCGGCAATTTCCTGTATGTGGCACTGCAACTCTTGCTGGGCCTGGAAAAAGAAGTCATCGCCATTGCCGCGCAACTCGGCTGGACATTCGCCCCACAAGTGAGCGTGCAACAACTGCGCGCCATCGAATTGAACGCCTACGCTTACGAGCTGGCGCAAGTCTCCGTGCAAATCGGTTATCTCCAATGGCGGCGTGACAACGGCTTTGACAACGACCGCACTCCCGTACTGCAAAATCTGGAGGGCTTCGAGAACAAAGACGCGCTTTTAAACGAAACCTTCCGCAAGAAGCCCAAGGATTTGAAAGCCGCACGAGCGGAAGAGCACGGCATGCAAGATGAGTTGTTCAAGGTTTATACCGAACGCGCGTGGCCTGAGTGTGACGTGATCGTAGGCAACCCGCCGTTTCTTGGAACCAAGAAGCTTCGTTCAGAACTAGGCGACTCCTACGTGAAGGAACTCTTCACCATCTTTGGGAATCGTATCCCGAACTTCAGTGATTTGTGTTGCTACTGGTTTGAGAAGGCGCGGCAGCAAATTGAAGATGGCAAATGCAATCGCGCTGGCTTGCTGGCGACACAAGGCATTCGCGGGGGCCTCAATCGCGAGGTGCTCAACCGCATCAAGAAAACGGGTGACATCTTCTTTGCTGAAAGTGATCGCGAGTGGATTCTATCCGGTGCGAGCGTGCATATCAGCATGGTTGGATTTGATGACGGTAGCGAGGCGGTGAGGGTGCTTGACAGGAACCCTGTCGCTTTCATCAACCCGAATCTGACCGCCTTAGCAGACACAACGAAAGCGGTGCGGCTCACCAGCAATCGAAGTATCGGTTTCATCGCTGACGTGAAGGCTGGCAAGTTTGACCTTCCCGAAAAGGAAGCCCTTCCCATGCTAAGCGAGCCAAATCCGCACGGAAGGCCAAACAGTGATGCGCTGCTTCCATGGGTAAACAGCTTGGACGTTTTGCGCCGCCCACGCCGTTTTTGGATTGTTGATTTTGGTGATGACGGCACGCTTGAAGATTCGCAGCTTTACGTTGCCCCTTTTGGAAAGGTTAGGGCTGATGTGTATCCGATGCGTCGCCTCGTGAACCGCAAAGCCTATCGTGATTATTGGTGGCTTCATGCTGAGCCATGCGCAGAAATGCGCGCCAGAATATGCCAGCTTCCGCGTTTCCTTGTGACCACGACTGTTTCCAAGCATCGTGTGTTTGCATGGGAGGCATCGCCCACTCTACCAGATCACCAACTAGTCGCCTTTGGCAGAGATGATGACTATTTTTTCGGAGTGTTGCATTCCCGACTTCACGAAGTCTGGGCACTAAAACAAGGAACACGGCTTGAGACTCGCCCACGATACACGCCCACGACTTGCTTTGAAACATTTCCTCTTCCTCGCCCCACGCCTGAAAACGAAGCCGCGATTGCAGCGGCAGCCAAAGAGCTGAACGAGCTGCGCGAGCGCTGGCTCAATCCGCCCGAATGGACTGAGACACACACACTGGAATTTCCCGGTTCACTGGACGGGCCTTGGGCGCGTCATGTGGACAAAGCCAGCGTGAACGCTGAAACAGGCGTGGGCACGGTGCGCTATCCACGCTTTGAACCACGGGACGCGGAATGCGCTGCGAAGCTCGCCAAGCGCACCCTTACAAACCTCTACAACGAACGCCCCGCCTGGCTGGCCCATGCGCATGCAACGTTGGATGCCGCCGTGTGCGCTGCCTATGGCTGGCCTGCGGATTTGAACGACGATCAAATTCTTGAACGCCTGTTAGCCCTGAATTTAAAACGCGCTGCCGAAGAAGCGAAGGCCGCCGCTGGCACGGTGAAACCGAAAGCGCAGCGTAAGCGGCAGGAAGGTGAGATGCTATGATGCAGGGAAACGTTTCTTTGATTCTTCTGCCGTCCAGCGCAGGAGCTAGGGGGCCGAGCCAATGCCTTGATCCACTGCCATAGCGTTAGACACGTCTCTTGTTTTGCTGTGTCTTGATGGCAGGTTTCCACATGAAAACTAAACTCACGCAACGCCGCATCCGTGCCAGCAAGGCGAGCGCCTGCGGTCTTTGCAAACCGCAGAAGCGCGGATGGGCAGACAAGAAAACCGTGCCTGATTTGCGCGCCGCTTATCGTGATGAGCTGCAATTACGCGAGAGGGATCAAGGCGAGGTACTATGATGGAATTGTGAACTTTTATTTCACGCAGCAGTTTCAGCAAATCAGCAGAACCCCGCTTTGCCATGATTTTACAAGGGGCGGATTGCCTCGGCGAACAGGACAAACACGAAGAGGCTTTGCAATTTGCGCGTGAGGCAACCGAGGCCGAACCAGCGGACGCTGGCGCGTGGGGAAACCTGGCCATGTGCATGATTCAGTGCCGCCAGAAAGAGGAGGCCCGCAAAGCCATTGATTTTGCCATCGACCTCGACCCACAGGACCCGCTAAACCGCTACATCAGGGACAACTTCGAAAACTATTTCAAATGAATGAGGAAACCTTTGATTCTCTGACCTCCTATTGCCGGGAAAATGACCGCGTATGCCCGCAGCCCCCGCTTTGGAACGACCTGTGGAAGTTGCTGCCGGAGCGTCGGCAAACAGGGTCAAGCTGGGAGCCCTCGCTCCCGTTGATCTTGGGAGCATGGCATCACGCTTCGAATTTGGATAAGATGGCGCGCCTGTCCTATCACATCAGGTGGGCAGAAAAGCATGGTGCGCTGAAAGAGATTGCTGTGTTCTTGCAAGGCCTCACCGAGGAGCAATGGCATCATCTGGGTGATTGAAGCAGCCGATGTTGTATCAAGCCTTTGCAGGAGAACTGTGAGGATTTCTATTTTCTTCAATCCAAGGTCTCGCTAAACATCCAGTCATGAGCAATCCCGACATCCGCTGGATTCAGCGTTTCAAAAACTATCAGAAGGCGCTGGCCCGGCTGACAGACGCAGTGGAATTATCACGTCAGAGAACTCTTTCTGAGCTGGAGATGCAAGGACTGGTGCAGGCTTTTGAGTTCACCCACGAGCTGGCTTGGAACACGCTGAAGGATTTCCTGGAATCTCGGGGGGGCAAAAAACTTTTTGGTTCCAAAGATGCCACTCGTGAAGCCTTTGCCAACGGGCTGGTCGAGAATGGTGAAATCTGGATGACAATGATCCGCGACCGAAACCAGAGCACACACACCTATAATATGGCTGTGGTTCGAGGAATCGTTGCTTCCATTACTACAGATTACATTGCTGAGTACACGCGGCTTCTAGAACGGCTACGCGACCTGGAGGAGGAAGAATTGGAAGAGGAGGAACTGGCTTGAACCACGAGTTGCCAGCAACCGTTTTGAAACAGATCCAAACGGTTCTGTCTCATTATCCGTCTGTGAAAAAGGCAGTTCTCTATGGCTCTCGTGCCAAAGGGACCAACATGCCGGGTTCAGACATTGATCTGACACTGATGGGTGACGGGTTGGATACTGCCTGTCTCAGCCGGATTGATGACGAGTTGGAAGAATTGCTGCTGCCATGGCGCTTTGATCTGTCGTCGTTTGATCACCTGACACACGCAGAACTGATCGCGCACATTCGCAGGGTGGGAAAGGTACTGTATGAACGGCATTGTGAATCAGAAACCCAACCTACATGAACGAAACCGAAACCCGCGCCGAGCACATTGACCCCGCCCTGAAGGCGGCGGGCTGGGGCGTCGTGGACGGTAGCAAAATCCTGCGCGAATACCCCATCACCCAAGGGCGGCTGGAAGGGCGCGGGAAACGTGCGCAGAAGATGATTGCGGATTACATTCTGATGTATCGCAATCACAAGCTGGCCGTGGTGGAGGCGAAGGCGGTGGACAAGGAACTGACGGAAGGCGTGGGGCAGGCAAAGGAGTATGCCAGCAAGCTGACGATCCGCTTCACCTACGCGACCAACGGCCTTGGCATCTATGGCATTGACATGGAGACCGGCGCGGAAGGTGAACTGGCAAGCTTCCCAAGTCCCGAGGAACTCTGGAATCGCACCTTCGCCACCGCTAATGCTTGGCGTGACCGCTTTGCCGCCGTCCCGCTTGAAGACAAGGGTGGAACGCTCGGTGAACGCTACTTCCGCGACATCGCTATTGAGCGCGTGCTGGAGGCCGTGGCGAACGGCAAGGACCGCCTGCTGCTGACTCTGGCCACCGGCACAGGCAAGACCATGATCGCCTTCCAGATCGCCTGGAAGCTGTTTCAAAGCCGCTGGAACCTGAGCAGAGAGCCGACACGCCGCCCGCGCATCCTTTTCCTCGCGGACCGCAACATTCTTGCCAACCAGGCTTACAACGCCTTTTCGGTCTTTGAGGACAGATCGCCCGGTTCATGCGTCCGCATCAGCCCTGACGAGATTCGACGCACGGGCAGGCCTCCCACCAACGGCAGCATCTTTTTCACCATCTTCCAGACCTTCATGTGCGGGCAGAACGACGCGCCCTACTTCGGTCAATATCCGAAGGACTTCTTCGACTTTATCATCATCGACGAGTGCCATCGTGGCGGTGCCAACGACGAAGGCAATTGGCGCAACATCATGGAGTATTTTTCTCCGGCGGTGCAGCTCGGCCTGACCGCCACGCCGAAGCGCAGAGAGAACGCGGACACATACCAGTATTTCGGTGAACCCGTTTACATCTACTCCCTGAAAGACGGCATCAACGACGGCTTCCTGACTCCCTTCCGCGTGAAGCAGATCAGCACCACGCTGGATGAGTATGTTTATACCCCCGATGACACCGTCATCGAAGGTGAACTGGAGGCGGGCAGGACAAGCTGACCCCGCTGCTCAAGCTGCGGTATCACAACTCCATCACCGATGCCGTGGCCGATCTCGGTACCGACGTGGGAACGGCCTTCGCTGGATTCCAGAAGTATCTGTATCAGGACGTGGCGTGATCATCTTCGACTGTCGCCGAACAATTTCCGAGATCAATGACTCCCTGTAGCCGGGCTTGCGTCTGGCACCAGCAACTCAACTAAGAGGCCGCTGATGGGAAAATGAATCCACAGGGACCGCACCGGATGCCCGGCAGCCGCCAGAGCCCGGCCATAACATGCCAGCTGCCCTGAATACGTCAGGGCCTTCGCTTCCACGTCCTTCTGCCCTCCTGGGAACGATTTGTGATCAATGACGAGCCACCCGGCATTTGTTTCCAGCACAAGATCGATGAACCCGCTCACGCGCCGCCCGTCTTCCGCAGGATGCTCGAAGGGCACCTCAACCTTGAAGTTGAAGAAGCCAAACTCCTTTTCAATCAACGCGTAAAACCGGTCCGCACCGCCGATCACAGCTGCTGCTTCGAGGTTCGCTGAAATCCCGTGCGCATTGAGCAGACGCCGCGCGCGCGTCAGGCGTCGATCCATGGTGGCGCGCCGATCCGGAAGGTCGGCAGCATAGATGGCATGCAGCGCATTGCCCAGATCCTGGTCGTCACATGCACCCTTGATGCCGATCCGAGGACCGATGTTTAGCGTGCATCCGACGGTTGCTGCCTCAAGCGGCGCAGCAGAAGAAGGCAACAGCCCTGCCGGCAGCTTCGGCGTGTGCGGCATCGCGGGCGGGAACCAGTGGAGTTCAGTTTGAGGCACCGCGCTGCCGACCGATGCAGATGGCTTCAGCCGTTGAATCGGACACTGGATGCCGGCGATTTTCCGAGTCTGCTCGTCACCTGAGACAAAAGCATTCGTAAATGGCGCTCCCGGCAGCAGATCGAGCCAAGCGGGCTGTTCTCCCTCTTTCCCGGCGAGGACCAAAACGTCCCGAGCACGAGTGAATCCCACATAGAGGAGTCGGAGCTCTTCGCGGATTGCGTCATTCAAGGCGGCTTGGCCTGTAGCGGAGGCATCCGCAATGTCGCCCAATGGCACGCCCTTCTCCTGTTTTCCGAACGGCCAGGGCCAGAAGCGCAAGTGGCGTCCAGCCAGAGGGCGAAGCGGATCAAAAGGAGCTTCCTGAATGGTGACAAGTTGATCCCAAAGGCGTGGACGAGGTTCCTTTGCCAACTCCGTGCAGATCACCACAGGCCACTCCAGCCCTTTGGCACCATGATAGGTAAGAACCTGCACCGCGTCGGCTTGATCATCCACCGCCACACCATCATCTTTGATCGACTGGCACCAGATCAGGAACCCTGTCAGCGTCGCCGGTTGCTGCAAAGTGATGCACTGGCCTTCATAAGTGGCTGCCATCCCTCGAAGTGCTTCAAGATTAGCGCGCCGCTGAGCCGCTCGTGTTTCGGTGGGCCCCCAAACACTCACAGCGCCAAATACGTCGCCCAGACGCAGGCCCGCATCGAGTGCCTCCTTCGGAGACCAAATGAGAGTTTTCTCTCTCGCCGATTCAAGAGCGACCAACGCCGGATGCACCAGCTCGCCACTCAGACCCCACTGCGCATCTTCGTTGCCGGCCAGGGCCAGCCATTCAAGGCGGTTCTGCAGCCATTCTTCAGCAGTGCGAGTGCCTTCCAGAGCGATGATCTCTGCAGAAGCGAGCGTGTCGCGCGGATCCATAAGCCTGCGTAAACATGCGATGGCCAGACTCGCTTCTGGTGTCGAGAGAAGGCCGCTCGTTTCGCGAGACACTGTCAAGCCCGCTTCAAGCAAGGCTCCGGCGATCTTCTCGGCGAAGGGATTGGTGCGGCACAAGATGGCGATGTCGCCTGCGGTGATCGCGCGTATTTCGCCCGAATCCCGGTCCTGCGTTTGAATCCCCGACTTCAGCAGGCCGTTCACGCCCGCGGCAATGCACTGCACCAATTGAGGGATGGTCGGAGCCTTGGGACTACCGTTCTTGTTTTGCTGCCCGGAGGAGCAAGACCACAATTGCAAAGGTGCGGGCAGGCCGGGATGAGGCTTGCGATGCGCTTCGAGGCGAACTTCGCTGGAATCAAGCTTGTGACTTTCCCCAAATGCGGGAACGAAGATCGAGTTGAATAATTCGGCTAGCTCGGGCCGCGCACGATACGTTTTATCGAGCGGCGGATTGAGCCCACCCTGCCTGCGGATGAGCTCCACAACCGAAAGCATGAGTTCAGGGTCACTACCCCGAAACCCATAGATGGCCTGCTTCAAATCACCCACCCATACGGTGCGAACACGCACGAGGCTGGCAAGCTTCAGGAAAAGCGCCAGCTGTAGCGGATTGGTGTCCTGGAACTCATCGACCAACAACAAGTCATAATCTTCACGAATTGCCTGCTGGACGCGCTCATCATCGAGCAGACGCAGAGCGCGAACTTCGAGGTCGGCGAAGTCGAGAAGGGCGCGTTCCTCCTTGCGGCGCTGGTAAACATCCAGCGCTTGCCCGGCAATGCGGAAGATGCCCATGACATAGCCGCACAAATCTTCACGCAGGCGCGGATGCGATTCGACGCGCGATGCCGTGTTGACTACCGGATCGAAGACAGTTTCACTTTTCTTTCCTGGCTCGGTCTTCGCCAACTGCCACCACTGAGCCCACGATAGATTGCCGTGCTCAAGATCACGGCATGCATTTGTAGCTGCCTGCAGTGCCTTGAGGGTCTTGTCGGTTTCATCCCCTGGTGCCGCACCTTGCGTATTGACTTGAGTGAGCGCGTCAGCCAGCAAATCATCCAGATCTTGGGTTGTCGGTGTCGGCAACAACGCCGTCAACCCTGCCAGACTGCTCTCTGCCATGGCTGCAAGCTCAGTCACCGCATGATCTCCCTCCCTCGCTCGGCTAATGATGTCGCGCACCTGCGATTTCCATTTCGTCTGTGCCGTTTGGTGGTCGACCTGCGAGAGCTTGCGCGAGAGCCGTTCCATCTCCTGCACGGTTTCCAAGGTGATTGCGGATTCAATGGCCTCGCTCACCAGCGTGCCCGCCAGAACTTCGTCCATGACCTCGGGCTGAGGTGAAATCCCCGCTTCAAAGGCAAAGCGTCCCAACAGCCTTGCACAAATGCTGTGCACGGTGCCGACGAGCGACTCTTCCATCCGCGCCGCAGCGGCTATTTGACCCGAGGCGAAAAGGATGCGGCGCACCCGTTCCGCCAACTCTCCGGCTGCTGCCGTGGTGAAAGTCGTCGCAATGATGGCTTCCGGCCTCACTTCGCCGGAGAGAATGGCATCGCGCATGATGCGGGTTAGTTCGGTGGTCTTGCCACTACCGGCCCCTGCCGTAGTAATTCGCACGCTGCTCATGCCAAGTCCCCCCATCCCGTGAGTGCCACGAAATCATCGTAGCGGTTCTCAGGCTTAATATCTTCAGGTGTCCAATGAGCGTGTGGCGGTTCGGAGCACGGTGCGCCGCTTTCCGCTTCGGCTGGGTTCGCGCCATCCAGAGGCAGTTCAATCCATCCGAGATTGAGCTGGGCACGCCGCCACTTCCAGACATCAATAAACTCCCCCCAGCAGGCCTTTAATCCAGGTATCGGCACGTTGTTGGAAACCGCAACGACATTGGCATCGTCGAAGAATGAGGTGTCCTGCGCGAGCAACCGGGCATCCTTCAGGATGAAGTAGGCACCTTCGGGCCATTTTCCTTCGGATTCTGCGGCGACCAAGTTTCCATAAACTGCCAGCTGGAGCTGAAGGTTGTCCTTGAGTTCTTTCTGACGCCTGTCCCGCCCCCCATATTTGAGGTCAACCACTCCCTTCGATCCGTCCGCTTTTTCCACCAGCAAGTCGATGTCGCCAAGCATCACGCCCGTCGCGAACGAGGTTTCCGCCGGTCGCACGTCCGCACGCGCGCGAACGATGCCAGCGTGACGCAAATGCCCGATTAGCTGCCAAAGCGCTCGGCGACTTTCATCCTGCAGCGACTGGCACACAGTCTGGTTTCCAGAAAGCAGCAGGTTGGCGGCCTCAGTCGCTAGAAGCTGCTGCCATTGCAGCGCGAGCCATGCCGAAAACTCTTCGCGCGAAGCGCTGCGCCAGTCGATGGCAGCTTGTTCATCAAAGAGAAGCTCGACTAACCGGTGAAGCAGCGTGCCCTTCTGCCGCCGATCGGCCACAATACGAAAACGACTGGAAGCACCCGGCTTCAGTCTGGCCTTGTAGTCCAGCACCCAGGCAACGGGCTGATCGACAAACCGCTCAAGGCTGCTGAAGGACTCTTTCGCACGCGGCGCGAGAAGCTCTGGCTTTTCCAGGTGCCACCAACGTCTAAGTGGCGGCAGCGGTCGCCGCAGGAATTTCATCGTTCCTAAACTGCTACAGACATCCGCCAACAAGCCATCAATCTGCAAAGTGGGAATAGATTTTGTTACCTCGACCATCGCGTGAAGGCGGTCCAGCAGTGGGTGGTGCTGTACGGGTTCGCCTTCACGACTCTTCGGCAAAAAGAGACGCAATCGCTTGCGTGCAGCGAGAATTGGCAGAACGGATGCAGCCTGTTGTGCCGCATGCAGGACCTCCGAAGTCTGCAAAAATATACCCCGTGCCGCGAGCCCTTCGCGCTCCTGCCGCGTCCAAGGCGCGCCCCTTGGTGAGCCGGATCTCTCGAAGCCCCACCAATACACTTCGTCCGCCGGTTCGATGAGCGCACCCGGTGAATGATAACAAGGAACAGCACCCAGTTCGCTTTCTGCGCCTACATCGGGTATGCCCGTCTCCTGAACGAGACGTAAAAGCCGATCCAGTTGCGGCGCGCTCACCCGCTCCTCGGGCCGAAGAATCTCAGCGAGTTCGGATGCTTGGGAGCAGGCGATGAGGAGATGGCTCTGGAGATTCGCATTCTCGCTGGTCGCGGCGCGGCGGCGAGCCCACTCCGCAACCAGATCGCAGGTGGCTGCTAGGGCCGCTCCGGGAGCGCCCGTGCGCGCATCAAATCGCTCAATCTCGACCCACGATTCAATGAGCTGGTTGATTTTCTGTTGAACGGGTTCCCTGTCGCCTTCCCCCGCGTATTTGCCACCCTTCTCAATCGCCCCATCTAAGGCTTCCCGCCATTTTAGACCGCCGACACCCGGCTGCTCAACTATCGCATCGGCGAGTTCGTATCGCAGATATCCCGGCAACGGGTTGAGCGGATGAGTCAGGAATTCCAATGCGTGCTGGGGATTGAGCGGTGCCCAGCGCAACCGCAGCGCAAGTTGCAGCAGCTGTAGCGCCGGCCTTTCCGCCGAGATTTCCGAGGCGGCAGGAATCGGAGCGTCCAGCAATGCTACTGCTTCGCACAATGGACGCAGCGAACCCTGCGAGATCACGACCGATCCCTGCGCAGCCTTGCCGCCATTGTGAAGCCGGTGAGCCGCTGCGCGGGCCAAAGTGACTTCCGAAAACGCCGAGCAGAGCGATATGGAATCGTCATCATGGTTCCAAAAAAAGGGTATTGCTAAACCACCGGCAACGTTGTCCTGAAGCCGCCGTAAATTGGTTCCGGTGGCAGCCAGCGGAAACTCTGGCGCATTGATGAAACGCGCCTGGATCGCTTCAAGAAGCACCCGCATCAGATGCGGTAAATGATGGGGTGAATCCAAAGCAAACACCTCAAATTCGCCAAGCGGTCTGGCAACCATTTCGAGAAGTATGGTTTGGATGCGATCTCCGGGACCACATTTTACATCGCTAGCCACAAGAGCCTCCACGGCCACCATGTCCTGAATGCGTTCGCTATCAGCCTTGCCCGATGCACCATCCCACCCCGCCATGACCAACTCGTCACGCCAGCGAAGAAGCTCCTCGCTTGTAGCAAGACCGTCTTTCGCGAAGGACTCTTGGTAAAAGCGCTGCTGTATTCCTGCCGCTCGCGCCATTGCCGCACGGTAGCCTATGACACGCTTCGCGCGCGTCGCCTCGGGCGTCGGCAGACCCTGCGCCAATTCCAACGTCCTGAGAAACCCATGAAGCTCACACACCGCCTCATCGAAACGCACAACGTTTCCAGCAGATCGCCAGCCGTCGAGGTGGAGACCAAAGGTGATTTTCATGAGTGGACTGGTGTTGCGGGTTATCCATTATCCCAGTTGCCCAGGCAGGTCGATGATGTTTTTTGGTTGCACGGATCGGCGTAAATATCACGGATGAGGGCAACGGGTTTCATGTCAGGCCGTGGGATCAACCCGCTTCGAGAACTGCGTGATGGGCTTCAGACTCCGCCGGTGATCACAATGGCTGACGAACAGCGTCCCACTGCTGACAAAGTAGATGGCATCCTGCTTGAATCTGACGCCAATTTTGCAAGCCTCTTCCAATGAAAGAGCAGCGGTAAATCCTGGCTCAGCGTGGTGGGTAAGAGGCGAGAAACCCGTGATGGTTCCAAGCAGATGCCCGCCGCTTGCCAGTTCGGCTTTAAGCGACTCACTGGCAGCTTGATTTTCCTCTGCTGTCCAGTTCTCGCCCGTGGTGGCATATGCTGTGATGATGGCAAACGATTCTGGCAACTCAGAAAACGGCAGGTCGAGCTTGAAGCGTGTGTCGAAATAATCCGGGGACATGAGGGCGTTAGGTAAAAGGGGACTCATACTTCCATCATCTCGGCACGGGCATCAAGCCTTTGCGCGATCTCGCCCAATAGTTCTTCTAGCAGTTCACGCTGCTCATCCTGTGTGAGTTTAGTGAGCACATGATCAAGCAGGGTGGTGGTGGAGCGAATGAACTCGCGGGCGTCTCGTTGCATGAGGATGTTTAAGCAACTACCACATGGGGTGGGACATTGGCTGGGGGATGAACGATTTTTCACCGCTTGATTCAAATGGTTTCCTCCCCAGCGTGCGGTCAACTCAATGAAGGAGCCCGCATGAAGACTCTCGGATACCTCGCAATAGCAGCTTCAATGTTCTGCTTTTACCAGGCCAAAGAGAAGGCAGACGAGATCTCCCGGCTACGTGCCGACCAAGGCTGGAACATCATCGGAGCGGTTGCGGGTTGGCTGAGTGTCGGCGCGACCATCATTTCCGGTCAATGGTATGCCGCCATTCCAGCCGGAATTGAGGCTCTCGTTTCGACCAGAGGTGTCTTCCTCTCCGCTCACAACCTGCAGGAAGCCGAACTTGCGCAGGATTCACTCACGGGGTTTGGAGTCATCTCCGTCTTCCTTGTGCCGGTATTTTTCATGGGCCATTTTGCCGTTTCCTTGCGACACGAGAAGCGCCGAAGGCACCATCTCGAAGAGGAGCTGAGGAGCGCTGAGGCCTCAAGAAGGGAGACAGAATTGCAGAAGGAGGCCGTAATTCTGCGCAGAACCCAGTTTTACAAACGTGTCGCCTGCGGCATGACGATCATTGTTCTAATGCCAATCATATTCGGCATCTGGTATCACGCCCGTCTCAAGACAATTACGACCCAGTACGTTCAAGACACCGCCAAGATGGGCAAGGATGCACATCTCATTAGCTTAAACAGGGTGGCCCTAGCCAGCATCGATCAAGTCACAGTCCACGCTCAGTTTGAGTATTTTCACGAAGGAAAAAAGGCGGCAACGAATTGGTCATTCAATATTGATCCGTTTCGGCAGGAAATCCAAGGTCACCATCTCTCAAAAATGTACTAATTTCACGCTCTGATTCTTGCGGGGCTGCAACTGGAACAACTTTAACTGCCGTAAAGACTCGATGATTTGCTCTTTGGTCCTGAGATTCTCCCCTCGCAAATTCCAGGCTTTTCCCACCCGCAGCACGTTCAGCGAGTAGCCCGCTCCATTGCCGAACGGCTTCACCTCCACTATGACCTGCACCACGGGATAGCGCACGGTGTTCAATCCATAAACGCGGTAGGCCGCGGCGAAAATTTCGCATTCGACGATGCCGGTGCGGTCGCAGATGTAGATGGACTTCATGGGTTGGCCGTTCTGCTTCAAGTGGTAACGGCTGACGATGATGAGGCCGCAGACGGTGACTCGTTGATTGGGGGATGCGGCCTTGCTTTATCTGTTTGATTTGCGCAGATCTCACCA
>CAILZI010000191.1 GCA_903838675.1 uncultured Verrucomicrobiota bacterium
AAAACAAGGCACCGACTCGATAATCGCGGCCCACTTCGAAAGGAGAATGGGTAGGTACCCGAGCGGTCAAAGGGGGCAGACTGTAAATCTGCTGGCTTACGCCTACGCTGGTTCGAATCCAGCCCTGCCCACCACCTTCATATTCAAAGTGTTACGAGAAAAAGCCCCGCCGAAAAGGCGGGGCTTCTTTTTTGGATTCGGGCAGTTTTCGGGCAGTTTTTGAACGGTATAACTGATCTTGAATGAACTTATTTGATCAGCTTGGCGGCTTTGAAATGCCAGTCGGCACCGGTCCTCTATTGCAGCCATCCGATGAAATTCTGCATCGTGGCCAGTCTGCAGGCCTCGCCATATGGGTTTGGCAGGTAGTTGATGCAGCGGCGGTCCTTTCTCCAGCTTCCAATCACCGGTTTTGCAGCGGGATTATTGATCAGGTGGGGAGGGGGACTTTTGTCACATGGGTGAGCTGTGATGGGGTGCTCGATGAGTTCTCCGGTGATTTCACAGCAGCAATCGCGGGCAAAGGCCCAGGCCGAAAAAGACACGCAAGGTGCACCGACAATGAAGGGATCGACACCTGATTCGAGGTAGGCATAATTCAGTTCTGCGGCTGACATGTGCGGTGCGTGGACCGCGAGAAGGGAGTCTCGCGTGATGCGCTGGCATTCTGCGACCGCCTCTCCAAGCGTCATCGTGCTGCAGACATAGCGCCGGCCTACAGAGCCGGACCTGGGCCTGGAGTTGCGGTCCATGTAGATCTGGTAAGGCCACAAAGGCGGATCTGGGGCCAGTTCCGCTTGATTCATGGTGCGACTTGAAGTGCATCAGCAGCCTGTGATGCGCGGTTGAAGGGCTCCAAAATGTTGTTGGCCGATTCGGCGACCAGCAGCCAACCGATGGAAAACTTCGCATCGGTTTCAGAGGCAGTCTGCAGAGACTGAACTACCTCATTCATCTCCAGGATGGTTTCCCACAGCCAGCGGATGATTCTTTCGACCCGCTTGTTGATCTCATCTGTTGAGGCGGAAGATTCCGACACTTCAGACAGCTCGAACAATTCTGAGATGATATCGTGCTTGGTGCCAATGAGGCTGTCACACAGCGTGGTGATTTGATCTTTTGCCTCCTTTGGAAGCGTGAGGCTGGGCAACTCGGTCTGAATGTAGGCCGCGTTGCTCATCATCTGCATGGCGCAACTTTGTGCAGAGCTGGCGAAGATTTGGAGTTTGGGGTTTGTTTGCATGGGCTGGTTCAGTTCAGATCCGAGATGACATAGTTTCTGGCACTGAGACTCTGCTCACCGTCCCAGCGATAGGCGACGAGGGGACCGTCGAGACCGCCGCTGAAGTCCAGGCAGCCGATGTTGGGGGCCAGCGGGACTTTGGGGGCATCGGCAGGGAGCCAGTAGTGGCCGAAGAACACGGGTGGCTCCTCTGTCCCGTAGTTGGGCAGGCGGTGCAGCATCCATGAATCAACCTTCATCGAGTCCGCCATGCTGCCGGGTGGCTTGACGAGGTCGCTGATCGTGAGTCCATCACGGATGTCCCACCAGCGAGCGCGGATGGTGTGGCGGTAGGTGCCTTCTTTATCGAGGAAAAGGTTGCCCTCTGTAGCGGGGATTTCCGGGCCTTTGAGCACATTTTCGATGGCTCGATGCTCGGGAGTCATCTTCGTGGCGCTGGCGTGTAAAAAGGCATGCTCTGTGAGACTGCGGCCGGTCAGGCGTTTGATCCGGCGGGTGTCCCAGCAGGCATGGACACAGCGCAGCGCGCCGAGGTCGAGGAACATCGGAAGGCGTTTCATCCACTCCAGCCAGTCGGACCATTCGTTTTCGCGTCCCTCGAAAGCCCGCAGGGTGGCAGCCACCTGTCGATTCTTTTCCTCGCTGTGCTCGCGCAGCCAGCCTCCTCTGCCGTCCGGAGTGTGGTAGCAGACGGCGTTGTATTCGTGGTTGCCCATGATGGCTAGGGCATCGCCGGCTTCGACCATGGCGCGCACGGTGACGAGCGTTTCGCGCACCTTGGGGCCGCGGTCGATGTAATCCCCCAGGAAGATCACCTTGCGGCCCTCGGGGTGGTGGAAACCTCCGCCGTGCGGCATGTAGCCCAGCTTGTTAAGCAGGCTGGTGAGTTTGTCATGCTGTCCGTGGATGTCGCCGATCAGGTCGTAGGGTTGTGGTTTCATTGCACCGCCATCATCACCTGAAACATGCTTATCGACCATGTGGTAAAATAGTGTATATATAACTACGAAGTAAGTTATGAATGAAGCACTCCCTCCCCTGAATGGTCTCTCCCTGGACCGGCTGCGCAACTTCCTGGCCTTCGCAGAAAAGGGCTCCATCGCCAAGGCTGCCCCTGACAGCCTTGCCCGTCAGGCGCTCATCAGCAGGCAGATCGGGGAACTGGAGCAATATTTCTCCACCGAACTCACTGTGCGGCGCGGGAAGACCCTGGCGCTTTCAGAAGCCGGGGAAAATCTGGCGAATCTCGTGAGGTCGCAATTTCGGGACCTGGAGGAGTTTCAAAAGAAGCTGCGCGGTCAGCGCAGGACCTTCAGCATCGGGGCCGGCGCGAGTGTTCTGGAATGGTTGGTCGTCCCCTGCGTGTCCAAAATTCGGAACTTGCTTGGTGACTCTGCTTTGCGGCTCTCGTCACAGCGCAGCCGAGAACTCGTTGAGAGCATTCGGGACGGGCAGCTCGATTTTGCCATCGTCCGGGATGACGCCATCACTGAGGAACTTCGGCTCAAGTCGAGTCTGCCGCTGCGCAAGCGCGTGGAGTTCTCACTGTGCGCCTCTCGCAAACTGCTTGGCGGCAAAACCATTTCGGCCCTCAGTGACCCTGCTGCGTGGCGATCACTGCCCTTCGCCGCCAATGGCGGGGGCGGTCAGTTGGACGCGACCTTTCGGGCGGCCATGGCCGCAGTCGTGGGAGACTTTCATCCGGTGGTCGAGTGTGATTCGATGCTGCAGGTGCGCGAGTTGATCGTGCAGGGAGTCTGCGCGGGATTGCTGCCCTCCTTTGGAACTCATGGGCTGGATGAGCACGATGTCGTGATGCGCGAGTTCGCTCCCATGAAGGACTTTGGACGCTCCTTGGTTCTGCACTGGAATGACCGCCAGATGCGCCGGCGTGGTGTAGAAGAATCCACCCTCAAGGAAATAGCCAAGGGGCTGTCCGATAGCGCTTCCTGTGCTGCAGGTGGGAGATGAGACGATCAATTTGGAAGAGGGGCTAAGTTCATAATTGAAACTGTTCTAAAGAACAGTATAAAGTGTGGCATGGTCACCACCCGCCAGCGCCACACCCTGAACCTCCTTTGGCTGTCCCAGGCCCGCTCGTGGATCCGCCATCAGATTCCGCTGCTGGGCACTATCATCGCGGGCAGGCCCGAACTGCAGGAGGGGCGGGTGGACGGCTGCATCGACATCGACCCCACGACGCTGCGCCTACCCAAAAACGCCCGCACCTTTGCTCTGAAGGTCCGTGGCGATTCGATGCGGCATGCGGCCATCCTGGAGGGTGACATCGTCATCATGGAGTTTCGTGAGGCGAAGCACGGCGACATCGTGGCGGCGCTCATTGACGGCGAGACGACCCTGAAGCGTTTCATCGTGCAAAATGGAGTGCCTTTTCTGCGCGCCTCGAATCCAAAGTACCCTGACCTCATCCCGGCGCGGGAGTTGGTCATCCAGGGGGTGCTCATCGCGCTCCTGCGACTTTCCAAGAGCTGATGCGCCATGATTCTGCACTTCGATGCGGACATAAAGGGTGTCACGATTGCTGACACCCTTGCCCGTGTGCTCTTGGCCTTGATGTGCCGGCGGGGGGGGGCGTCGGTATTGGCGACACCCTTTGGTTACTGGAATCGTTTGGAAGACTCCGATTCAAATAACGACTATATCGTTACAGAAATAATGAGCGGGTAGTCTGCTGTGGGGGCTGAATTCGCCTGGTTTACTGGGGATTGTAGGTGATGCTGACCGTGGAGGTTCACCTTTGGGAAGGGGTATCAGTAGTACTTATACCCTTCTCACCACCAGTGAGTTAAGTGTCGAAATATTGGATTGAGTTACGCTTATAACGTTACAAGTATAGAAGATGATAAACCACAAGGGGTGCGCTGGGCACCTTCGATCAGTCGGCCGTCTTCTTTGGCCCAAGGAAGCATCTCCGCGGCCGATCCGGGGAGTCTTTGTTGACCAGCAGGGTTTGGGCTCGAGCCTGAGCGTATGTCACCAAAGTGGGTGAGGGGGTTGCTGGCCACGGTTCACTGCTCAACTCGTCATTCGCCCTTCCGCTTTCCCCCTGAGCCCTTTCTGCAGAACGGGGCATTCACCCCATGGCTCTCAGGTGACGTCATCCTTAGCTTGAGGTCATGAAAACTCACGAATATCCCCACCACAACCCCGGCATGCCTCGCCTCGACCAACCGCGGCAGCCCGCCCCGGACTTCGCCCAGCAGGTGATGCATACGGTCAAAGATGCGGCCCAGCACGCCAACCAGGCCGCCAAAGATCTCTACCAATCCGCCGCCACACACGCCGAAGACACCTTGGTGCAGTCCAAGCAGTACGTGGGCGCAAATCCCATGGCAGTCGTCCTCGGCGTCTTCACGCTCGGTCTCACCCTAGGTTGCATGCTCGGATTTTCACATCACCGCCCGGACCCCACGCTGCGTGGGCGGTTCGGTTGGTAACTGTGTGTTAGCCCCTTGGCGTGTTGAGCAATAGCCACGGTGGGGTTGCCGCCGGGGGTGTTGGCGATCCCGACACCCTTTTCATCGTCGGGGATGGAAGAGGGAGGTGAGAGCGCCGGACTGGGTGGTGGTGCCTCCAAGGGTATCCCCAATGGTTATACCCTTCTCATCCTCGTCGAGGTTTTTGAGCATCTTGCTGGTGGTGTCGAGGCCGAGGACCACGCAGACATCACATGCGACAAACTTGTCCTGGCCGTATTCGAGGACGGTGCGGACGTGGTGGGTGTCGGCGAAGGTGGCATCTCGTCAACGGGGCGCTGACAGCATGCGTTAGGCCTGTTCCAGTTCCCACACCACCAGCACGGTGTCCGTGGACTCGATGTCGGAGGGGTTGAAGTTCATGTCCATTGCGGGTGACGCGCACGCGGTGCTCAGTGAATGACTTTCTGAGCGGATCAGGATCTCCGTGTGGCCGTATTCGATGGCGTGGATGGCTCCGAGCTTCTGGCCCGCTGCGGTGGCAATGGTTTCTGCGCGGCTGCGGGCGTTGCTCACGGCGGCTTCCAGTACGCGGCGCTTCACCTCCTCGGGGTTGGCGACTGTGAAACTCAGCGAGAGGCTGGCTTTGGCGTTGGAGGCCGCCACAGCGGCGAGCACCCGGCCCAGATGAGCCGGGTCAAAGGGCAGGCGCAGGCTCAGGTCATGCTTCACGCTGTATCCCCGGAAGGTGTATTTGCCTGAGTCATAGTCACGCTCCACGCCCACGTTGAAGGAGTCAGTTTTGAGCTGTTCGGTGGTCAGGTCCGCCTGGGGCAGGGCTGCACGCAGCAGTTCCAGCTTGCGGGCGGCATCCGTCGTGGCCTTGCCATAGTCGCGGTGTTCACTGATCAGCTCCAGGCCGAGGATAATCGTGTCCGGGGTGGAGGCCACCTGGCCGCTGCCTTGTACGCGAATGAGAGGCTGATTTGTTTTCATGGGTCAGGTGTTCGAAGCTGGAGCATCTTCTTTCGCCACCATCAAGACTTCAGGCGGCTTGAGATAACGGGATTTTGGCACGATCTGGGCCAGATTGGGACGCGGCAGGCT
>CAILZI010000192.1 GCA_903838675.1 uncultured Verrucomicrobiota bacterium
CCCCCTGTTTGAGTGGCGCAAAAAGTTCCCTGATGACAGCGCCGCTGCCGTCAAAGATTTCGAAAACATGGTCCACGGCTACTGGGGCACCATCCTGAGCGTGGACGACAGCGTCGCACGCGTGCGCGCTTGGCTGGAGGAAACCAAGCAACTCGACAACACCATCATCGTCTTCATGGGCGACAACGGCCTGCTCGAAGGCGAAGACGGCATGGTGGACAAACGCACCGCGCACGAACCGAGCCTGCGCATCCCGCTCATCGTGCGCGCTCCACAGCTCACGAAAGAATCCAAAGTCATCCCACAGCAGATGCTCACCGTCGACGTCGCTCCCAGCTTGCTGGCTCTCTGCGGGGCGCCGCCCTTGGAAAACATTCACGGCAAATCCTTCGTCAAGCTGGTGCAAAGCGGCGATCCCGACTGGCGTCAAAGCTGGTTCTATCACTACAACTACGAGAAACAATTCCCCTACACCCCAAACGTCCGTGCCGTTCGCACCGACGACTGGAAATACATCCACTACCCACCCGGCGACGGCACTCCCGACAAGCACATGGCAGAGCTTTATGATCTGAAAAATGATCCCGGCGAAACCAAGAACCTCATCAGCAAACCTGAACTGGCCGACAAGGTGAAGGAGTTGCAGGCCGAACTCGCCAAACTCATGCTCGCCACCGGCCTTGATGCTCAGACCGACAAGATGCCGCTGGATGAAGGTGTGAAAAGCGCTCTGCCGGATGCGAAGATTCGGTGAAGAACGTGACCGCACCCAACCAATGCAGTTTCGCACTTTAGATCCTTAATCATCAATACACTCATCGCTTCGTAGTCGCACACTGCGTGCAAATATAAGGCCCCGCCTTTCCTGTCTCTCCGAAGTTTTTGAACATCGGCACTTGGTGTAGTGTGCAGTTAGGCTGACAAGAAGCCAGTCCCAAACAGCAGCATGTAAACATTGCTTTCATAGTTGGCGGCTATACCACCATCCTTGTCTCCTGCCGTAAAAGATCAATCCGAAGACACATAAACTCTTGTAATCGAACTTGAGGTGAGACAGCGTCTCACTCCATTCTCCAGCCGATATTTCATGAGCCGTTTACTCGTTTCCTTCGTTTGCTTGACCGGTCTCTTGGCCGCCCAGATTCCTCCGGCAGCCCCGACCCCAGCGCCTGTTGCGGTTGCAGCAGAAACACCACCCGCTTCTACTACTGCGCCTGCCATCCAGCCGCCACCGGTGAAAGTCCCTGTGCTGCCGCAACTGCCATCCGGACCTCCGCCCAACATCATCGTCATGCTCATTGATGACATGGGCTGGACCGATCTCGGCTGCTACGGCTCCAAGTATTACGAGACACCCCACATCGACCAACTCGCCAAGGACGGCATGCGCTTCACCCAGGCATACTCAGCCTGTACCGTTTGCTCGCCCACACGTGCGGCCATGATGACGGGCAAAGCCCCCGCCCGTTTGCACATCACTGACTGGATCGCAGGCCATGTGCCTAGCAATGGACGTCTGCTCATTCCCAACTGGACGATGCAACTGCCGCTGGAGGAAGAGACACTCGCGGAACGGCTCAAGACGCGCGGCTATGCCACCGCCAGCATCGGCAAATGGCATCTCGGTGAGGAGGAGTTTTATCCCACCAAGCATGGCTTCGATGTGAACATCGGCGGCACTAGCGGCGGCTCGCCACCGAGCTACTTCTCGCCATACAAGATAGCCACGCTGCCCGACGGCCCCAAGGATGAATTCCTGAGCGACCGCCTCACCGATGAAGCCGTGAAATTCATCGACAAGAACAAAGAGAAACCCTTCTACATTTATCTTCCACACTACGGCGTTCACACCCCGATCATGGGCAAGCCGGAAGTCATCGCGAAGTATCAGGCGAAGAAAGCCGCTGGTGCCCACAGCAACCCCGTGTATGCCGCGCTCGTCGAGAGCATCGACGACAGCGTGGGCAAGCTGCGCGCCAAGCTCAACGAATTGAAGCTCGCCGAAAACACGATCTTCATCTTCACCAGCGACAACGGCGGGCTCAGCAACATGGTCAATCCGAACGGCTGGTCACGCGGTCCTACAGACAACAGCCCGGCACGTCTCGGCAAAGGCAGCGCCTATGAAGGCGGCGTCCACATCCCGCTCATCGTCTCCTGGCCCGGCCTGGTGAAACCCGGCAGCACCTGCGATGTGCCCGTGATCACCTACGATCACGTTCCCACCCTGCTCGCCGCTACGCAGACACCGCTCAAGAAAGATCAAGTCGTCGATGGTGAGTCACTCCTGCCACTGCTCGGCGGCACGGACACTCTCGCTCGCGAGGCCATCTACTGGCACTACCCGCATTACCATCCCGGCAGCGCCACGCCTTACAGCGCCATCCGCGAAGGCGACTGGAAGCTCATCCTCTTCCATGAAGACAGCCACGTTGAACTCTACAACCTGAAACTCGATGCCGGTGAAGTGGACAACCGCGCCCCCTTTGACTCCGTTCGCGCGCTGCAACTTCGCGACAAACTCCTCGCCTGGCTCAAAGACACCGGCGCTCAGATTCCAGAACGCAATCCGAAGTACGATCCCGACAAGCCGCTCAATGAGCCAAGGAAGCCTGGAGCAGGGAAAAAGAGGGCGGAGTGACTTGAAGAAGCACAGCGCTTTGTCCTTCTTGACGTTTCCTCGGAAACTCCGCCTGCGACGAGCGTTGTAAGGAAACAACCATGAGTGCCAGCCAACCCGTCTCATCCCGTCGTCAGTTCCTTGCTCGCAGCGCCACCGCCGCTGCGGCATTGGGATTCCCCGCCATTGTCAGTTCACGTTCGCCAAACGAGAAGTTGAACCTCGTTTTCATCGGTGTAGGCGGCCGCGGTGCTTCAAACATCAAGGAACTCACCGGTGTCGCATTGTACACGCCACCACGTGGAAAAGATGCTGCCAAGCCCGACGCTGGCGCCCAGCCGCCTCCGCCCGTCGAGCCACGTGAAAACGTCGTCGCCCTCTGCGATGTGAATGGCGAGAACCTCGATCGCGCAGGCACCGCTTTTCCCAAGGCACAGAAATTCCGTGACTTCCGCAGGCTCTACGACTCCCTCAGCGCTGGCGAAATCGACGCTGTCGTTGTCAGCACCACCGAGCATACGCATGCCTATGCCACGCTGCCCGCATTGCTGATGAAGAAGCCGGTGTACTGTGAAAAGCCGCTTTCACACAACGTCGCTGAAGCACGCCTCATCACTGAGGCCGCCGCCAAAGCCGGAGTCGTCACGCAGATGGGCACGCAGATCCACGGCATGCCAAACTACCGCCGCGTTGTCGAACTGATTCAATGCGGCGCGATCGGCAAAGTCACCGAGGCCCATGTCTGCGTATCTCGTGCCTGGGGTTTGCAAAGCGAGGAAGACGCGAAGAAAAACGGCGACATCGTCCACGTCACAGCGCGCCCCACCGTCGCTGAAACGCCACCACCCTATCTTGACTGGGACCTGTGGATCGGCCCTGCGCCGATGCGCCCTTACAACAGCGTCTATTTCCCCGGACCCAAATGGTATCGCTGGTGGGACTTCGGCAACGGCACCATGTCCGACCTCGGCAGTCATTGGAACGATCTCCCCTTCTGGGCGTTGAAACTCGATGCCCCTCTCAGCGTCGAGGCCTTCGGCCCGCCACCGCATCCCGAGATCGCCCCGGCTTCCATGCACGCGGTGTATGAGTATGGCCCGCGTGGCGACATGCCAGCCTGCAAAATCCACTGGCATCAGGGCGCGGACAAACCCGACGTGTGGAAGAACGATCCCTTCATCAGCAAGTGGAGCAGCGGTGTCCTCTTCATTGGCGACAAAGGCATGCTCCTTTCCGATTACGGCAAGCACATCCTTCTCCCTGAAGCCACGTTCAAAGACTTCCAGGCCCCCAAGCCTTTCATTGCCGACTCCCCCGGCCAGCACGCCGAATTCCTCGCCGCCATCCGCAATGGCACGCCCACCGGCAGCCCCTTCAGCTATGCCGGTCCGCTCACCGAAGCCAACCACCTCGGCAACGTCGCCCACCGCGCCGGTGGCAAAATCCTCTGGGATGCCAAAGCCATGCGCATCACCAACAATGAGGACGCGAATCGTTTCCTCAGCCGTGTCCCGCGTGATGGCTGGAAGCTTGGTTGAGCATGCGGCTTCGCGGCTTTGAAACCAAGGAGCGGGACTTGCCAAGTCCCGTTTGAAAAGATTGTTTCGCCCCCATACCACGGCACTTGGCAAGTGCCGCTCCTTGAGCCTCACCCCTTACGCCGCCACCATCTCCTCCCGCAGCTTCCAGCGCTGTTCGTGGGTGAGCAGGCTGCGGAAGAAATCTTCCTCCTTCTTGGGCTCCAGGCTGGTTTCCACCGGCAGGCTGAATTCGAGCTCAAGGCCGCGCGGCTCCAGATGACGTGCCTCGGCGGTGCCACCATGCAGGTGCATCGTGACGTAGCAGGCCATCATGTTCACGCCAAAATCATCCGGCTTGCGGCTGCGGGTGTAGAAGGGGTCAAACAAATTGACCGGTTTGTCCGCACCCTCCCAGACACCGGTGTCACGCACATGCATCACCAGATGTTTCTGGCCCTTCGCATCCTGCCTGACGTGGGCGCTGATGTGAATGCTGTCGCCAGGGCTGAGGTGCGTAAGCTCCTCCATGAAGATCAATCGCCACATCTGGCGGAAACGCGCGCCATGCACCATGACTGGCGGCAGGTTCGGATCGACCGCGACTTCGATCTTCAGATTCTTTTCCTTCATCTGCACGGCAAACATTTCCAGCATCTCGTTGATCACGCTGCTGAGGTGGCATTGGTCACTGCGCTCCAGACGTTTGGAGTGCGAGGCCTCGGCAAGACGTGCCAGCATGGACTGAATGCGTTCAAGCTGTGACTGCGCCTGGTTCTGCACGTCAATCCAGAATGAGGGATCTCGCGGATGCGCGCCGCCGATCTCCTCCATCAGCTTCATCGGTGCCAGATCAATGAATGCGCGCACGACCGTGAGCGCATTGCGCAGGTGATGATTCAAACCTTCTGCCAGAATGCCGAGACCGGAAACTTTGTCGGCGGAAAGCATGTTGCGCACCGACTCCGCCTTTTCCACCAGCAGACGCTCTCGCTCGATGAGCGCATGGTAGTAGTCCAGGGCGTGCTTGATCACCACGCTCAGCTCATCCGGATCCCACGGCTTGTGCAGGTAGCGGAAGCAGCGCCCGGAGTTCACCGCGTCCACCGCCGCCTGATAATCCGTGTAGGCCGTGACGAGGATGCGCACCAGGTTGGGGTTGAGCTTGCGTGCATGCTCCATCAGCTCGATGCCGCTTGGCCCCGGCATGCGCTGGTCCGTGAGCAGCAGCCCGATCTGCGGACCGTAATTTTGCAGGATGCGGTACCCATCCATCGCATTGTTTGCGACGTGGATCGTGTATTCATCACCAAAGATCTCTTTGAAGTAATGCAACGCCTTCTCCTCGTCATCGACGTAGAGAATGTGATAAGGCGATAGCAGCGGACTTGGCATCAGTTTAGTTTGAGGTGTTCGCAGGTTTCTTCAGGCTAAGCGTGAACTGCGTGTGGCTGCCCGCCACCGTGTCGATCTTCACTTCGCCTTCCATCTGCTGGATCATGCGGAAGCAAATGCTGAGCCCCAGGCCCATGCCCTGCCCCACCTGCTTGGTGGTGAAAAAGGGATCAAAGATCTTGGAGAGGTTCTCTTTCGGAATGCCCGTGCCGTTGTCCCGCACGATGAAATCCACACCGCTCGCGGTCTCACACGCCTTCAGCCAGATGGTGGGTGATGGACGACCTGCAAGAGCATCCAGGCTGTTCTGCACCAGATTGAGCATAATCTGAATGAGGTAGTTCTCATCCCCCTGCGCGATGACTCCTGCCGGGATTTCATCCACCAGCTGCACTCCTCGGTCTCCAATCTCCTTTGCCAGAAGGCGCAACGACTTGCGTGCAGTCTCCTGCAAATCCACTGGTCTTGAGCCGCGGTTTTCCGGGTGCGCGAAGGTTCGCAGATCCGACACGATGGCCGCCACCCGGTCGATGCCTTCGCCAATGTCTTCGGCAATGCTGGTGAAGGTCTCTGCAATTTCAGGCGGCAGCACCTTGCCTTTTTTCTTCAGCAGATAGATCGCCGACTTCACGTAGTTCAGCGGATTGTTGATCTCATGCACGATCCCCGCGCTAAGGCGGCCGATGGATGCCAGCTTTTCACTCTGATCAAGCTGGGCTTCAGTTTCGCGCAGGCGCTTCAGCGTGGCGGTGAGCTCTTCATTGCGTGCGGCCAGTTCCTCGCGCTGATCCTCCACCTTGCAGCGGTTGGCAAATTCTCGCAGGCGGATCGCATGATGCTGGCGGCTGCCGAAATAGAGGACCACACAGTTCAGCAGAATGAAACCGGTGTTGTTCACGAAAATGCCCAAGGCGTGAGAGTCACTAAAATCAAGATTGGGAAGCGTGGCGGCAAAATACGCCAGCACGACGAGGCCAAGCGTGATGCCAATCTCACGAAACGTCCAGTGGAACACAAATGACGTGGCCACGATGCACAGCGTGAGCCCCGCGTAATAGCCGGAGCCGGGATCGCCGCTGAGGTAGATCATGAAGCAGATCATCAGTGCCGGCAGCAGCGGCAGGATGATCGGGTAGGCACGGCAGTATTTCCGCCCGAGTGATCCATTCAGCGCCAGCAGCAATGGCACACAACTGGCCGCACAGGCAAGACGCAGCACCAAGAATTGCCAGTAATCAGCCGGATAGGCCATCCAGTCGAGGAAACTGCACAGCGGTACAAGGATCATCACAAACCAGGCACCCATCCGCGCATTGCGCAGATTGAGCTCAATCTGCTCCTTCTCGAAACGGTTGGGTGCAGGCACAATTCCATCTAAACCACCCCTCACGGTGCGGTCTGTGCTGGATGCGATCAGAGGTGTGCTGATCTCTGCCAGGGCTGCGAGTGACATAATTACTATAAAATTAATAATAATTACGTCGATAAAGCAAGGTCAATTCAAGGTTTTTTACAATTCCCTGACACGGCGGCTGACAGGGGCTGGAGGATCAAGATGGCTTCGATTCACCCTTCTTGACCGCTTGGCAGCCCACCACCTCTCGGCATCATACGCGGCTCATGCGCATCCTTATCGCCATCGACAAATTCAAAGGCTCCATCCCGGCCACCGTCGCTGCTCAAGCCATCGCCACGGCACTCAAGCAAACCCTGCCAGACGCCACCTGCGATCTCTGCCCCATCGCTGACGGGGGAGAAGGAACCGCCGAGGCCGTCGTCACCGCCTTGAACGGCGAATGGTGTGAGACCGCTACTTTCGACGCCCAAAACCGCCCGGTCACCGCCCGCCATGGGCTTGTCCGCGCGAGAGGCCGACTGGAAGCCATCATGGAAATGAGCGCCGCCTCCGGCCTCGCCATGGTCAGCGATCTTCCGCTCAATCCCGCCACCGCCAGCACGCATGGCACGGGTTTGATGCTGCAGGATGCCATTTCACGCAGCGTGCAGCGCATCGTCATCGGCATCGGCGGCAGCGCCACCAATGATGCCGGCATCGGCATGGCGGCAGCTCTAGGATTCCGCTTCATGGATGCTTCAGGCGCACCTCTGGAACCCATCATCGCAAACATGGACCGTCTTGCCTGGATTGAGCAGCCTGACAGCGCCCTCCCTGAAATTCTCGTCGCCTGTGATGTAAACAATCCCCTTCTCGGCCCACACGGGTGCACCCAAATCTATGGCAGACAGAAAGGCGTCTCCGACTTCGAGTTTTTCGAAAACCGACTGCAGCACCTCGTCGACATCGCAAAACGTGATCTCGGTGTCGATCATCGCGACGTTCCCGGCGCCGGAGCCGCCGGTGGTCTCGGTTTCGGCCTCATGACTTTCTGCGGAGCCAAGCTCACCAGCGGCTTCGATTTGATCGCCGATCTCGTTCATCTGCGCGAACGCATCACCGCCGCCGACCTCGTTATCACCGGTGAAGGAAGGCTGGATGCCCAGACCCTTCACGGCAAAGGCCCCATGGGCGTCGCTGACATGGCCCGCGAGCTCGGCAAACCCGTCGCCGCCTTTGCCGGAGCCATCGAGGCCGAAGACCAGCTCCGCACCCGCTTCGATCTCCTTTGCGCCATCAAACCCAAGGAAATGCCCCTGGCCGAGGCCATGCAGCGCGGTCCCGAACTCCTGGCCGCAGCGGTCCTCGCCCAAAGCCCCGCCATTCGTGACCTCTTGACCGGCCCCATGGACCGTGCTCAGTGATTCCTCCCACTCATTGAACAACCAGTCTCCCGTATCCAGCATCCCCGAATGAACGCAGTCCTCCTCTTCGCCGGTCAAGGCGCACAAAAAGTCGGCATGGGCAAAGATCTTGCCGAAAGCTATCCCTCAGTCCGCGCCCTCTTTGACCAGGCAGATGCCACTCTTGGCTACTCGCTTTCCAACATCATGTTTGAAGGCCCGATGGAGGAGCTGACCAAAACTTCCCGCTGCCAGCCTGCGCTCTACGCTCATGGCCTCGCCATCCTCGAAGTTCTGAAGAGCAAAGTCCCGGCCCTCAACATCACCGCCACCGCCGGTCTTTCCCTCGGCGAATTCACCGCACACGCCGCAGCCGGCACCTTCGATTTCGCCACCGGCCTCAGCCTCGTCTTTCAACGTGGCAGCTTCATGGAAGAAGCCTGCGAAAACACCAAGGGAGCCATGCTCGCCCTTCTCGGGGGGGAGGAATCCGCCATCCGCGAACTAGCCAAGGAGTGCGATGTCGATGTCGCCAATTTGAACGCCCCCGGCCAGATCGTGCTCAGCGGCAGCGCCGAAGGCATCGCCGATGCAGCCGCCAAATCGAAGGACAAAGGCATCAAGCGCGCAATTCCCCTGCCCGTCGCCGGTGCCTACCACAGCCGCCTGATGAAGTCCGCTCAGGACAAGCTCGCAGTGGCTCTGGCCGCTGCGTCTATCCAAAACCCCAAAGTTCCCGTCGTCTGCAACTTCGAGGCCCGCCCCGTTTCCACTCCCGAAGAAATTCGCTCCACGCTCACCAGCCAGGTCACCGGCAGTGTCCGCTGGGTCGAGAGCATGCAGCACCTCATCGCCGCAGGTCACACCACCTTCATCGAACTCGGCCCTGACGCCACCCTTGCCGGACTCATGGGCAAGATCGACAAATCCGTGAAGGTCATCAGCATCAAGGATGCGGCCTCGCTGGATGCAGCGGTGGCTCAACTGCAATAAGATCATGAAGCATCTGCTCTGCGCGCTGCTGCTTCTCACCAGCATCGCCTCCGCCCTCGAACTCCCGGCCACCGACGGCAAAAGCTACGATCCTGCCGCGGTGGGGGACAAGAAAGCCGTCGTGCTGTTCTTCGTCTCCCCTTTCTGCTCGACCACCAAGTCGTTCATGAAGGAGATCAACCAGATCACCGCCGATTACAGTGACCGCGTCGTCGTTTACCTCGTACACTCCGATCCGGAGATCACAAATGAAGTGGCGATGGAGCATGCCATCCTTTCCGAGGTCAAAGCCACTGTCCTGCTCGACAAACAGCAGGCACTCGCGAAGCAGGTGCAGGCCAGGATAACGCCGGAGGTCGTCATCCTGTCTCCCAAGTCCGAGACACTCTACAAAGGCCGCATCAACGACCTCTACCTCGGTCCCACCAAGCGTCAGCGCGCCGCCACGACGAAGGACCTGCGCGATGCGCTTGATGCCGTTCTCGCAGGCAAACCCGTGGCTTTTCCCCAGCCTGAGGCTCAGGGCTGCAAGATCGGTGGCATGAAGTGAGAAGCGTCAAGGAGCAGGACTTGCCAAGTCCTGGATTGGGAATTTGAATAATGACCAGACCGGGACTTGGCAAGTCCCGCTCCTTGAGGCGACAGCCTTACTGTCTTTATTCCTGCCTGCCCTTTCCCTTATTTGCCTTGCCTGCAGGCTTCGGCCCCGCCTGGGCAACGTACTCCTTTTCCAGCCTCTCCCAGCGCTCCGCCATCGCCTTCACACGCTCCGGCTCCTTCCCAGCGAGGTTGTTCGACTCTGCGCGATCCGTGGTCAAATCATAGAGCTCCCAGGCATCGTGATTGTCAGCGGCACTGACGATCTTCCAGTCGCCTTCACGCAGTGCACGATTGCCAGAGTGGTTCCAAAACAAAAAGTCGCGGCTGATCGTCTCATCGTTCGCAAACGCAGGCGCCAGACTGCGACCTGGGAAAGGCGGCGCATTTTCCGGCATAGTCGGCTTGTCTTCACCAGCCAGCGCGAGCAGCGTCGGCACCACGTCAATGACATGCCCCGGCGTGTGGCGCAGCTCCCCCTTCGCACGGATTCCCTGCGGCCAGTGGGCAATGAACGGCGTGCTGATCCCACCTTCATGCACCCAGATCTTGTGGCGACGAAACGGCGTGTTGGACACGGTTGATCCACCCGGCCCGAGGCAGAGATAAGATGCCGCCGCCCCCATCGGTGCAGCTTTATCATGCCCGAGTCCGCGCACCATGATCTCCGCACTCGCGCCGTTGTCGGAGAGAAAAAGGATGAGCGTGTTCTCATAGGCATTCATGGCCTTCAACTGCGCCAGCACCCTTCCCACTTCCTGATCCAGTCGATCAATCATCGCCGCATGAATCGCCTCCTTCGTGGCCTGAAACTCCCTCTGCTCCGATGTCAGGCTCTCCCATGGCACCGCATGCCGCGTCTCACCCGGTCCTAGAATCTCCAAATCGCTTTCCTTGCCGCTCGGTGCCGCGATCTGCGGTTCAGGATCAGACAAGGTCGTGGCGACAAGACCCAGCTTCTTCTGCCGTTCAAATCGCGCCGCCCGCGTCTTCGGCCAGCCTTGCGTGTAGGTGTCCTTATATTTCGCAATGTCTTCCGGCAGCGCTTGAATCGGAAAATGCGGTGCTGTGAAAGCAACGTAGCTGAAGAACGGCGTGCCCGCATGCTGCTGCGCATGCCCCTTGAGGAAGTCGATCGCATGATCCGCAATCGCGATGCTCGAATACCAATGCCCTTCCGGCTCCGGCAGCGGCTTGTCATCCAGTTCATGCCGTTGCGGATGAAAGTGATTGTCCTGCTTCACCACATGATAGGAGTGGCTGAAGCCCGCATCCGCCACCACACGCGGCGCATTGCCCACATGCCACTTGCCGGAGTGATAGCTGCGATAACCCAACGTCGCGAGCCGCTGCGGCAGCGTCCGCACCCATGACGGAAACTTGCCATACTGCGGGTCCATCCCAATCTGCTGCGCATAATGCCCGGTCATGAGCACACTGCGAGTGGGCCAGCAGCGTGCCGTGTTGTAAAACTGCGTAAACCTCAACCCACCCGCCGCCAGCTTGTCCAGATTCGGCGTCGCGATCTCACTCCCATAGCAGCCGAGATCCGAATAGCCGAGATCATCCGCAAGGATGACGACGAAATTCGGCTTCGAAGACGCGGCGTGCAGTGTGGCGCAAACGAGCAGCAGAAAGAAAATGGGCAGGCGAATCATGCAGCACCAAACGATGCGCATGATCACTTCCTACCTCAAATTCAGCGAGACTATTCCGCCGCAGGCGTGTCTTCTGCAGGTGCTTCCGGAGTCGGTTCAGTGACAGCAGCTTCCACCACGACCTCCGCCTCATCAGCAACCACAGTCGCTACGTCCTGAATGGTCTCGCCTTCATTGAGTCCCATGAGCTTCACGCCCTGGGCATTGCGACCGGTTTCACGGATGTCGCAGACGCGGATGCGCACGCTCTGGCCCTTGGTGGTCATGAGCATGAGCTCGTCTTTGTCATGCACCGCCTTGGCAGCGACAACCTTGCCGGTCTTCTCAGTGACATTCATCGTGGTCACGCCTTTGCCGCCACGATTGGTGAGAAGGCGGTACTCATCAAAGGCAGTACGCTTGCCGAGTCCATTCTCGGAGACAACGAGCACCATGGTGTCGGGCTCGTTGGTGATGCAACTGACGATGAAGTCGCCATCGTCCAGCGTGATGCCACGCACACCGGCGGTGGCACGGCCGATCGGACGCAGGTTCGGTGAGGTTGGATCATCTCCAGTCTCATGGAAGCGGGCGCACATGCCCTCATGCGTGACGAGGCAGACCTCCTTGTTGCCGTCGGTGAGCACGACATCGACGAGGTCATTTCCTTCATCCAGCTTGATGGCGATGATGCCGTCCTTGCGGTAGTTCTTAAATTCCTCGAGGGCGGTTTTCTTCACGGTGCCGTCCTTCGTTGCAAAGAGCACATACTTGTCCGCCGCCCACATGGCATCGTCTTCCGCTCCCTGTGCCTTGAGGATCAGTACACTGGCGATCTTCTCTTCGGCACGCAGGTTCAGCATGTTCTTGATGCTGCGGCCCTTGCCAGTGCGCGCCGCTTCAGGGATCTGATACACACGCTCCACATACATGCGGCCCGTGTTCGTAAAGAAGAGCAGGAAGTCGTGCAGATGCGCGCTGAAAAGATGCTCCACGAAGTCGGTGGCAGCATCCTCACCCTGCGATTCGCGGGTCTCCATACCCTTGAGCCCCTTGCCGCCGCGCCCTTGCACACGGTATTCGGCGGTGGCGGTACGCTTGATGCTGCCCATGTGCGTCATCGTCACGACGGTCGGGTCGTTCGGGATGAGGTCGATGTTTTCGATCTCGCCCTCGGCGGCTTCGATCCGTGTCAGGCGCGGCGTGGCGTGCTTGAGCCGAATGGCCTGCAGTTCGTCCTTGATGATCTGCAGCACGCGGGATTCACGGGCCAGGATATCCATGAAGTCACGGATGCTGACGAGCACTTCATCGTAGTCCGCCTTGATCTTGTCGCGCTCAAGTCCAACGAGCTGATAGAGGCGGAGCTCCAAAATATCCTCGACCTGCTTGTCGGTGAAGATGTACTTGTCCCCCACGATGCTGGCCTGGGCGCGAATCATGATGCCGAGCTGCTCGGCGGTGCTGATGGAGAAATTGTAAGCCTTGAGGCGCTCGCGGGCTTCGTCACGGTTCTTGCTGTCGCGGATGATCTTGATGAAGTCATCCAAGTGGCCAAGTGCCAGGAGCTGGGCTTCCAGCTTTTCCGCTTTGAACTCGGCCTGCTTCAGCAGGAAGCGCGTGCGGCGGATGATGACCTCACGGCGATGCTCGATGTAGCACGCAATCGCGTCCTTCATGCTTAACACGCGCGGTTTGCCACCATCAATCGCCAGCATGTGAATCGAGAAACTCGATTCCAGAGCCGTGTGCTTGTACAGATTGTTCAGCACCACCTGACCACGCGCATCGCGCTTGAGGTCGATGACGACACGGGTGTTTTCATCCGATTCGTCACGCACGCCGCTGATTTCGGTGATGACCTTCTCGTTAGCCAGTTCCGCGATGCGCTTCACGAGTTCAGCGCGGTTCACGTTGAACGGAATCTCAGTGATGATGATCTGCTCACGGTTGCCGTTTTCAATGATCTCCGCCTGACCACGGGTGCGCACGCTGCCGTGCCCGGTTTCCAGGTAATCGCGGATGCCATTCGTGCCGAGAATCACACAGCCCGTCGGGAAATCGGGTCCTTTAATATGCGCCTGCAACTCCGTGCAGGTGATCCCGGGATTGTCGATCTGCGCGCACACGGCATCAACGACTTCGCCAAGGTTGTGCGGCGGCATGTTGGTGGCCATGCCCACGGCAATACCTGTGCCGCCATTGACGATGAGATTCGGAAACGCCGCCGGAAACACGGTCGGCTCGGTGAGACGTTCATCGTAGTTCGGCACGAAATCGACCGTCTCCTTCTCCATGTCCGACATCAATGTGCCGCCCAGGTGCGTCATGCGGGCTTCCGTATATCGCATGGCTGCCGGAGGGTCGCCTTCCACGGAACCGAAGTTCCCCTGCGGATCAATCAACGGCTCCCGAATGGCCCAGGGCTGCCCCATGTGGACAAGCGTCGGGTAAATGACCGCCTCGCCGTGCGGATGGTAGTTACCGGAAGTGTCACCGCAGATCTTCGCACACTTCATGTGCTTCTTTGGCGGATACAGAGACAGCTCATGCATCGCATAAAGAATGCGGCGCTGGGAGGGCTTCAGACCATCACGGACATCCGGCAGCGCACGGGCGATGATGACGGACATCGAATAGTCGAGGAAGGAGTTCTTCACTTCTTCAGCGACAGAGATGGGACGAATGTTGGGGTCTTGCATGAGATGGGAAAGGTCAGGGCTGGCGGCGCAGCGCAGTCAAAAGGTCAATTGTTCCAGGCGGGAGTGCGTGGATGGAAGAACTCTTCAAGGGGCAGCAGGTGAATTGAACCGTTTCTCGAGGTTTCGCGAACGGCGCTCGATTGGTTGTCGTCCAAAGTTTTGATGTAGTCGTCGAGCTGAAGACGGAGGGTGTCGAGTTTCAGATAGAGTTCTCGGGCCACGGAATCTGTAACGAGCCTTCGAGCCACCGCCTTTTCCAGCCATGTTTTTGTCTGAAAAAGCGCTCCCAGAGCATTGTAGCAACATCTGGAATTCTCCTGGGCGGAGGTTCGTCCGTAGCCTTCGGCGATGTAGGCCGCGATGGAGTCGGCAGAGCGAGTCCATTCCAATCCGACCGTCTGCTTCGTCACCCATTCCCAGCCAACAGTCAAAGACCATACGTCCTCACCAACCCGCATCGCGAGTTGATAAACGATTAGTTCTTTTAGATCGACCGTGGCCATTCCGAGTTCCAAACGATTCTTGCCTGCCTCTACACGTCGAGGTTGCGGACGTTGAGGGCGTTCTCTTCAATGAAATGCTTTCGTGGCTCGACCACGTCGCCCATCAGAATGGTGAACATGCGTTCAGCTTCATGGGCGTTGGTTTCATCGAGCTTGATCTGGAGCAAGGTGCGCTTGTTCGGGTCCATGGTGGTCTCGAAGAGCTGCTTGGCGTTCATTTCGCCCAGACCTTTGAATCGTTTGATCTCCATCCCACGCTTGCCGATCTCCATGACCTTGTCGAGAATGCCGGGGATGCTGAAGACAGGATGCACCTTGGCGTTGTCGCCATCGCCTTCGATGACTTCAAAGAGCGGCTTGTCCTGGCTGCTGAAGTGATCCACGTGCAGACCCAGCTCATCCAGCTGCTGGAAGCGCTTCTTCATGCCGTGCGCCTCATGAATTTCAATCAGACGGGAGCGACGATGTGATTTTGGCAGTGCGGCAGTTCCGTTGCCATTGGCTTCCACGGCTGCGGGGTTGCCAAAGAGATGCAGGTCACTGTTGTCACGGGAGAAAGCAGCAATCTGCTCATTGCTGTGGAAGTAGTGAATCTTGACCTCGTTGCCTTCGCGAATGACGACGAGATGATGCGGCAGATTGCCGGTGGCCTCATCGCGCGCCTGGAGGTAATGCTCAAAGTCAGCACCATGGCGGCGGATGATGTCGGCAAATTTGGCCACAGGCACAAGCAGGTCGAGGATCGCCTTGAGGCGGTCGGCTGCCAGCTTGCTGCCATCGGCAATGTTGCGCAGGCTGATTTCACCCGAGCCCAGTTCAAGCAGGATGGCGTCCATTTCGGCGTCGCTCTGCACATACTCTTCGCGCTTCTTACGCGTCACCTGATACAGCGGCGGCTGCGCCACATAGATGTGCCCACGCTTCACGAGCTCCGGCATCTGACGGAAGAAGAACGTCAGCAGCAGGGTGCGAATGTGGCTGCCGTCGACGTCAGCATCGGTCATGATGACGATCTTGTGGTAGCGGAGCTTGTCGATGTTGAAGGAGCCTTCCACCTCGCTGTCGCCACCGATGCCGGTGCCGATCGCCGTGATCATGGTCTGGACTTCCTTGTTCTGCAGCACTTTCTCGAGACGCGCCTTCTCCGTGTTGATGAGCTTTCCACGCAGCGGGAGGATCGCCTGATTGTGGCGGTTGCGGCCCATCTTGGCGGAGCCACCGGCGGAGTCACCTTCGACAATGAACAGCTCGGTCTTCGCCGGATCGCGCTCGGAGCAGTCAGCCAGCTTGCCCGGCAGGCCGCCGCTGCTCATGGCATCCTTGCGGATCGCTTCACGGGCCTTGCGCGCAGCTTCACGGGATTTCGCGGCGATGATGATGTTCTTGATGATCTCGATGGCCGTGTCGGGATTCTCATCAAAGAAACGCAGCAGGCCTTCATAGACGATGGAGTTCACCACGCCTTCGACTTCACCGTTCACCAGCTTCACCTTCGTCTGTGAGTTGAAGCGCGGATTGGTGAGCTTGACGCTCAGCACGCAGATCATGCCTTCGCGGCAGTCATCACCTTCGATGTCTGGCTGCTTTTCTTTGAAGCTCTTCGGGTTGGCGTTGATGTATTGCTTCACCGCCTTGGTCAGCGCCGTCTTGAGGCCGCTGTAGTGCGTGCCGCCGTCCGGATTTGGAATGGCATTGGCAAAGCACAGCGTCTGCTCATTAAGACCCTTGTTCCATTGCAGCACGCAATCGACGAGAATGAACTTCTTCTTGTCGTCGATGGGCACTTCGCGTCGTCCCGCCAGTGCCACGGGCTCAGGATGGATCTTGTCCTTGTCCGCACCCATCTCGCGCACGAACTGCTTCACACCTTCCAGGTACAAAAGCACTTCCTGCCGCTGCGTCTCCGTGCGCTCGTCGGTCAGAGTGATTTTGATGCCCGGGTTGAGGAAGGCCAGTTCGCGCAGGCGGACCAGCAGGCGGTCAAAATTATACGTCGTGGTTACGGTGAATATTGAAGCGTCCGGGAAGAATGAAATCTTAGTGCCGGTGGTCTTCGGGTCATCGAGATCCCCGAGGACGGTCAGCGGCTCAGTCGTTTTGCCGCGCTCGAAGCCGATGGCGTAGATCTTGCCATCGCGGAAGACCTCGCACTTGAACCAGTCAGACAAGGCATTGGTACACTTGGCCCCCACGCCATGCAGACCGCCGGAGAATTCATACGCACCATCGCCAAACTTGCCGCCAGCGTGCAGGCTCGTGAGCACGAGTTCCACCGTGGGAATCTTCGCCACCTTGTGCATTTCCACCGGGATGCCGCGGCCGTCGTCCTGAATGGTGATGGAGCCGTCTGTGTGGATCGAGATCCAGACGTTTTTGCAATGCCCGGCGAGATGCTCGTCGATGGAGTTGTCCACCACCTCAAACACGCAGTGGTGCAGGCCACGTTCATCGGGGTCGCCGATGTACATTCCTGGCCGCAGCCGGACGGCTTCGAGGCCTTCGAGTTTCTGAATTTGATCGGCACCGTAGGCCTGGTTTTCGGCCACACCGGTATTGAAAGCAGTGTTCTGCTCAGAGGACTGTTCGGACATAAGATTTGAAGGGCTGCCCATCGACTGAATCCGTCCATGAAACCGCTACCGGAAACGTGCTCGATGATGACCTGTTCAGACTAGCAAGATGAAGAGGCGAGCAAAGGGATTTTTTGCTCCCAAACGAAGTCTTTTTTGGCCTCCAAATCAGGTCCTAAACCACCTCCTGCAGCCCCAGCTTCTCGATGACTTCCGGCAAAACCCCGGGATAGGGGCCGCCGACGCTGATATTGCCCACGTAGCCAAGGCTTTTCCAGGTCTGACTATGGCTGTAATAACCGCCGACACAGAGCTGGCGGAAGCGCTTGAAAAAAGCCGCCCCCACGCGGTGCTCCGGTTTGGCCTTGGCCGCATCGCAGATGTCATCGGCAATCTGGGACTGCTGATCGACGCCCAGTTCCTCAAAACGCTTCGAAAAGCGCTTAAAACCCTCCGTATTGAGCCAGCCGAGCCCCCCACGAATGACCTCACGGTCCTCCTGATGGGATGGGTAATCGGCACTGACCCACTCATTGATAAATTCTGGAACGCCGACCTCCGAGGCCGCAGGCGAGGTTTCATCCTTCGGCAGGATCAAATCTGCCAGGGCCCGCGTCGTGGCCAGTTCCTCGGCAGACAGCAGCTTTTCCCACGGAAACTTCAGCGGCTGCATGAAGTCGGGGTCATGAAACACAAACCGCGACGGATGCGCCGGCGGCGCCGGTTCCGTGTGGTTCGGCGCGGCAAGGGCCGGCACGGCTGCCGCACCGGCAGCACCGCTGAGAAGGCCTTTCAGGGCATGGCGGCGGGAAATGGGAGAGGACTCAGACATGAGGGTGCAATTCGGTTAAAGGTTCCCCCGTTTCATCTCCTCCATCAGCCATTCGCTGGAACGCCAGGCGAGGGCAAGAATGGTGAGGGTGGGGTTTTTGTCGGGATTGCTTGGCAGGACGGCACCGTCCATCAGGAAAAGGTTCTTCACGTCCCACGTCTGGCAGTATTGATTCGTGACGCTCTCTGCGGCCTTGTCGCCCATGCGGGCGGTGCCGACTTCATGGATGATCTCGCCGGGTCTCTGGATGGCATCCGCACCGCTCTGCGGTTTGGCCTTGCCACCCATGCCTTCGATCATGGCCGCAAAGGTCTGCTGCATGTGCTCCGCCTGTTTGATCTCATGATCGCTCCATTTCCAGTGGAAGCGCAGCACGGGAATACCCCACTGATCCACCACGTTGGGATCGAGTTCGCTGTAGCAGTCCTTGTTCGGCAGCATCTCGCCGCGCCCGGAAAAGCCGAACTGCGCACCATAGTAGCGCCGCGCGTCCTCCTTGAGCTTGCGGCCATACACCCCTGGCGAAGTCGCATCGAGAAATCCAAAACTCTTCACCTCCGGCATCTGCCGCCCACCTCCCATCTCAATATGGTAGCCACGTGCAAAGCCAAGCTTGGCGTGCTCATTCACCAGCCACCATGGTACATAAGTGTGCAGTCCTCCCGCGCCGTCCTCATTCATCGGCGGCAGGTCCTCCATGTCCGGTATGTGCGCCCCCAGGCGCGTGCCGACGCTGTCCATGAGATTGCGCCCCACCTGCCCGGAGGAGTTCGCCAGCCCCGCCTTGTCGCGTGATTTCGAGTTCAGCAGGATGCGTGAGGTTTCACACGTGCTCGCAGCAAGTATGACCACCCGCGCTTTCGCGATCGCATCCCGGCGTGTGACTTTGTCGATGTAATGCACCCCCGTGGCCTTGCCACTCTCATCCAGCACCACTTCACGCACCATCGCATCTGTGATGATGTCCAGATTGCCCGTGGCCAGCGCTGGCGGCAGCAGCACCGTCGTGCTCTGAAAGTTCGCGCGGATGCTGCAGCCCCGGATGCAGTTCGTCGCCCAGAAGCACGCCGCGCGCGACATCATGTCCTTGCCTAAAATCTCCTGCGCCTTCGGATTGTTCGGAAACAGCACCTTGGGAAGATTTTTCCAATCCATCGGCTGACTCAGCACCGCACGATGCGCAGCAACCACCGGCACACCAAGCTTCCGGCCCGCCTTCCTCGCCAGCAGTTCCCCCACCCTCGGCTTCGGCGGTGGCATCAGCACACCGGGAGATGAGTTGGGCGCATTCGCGATGCCGTCGTTTTCCCCATAAACACCGATCAACTGCTCCACGCGATCATACCACGGGGCCATGTCAGCGTAGTTCATCGGCCAGTCGACACCCAAACCATCGCGGGATTTCGGCTTGAAATCAAACTCGCCAAACCGCAGCGAGATGCGGCCCCAGTGATTCGTGCGCCCGCCGAGCATGCGCGCACGCCACCACCAGAAGTCACCTTCAGTCCCCTGCTTGTTCGTATAAGGCTCCCCTGGCACCTGCCACCCGCCGTTCACGGTGGCATCATAAAACCCAAAGTAGCGATCCGGCGTGGCCGCCCCACGCAGCGGTGCCATCTCTGGCGTGTTAAACATCGGCGTCTCCTTCACTGGTTCATAATTCCGCCCGGCCTCGATCATGAGCACCTTCACACCATTCAAGGCCAGGATCATCGCAGCCATGCCGCCACCTGCTCCTGATCCCACGACAATGACATCATACTGCGGCTGCGTTTTTCGTTCAGTGAGGACAGGCATGGAGATTGGATTTGCCGCACTATAGCCATGACTCGGTTGCGACAAGCGATGTTACGTTTTTATCAGATTAGGCGCGAAAGCGCTCAGGGGTTTTTGAACCCAAAATGACCAGATTGTCACAAGTTGAGCGCAGGATATTAACTGGAAATTCAATATGCCGTTTTGGTCACATTGAAAGTTTGAGTGTCGGCATTGTTGCGGAGCCCAAGTTGTGAATTTTGATACTCCACTAACTATCTATCCTAGTCTCTCGCGACTTTGATCTCCGCGATCATTGTAAGTCCACATTGGACTCACCAACATTTTCATTAGTTCAAATTAATTGACGTAACCCCGCAAGAAGTTCCATGACTCTAAAACCAAGTTATCATTCACATGTTCGCTTTCCAATAAACTGCAAGGTCGCGGTTCTAGCCTTGTGCCATTTAATTTCGGGAGCGGCCTTCGCAGCCACTCCATTCACACAGGGCAACTTGGTGGTGGACCGAGTCGGTGATGGAAGCACGACTTTGGCCACTTCCGCGACCCAGGTATCGGTCATCGAACTCACCACGGCAGGCGCGAATCCGAGCGGGGGAGCCAATGTTATTTTGATGCCGACTAAAAGCTCGGCCAATGCAGGCGGACTCACGGACAATGGCACCTCAAAAACGCAAGGTCATTTCAATCGTTCCGCGAATGGGCAATATGTTTCACTTATTGGATATGATTCCCCTCTTCTAAGTACGGACCCAACCGCCCAAAACGCGACTACTTACAACCGTAACATCGCTCAAATCGACTCCTCGGGCAACGTGAGCATTGTGAGCCGCTTGACGGATTTTATCACCACAACCACCGGCAATGCTCGCGCTGCGGTTACAGTTTCGGGAAACACCTATTATGTGACGGGGAACGCTGATTCACGTCTGGCCACCCCATCAGGCAGCCCGGCAACTTCCACCGAGATTAACAACGCACAAAACTTTGCTGACGCGGTCATCGCAACCGATTCTGCGGGGACTAATTTCCTGTTGTTTTCCAGCGCAAAGACCGCGCCATGGATTTCTTATTTCCCAACGCTCCCAACAACTGCAAGCGCGCCGTCCACACTTTTTGGGGGCAGCACGCTCGTCGGACCTACGACGTTTGCCATTCAGGATGTGGACGGAAATACCAGCACCGGAGCACTGGGTGGCTTGGACACCATCTATGTCGTGGATACCACCGCCATCAAAAAGTTTGTGTGGTCTGGTTCAGCATGGACGGCGGCTGGCACTGTCACTGGAACTTATTTTGGCCTGACGGCACGCGTGGTTGGTACCAATGTGGAACTCTACGCCACAACAGCCAACGCATCCAATAACAGCTTGGTGAAGATCGTGGACGCAAGTGGATACGGCGGAACATTGACAGCGTCCGCGAGCACTATCGCTTCCGCGGGCACCAACTACGCATTCCGTGGTGTCGCCTTTGTTCCCAGCCCGCAGCTTCTGGCTTCCACCGGCACCCTCGCTGCCCTGACTACCTCCGCAGGCGTGGCCTCCTCGTCCACCAGCTTTTCAGTTTCCGCCACCGCTGGCCTGACCGGCAATGTCACCGTCAACGCCCCAGCGGGTTTCGAAGTCTCCACCACCTCGGGTTCAGGTTATGCCAGCAGCATCTCGCTGACACAATCTGGCGGTGCTCTGGCTGCCACCACGGTGTATGTGCGTCTTGCCGCTGCGGATATTGTCGGCACCTACTCGGGTAATGTCGTCTGTTCCTCAGCCGGTTCGGCGGCACTGTATGTGCCCACGGCCTCCAGTTCGGTCAGTGGAGCGGTTCCTACCATCACCACCACCGGCACGCCCTCCGCGCTCAGCACGACCTACGGCACCGCATCCACTGCATCCAGCTTCTCGGTCTCAGGCGCCAATCTGTCCGGCAATATCACCGTCACCGCGCCTGCAGGCTTCCAGGTGTCCACCACTGCCGGTTCCGGGTATGCCTCCAGCGTGACGTTGACCCAAAGCGGGGGCACCGTCGCTTCGACCACCATCTATGTGAACCTTCCGGCCACAGACACCGTCACCAGTTCGCCTTACTCAGGCAGTGTGAGCCTGACCAGCGCAGGTGCCACTACCCAGACTGTAGCAATCCCCTCAAGCACCGTCTCCAAGCTTGCCCTGACTGTCAGTGGTCCGGCCGTTACCACCAAACCTTATGACGGTACCAATGCCGCCACCATCTCCGGCACTCTCTCCGGCGTGCTCAGCGGGGATACTGCTAACGTCACACTCGTTGGTACCGGCACTTTCGCCAGCACCACCGATAGCAGTGGAATTTCGGTGACCTCCACCAGCACCCTTTCAGGAACGGCCGCTGGCAACTACTCGCTCACACAGCCTACGGGTTTGACTGGCACCATCACCCCCACCGCAAATCTGGGCGGTCTGGCCTTGGGCGCAGGCGTGCTGTCTCCGGTACTTACCCCTGGCACGACCTCCTACTCCGCCACAGTGCCTAGCACTCAGACCAGCCTCAGCTTGGTGCCGGCCGTTGATACAGGAGCCACAGTGACCGTCAATGGTGTGGCCCCAACCGGCACCGTGAGCCTTTCTCCCGGCACCAACACCTTCACCGTGGTGGTGACGAACAGCAGTGCGACACCAACCACTCAGACTTATACCGTCGTCATCACCGTGCCCACCGCCTTCACGCTAGGCAATCTTGCCGTTGAGACCATCGGCAACAACACCGCGACGCCGATCACCATTCTGGAGTTAAGTCCCTCCATGGCGAATCAGTCGCCCGTCAATAGCTTTCCTGTTCCCTCCACTGGTACCAACGCCTTGCGTCAAAGCAATGCTGGAACCACTGGCAGGATCGGCACAACGAATGACGGCACCTTGCTGGCCTTCACCGGCTTCCAGGACTCCACCGGCATCCTCAGTGGTGCTGCAGTAACGGATGAAACCGCCATCGCCCTGCGCGGCGTGGCCACTCTCGACAAAAGTTTCAACTACAACCTTCAGGCTACTTACAATGTGACCACCACTGCGCTGGGAGACCAGATTCGCAGCGCCACCAGTCTGGACAACACCAACTGGATCATGGACGACAAATTCGGGATGTACAAAAACAACAGCACCACAGCTGCCAATGCCACTTATGGTAATAGCACCAACTGCTTGGTGGTGAAGAGCTTCGGCGGAACAATCTATGTGCTTTCCGCAAAAACCACTGGAGCCCTGTCCACGCTCTCCACGGATGGCGTCACCCTCACCAGCCAGCCGGGCCTGTCCCTTGATGCCAATGCATCTGACTTCTACCTGCTTTCCTCCGGGGTCCATGGCAGCACCTTTGACGTGCTGTATATCTTGGATGGCGCAACCATCAGCAAGTTCTCTCTGGTGAGCGGTTTCTGGGTGCAGAATGGCAGCGCTACCAGCATCGGGGGAGCCACCGGTGTGGGCCTGACCGCCGTCGGCAACGGCACCGGTGCCAATCTTTATGTCACCACTGGAGCAAGCCTCACGGTCCTCCAGATCACCGACACCGCTGGCTACAACGCCGCGCCTGCGATCAACACCAGCAACAACCTCACACTTTACACTGCCCCTACCGGTCAGTTTATCAAAGGTGTATCCTTGGCCCCAACGAGCACTGCACTGCCTGACCTGACCGTCGCTGTCTCCGGCTCTTCCTCGCCGGTTGTTCCAGGCACACCTGCTTTTGTAAGTCACGGAGCCTCTGCGACCTACTACCTCACGGTCGCCAACTCCGGTGCCGCCAATGCCAGCGGTGTCACCACCACCTTCACCCTCCCCAGCGGAATGTCCGGCATCACGGCTACAACGGCAGGCGGATTCAGCTATTCAGTAATCGGCAGTGTCGTCACCTTCACCGGTGGATCGGTGGCTGCCAACAGCTCAGTCAACCTCACCGTCACCGCCTCGACTGTCAGCGATGGCGGCTATACTGTTGATGCAGGCCCCACTCCGGTGACTGCCGGCCACGGCACCGCAGTTGTCAGCACTTCCTCCACGGAGTCCAACACGACCAACAACAGCGCCAATGTTCCCCTCCAGGTCGTTGTCGGCAACGTGCCTTACGTCAATGTCAGCGTCAGCGCTCCGTCAACTGCGGCCCTCACCACCACTGCCGGTGTCACCAATACCTCTCTCGCGTACACGCTGACGGTGCAAAATACCGGCACCTCGTCCGTCACAGGGGCCTCAGTGAACTTTACACTTCCAGCCGGGACCACCTACGTTTCGTCCACTGATAATGGCAGCGCTGGTTATACCGGTTCCTACAGCGGCGGTGTGGTGACCTTTACGGGGGGCACTATTGCTGCCGGTGCGACCGAGACACTGACCGTCAATCTCACCAGCACCACTTCAGCCTACCGCGTTTACACGGTCAATCTGCCAGCCGGTGGCGTCACCGTCACCGGTGGCAACGCCGCTGGAAACCTTGCCTCGGTGGCTTCAGTCAGCACGGCTGTCAGCCTCCCAGCCGGACCGGATCTGACCGTCTCCAGCACGCCTAACGGACCTTTCCTCGCCGGTGATTCAGCCGACACTTACACCGTCTATGTGAGCAACGGCGGCGACAACGTCACCAACGGCTCCACGGTCACGGTGTCCACCACCTTCCCGACCGGCCTCACCCCCACCGCTGCCAGTGGCACCGGATGGACAACCACTGTCACCGGTCAGACCGTGACCGCAACGCGCACCGATGTGCTTTCCCCAGGTGCCATCGGAACGAATCAAGGCACCAGCACACCGGTCTATCCTGACTATCCAGTGGATGTGATCACAAGCTACCCAGCCTTGACCTTCACCGTCTCGGTTGGCAGTGGTGTGACCTCCGGCACTCAACTTGCCAACACGGTGACCGTGTCTGGTGGCGGTGATGCCTTCCCGGCCAACGGCACGATCACCAACACAGTCACGATTGGCACGCCAACGGCCCTTTCCACCTCCGGCAAGCTCCTTGTCACCCGTTCTCATTACACTGGTAACTCTACGACACTTACCATAGGGCAGTTGCTTCCCAATGGTGCTCTGGCCACGGCGGACGGTACTTACCCCTTCATGTGGACCAATGACGCTCCCGACGTGAGCTTCGGCGTCACGTCTCCCATCTACATGGATGTGATCGACAAAAACACTGGCAGCCCGGTTAGCAGTTCCACTCTGACGGCCAAAGATTTGACCGCCTTGATCAAGGCCCAGCTGGGGGTGGATGTCACCACCAGCGCCTCTTCCAAATCCGAGCTGGGAGTCACCCTGACACCTGATGGGAAAGGAATCACCTTCATGGGCTACATGGCCCCGGCCAACACGCTCGATGTCTCCAACGCGGAAACCCCCTACCATTACGATCCGACCAGCCCCTTGAGCAACCATGGCAACTATCAGCACGTCGTGGTGCAAATGGATTACTTGGGCAATTTCAAGGTGACGCCGATTGACTCCTACAGCGGTGACAACACCCGCGCTGTTACTCTGGCACCTTCCAGCGACGGCAACTCCTACTACTTCATGGCCGGCAGTGCTGGTAACGGTGCAGGAAACAACGGTGCCACGATGGCAATGTATGCTCAGTCCACCGGCGTCCAGATGATCCTTCCAGGTGCAGGCGGTCTCACCACTCCTGTGGGCCAGCCGTTCTACAAAGGCACAGCCCTCTCCGGTACTGCATTGAGCTCCTTCCTCTCCGGAGGTGGCAGCACGACGGGCTACCAGCTCGGGTATGCCGGCCAGCCCACCGACAAAACTGGCAAGGACATGAACTTGCGCGCACTGACGCTCAATCCCTTCAACAACACCTTCTACGCGGCCAAGGGCAGCGGTGGCAGCGGTGTCGACACAATTTATCAAATCGGTTCCGGCGGTGTGCCAACAGCGGCAAACGCCAACACTCAGGTCTTCACGATCGCCAATGGCTTCCCAACAACGAGCGATGGTCATTATCCCTTTGGCATGTGGTTTGCCAATGCCACAACCCTCTATGTGGCGGATGAAGGTCAGCCCAACGTTCCAGGACCAGGGGATTTCGCTGGTGGACAATTCACCCAGGCTCTTCCCGCGAACAACCCTTACGCTGGCCTCCAGAAGTGGACCTTTGATGGCACCAAGTGGAACCTGCAATACATCCTCTCCAACGGTTTGAATCTCGGTGTGCCTTACACTTACACCATCGCCAACTATCCAACCGGCACCAATTCCGCTACCGGCGTCCCCTGGCAGCCTGCCAATAACGGCCTCCGCAACATCACGGGCCAGGTCAATGGAGACGGCACCGTGACCATCTATGCAGTGACCTCGACAGTCAGCGGCGAAACCGACCAGGGAGCCGATCCGAACCAGCTCGTCGCCATCACCGACAATCTGGCTGCCACCACCCTGCCTGCCAGCGAGTCCTTCATCGTCCTCGAAAGAGCGGACGGCCCGGATGCCATTCGCGGCGTGTCTCTCGCTCCTGCATCTGCCACCGCGCCTGATCTTTGGGCCGCTTTGACTCACAGCGGCACTTTCGCCCAAGGCGATGCCATTGGCGACACGGTCACGATCAACGTCTATAACTCCGGCAACGCCTCCACCAGCGGCACCGTCACGGCGGTTGCGACACTGCCAACCGGGATCACCCCTTCCGCATCCAACGTCGGCACCATCAATGGATGGTCGGTGGCCGTGTCAGGGCAGACAGTTACCGCCACCCGCAGCGACTCCCTCGCACAAAGCAGCGGCTATGCATCCCTGCCCCTCACAGTTACCGTAACTGGCAGTGCCGCGACGAGCGGCCTCACCAACTCGGTCACCGTCAGCGGCGGCGGTGAAGTCTATGCTGGGAACGACACTGCAACCGACAGCATCACGGTGGTTGTTCCTCCTGTAAACTCTCTGGCTGCAAGTGGTATCACTTCATCCGGAGCGACCATGAACGGCAGTGTGAATCCTGGCGGCACGGACACGATGGCGTATTTCCAATATGGCACAAGCACTGCCTATAGCATGCAGACATCTCAGTCCGATATCGGCAGCGGTAGTTCAGCAGTTCCCTTCTCCGCGAATCTGACCGGGCTCACTTCCGGCACAACCTACCACTACCGCCTCGTGACAGTGGCCAATGGTGTCACCACGGTTTACAAGGACCAGACTTTCCAGTCCGGCACAGGAGTTCCCGTCATGCCGCTCTGGGCTCTGCTAATGCTTGCCGCAGCGCTGGTCGGCGTCGCGTCCAACTCCCTTGCGCACGCAGAAAGGAAAGCCGCCTGATGGCGGCTGCCCGCTCAAAGAAGTCCGCGTCCCGGAAATCAATCAGGGACGCGGGAAAGACTGGCGGCGGCAGGAAAGAAATTCGGGGGTTCATTCTTCGCTTCGTGATCTTCTCCTTGACCTTCTCTCTTCTGCCGCTTGCACCAGGATGGGACCGCTTGGAAATTCGCTACCTTTCCACCCTGGCATTCCAAATGAACGGATTGCTGCATCTGATCGGAGAGCCAACTCAACTGGAAGGAACCAACGTCTTTTCCACTGCCTTTCGCATGACAATTGAGCCCCATTGTTCCGCGCTAGGCATCATCCTCTTTTACAGTGCGGCGGTGCTTGCTTTCCCCGCTTCGATGATGCGGAAAATTGCCGGGCTTAGTGTTGGTTTCATAATCTTGTACGCACTGAACATGGTCCGCATCGCGACCATCTACTTAACCGGGGCACACTGGCCGGCGCGACTTCAGGGTGTTCATGAGGAATTGTGGCCATCCCTATTGATCATGGGCACCCTGCTCCTCTGTGGCGCGTGGGTCTATTACGCAAGCAAACCCCGTGCAGCGTAAGACCATCGTTCGCTTTCTGCTGATCGCGTTCGCGATATACGCCGTGCTGACACTCGGCCTGCCGATCTTTGGCCAACTTTACGCCCAGGGGTTCCGGGCCGCCCTGCTCGCGACAATAGTGAGCGACTCTGGCGCTCGCCAGATCGAGGTTCCCGCAGAACAGCCTTCGGCCAGAGTTACTCACATTGTCATCGTAAACCGCCAGTTGCTCGCAGCCGATGGGTCCGGCCCGATCCGTAATGTAAATCTTCCCACTTCTGCATTCTGGCATGCCTCTGCGCTTCTGCTTTCGCTAGCTCTTGCCTCTCCATGCACCTGGCTGCTGCGATTGAGAGCCGCACTAGTCGGCTTTCTCTGCGTTCAGGCATTCATTGCGTGCGCACTATCGTTTGTTTTGTGGAACGAGGGGCGCCACGTCGGGCTCAGCGCCATCTCTCCGGCATGGAGCGCCACCACCGATCAGATGGGATATATTCTAATGGAGCAGGCCATCCTCTTCGTCCCAATACTGGCCTGGCTGGTGGGGCTGTGGCAGGTGTCTAAACGTCAGTAACCGCCGCATTCGATGATCTTCAGACACATTCCTCGCTGGTGGCTGAGTTTTGCGTTCGGTAAAAAGAGGAAGGGCATTGGAATGGGCGAACTAGAGCCATGATACGGCTATAAAATCCCATGTTACATTTCCGGCAGATTAACGGCTGAAATTGAGTGCGCATTATGAGGCCAAAGCGCTGGTTATGTCACAAGTCGAAACCGTAACCCAGTGGCTTTAGGCATGCATCGACACTCCATGAATAGGCACGGAGCATATCGACCTCCTGATGATCAAACTTCCGCGCCCCTCGTTCCACCGCCATCCCAAGAACACGAAAACCCTAGCAGCCGCCATGCTGTTTGTTTTCACCGCATACAGCTCACTTCCTGCGGCTAATCTCTTTTGGAACACCAACGGCACCAGCTCCACTTTGACCAATTCAAACTGGGGCTCATCGTCATCCGGTCCGTTTACGACAGCCTGGAGCAACGGCTCAAGCCTCAACTTCAGCGCGAACAGCGCCATCACCTACGTCTCGAACACAGCCGTGGGCAATCTCTCCGTTACTGGAAGCTCCACAGTCACCTGGACAGGCGCCGGAACCTTTTCCACAGGTGGCACCATCAGCACCTTTGACATCGGCACCGGTTCCACCTTGACCTGGAACAGCCAGAGTGTCGCCACTACGGCGGGAACGGGATTCATCAAAAATGGCGGCGGCATCTGGAATATTGCCAATACCATGGGCTCCGGCGCAGCTCCCGGTGGATTCACCCTGAATGCAGGAACCATTATAACAAGTTCCACACATGGACTTGGAGACGGCGTTTTGACCATCAACGGCGGCACCTGGCAGAGCAGTTCAACCGTCTCCTACAGTGACTCCAGCATCGTCGTGGGTGGAGATTTCACCCTGACGGGAACGGGCAATTCAGGTTTAAGCAATGGTGGCATGGCGCTGGGTTCCGCCACCCGGACAATCACCAACAGCACCACCAGCGGCAGCCGGCAGATTCTCGGTGTCATTTCCGGCGGAACTGGAGCAGGCCTGACCTTCGCAGGCGCTGGTGGTGCTCAAATCTATCTCGGGAACACTGGCAACACCTTCTCCGGCCCGGTCAGCATCACGGGTGCTGAAGTGGTGATCAATGGCGACGGCGTACTTGGCACCTCGACTTCCCTGACACTGGATGGCGGCCGTCTGACCGTGGGTGCGATGGACACTTCAGGAAACGTCACCGCACTCACATCAGCCACCATCGCCAGCAGTCGAAACATCAACCTCGGCTCGACTGCGGGCACTGCGATCAGCATTACCGGAAGCACGGGGGTGACCACCTACAACGGAGTCATGGCCGACAAGGCAGGCAGCACTGGCATCCTCGTCAAACAGGGAGCTGGCAAGCTGGTGCTCGGTGGCCAGAGCACGTATTCAGGCCAGACCAGCATTTACAATGGCAGCATCCAACTCACCACCGGCAATAACCGCCTGCCCACAAGCACAGTGGTGAACCTGGGCCAGAGCGCGAGCACGAACCTAGGCACCCTGGACCTCAACGGCAACAGCCAGACTTTGGCCGGATTGGCCTCGACCTCGGGCACCAACGCCACAGCCTCCACCAACACGATCACGTCAGCGACTGCAGCAACGCTGACGGTCAACACCAGCGGCAGCAACAGCTATGTCTATGGTGACGGCTCGCAGGCAAACTCGGGCGTGATAAGCGGTGCGATATCACTCGTGAAAACTGGCGCTGGCACCCAAACGCTCGGCGGTGCCAACAGCTACACCGGCACGACCCAGGTCATTGGCGGCACGCTCAATGTGTCGGGTTCCATCTCCGGCACCAGCGCGGTGACGTTGAGCAACTCCGGCAGCACGCTTGCCACTGGAACGGCGACAACCATCGGCGGTGCCATCTCGGCAAACAGCGGCACGGCCATCACCGTCGGCGGCGCAGGAACTGTCGGCACGCTCACTTCTGGCGCGCTTACCTTGAACGGCGGCTCAACGTTAAACTTCGACATTCTCGGCAATGCCAACTACGACAAGATCAATACGAGTGGTGCGCTGACGCTCGGATCGGGTACCGAGACCGTCAACATCTCAGGATCGGGCTTTACCGCAGGAAACACCTTCACTCTGGTGTCAGGCTACTCTTCACTCGCAGGCAGCGGTGCATTTGTGCTCGGCTCCACGCCGACTGGATTCAACTACAGTCTGTCCACCGGCGGAACCTCCACCGTTCTCACCGTCTCCGCCCTTGGCGGCAGCGGCAGTCTGACCTGGAGCACCACCGGCCAGGTGCCCACCTCCAGCACGGATGGCGCGGGCACCTGGACAAATGGCGGCACCAACTTTTACAATACCGGCTCCTCGGCGCAGACGACGTGGGACAACACCGCGAGTTACAACTTGACCGTGGGCAGCGGTGGTACGGGCGGCACCATCACCCTCGGTGGCAATGTCACCGTCGGCGGCACGCTCACACTGGCTGCGGTGAGCTCGCCTTACACGATCGGAACCGCAGGTGGCACGAACACGCTGACTCTCGCGGGAGGCATCACCGCCAACAATTCATCCACAATCAATGCGCCGACGATTCTTTCCTCCTCGCAGACGTGGAACGTCACCACCGGCACGCTCACGGCAAACGGTGCGATCAGCGAAACCGGCGGCGGCAGCCAGCTCACGAAATCCGGTGCAGGCACACTCGTCCTTGCCAGCACCAGCAACAGTTATACCGGCGGCACCATTCTGGGTGGTGGCATTGTAAGCGTCAGTGCGGATGCCAATCTTGGCAGCACCGCAGGCAGCCTCACCTTCGGGGGTGGCACATTGCAGACGAGCGCTGGCATCACCTCTGCACGCAGCGTCATCCTCAACAGCAGCGGCGGCACGATCGACACCAATGGAGTTGACTCCTCCTTCAGCGGGCAGATCTCCGGCACCGGTGTTTTGTCCAAGAACGGCTCAGGCACCCTCACCATCAGCAACACCGGCAACAATTACAGTGGCGGCACCACAGTCAACGGCGGCACTCTTTTCATCGCCAGCGGCAGTTCTGCTGGCACAAGCGCCAGTGCCATGACCGTCAACAGTGGTGCGACGCTTGCAGGCTCAGGCACCGTGAACGGCACCACAGCCGTCAACAGCGGCACAATCAACGGCACCGGGCTCAAGCTCACGAACGCAGCTACTTTCAACGGCAGCGGCAACAATGTGAACGGTACCGTCACTGCTTCCAACGGAGCCGTTTTGACCGCAAGTTCCGCAGCGACGGTTAATGGCACGCTCACGGGAACAGGCTCCGCAGTCACCTTCGTGGCCACTGGTAACAACTCGACGCTGACCAACCTCGGCACCATCAACCAGACCGGCACCGGCCGCGCAGTACGCGACAACACCGGAGTCACTGGACTGGTGATCAACAACGGGAGCGCCACCAACTCCACCGCTTTGATTCAAACCGCCGATGCCGACGCGGTGCAGATGAACGTCTCCAGCGGCAGTGTGACGGTGAACAACTATGGCAGCATCATCTCAAAAAATGCCTCGGCCGGTGGTTCTCAGGCACTCGACTTCAACGCCGTCACCACGGGCTCCACCACGATCAACAACTATGCCACAGGATACATCGCTGCCACCAATGCAGATGCCGTCCGTCCTGGTGTGAACGGCGTGGTCAATAATGACGGCTACATTCTTTCCACCGGCGATGTCATCGGCATTAACGCCAAGAACAACACAGGTGTCGTCATCAACAACACCGGCACCATTGAAGGCGGACATCACGCCATCACCGGCGGAGCACTGGACAGCACCACCCCTTACACCACCACCGTCACCAACAGCGTGGGAGGTCTCATCCAGGGAGACAACGGATCAGGCATCAACCTCGATGGCTTCAATGCGAACCAGACTGCCACCATCATCAATCACGGCACTATCACAGGCTACGGTGGCTACCTGCCAGATGGCAGCCCTGAGGATGGCGATGGCGTCGATGTGGACGGCCTCGTTAATGTGACCAACACAGGAATCATTCGCTCTTTGAACGCATCAAGCACCACGCCAGGATCTCCCGCACACAGCGAAGGCATCACCGTCGGCGGTGGTACCATCACCAACTCCGGCACCATTGAGGGGCTGGTGGCCAGTGGCAATACCAATGCCATCGGCTATGGCATCACGCTGCTGGGTAACGACATCACCACCGGACCTCTCGCTGGCGGTCGTGAGCCCATGTATGGAGATGCCACGATCACCAATCTTTCGGGTGGTCTGATCCGTGGTGACAGCGCTTCCGGCATTGCCGTTCTCGGCTCCACCGCCAGCGGCCATTCCGTCACCATCAACAACAACGCCGGGGCCGCCATTCAGGGCGGAGCCACTCTCTCCGGCCTTGGCACTACTCAGGCGGCTGTCTTCACCGGTGAAGATCCGGTCACGATCAACAACGCTGGCAAGATCGACGGTTCCAGCAACGGCTTTGCAGTCACCGGCGACACCGGTAACATCACCCTTAATGTCACCGGCGGCTCCGCTTCCATCCTCGGTGCCATCACGGGTGGCTCAGGCACGAACGTGATGCACATTGATCCAGGTGCGGGCAACACGTTCACTTACGCTGGCGCGATCTCAAATTTCAACAGCGTGGAGGTCAAAAGCGGAACCGTTGCTTTTTCCGGCGCGAGCACTTCCTACAGTGGCATAACCACCCTCACCGCAGGCCAGTTGAACATCAACAACGCCTCCGCCATTGGCACCGGCGTATTCGTCATCAACGGCGGCGCGATCGACAACACCAGCGGCTCCGCGCTAACGCTCAGCACCAGCAACGCGCTCAGCATCAATTCCGATTTTGAATTCAAAGGCAGCAGTGATCTGAATCTTGGCACCGGAGCAGTGACGCTCAATGCCAATCACGTCGTGACGGTCGATGCCGGCAAGCTCACCATTGGCGGAGCCTTCAGCAGCAGCCTGTATCAGCTCACCAAGGCGGGTGCTGGCACGCTCGTGCTCAGCGGTACAAACAGCTTCAACGGCCCCGTCACCGTCAGTGGTGGCGCTCTCAGCACCAGCAATGTCGCCTCCCTCGGCACCGGCACGCAGGTGAACATCGGCAGTGGTTCCGCGCTTCAATACACCGGCGGCACCGCTACAATTACCCAGAACATTACGGTGACTTCAGGAACAGGTACGATTCAAAACACCGGCGGCGGCACGCTGACACTGAGTGGAACGCTCAACAAGAACGGCACCGTCCTGACACTGACTGGCGGCGTAATCAATGCCAATGGCTCAATCACTGGAAGCAACGCCGGTTCCGACCTCGTCGTGGATGCAGCCACAGTGAACGAAAACGCCGCCAACTCCTACAACGGCCCGACTTACATCCGCAATGGCGGCACACTGAACGCCAATGTGGTCAACGCCCTGCCCACTGCTAACGGACGCACAGCTGTGGTTCTCGATGACACTGGCAGTGGCAGTTCTAAGCTCGCACTGGGTGCGGACCAATCCGCAGCCTCTCTCAGTGGTGCCTCCTCCTCTGCGGTTGATCTCGGCGGTCACACTTTGACTGTTGGTTCTACCAGCGGCAACACCACTTACAACGGAGTCATCACCAGCAGCAGTGGCGGCATTTTCGTCAAAGACGGTGGCAGCACTCTGGATCTCGCCGGAGCCAGCACCTACAGCAGCGGCACCCAGGTCAATGCCGGCACCTTGAGCGTTACCAACACCATCGGCAGCGCCACGGGTTCGGGCCCCGTTTCGGTGAACTCAGGAGGAAATCTGAATGGCACCGGCAGCATTGCTGGCGACGTGTCTCTTGCCAGCGGTGCCACCCTCTCCCCAGGTTTCGGTCTCGGTTCTGGAACTTTGGGCATTGGCGGTAATCTCAATCTCGTGAGCGGCGCTCATCTTGCCTTCGATCTCGGCTCCACCACCTCTGATCAGCTTAACATCGGTGGAGCCCTGAACTTCACGGGCACTGGAACCACTCTGTTCGACATCCTGAGCACCGGCAGCTTGACCGCTGGCTCCAACTACACGCTGATGAACTACAGCTCCGTCTCCGGCCTGGCACTTTCGAATCTTGCCTTCGGCACCCTGCCGTCTGGCTTCACCGGCGAGTTCACCATCGGTGCCAAATCGCTCTCACTGCATTTGGACGCCGTGCCGGAACCCTCCCGCGCACTCCTGGGCGGCCTTGGCCTGGCGTTACTGACCCTTCGCCGTCGGCGCAGGGTCCTCACGAAGGACGCAGCTTAATCCACTCAAAACTCCCCACGAAACACGCAACGGGCGTTGGGTGTTTCGTGGATCACGATCTCACAGAGTCCGGGCAGTTGCGGGGCCAGTTTTTTCCAAAGCCAGGCCGCCATGTATTCAATGGTCGGATTCTCCAGGCCTTCAATCTCGTTGAGGTAGGAGTGATCCAGCCGGTCCATGATCGGCTTCATCGCCTTGGAGATTTCAGCATGGTCATAGACCCAGCCAATCTTCGGGTCCACCTCGCCTTCGATGGCAATCTCCAGTTTGAACGAATGGCCATGCATCTTGGTGCATTTGTGGTCGCCAGGAAGATTGGGCAGCGTCTGGGCGGCCTCGAAACGGAAGTCTTTGATGATGCGTGCGCGCATGATTTTGGGTGGGGGAGTCTTTAACGCACGAATACCCACTCACCAGCACAATTGATGTGCGAAATTTGATAAATGAAGTCCCCCTGGCTTCTGAGTGACCTCTACTGGGGCTTCTCAACTGCCTGAGCGGCGGGCGTCGCGGCCGCCTTATGGGGTGGAAGGATCGTCAGGTTTAATCGATAAACCACCCCGTCAAATGGCGTGCTGTTGGGATATTTGGCGGCCTTCAAAATCCCAAAGCTTTGTCCGGCTGCTAAACCTGATTTCGCTTCCTGAGGAAATCCTTGTTCAAACGGGGCCACCCCAAGCACTTCGCTATGCCCCGGAACGGCCAGCGTGATGACGCCGCCCGTGTCGATCTGCGCTCGAATGTTCACACGGCCTTTCTCCAGAGGCGCCCCGCTGATGGTCGTGCTCTGGCCGTTCGTAAACACGGTCAACGTTGGCTGGGAGGCCACCAGATGCAGGACGTAGCCACATTGCTCGTCACCCTGCGCCAGCAGCGTGCTGTCCTGGTCCACCAGCGGATCATACTCAAAGGAGGCATCCATAAAAACACCCCTGCCCTGCAGCTTGGGTGCGTCTGCTGCGCTGAGGACATCGCCAATGTTCAGCGCCAGATCCACCGACCCCGCAGGGCTTGCAGCACCGATGATTTCAGCCACCGGACGCACAGCACTCTTGAACTCCTTCGGAAAAAAACCGGCCAGCTTGGCCTTCAGCGCCACGTGTTCCGGCTTCGCCGCCAGGTTCGTCCACTCGTTCGGATCGGTTTGATGATCGTAGAGCTCCTCGCTGCCATCTGCGTAGCGGATGTAGCGCCAGCGCTCATCCCTCGCAGCATAGCCAGCATTTGGGCCTCCCCCCATGCAGGTGATCGCGGGTCGGTCGCGCTTTGCCGTCGGGTCCACCAGCAGCGGCTTCAGACTGCTGCCATCCAGATGCTCCGGCAGCGGCAGTTGGGTAAGATCGCAAAGTGTGGGGTACAGATCGATGAGCGCCACAGCCTGCGACGAGACGCTGTCCGGCTTCGTGACACCCGGAGCGTAGATCGAGAGCGGCACGCGCGTCGTTGCTTCCCAAAGCCTGCCCTTGTGCCACATCTGCTTTTCCCCAAGATACCAGCCGTGATCAGAGGTGAAAACGATGATCGTGTTCTTCGCGTTCGGCCCTGTCTCGACGGCTGCCAGAATGCGCCCCAGCATGGCATCACAAAACGCCACATTGGCCAGGTAGGCTCTCACGGCGTCCTTCCACAGGTTCTTTTCGAGGATGAGCTGGTGAAGCCCTTCCTTGAGATGCGTCTTGGCGATCTCAGGCACATCATCCAGATCATCCACTTTCACCTCCGGCAGCTTGATCGAATCTAGCGGCAGCGCATCGAAGTACTTCTGCGGCACATACCAGGGGGAATGCGGGCGGTAGAGACCCAGCGCGAGGAAAAACGGCTGCTCCTGCTTCTTGGCCAGAAAATCAGCGGCAAATCCAGCGATCTGGCCGTCGTCGGTCTTTTCTTCAGCGACGGGAATACCACCCCAGTCCCAGTGCCAGATGTTGAGCCCGTTGAAGTTCTGCCCTGTGTGCACCGGCAGATCCGGAATCTGCACCCCTTTCTGCGGAAAACGCAGGTCCCAGGCCGCATCCAGCTCAAAGCCGCGCCGTCCCCCATGCCATCCAGTGAGTCGCCCTTCGGGCCCGCCGTGATTCGCGTGGAAAATTTTGCCTGCTGCAGCCGTCATGTAGCCCTGGGCCTTGAAATACTCCGGCAGCGTCGGTTTCCCTGCGATCTGCACACTGCGCCGCCAGTCCTGCTCATTGCCAAACACTCCGCTCGATGACGGCAGCATGCCCGTGAGCAGCGAGGTGCGTGAAGGATTGCACAGCGCGTAGTTGCAGTGGGCATTGTTGAACCGCATGCCCATTTTCGCCAGTCGGTCCATGTTGGGCGTCACTGACTGCGGATGACCGCCCATCCAGCCTGCGTAATCACGCAGATCATCCGCGATGATGAACACCACATTCGGCTTTCCGTCTGCGGACACCACCTTGGCCTTCGGTTTCTCTGCAGCATCTGCGGGAACCACCTTGGCCTTCGATTTCACTGCGGCATCCGCCGATGCAGCCAGCAACGCGAAGGCGAACAAGACGATACATGAGTGAAATGACATCACCGAAAACCTCGCACGCGGCGGATCGGATGTCGAGACTTTGACCTCACTTATTGTTACGATCCACCTGCGGCTTGCCTGGGCTGCCTCCCTCCTTGCCAGCTTCAACAACGGGTTCTGCTGTGGTCGGCTTCGGCCCTTGATCTGCGGTCTTGATCACTGCGGTTGCCCCGCCCGGCTTGAGAGCTGCGCCAAACTGCACGGCCAGTTCCTCCCGGCAATCCCTGTCTCCGTGCAAGGTTCGTTCAGCCGAGACTGCCCTGCCCTCCGCCGTTTGACCATTGCCAATGATGACACGATCATACTGCAAAGCGCCGCGCATCCCCACCACCACGGTGCTTGGATGGTGTTCGCTTGCCTGCATCAGTTTCAATGCTACGCCCCACCCTGCATCGGCAATCAATGCCCGAGCATCTTCGGCATAGTTCCTGAGTTCAGGCACATGAACTAGGAAAATACAGCATTGCTCAGTCAGCAGGCAATACGTGAGGAAATACCCTTTGGTGAGCGAGAACGTCGAAGAACGATTGCTGGGCTCAATGCCTGTCTTGCGCACATTGAGCAGCGCATTTGAAAACGCCTCCGCCAGCTCCTCAGCCTCCTTGGTGTTGCCATGCGCACGCCCTTGGCTCACCCCGGTGAGCTGTTCGTTGGCTTCCTGAAAAGCCGCCGTTCCCTTGGCCGTGGCAGCTCCTGAAGGCACTCGGGCCGGATCCACCGGAAGGGACAGAGCATGCACGACGCTCACTGCGCAAAGCACCGTCAGAGTCTTCGCCCAGAATCCTGGAGGCAGTCCAAACAGGATGTGCTTTGTGGTGACGCGCACGCGCTGTCGCGTGCTGGGATCAAATTGCATGATCACCTCGGAATTTCCATAGAGCCGCACAAACAGCCACATGCCCGTCGCTCCGCCGCCAATCATCATTGGCAGAATGAGCCGGTGTGCATTGACGTCACTGTCCATTTTCAGCATGGACAGAACCATGATGCCAAGAAACGGACCGGCGATAAAGCCGACCAGAATGACAACAAGCATCTCAACACCACGAGCAGTCCGGGTAACCATAGGCAAATAAGCAATGCAACAGTATAATTGTTCAATAAACCATACGGAAGATCCTGCTCCGAAATAGTCTCAACAACAACGCCACAGGCCGTCTGAAAATTCGAAAACTGCCAAAAGAGCCACTTCTAGTGCACAAAAGACAATATCGACGTTTTTTGTGAGGCTGTTTGGCACTCAAAAACACACTTGCTGGCGACTTTGTGAAATTTTTCACAAATAGGGCTTGCTACCCCCCTCTCATGTGGCTAAAAAAAACGCCCGCCATCCCGGCTGGACCCTATACCGCCCCTCCCCGGTAGCCCCTATCCCCATGTTGCCCACGTTTCTCCCATCAACCTCTTTCTCGCCGCTGCTCGCGAATGTGCACAGCTATGCGTCGGAGTTTCTCAAAGAGAGCAGTAACCTGGGTTTCCTTACCAACTCTCTTCTCGTAGCGGCAGTCGTGGTCGGCCTGATTCTTTGGTTCGCTGCCAAAGCGACAAAGAACATGACTCTGATCCCTCACAAGGCTCAGAACTTCTTCGAGTTCGTGGTCGAATTTCTTTACGGTCAGGTCGAAGGCATCGTCGGTGCCAAGATCGCACCTCGCGTCTTCCCTCTTCTTGCGACCATTTTCATCTACATCCTTGTTTCCAACTGGTTCGGCCTTCTTCCCGGAATCGGCACCATTGGCTGGGGTGAAGGCACGGGCTTCATGAGCGTCAAAGAAGTCCACGACCCGCTCCTGCGCCCGCCAACGGCTGACTTGAACATGACCTTCGGTCTTTCAGTCTCCATGTTCATTGTCTGGCTGTACATCACCATCAAGGAAGTCGGCGTCTGGGGATTCCTGGTTCACACCTTCGGCCCCAAGGGCGGTCTGAAAGGCGTCATGGGTGCCATGGTTGCTGCCGTCTTCCTGTTCGTCGGCGTCATCGAAATCTTCTCCATCGTCTTCCGTCCGGTCACCCTTTCCTTTCGACTCTTCGGCAACGTCCTCGCAGGTGAAAACGTGCTGCACACCATGAGCGGCATGGGTGGCTTCATCGGCAGCGTCCTGGCTCCGTTTCCCTTCTACTTCATGGAACTTCTGGTCGGCCTTCTCCAGGCCATCGTGTTCACCCTGCTCAGCGCGGTTTACATCCAGCTTTCCACCACTCATGACGATCACGGTCACGAGGAGGCTCATCACTAATCTCTGACTTTGCCTGCGGGACCATGCGCAACGCGTGGACGCCGGTGACACAACAAACCACAAAATCGACACATATCATGACACTTGAACTCATCTCCATGGCACAGGCAGCAGCAGCACACGGCGCTGACGTCCTTCCTGCCGCTGGCATCACTGGCAGCATCGCCACCGGTCTCGGTGCAGGCAGCGCCGCCATCGGCGTGGGCCTCATCGGCTCCAAGGCCGTGGAAGCCGTCGGTCGCAACCCCGGCGCTTTCGGCAACATCCTGACCCTCGGCATTATCGCCATGGCCCTTGCAGAAGGTCTGGGCATTCTGTCCTTCATTCTTGGCAAGTAAGCCCTGAATTTCGCGGCGGGCTGTTCGCAGCCCGCCGCAGTTAACTCTCTCTTCTCTCTTTTTTACACCGTCATGGACCAGATCAAAGGCATCGCATATCAGATCGCAGGCGACTTCGGCCTCGCTTGGGGCAAGTTCTTTGCCCAAGTCATCATCTTTATCATGGTCTATTCCATTCTGAAGAAGTACGCCTTTGGTCCCATCACAGGCATGCTGGAGCAGCGCCGCCAGCGCATCGCCGATGGCGAGGCCAAGCTCGAAAAAATCGCCCGCGACGCCGCCGAGGCCAAGCAGAACTCCCAGGCCATCATCGACAAAGCGGAGGCTGACGCAGCCCGCCTCGTCAAGGAAGCCGATGACGCCGCCAAGGCCATTCAGGAGCGCCGCCAGCAGGAGGCCGTCTCCTCCGCCAACACCATCATCGCCAAGGCTCGTGAAGCCGCCCAGCTTGAGCAGGAGCAGCTCATGTCCCAGCTCAAGCGTGAGTTCGGCCGCATGGTCTCAGACGCAACCAGCCGTGTCACTGGCAAGGTCCTCAACACCGAAGACCAAACCCGCATCAATCAGGAAACCGCCACCCAGGTCTCCGCTTAATTTTCTCGCCGCTTCGCCACCATGAAGATCACCAAGGAAGCCCGCCGCACCTCCCGCCAGCTTTTTCGCACCTGTATCGCAGACGGAAAGCTCGATGAGTCCCGCGTGCGCACAGTGGTCAGCAGCGTGGCCAAAAGCAAACCCCGTGGCTTCATCGGCATTCTCGATGCCTTTGCCCGCCTCGTCGGCAATGAAGTGGATCGTCAGCGTGCCGCCGTTGAAAGCGCCAGTGCGCTCACCCCGGCCACACAATCTGAGCTCCAGGCCAGCCTCTCCAAGAAGTATGGCCGCCCGCTCACCCTCGAATTCAGTGTCAATCCAGAGCTCCTTGGCGGCATCCGCGTGAAAGTCGGTTCCGACGTTTGGGATGGCAGTGTCAAAGCCCGTCTCAAAGCCCTGTCAGACTCCCTTTCCGCCTAATTTTACCGCCCTCAGCCCCTCTCTCAGTTTTTTCAAACCAGCAATACCATGAGCAACATCCTCCAGGAGATCGAATCCCAAATCGCCGGCCTCAAGACCGCCGTCACGAAGTCCAATGTGGGCATCGTACGTGAAATCGGTGACGGCGCAGCCAAGATTGAAGGCTTGAGCGATGTCATGCTCAACGAAATGATCGAGTTCCCCGGCGGCGTCTATGGTCTCGCTCTGAACCTCGAAGAAACCGAAGTCGGCTGCGTGCTTCTCGGCTCCGGCGAAAACGTCCGCGCAGGTGACGAAGTCAAGACCACCGGCCGCCTCCTCTCTGTGCCCGTCGGCAAGAGCCTCCTCGGTCGCGTCGTGAACGCCCTCGGTCAGGCCATCGACGGCAAAGGCGACATCAAAGGTGAAACCCAGTATCCCGTCGAAAAGCTCGCTCCTGGCATCATCGCCCGTAAGTCCGTGTCCGTCCCCGTGCAGACCGGCATCATGAGCATCGACGCCATGATCCCGATCGGCCGTGGCCAGCGCGAACTGATCATCGGTGACCGTTCCACCGGCAAGACCACCATCGCGGTAGACACCATCATTTCCCAGGCCCAGCAGAACAAGGCCGCCGAACAGGGCAAGCTCAAGGGCCACAAGCCTCTCTACTGCATCTACGTCGCCATCGGCCAGAAGCAGTCCAACATCGCACGTGTCGTCAAGACTCTCGAAGACGCCGGTGCCATGGAGTACACCACCATCGTCAGCGCTTCCGCTTCTGACTCCGCGGTTAATCAATATCTCGCCCCATATTCCGGCTGCGCCATCGGCGAGTGGTTCATGGATCAGGGCCAGGACGTCCTCATCGTGTTCGATGACCTTTCCAAGCAGGCCGTTGCCTATCGCCAGGTTTCCCTCATCCTGAAGCGTCCTTCTGGTCGTGAAGCTTATCCGGGCGACGTGTTCTATCTCCACTCCCGTCTGCTTGAGCGTTCCTGCCGTGTCAGTGAAAACTACGGCGGTGGCTCCATGACCGCTCTGCCGATCATCGAGACCCAGGCTGGCGACGTGTCTGCCTACATCCCGACCAACGTGATCTCCATCACCGACGGCCAGATCTTCCTCGAAACCGACTTGTTCTATCAAGGCATCCGCCCTGCCATTTCCGTCGGTCTCTCCGTCTCCCGCGTGGGTTCCGCCGCTCAGACCAAGGCCATCAAGAAGGTCTCCGGCACCACCAAGCTCGATCTCGCCCAGTTCCGCGAACTCGCCGCTTTCGCCCAGTTCGGTTCCGACCTCGACGCCGGCACCAAGGCCAAGCTCGACCGCGGTGCTCGCATCGTGGAACTCTTCAAGCAGCAGCAGTATCAGCCGAAGAGCCTGCCCATCATGGTCAGCACTCTTTACGCCATGCAGAAGGGCTACTTCGATTCCGTTTCCGTGGATCGCGTGAAGGAATTCCAGGCCAAGCTGGAAGACTACCTCAGCACCCGCAAGAGCGAGCTCATGGACCAGCTCGCCAACGAAAAAACTCTCGACAACGTTGAAGCTGGCCTCAAGACCGCCCTCGACGACTTCAAAACCTCCTGGAAATAAGCAGATCAAGATGAAGATGCGGGCCCGACCTCCAGTGCCCAGCTCCTAAATCTTAAATCTTAAATCATAAATTCAGATGCCCTCCACCCGCGACATCAGACGCCGAATCAAATCGGTCAAAAACACGGCCCAGATCACCAAGGCCATGCAGCTCGTCGCGGCTGCGAAGATGAAAAAAGCGCAGGACCAGGCCAGCCATGGCCGTGCCTACGCCGAGATGCTCAACAAGGTTCTCGTCAACCTCAAGGAACACGCTGAAGAAGGCATCCATCCCTTCTTCGCCGAAGGCCAGGGTGACAAGACCCTCGTCCTTCTCATCGCCTCCGACAAAGGTCTTTGCGGTGCCTTGAACACGAACCTGTTCAAGAAGCTCATCACCACGAAGATCGAAGGCGAAGTCGAATACGTCACCATCGGCAGGAAAGCAGTCCAGGCCCTCAACCGTCTGCGCCGCACCCTTCTCGCTGATTTCCCGATCAAGGATCCTGCCAAGTTCGCCGAAGTGCGTGCCGTCAGCCGCTTCATTCAGGAAAAGTATCGCACCGGCGAATACAAGAAGGTGCTCGTCGTCTTCAACAATTTCATCAACACCGTCACAGTTCTTCCCTCTGTCGAACAGCTCCTGCCTGTGAATCCAGTGACCCTGGGTGGCAAACGCGACTTCGGCCACGAGATCTCCACGCCTGCCACGCCTTCGCTCGAATACAAATTCGAACCCAGCGCCCAGGTCGTCTTTGAAACCGTGCTCCCCCAGTATGTGAACGACACCGTCTTCCAGATGGTGCTCGAATCCCGCGCTTCGGAGCACTCCAGCCGGATGGTGGCCATGAAGAACGCCACCGACAACGCCAAGCAGATGATCAAGGACCTCAGCCTTGAGTACAACAAGCTCCGTCAGGCCGCGATCACCAACGAACTCCTCGAAATCACCACCGCCAAGATGGCTCTTGAATAAGCCC
>CAILZI010000193.1 GCA_903838675.1 uncultured Verrucomicrobiota bacterium
CGCGGTAGTGAGCACGGGTGATCTCAAGGATCTCCATTTTCTCATCTCCCTGCATATGCAGGAGCGCAAAGGCAGCCGCGGCACTCGGGCTGGTGAAGTAGGCAAGCAGAGGGGATGGCATTTTCATGGCGGTGATCTGGTTTGAGGTTGGGAAAAAGTTCAGGAGGCGATGGCTTCACGAAGCACCCACAGGGCTGCTTCTAGCTCCCGGCACAGCGGCGGCACTCCCGTTTGTCGCGGGTCCCAGATCAGCCGCCCTTGGCAGTGTCTCAGGTGTGTCTTCACCCGCTGCGGGTTCCGCTGCTCCCAGCGTTTCTTCGCGGCATACTGGCGCAGCCGGTATTCCGGGTTGCTCCTCTTGCGCGCCATGCAGGCTGTGTTGTGGCACTTCTTGCAGGTGTTTGCCGGGATGCCCTGAGCCGTGAGGTAGTAGTCCCCCGCCGCCTTCTCCAGCTGGCATTTCAAACAGCGTTTCATAGCCAATCGCATCGCCCTCCATTTTGATCGTTTCCAAAAACCGCCCGGCCAGATTGGCCAGCTGCTGCGCACGGCCCACATCCAGAGTTTTCGTGTGCACAGCACTCGCACTCAGCAGCAGCAGTTCCCGTAGTGCCTTCATGTCATCCCGCACCGTCCGGCGGCGTGATGCACACGTATCGGCAGGCAGTTCATACCGCCCCGTCTGACGCAGTGCTGGCAGCACTTCAGCCGTCACCCACTTGCGGAACTTCTTCGCTTCAGCTTTGCGGCTTTTAAAGACCAGAGCATACAATCCGCTCTCAGAAACTAGCCTTAACTGGTGCGGAATGCCAGCCCGGGGATTACCCTCGCTATTAGCTAGGGTAATCGTTTCGTCTTCGTCCAGCCCCTTTACGGCATCGGTCGGATTCTGAATATCCAGCACCCGGCACACATCCGCCGCCACAAACCACGGCTGCTCATCACGCAGCATCACCCGCACCGGAGCCTCGTTAAAATCAAACGTCTGGAGGTTCATCACAGCGTTCCCCCTTCCGTCTTTGACACGGCATTCAGCGGTATGATCGAAGGAGCCCAGTTAGTGATAGCGATGTTAGTGATCAGCACAGCCCAGATGCCACAAGTCAGTGCATCCATCGTGCTCACGCTCTGGAACACTGAACTGGCATTGGAGAGCCTGATCAGAATCAAGAAGATGCTCAAAAGGCTGAGAAAGCCTTGAAGGTGCACCGCCCAAAATGGCATCCGGTAAAAGTTAGAAGGAGCAGCCTTCACGCTTCCTCCTCCTCATCCGCACGTTGGATTTCCGTGTAGTCGCCTTTGCGTGTGATCTTGATCAACGTGAAGCCCTTCACCATGAAGGCCATCGCTACGAAATAAAGCGGCCCGCGCAGCACCAGCGCCACAGCCACCCACGGATCAAGCCCGGCCAATTCCGCCACCGTGGCCGGAAATTCCTCCTTAAGTTCGCAGCCCGTGAGGAACAGCGGCAGCAAGCACAGCGCCGCTTTTGACACGCGACCATGAGTCTCGTTAAAGAATATGCATACTGATCCCACCATTGTCGGGAGCGCTCTCATTGCGTTCGCCACCGTCGTTGCGGCTTTCCTCAGCCGTCCCAAAACACCGCCCGCCCCCAAACCAAAGCGAAAGCCACGGAGGAAAAATAAATAAGCGGCTTCTATCGGGTTCCCGCTCCGGTGCTCGTTATGACCAGTGTTATGAGGCACCGCCCTGTTACCGTCCGGTCCCTTGCGGGCCGAAATTTGTTGTGTGGAGGCCGCCTTCACGCCGCCACCTCCCCACGAAGTTTGCGGCTCATGATCTGAACGATCTCGATGTAGAGGCCGCACTTCACCGGCACCCCCAGGTGCTTCGCAGCCGCCCGCTTCATCTTGAGGCTGGCCGCGACATACTCATTATACGCCGACTCCCGGTCCGGGCAGTTGGCGATGATCTGGAGCAGCAGCGGCTCAGGCTCGGCTTTGGTGTTCGTGGTGTTCACGCTGCCACCTCCGTATGCTGAGTGTTGCTGGCAGCCCGGATGATCCGGTCCGCCGTGTTCAGAAGCACCTGCTTCACCAGCTGGTTCACCGGGATGCCACGGCGGAGCGCCTCGCGGCTCAGCGCAGCTTTGCTTTCCTCCGGCAGTTCAAGCTCTTCAATGATCGTCGTTTTCATAATCGGATGTTATACCAATATAATAGCGGATGATATGTGCAAGTGCAAAATTTGACAATTTATTATATTCCGATTATATCCCCATCATGACACCCGCAAAAATTGATGCATGGCTTACAGCCAATGAGCGCAACAGACCTTGGTTAGCAGAGCAGTTAGGGATGAGTGTCGGGGCTATCTACAACAGCTTCTCCAAAGGTTTCAGTGCTCGCACACTAAAAGCTATCGAGGCGCTAATGAACCCGCCTGGAGCTGAAGAAGGTGGCCTTGAAGTTACTTTCACCGCCCGCGAATTCGAGCGCATCGAGGACGCCCGCAAACTGCTCGGCATTGCCACGCGCAAGCTCTACTACGAAGAGGCCATCACCGAATACACCAATCAAATCCTCGCCAGCGAGGCGGCCGGTAAAAGCCCAGGGGCAGAGAAAATCTCCCACTTCCCCAGTACAGCGTCGTCAAGCCTCGCCGCCGAAGAACCTGCCGTTTACGACGCCTCATCTGGCAAGACAGCTCGGAAAACCAAAGACAAAACCGGCACCGAGGACTGATCGATCACCCCGAGCTGCCTCTCAACATCGTCCCCTTCAAAGCCGCTCACTGAGCGGCCTTTTTAATGCTTAGACCACATCGTTTTCAGATACGCCAAATCAGTCCGCATCTGAGCAATGCGCTGCTCATTTTTCTCAACGCTTTCGCGCATCCGCCGAACATCCAAAAAGATGTAGTAAATAAACAACGGCATCAGAATCCCGAGCACCACGATCATCAAGCCAAACAGCACCGTGAAAGCCATCACCGCCACACGCATGCCGTCACTCATCACCCCCACCGTGGAAGCAGGCATACTGCTCATCAGCCAGAATGCCCCCAGACCTAGCAGCACAACAGCCCCAAAGCCCAACATCGTTTTCTGATCGCGACTCAACATGCCCGCCACTGAAAACCGCCTAGTCATTTCGTCAACCCACAATCGGAACTCACGCCATGCGCACGAAAATCAAAGGTCTCTACCTGCCCAAAAGTTCGGGCCGTTACTGGTTTCGCTACACAGTCGATGGCAAACAGATACGAAAGCCACTCGGCACATCAGATTACATCGAAGCCATTCGCCTCATCCAGGAAATGCAAAAATCAACCGTCATCGTGCGATCCCGCGACTATGGCTGGATCTACCTCATCAAATGCGGCGAGTTCCATAAAATCGGCGTCACTCAAAATATAGAGCAAAGGCTCGAAGACTTTCGAACTTCCAACCCTCATCCAATCGAGCTGTTGAAGTCATGGAAGTACGACCCCTGGAGCCTGGTGCGGAAAACTGAAAAACTTCTCCATCGGCACTACAAGGAACACCATCACCACCGCGAATGGTTTAAGTTGCCAGAGGCAGAAGTCGCCCGACTATGCGCCTCCAAAGCCCTCATTCGCAACCATTGTGCCCACGGTCTCCCCATCGAAATTGCCATCTCCTAAACAGCCTAGGTATTTCATCGGGAATTCCATTGCCAGCATACCGATTTTTAAACGACTGATGTTCAGTAAATTAGAATCGTAAACCAGATGCTTTGGGAGCAAGAAGTCGTCAGTTCGAATCTGGCCGCCCCGACCATCTAAGATTTAAAATCTCAGATTTCAATCCCGCCGCATGTCCGCCCTCTACGCCACCGTCCTGAACACCTTCAAGGAAATGGGCTGGCTCTACCGTGAAGTCCCCGAGCATTCTGTCATCGATGCCGATTTTGAAGCGCACCATACCAAAATCCCTCTGCACGTGCAGATTTTTGGCGAGACACATATTATCACCGTCGTCTCCAGCTCCACCCTTCAGGTGCCTCCTACCCACCGCCTGCCAGTGTGCGAACTGCTCATGCGCACGAACAAGGACCTGAACCTCGGCAACTTTGAGCTCGAATGGGAAAGCGGACAGGTGATGTTTCGTGTCACGAATGTCTTTCCGCCAAACCGCCATGATGCGCGCATCATCGCCAGCCTCGTGCATTCCGCCGTGGCGGAGATGGACCGCCTCACACCTTTCCTTGGCGAAATCATCCGCACGCCCAAGGGCGAACTGCTGCTGCTCAAGGTGGCAGATCTGATGAAACGCGAGGATTTGCTCCCGCCCGTGCCCGATGCCGAGTGATTGGACGTGACACGGACAGCCTGAGTGTGCTTCTTTGCCCGCGCACAGGATTTACTCATGTCCGCCCGCTACACACTCCAGCAGCACCCGGCTTTCAGCGAACCGCTGTCCAAGGAGGATCTGTACACACTCGTGGCCCGTGGCTCGCTCGCGCGTGGCGAGATGTGCCTGGATGAGGACACCGGCCACATGCACACCGTGGGCGAACTCGTCAGCGGCATGCGCCGCCCCAGTGCCAGCAGCGGCCAGGCGCGGATCGCCCGCCCCGCCTACCGTGAGATCAGCCCCGATACTGAGATTCCCGAGGCAGTAGCAGCAGCCACTGAAGAAGAGGATGAGGAGGAAGAAATCGAGGAAGAAACACTCGAAGAGGTGGAAAACGATGATCGTGATTATTCTCCCAGCGGCGAAATCATCCTGCACCACGCGCATCCGTCCTGGTTTGGCTACACGAAGGCGCTGATCCTTTGCCTGCTGCTCACCGTTGCCGGCGGACTGCTGTTCTTGATTCAGTTCGAGTATGCCATCATCGCACTGCTTTGTGCATCATCCACACTCATCGCCATCGGCATTTCGCGTTACTCGCATGACTACATCGTCACGCGTGAACGAGTGGAGCTGATCTGGGGCATCATCGGCCGCAGTTCCAAAGAAGCGCGCATCTGTGACATCCGCAGCATTGACGTTTATGAATCCGGCATCAAAGGCTTGCTCGGCCTCGGAACCATCGACTTCTCCACCGCCGCCAATGCCGGCATCGAAGTGCAGTTCAAAGACATGCGCCGCGCCCACGTGGTGAAGGATCTTGTGCGTAAATTGCAGCGAGGTGTGGATCCCACGGATGATTAAAAATGACGAAACCAGAATGACGAAGGGCAGACGGCTCAGTCCAGCATTGGTCGTTTGGCGCTTCGTCATTGTTTCCTCACTCCTTTGTAGCAGCAAATGCTTCGTGGTGCTGGCTGTCTCGCTTTGCTCGGCTCTGGTTTCGTCATTCGCCGCAGGCGCTCCCCTCTCCCGCGCCATTGACATCCGCATGCTGCCTTATGAGAACAGTCTGGAAAAATTGCCAGTCGATCTCACCGCCACAATCGGTTTTGTTGAAAGCGGCGGCACCGCTTTTGTGCAAGATGAGACCGCAGGTACACATCTGCATTTCAAACCCCTGCGCAACGATCTGCGTGTCGGCGATCAGGTGCGCATTCAGGGCACCACCACCGCCGGACTTTATTTTCCCGGCGTGGATGTCTCCCAGTTGCAAATCCTGGGTCATGCGGCCCCTCCCTCGGCCGTTCCCGCCAGCTATGACGACCTCGCCACAGGTCGCTTCCATTACCAACGTGTCATCGTCGAAGGCCTTGGCCGCACCTTGACACCACTCGATGAAAACCGCTCGCTGCTGCGCCTCGCCATCGGCAGCCGGGTGCTGGAAGTACGGATTGATGCACCGCTCGAAACCGCCCCTGCTCTCATCGATGCCCGCCTCCGCATCACTGCACTCGCAGCCGGTGGCATCAATGACCGCCGTCAGCTCGTCTTTCCCTACATCCGCGTCACAGATTGGAATGATGTGGAGATAACCAAATCCGCGCCACCGCTCGAAGCACTGCCCATAACCTCAGTCGTCACTTTGCTGCAATTCGGCGCTGCGAACGAGCCCCACCATCGTTCCCGCATTCGTGGCACTGTGCTTGCCGCCTTCCCCGATGGCCGCGTTTTTTTGCGCGATGCCACCCCACCGCCACCACCTCGTGAAACGCCGAAGGAGGATCAGCCAAAGCCACTGCAATCCCCCTCCATCGCGATTCGTCTCGCGGCACCAGTCAATCTCACCCCCGGTCAGCGCGCCGAAATCATCGGCTTTCCTATCATGGCAGGGTTCAGCGCCTCACTGGCTGATGCACTCGTGCTTGCCACGGAGCCGGAAGCGCCCCCCTCCGCTTCGGCAGTCTCATTCAAAGAATTCCAGAATGGATCGCACGACGCTGATCTGGTCCGGCTCATTGCGCCTGCAGTGCTCAATGATTTCTTCCGCAACGCGGACGGCTTCGAACTCCGCCTCACTTCCGAAGGAACGCCGCTGCGAGCCTTCCTGCTGCAGGCCAACGCCCCCACCCTCGAAATCGGCACAGCCGTTGAACTCACCGGCATTTGCCTCGTTGAGTCATCAAAGGACCAAGGGTTTCGCTCCCAGGCCGAACGCGCCTCATTGCTGCTGCGTTCGACAGACGACATTCGGGTGGTGCATTCAGCACCGTTTTGGACTGCAGGACGCCTAGTCATTGCCAGCAGCATTCTTGCAGGCCTCGTGCTGCTCGCCTTCATTTGGATCGCCGCACAGCGTCGGCAGATCGGCGTCCTAAGCAGCCGCATCGTCCAACAGGCCACGCTCGATGAACGCCAGCGCATCGCGCGTGAGTTTCATGACACCCTGGAGCAGGAACTCACCGGCCTTTCGCTGCGGCTGGATGCCGCCACGACGCGACCGCTTGAAGACAAAGCACGCACCCTCATCGAAACCTCCCGCAGCCTCGTCTCCCGCATTCAAAGTGAAGCGCGCAATCTCGTGGCCGACCTGCGCGACACCGCCCAACTGCATGATCTCCTCAGCGCGCTGCGGGAAATCCAGGCGCACATGCCGCCAAATGCACCGGCATTGAAGCTCGACATTCATCCCATTCCACCCGTCCCCGGGCCCGTCTCCCATCACCTGCGTATGATCGCCCAGGAAGCCATCACCAATGCGCTCAAGCACGCGCAGGCCACGGAGATCACGCTGCATCTTTCCGCAACTGCTGACATGCTAACGCTGCGCATCACCGACAACGGCCGGGGCTTTGCCCCCACTGCCGCCACCACGGGGCAGCCCGGGCACTTCGGCTGCATGGGCATCCGTGAGCGCTGCCGCAAAATCAACGCCAGCGTGGACTGGCAAAGCCGGCCCGAACAAGGCACGAGTGTCACCGTCCTCCTTCGGGTTGAATCCCTCACTCCCTGATTTATACCACCGTGTCCACCGCTCCCATTTCACTCCTGCTCATCGACGACCACTTTGTCGTCCGCAGCGGCCTTGTTGCCTCGCTGGAGCTTGAAGACGACTTCAAGGTCGTGGGAGAAACTGACTGCGGTGAAGAGGCCTCGGCGCTGTTTGCCAAAAAGCGGCCGGACGTCGTGCTGATGGATCTGCAGCTCCCCGGCATCACCGGCATCGAGGCCACGGCGGCCCTGCTGCGAGACCATGCGAACGCCCGAGTGCTCATCTTCTCCACCTTTGCCCGCGATGATGAAATCCAGGCGGCACTCAAAGCGGGTGCCCTCGGCTATCTGCAAAAGTCCGCCTCGCGTACCGATCTGCTAGCCGCCATCCGCACCGTCGCCAAAGGCGAACGCAGTCTGCCGGAGGACATCGCCCAACGGCTCAAAGACCGCCTGGCGGAACCGGAGATCACCCCACGCGAGCGCGAGATCCTCGCCCTCGTGACCCGCGGCAATGCCAACAAAGAAATCGCCGCCATCCTCGGCATTGGCGAGGACACCGTGAAGCAGCATGTCAGCCGCATTCTCATGAAGCTCAAAGTCAACGACCGTGCCCAGGCCACTGCGGAGGCCATCCGCCGGGGACTGGTGCAGGTGTAGCACGCCGACCCAGGCAGGAAGCGAATGCCCCCACACGAAAGTGGGGTGCCCGAAATGCTGAAAGTGGCAGCGAACGGGCGTTGATAGGGGCATGACGCGCCCTGTCTCCGTATTTGCCACATTCCTGCTCACCGCCCTCGCCTCTGCTCAAAACGACAGCGGCGGCAATGACACGACGGACAAACCGATCGCTCGGCCGGTCATGCAGTGGCGTTTTGAAGATGCAAAAGATCCCGGCCCGCGTGCGCCAAACTTTCCTGCATTCACGAAGGACAACACCGCGCAGCGGTTCAATGGCGACGGCAAGAAAACCGCCATCACTATCAAGGATACCGAAGATTTGCGCTTCAGGCTGAATGAGACCATCACGCTGGAAGCGTGGGTGAAGGTGGCGGATCTCAGTGGCACTCCCTACATCGTCGGCAAGGGCCGCCTCGGAACGAAGGAGTTTGGTGCGGAAAATCAAAACTATGCGCTGCGGCTGCAGACGGCCAAGGGCGGCGCGCAGATCGGCTTCCTGTTTCACAGCGCCGATGTGCCCGGCAAAAAAGGCGACTGGCACCGCTGGTGGTCCAAGGACATGCTGCCGAGCCTCGGCTGGCACCACATCGCCGTGACTTACACCTTCGGCAAACTCAAGAGCATCAAGGGCTTCATTGACGGACGTGAAACCGACGGTGTGTGGGACATGGGTGGTGAGACGGATCGTGCGCCGGTCAACGACGGCGACGCTCTCATGATCGGCAGCGGCTCCACACTGGCGGCCTCTCATTCGCTAAACGGCTGGCTTGATGATGTAGCGGTCTATCGTGGTCCTCTCGACGTCATAGCGCTGAAAGCGAAGTATCAGTTCGTACCACCTCCGCCACCCATCGCGAAGAAGGAAGTGCCCGCCGGTCGCGTGCTGGTGCAACTGGCCGAAGAAGGCATGCCCGACGCAAATGCCTGGCCGAGCGAGCACCCCAAAGTTGGCGAGACCTACACGGAAGATGTGTTCGGCTTCTTCGAGGTACCGCAAAAGTATGTGGATACCGGAGTGCGCGGTGAGCGACATGTCCCCTTCCTCCTGCGTGCGGCGGCCAGTGTGACCTTCCCGAAGGGCAAACACCGCCTGCTGCTCCGCGCACGTGGTGCCACCAATCTCTACATCGACAACAAGATGATCCTCACGACGCCATTCCCGCCGAATGACAGCGATGGCCATCACCTTGTGGCGGATCAGCACGAGTATCTCGACCTCGGCCCTGACTTCCGTTTTGTGCCGCCGGGCAATCGTGAATCCTGGTGCGAGTTTGAGGGCACGGGCAAGCCACAGTTCATCGTGCTTGAGACACTGGTGGGCAGCTTCGCCGGAAAGGCGGTGCGCCGCCCCGAACTCGGCGAGACCGTCGTCGCGTGGTCGCCAAAAGGCAGTGAAACATGGAAGCTGGTCACGCCCGGCAAGCGCGAGGTGGCCTACAACGATGCTGGATGGGCAGCCTACGAGCACGAACGCAACGCGCACTACGCGGAGGTGAATGCAAAGAAGCGCGCCGAGCTGCGTGCGCAGTCCGCGCCGTTCTGGGCCACACGCCGCAAGGCAGCAGAAGCTTGGCTGGCAAAAAATCCTGCCGGCGTAGGAAGCATTGATGCGTTCATCGCCGCGAAAATCGACAGCGTGAAGTCTCAGGACGCACACAAAGGCAGCATCGACTACTTCAAAGACATCCAACCAATCTTGGAAGCCAAATGCACCGAGTGCCACCGCGGCGCGAAGGCCAAAGGTGGCCTGCACCTCGACTCACTCGCTGACGCAATCAAAGGCGGCAAATCAGACGGTGCCGCCGTCGATCCCGGCAAGCCGGATCACAGCTCCATCATCGCCCGCATCACTTCGGCGGATGAGGACGAGGTCATGCCACCCAAGGGCAAGCCGCTGACCAAGCCTGAGGTCGCGCTGCTCACCACCTGGATCAAGGAAGGAGCACACTGGCCGGACATTCGTGCCGATCACCTCACGCTCACGCCGCTGACGGATGACCTCACTTTCCTGCGCCGGGTGTATCTCGATACCGTGGGTGTGCCGCCGTCGCTGGAGGAGATCGCTGCATTTGAAAAGAATCCGGACCGCAAAGCGGCCATTGACAAACTCCTCGCCGACTCGCGCTGGGCAGACAACTGGATGGGCTACTGGCAGGATGTACTCGCGGAGAATCCGAACATTCTCAATCCCACGCTGAACAACACCGGGCCCTTCCGCTGGTGGTTGTATGAGTCGCTGCAGGATAACAAGCCGATGGATTTCTTTGTCACGGAACTCCTGCGCATGCGCGGCAGCGAACGCCTGGGAGGACCGGCAGGGTTTGGCACGGCTTCGCAAAACGATGTGCCGATGGCAGCCAAGGGCACCATCGTCAGCACCGCCTTCCTCGGCGTGGAAATGAAGTGCGCACGCTGCCATGACTCGCCCACCGGCAAATCGTTGCAGCAGGACCTCTTCGAACTCGCCGCCATGCTCGGCACCAAGGAGATCGAGGTGCCAAAGACCAGCAGTGTGCCGATGGACAAGATCCACGCCGGTGGCCGCAAGCCATTGATTCAAGTGACACTGCAACCAGGCACCAAGGTGCAGCCGAAGTGGCCCTTTGCGGAGTTCTGCGATGAAGCCGCCGCAAAACTCGCGGAAGATCCGAAGGACAGCCGCGATGTGCTGGCCGCCATGATCACCGCGCCGCAGAACGAGCGCTTTGCTCAAGTCATTGCGAACCGCGTGTGGGCACGCTTCATGGGCCGTGGCATTGTCGAACCCATCGAAGACTGGGAGAAGGGCAAGCCCACACATCCTGAGCTGCTGAAATGGTTGGGACGTGAATTCGTCAGCGGTGGTTATGACCTGAAGCACCTCGCGCGCCTCATCTTGAACAGTCAGGCCTACCAGCGCGCCACCGACCCAACCTTGAAGCAGACCAGCCCTCTCTTCACCAGCCCTGCGCCACGGCGTCTGCAGGCCGAGCAGATTGTGGACTCACTCTTCGCCGCCACCGGCAAGCCCTTCCACACCGAGGAAGTCTGCCTCGACATCGACAACACCCGCGATCTCAAAAACGCCATCCACCTTGGCAAGCCATACCGCAGCTGGATGCTCACCAGCACCAGCAACGAGCGCGATCGCCCCAGCCTCGCACTGCCCCGCATCCAGGCCGTCACCGACGTGCTCGGTGCCTTTGGCTGGCGTGGTTCGCGTCAAGACCCCATCAGCAAACGCGACGCCGACCCGAATGTGCTGCAGCCCGCCATCCTCAGCAACGGCACCCTGGGCATCTGGCTCACGCGCTTGAGCAACGACCACGGCATCACCACCCTCGCGCTGCAAAGCGAGTCGCTCGATCAGTTCATCGATCAACTTTTCCTCAAGCTACTCACACGTCATCCGAGTGCGGAAGAACGAGCGCTTTACACGAAGCATCTCAGCGCTGGCTTCGACACACGCATCCAGCCAGCAGCTAGGCGCGAGCCTCCGGCCACCACACGCACTCGCGAAAAATATGTGAGCTGGTCCAACCACCTCGACGGTGAAGCCACCACTGTCCGCATGGCCCAGGAAGCCGCAGCCCGTGCCGGTGATCCGCCCACGGAAAAGCTCGATACCCAGTGGCGCACTCGCATGGAAGACGTGCTCTGGGCGCTGCTGAACGCGCCGGAGTGGGAGTTTAGCCCGTAAGATTGTCCAGTTGCGCCACAACTGGTCCCGGTTCTCAACACACATGGCACTTGAGCCAGCACAGGCCCGTGACTAAAACCTTTTCATGCTTTCGAAGCTAAAAAAACTTTTCAGCTCCAAGCCGCCGGCCAAGGCAGCCGAAGCCCCCTTCGGCGCATCTCTGCATTGGATAGCAGCAGATAAAAATCCGTGGGGCGTCCGCATTCTGGATTGCAGGCCTGTCAGCACAGGCTGGAGATCGACCACCGCAGACCCATCCATTGCCAAATCCTTTCTACAGCTTCGCCATGCCGACGGCCGCGCTCATCTCCAGGCCGAGCCACTGCCTGTACAGGTGTCCGGAGAATTCACCCTCCCCGTTCCCGAACTGCCACCCCAGGGCTGCTTCTCATCCGCCCGGCAGATGGAAGAAAAGTGGGACCTGTTCCACTTCGACAACCGCCTGTTCATCTCACGCAGTTGGACAGGGATGCTCAGCTACACCGCCAGCCTACACTGCGATGGAAACAGCCTCCATGTGTCAGACATTCGTGCCACGCCGCTGTATGAAAACGAGCACCTGCTCAGGGAGCTGCACTTCATCCTGCGCGCGTATGGAAACCGCGTCATCATGCCGCATCCACTGCCCGTCAACCTTGCTCCGGATGACAGCATCGCCAGCAAGGAGCAAATAGCGCTCCACACCTTCAACTCCTACGGCTCTTTCGGCTGGTTCGGCACCTTTGAAGACACGATCCCTCTCAGAGAAATAGCCCGCAGCGATCTAGCTGAATGGATCAAACGACAGGCGAAGAACAGCAACGACTAAGCCTCAATTGCATTGGCTCCTGGAGGGAGCCGAGAGATTAGCCGGTGGTGCAGCGAGGCTCTGCGAGCGAGAACCACCCGGCTAACCCACCACACACGTCTGAAAGATCAACGTCGCATACCGGAGGTATGCGAGAGTCGCTCGCAGCCCCCCGTCCCTCGATCAAAGCCCCAGCCCCCATGCCATCCCCTCGCACGTACGTAGTTGATGCGCTTCGCTCCCCTTCGGGTTCACTCCAGCTCTCCAACCCGCTCCACCGCCTGCGTCGCATTCATCTCCTTCTCCACCAGCTCGTTCGGCACCTCGGCCAGAGCCGTCCACCGGCGTCTTCCGACGGTTCTTCACGCTCACGCTTCTACAGTCCCTTTTGCTTCCGAAACAGCGCTGCCTGCCTTCGCGAGATCTCCACTTTATCTCCTGACGCCAGCGTGGCCTGCAAACCGCCGCTGAACCATTCGGTTACGTCGGTGATGGCCCGGGTGTTGATGACCTGGGCACGATTCGCACGAAAAAACAGCGGCAGGTTCAGCCGCTGCTCCAACGCGCCGAGCGCGCGCGGCAGCAGCACCTTTCCTCCTTCAAAAAACACATGCGTGTAGTTCCCCTCCGACTGCAGCAGATAGATCGAACGAACGGGCACAAACCACGTGCGGTGCTCGCCTTTGAGCAGCACGCGGTCCGTCTCACGCAGCGGCGGCTCATCCTGCGCAGTAGCTTCGGCATCCGACGATGTCGCAGGATCATGCAGCTTCTGAATGGCGGCTGCGAGCCGTGCGGGATCGACGGGCTTCAACAGATAACCCACCGCATTCACCTCAAAGGCACGCAACGCATGCGCGTCATATGCCGTGCAAAAAATCACCTGCGGACTGAGCCCCGCCGCGCTCATGGCATTCACAAATTCGAAGCCGTCCATCTCTGGCATCTGGATATCGAGGAAAAGGACGTCCGGCTTGAGCGTTGGCAGCAGGCTTAGCGCGGCATGGCCGCTGTCGGCTTCGCCAACGACTTCGATTTCGTGATGCGCCTCCAGCAGCCGGCGCATCTCGCGGCGGGCCATGCGTTCGTCGTCAATGAGAAGGGCTTTCACGGTTGCTGAGGTTGCGGGAGGCAGACGGAGGCCTCCACTCCGTCGGAAGTTTGGCTGAGGGTCATGGAAGCTGAGCTGCCAAACAGCAGCGAGAGCCGCTCTCGCGTATGGGCGATGCCAATGCCGCCTTTGCCCTGCCAGTTTTCACCCAGGGTGCCTGAGTTCTGAACATGGAGGCAGAGACCGGCCTGGCCGAGGCTGGCCTCGTAGCGCAAAAAGCCGGGGCCCAGCCTCGCGGCCACTCCGTGCTTGACGGCGTTCTCCACCAGCGTGACGAACAGCAGCGGTGGAATGAGCGCTTTTTCACAACCGACGTCCACGTGCCGCTTAACCTGCAGCCTGTCGCCGTAGCGGGCGAGCTCGAGGTCCAGCAGGGCATTGACCGCAGTGAGTTCATCGCGCAAGGGGATGAGCTTGCGGTCGCTAGAGGTCAGGGAGGCACGAAGCACGAGGGAGAGCTGCGTCACGGCATCACGCGCGTGCTTCGGGTTTTCATCAATGAGCGCACGGAGGGTGTTGAGGGAGTTGAAGAGGAAGTGTGGATTGAGCTGCGTGGCGATGGTCTGCAGGCGCGCCTCCTTGATGGCGGCGGTATGGCGCAGGGAAGTGACCTCAATCTGGTGCAACCGCGTAAAGGCCTGGCAAGCGTAGTAAAGCGCGGCCCAAACGCCCAGCAGGAAGAGGGACACGGCACCGGTGGTGATCAGCTCCATAAGCAGTCTTTTGCCTGCGACAGCCGCCCCCATGCCCTGCGCGGCGAGGAACCCGCGGAGGGCATTGATGACTACAGAGGTGCCGACCGCAAAGCCTACGCAGGAGAGCAGCACCACGGGGACCAGCCGCCTGAGAGGGAGCAGATCCCAACGGTGCCTGAGGGAGATCAGGTGCAGCCGGTGCGTGGCCACGATGCCGCAGACGATCATGGCAATATTTTGAATCCACATCAGCGGCTGCAGTGCGGCGAAGGCCCGACTGAGCGCCTCTGCCCTGGCGGGGGAGTCATCATCAAAGGCGATGGCGGGCGGGCCGGATAGAAGCGTGACGGTAACGGTCAGGGCAAACAAAGCCCAGAAGCCGGTCTGCATGAAGCGGTAGCCACGTCCGGCAAAGGGCGGAGTGCTGCTGACGCCGGTGTTTACGTCGCTGCTTTGGGTAGCCTCGTTCATTTTATTTCTCCGCAAGTCTGTGCCACACACGACGAAAAGCCAGCATGCAATGACAAGCCAGCCTCCTGCCGTGACGAACGGCGGAAAAGAGCCCATGAACGGCGGCCACCGTTCATCCGCGCACGGTGCCGCTCGTCCTGCTGATTCATCCGCTGGTCTGAATATCGGCGCGAGACGCCTGGATGACGTGATGATTGGAGGCATGACTTTCAGCACGCAGCCCCCATTTTTCCGCAAGACGCGGCGCTGTGCCCTGGCCCTTCTCGGCTGCCAGACGCTGCTGGGCTGCAGCTTCATCCCGAAGCTGGCGCGCCCGGAGGCGCCGGTGAGCGCGCGCTACCCACACTACGGCACCATGAGCGCTGCGAGCAGCGAGCTGGCATGGCGGAGTGTGTTCAAGGATGACGCTCGGCTGGTCCGGCTCATCGACATCGCGCTGGCAAACAACCGCGATCTGCGAGTGGCCATGCTGCGAGTAGAGGAGGCGCGAGCGCAATACCGCATCGAGCGTGCACCTCTGCTACCCACCGTTTCTGCGACAAGCGGCCTGGCGCAGAGCCATCTGGCCGGAATGACCACTGAGCAGTGGTCGCTAACGCTGGGCACCACAGCCTATGAGCTGGACTTGTTTGGCCGCATACGCAGCCTGAGCGCGAAGGCGCTGGAGACCTACCTGTCCAAGACCGAAACCCAGCGTGCCGCGCAGGTGACGCTCGTCGGGGAGCTGGCCACGCAGTACTACACGGTGAGGCGGTTTGATGAGCTCATCGCCAACACGAAGCAGACTCTGGCGGTGGTGGAGGAAAGCTACCGCCTGAATGCGAGCATTTTCAAAGCAGGCGGACTGCTGGAACTGGACCTGCGCCTGTCCGAGACCCAGGTACTCACAGCCAAGTCAAATATGATTTCCTACCAGCGTCAGCGCGCGCAGGCGGAGAACGTCCTGGTGCTCATGCTCGGGCAGCCGCTGCCCGATGGACTGCCCCAGGGCAGAACGCTGGCGGATGCACCGGTGAAGGCGGTCTCCGCCGGTGTCCCTTCGGAGCTGCTTCTGGGGCGGCCGGATATTCTCGCGGCGGAGCACACGCTGCGTGCGGCGAATGCGGACATCGGCGCGGCGCGCGCAGCCTTCTTCCCGACCGTGAAGCTGACGGCCTCTGATGGCACGACCAGCGCGGAACTGAACAGCCTGTTTGGCCCAAGCACGGCGGTGTGGAGCTTTGCGCCACAGATCAGCCTGCCCATTTTCGCCGGCGGTCGGAACAAGGCGAACCTCGACGCGACGAAGGTGCGCATGCGCATCGAGGTGGCAAACTACGAGAAGTCCATCCAGAGCGCCTTCCGGGAAGTGGCGGATGCGCTGGTGGCACAGCGTGCGGCGAGGGAACAGATCCGCACGCTGGAAACGCTGACCGCCGCCCAGCAGCGGCGCTACGACCTGGCCGCCGCACGCGACCAGCGGGGTGTGGCGAGCTACCTGAATGTGATGACGGCGCAGCAGGATCTCTTTAACGCGCAGCAGAACCTCATTGGCTCACGCTATGACGCAGTGGCGGCGCGCATCAATCTTTATAAAGCCGTCGGAGGAGGCTGGAAATGAACACACGGCTCTTCATTTTGTTGTCCCTGACCGCCCTTTCAGCGTGCAAACCTCCGGGAGCAGGCATGGCCCGCTTTGAAACAACCACCGTCGGCCGCGGAGATCTGCGTGCCGTGGTGATGGCCAGCGGCACGCTCAGCGCAGTGGTGAGCGTGGACGTCGGCTGTCAGGTGTCTGGCCGCGTCATGAAGCTCTACGCCGACTTTAACTCCATGGTGAAGCGCGGGGACCTCATCGCGGAGCTGGATACCTCCATTTATGCCGCCAAGCTGAAGGCCGCCGAAGGCGAACTGGCCGGTGCCAAGGCCAGCGCCATATGGAAGCGGCAGAACCTCGCCCGCAAGAAAGAGCTGCTCCCCCTGCGCGGAGTCATGGCGCTCGATGTGGAGCAGGCCACGGCGGAACTGGGACAGGCGGACGCAACTGTGACCATCAAGGAGGCGGCGCTCGATCAGGCCAGGACAGACCTGAGCTACTGCCGCATCTCCGCCCCGGTGGACGGCGTCGTGGTCTCTCGGAAGGTGGACGCAGGCCAGACGGTCGTCGCGGCGATGAACACGCCCGTTCTCTTCACCCTTGCGCAGGACATCAAAAAAATGCGCATCAACGCCACCGTCTCCGAGGCCGACATCGGCCGCGTGAAGATGGGACAGAAGGTGGACTTCACCGTGGACGCATTCCCGGATGATGTCTTCGACGGCAAAGTGGTGCAGGTGCGCATCTCCCCCACGACGAAGGAGAATGTGGTGACGTATGAGACGCTCATCGACGTGGAAAACCCGGAGCAGCGGCTGTTCCCCGGCATGACGGCGGACGTTTCCATCCTGACGGCTGAGAAAAGCGGTGTGCTGAAAGTGCCGAACACCGCGCTGCGATTCACCCCACCGGAAGGCAGCAAAGTCACCGGCTCCACAGACGCCAAACTTCAGCGCAGGCAGCAGCTCGTCTATGTGCTGGAAGGCACGGACAAGGAGCCCGCCATGCGCGCCGTCATCGTCACCACGGGCATCACAGACAACAGCGAGACAGAGGTGCTCGACGGCCTGGAGGCAGGCGCGCGTGTGGTGACGGCCACGCTGGGCGGAGCCAAAGAAGGCGCGGAGGGGCCGCCACCATCCATCTAGCCATGAGCACGACGGTCATTGAACTGACGGACATCCGGAAGACCTACCGCAGCGGCGACGTGGAGGTGCATGCGGTGAACGGGGTGAGCCTGCGCATCGAAAGTGGCGACTTCGTGGCCATCATGGGCTCCAGCGGCTCGGGCAAGTCCACTCTCATGAACATGCTCGGCTGTCTGGACCAGCCCACCGCAGGCAGCTACCTGCTCGATGGTGTGGATGTATCGCAGCTGGACCGAGCCGAACTCTCCCGCCTACGCAATCAGAAGCTTGGCTTTGTCTTTCAGAGTTTCAACCTACTGGCCCGCACCACCGCGTGTGAAAACGTGGAACTGCCGCTCTTTTACACCAGCCCTCATGTGTCGCTGCGGGAGCGCCGCAAGCGCGCGATCGAGGCGCTGGAAAAGGTGGGTCTGGGCGCGCGCCTTTACAACCACCCCAACCAGCTCTCCGGCGGCCAGCAGCAGCGCGTGGCCATCGCCCGCGCCCTGGTCAACAAGCCCGAGCTCGTGCTGGCGGACGAGCCCACGGGCAATCTGGACACGCGCACCAGCATCGAGGTCATGGGCCTGTTTCAAGCGCTGAACGACACCGGCATCACCGTGGTGATGGTGACGCACGAGCTGGACATCGCCGCGTATTGCAAGCGCATCATCGTCATGCGTGATGGCAAGGTCATCCGGGATGAACCCAGCGCCAAGCGCCTCTTTGCCGGCGACCAGCGTGCTGCGCTGGATGCCTCCGAACAACACGCCAGCCTCTGCTGACTGCCATGCTGCATTCTCTCATCTCATTGCTGCTGCGTGCGGGCCTCACGGCCATGATCGCCTTCCGCGCGCTGCGGCGGAACAAGCTGCGCAGCATCCTGACCGCGCTGGGCATCATCATCGGCGTGGCCTCCGTGGTCTCCATTATGGCAGTGGGACGCGGCACGCAACGGCGCATCCAGGATCAGGTGTCCTCGCTCGGCTCAAACCTGCTCATGGTGTTTTCCAAAAGTCGGCGCACCAATGCCGCCGCCGCAGGCAGCGGGGAGTCCAGCAACCTCACACTTGAGGACGTGGAGGCCATCCGCCGCGAAGTGCGCAGCGTCCAGGCCGCGAGCCCGGAGGTGACGCTCACCGCGCAGGCCGTCGCCGCCGGGCGGAACTGGAGCACGACCGTCGCAGGAGAGTCCCCGGGCTACCTGCGCATCCGTGACTGGCCGCTGGCGCGCGGCAGCATGTTTACAGAGCGGGAGGTGCGCGGCGCGGCGCGCGTGGCCGTCATCGGCTCGCGCACGGCGCGGGAGCTCTTTGGCCCACTGGATCCCGTGGGACAGACGGTGCGGATCAAGAACATGCCCTTCACCATCATCGGCCAGCTTGAAAGCAAAGGCGCGGGCATGGGCGGTGCCAATCAGGACGACCGCATCCTCATCCCCTACACCACGGCCATGCGACGTCTCACCGGCGATAAATATCCGCGCCTCGTCACGCTGCAGATCAGCAGTGACGAACTCATGAGCGCCGCGCAGGAGCAGGTGACCGCGCTGCTGCGCCAGCGCCACCGCCTGGCCGACGGACGCAAGAACGACTTTGACATCGTGAATCAGAAGGAGATCGCGGACACCGTGAACAGCATCACCACCATGCTGACGTATTTGCTGGGAGGCATTGCAGGCCTCTCACTGCTCGTCGGCGGCATCGGCATCATGAACATCATGCTCGTCAGCGTCACGGAGCGCACGCGGGAAATCGGCACGCGTATCGCTGTCGGGGCGCAGCCGCGGGACATTTTGCTGCAGTTTCTCATCGAGTCCATCACCCTGAGCCTGCTCGGCGGTGCCATTGGCGTGGCGCTCGGCTGCGCAGCCAGTGCCGCAGCCAGCATGATTCCGAATTTCCACCCGTCCGTCTCGCTCGCAAGCGTGGTCGTGGCCTTCGGCATCAGCTTCATCGTGGGGGTGTTCTTTGGGTTCTACCCCGCCCGCAAGGCAGCCAACATGAACCCCATAGCCGCGCTGCGATTTGAGTGAGCGCTCTTGAGAAGCTGGCGTGACGCGCAGATTCCGTGCACGATCTTGGGGCTACGGAACCACGTTCGGGCGCTGCAGACCACCCCACGAAAGTGAGGTGCGGTAGAAAGTGAAAACTGCTTAAATTCAGCGTTTATAACTCAAGATCATGAAACGCCGCTCCTTTCTCACCTCCGCCGCCGCATTCGGCGCGGCACCGTTGTTTGCGAACAACACCCCCGTCCACATGCCAAAGGGCAAGGCAGAGCATTGCATCTTCATCTGGCTGGGCGGCGGCATGGCTCAAATTGACACGTTTGACCCGAAGAAGCTCGGCAACAACACGGACAAGACCAAAGTGGCTGGCTCGCTCTACAAGGCCATCGACACGACCGTTCCAGGCGTGCAGGTGACAGAGCATCTCAGGCAGACGGCGAAGGTCATGGAGCATGTGACGGTGATGCGCACGGTAAATCATCACGTGATCGACGAGCACGCCTTTGCCACCAACATCGTCCACACCGGCCGCATGATCTCCGGCAATGTGGTGTATCCCAGCATCGGCTCCATCATCGCCCATGAGCGTGGTGCCGTGGGAGGCGAGGTGCCGCCATATATTCTGATCGGTTATCCCAATGTCAGCCGCGGCCCGGGCTTCCTCGGTGCCAAGGCCGGTTACGTCTATCTCACCGACACCAACACCGGCCCTGCTGGCTTCTCTCGTCCTGATTTCGTCGATGAAAAACGTGCACTGACTCGCGAGCAGTTGCTCGCGCCGCTCATGGCCCGTGCACCAAAAGAATCCGCCATCGCCGACTACAAGACGGCGCAAGAGCAGGCACTTAGCCTCTCCGGCCCGCAGTTCATGCGGCATTTCAATCTCAAGGAAGAACCCGCGGCGCTGCGCAATGCGTACGGTGGCGAATTCGGCCAGCGCTGCCTGCTCTCGCGTCGCCTCGTGCAGGCGGGAGTGCGTTTCATCGAAGTCTCGCACAACCTCAACTTCATGAACGGCACCGGCTGGGACATTCACAACGAAGGCTACAAGAACCAGCACCTGCTCATCCAGGAACTCGACACCGCCCTCGCGGCGCTCATCCGCGATCTCAAAGACAAGAAGCTGCTCGACAAGACCCTCATCGTCGTCGGCACCGAGTTCGGTCGCCCGCCGGAGTTCGATGGTCGTGGCGGACGCGGACATCAAGGCACAACGTTCTCCATGGTGCTTGCCGGTGGTGGCTTGAACCACTGCGGTGCCTATGGCGTCAGCGATGAGCTGTCCAAGAAGCCCGTCGAAAACCCCGTTCCCCTCGTCGATTTCCACGCCACCATCCACGCCGCCATGGGCATTGATCCCAGCAAGGAACTCATGGACGGTACGCGTCCCGTGCCGATCACGGATGGCGGGAAGCCGGTGGCGGCGTTGTTTGGGTGAGGACGCTCGCGCTTGATCCTGACCACTACGGAACAACGCTGGGCGGTGCCGCGTAACTCGTCACGCGCCCCGCAGTTGCAAAGATAAACGCGCGTTCATTTGCGCTTTGTCCGTGCGTTTAGACGTGCGGGATTTTCCCCGCTGAAGGCAATCAACCCCTGCCGACAGCCATGAAGCCTCCCCGCTCCTCCCTGCGTTCCGCTGTCATTGCGGCTGCACTCTCTGCCGCCTCCGTCTCATTCGTCCATGCCGAAGGCATCGGCGTCGATCCTCCCTACACTGATTTTTCTCCGCAGAGCCTGCTTCTGGGCAAGACCCTCGCGGCGCGTGTCTGGGATGATCTGCAGGCCCGCAAGAACGCTCACATTCCCGTCACGCTCGGTGCCTGGCATTGGTGGCGGATTCCCACCGGTGGTCCCGGTGGTAGCGGTTACGGCTCCAGTTCCCTGCCCGGCACCTATTACTACTACCTGTTGATCGATCCTTTCTGGAATACCGGAGGCAAATTCGTGCAAAGCGTGGGCCTGCATGCCGACATGCGTCTGCGTGAGAAGAATGCGTTTCGTAATTCCATGGATTCGACCTTCTGGCCTTTTGAGATGTATGCGTGGGCCAGCACCACTGCGGGCGTGTTCAAAGCCGGCCAGATCCGCCGCAAGTTTGGGCTCGACTGGGACGGCAGCTTTTACGGCAACGTGCTCTATTACGATGGGTTCAAGCTCAACTCCGACATCGGCCTGTCCTGGGAGCGCACGTTTTGGATCAAGCCCAAATTCAGCCTGGAATCCCACGCGCAGTTCTTCCTTCGCGAGGACGGCATCAGTCCCGGCCTCACGGGAGCCGATTCGGAAAGCACCACCGTCTTCCGCCTGCAAAACCAGGCTGTGGTGCGAATGGTGCCCACCTGGTGGTTCAGCCCCACCTCCAGTCTCGCACTTGGGCTTTCCGCCTCAGTTGGCCAGATCAAAGCGCAAAGTGCCGGATACCACGACCACGCCCTCACGGTCTGGGGCATCGACCTCACCTACACGCACGGCAGTTTCAAAACCTTTGCCGAGGTGCTGCAGCGCAACGGCGCAGTCAACCCGGCGCGCTATGTTTCAGGTGGCATGAGCACGCGCACCACCGATTTCATCGTCGGTGCGAGCTACGTCACCGGTCCGGTCACGTGGCGGGTCGCTTACTCGGCGGGTTATGATGCGAACCCAGGCGGCAAGCAGTACATGTTCGTGCCCGGCATCACCATGGCCATGACCAAGAACATTGATCTCTACCTGGAATATGTGAAGTGGAGCGTCAAAGCGAGTGGCAGCAGCGCCGTGACGTACGAGAACGGCTTTCAGGCTGCAATTAACTGGAGGTTCTGAATTTACCGATCTCTAGCACTTTGAATGCGAAGCCTTGCCCACTGACTTCGTATGTTCCTGCGCATGAAACCAACCACGCTGCTCTGCGCCCTCGCTCTTTCCACCGCCATCCCCTGCTCCCATGCTGCCGAAGACGAGGGCTTCATCCCCATGTTCAATGGCAAGGACCTCAGCGGCTGGGTGAATGCGAACTGCGCACCGGAAACCTGGAGCATCAAGGACGGCGGCGTCAGTTGCACAGGCATCCCCACCGGGGCCATGCGTACCGAGAAGCAGTATGAGAACTTCATTTTGGAGTGCGAGTGGCGTCACCTGACCAGCGGTGGCAACTCCGGCGTTTTCATCTGGGGCAGCCCCATCTCCGCCCCCGGCGTGCCCTTCCTGCGTGGCATCGAGGTCCAGGTGCTAGACCAGGGCTACATGAAGCACGCCGATCCCAAGAAGCCGCGCTGGTTCACCACGCATGGCGATGTCTTCCCTATTCACGGTGCCACCATGGATCCCCATGGCGAGCACAGCGGCCAGCGCAGCTTTCCCAGCGAGGAACGCAGCAAGCCCTCGCCCGAATGGAACCACTACCGCATCACCGGCAACAACGGCACCCTCACCCTCGCCGTGAATGGCAAGGTCGTCAGCGGCGGCGACAAATGCTTTTGGCGCAAAGGCTACCTCGCCCTCGAATCCGAAGGCGCACCCGTCGAGTTCCGCAACGTCCGCATCAAAGAACTGCCCTCCACCGGTGCCACGGCCGCCGACTCCGCCCCGCTGGATCAAGGCTGGAAGCATCTCTACAACGGCCTCGATCTTCGTGGCTGGAAAGTGCCCTCAGGCACTGAGGCACGCTGGGTGGCTGCCAACTGGAACCTCAAACTCACCTCAACATCCGGCCAGCCAGGCTCTCCGCTGTGGAGCGAAGCCGAGATCGCCGACGGCGAATACATCGCCGACTTCCAGCTCCCGAAAGACGCCGATCTATCGCGCCCCTGCACCGGACTCTGCGTGCGTGGCAAGAAAGATCCCGTCGTGCTCATCGGCAGCGGCAAAGCTCCCATCGTCTTCGGTGCAGACAAGGTGAAGCCCGGCAAGTGGTACCGCGTGCGGCTCAAACTCGAAGGCCCAAAAGCCACCGCCACCCTGACCGAGCCACAAGATGCCAATCCACAGGTTCTGGAGGGCAGACTTGAAGGAGCAGCGAAAGGGCCGGTGGGCGTTGCGGATTTCGGTGCAGCCGTGAGCTTTGCTAACTTTTTTGTGCGGGAGTGATTGAAGGTACGATGGACACTCCTGTCCATTGCGCGTTGCCCGAGCACTCAAAGCGCCGCGCTACATCCCCAGCGCCTTCACCAAAAACGCCCACTCATCCGCCGTCTTCTCAATCATCTTGTTCAGCGCCGTCCCCGCCCCATGCCCTGCGCTGGTTTCAATGCGGATCAATGTAGGTGGCCCGTCCTTCGCCTGACACTCCTGCAAGCGAGCACCGAACTTAAAGCTGTGAGCCGGCACCACACGGTCGTCATGATCACTCGTGAGCACCAGCGTGGCTGGATAACGAGTGCCGGGCTTGAGGTTGTGGTAGGGGGAGTATTTGAGCAGGGCTCCGAACTCAGCGGGGTTTTCCACACTGCCATAGTCGCTCTTCCAGCCCCAGCCGATGGTGAATTTTTCGAAGCGCAGCATGTCCAACACCCCCACGGCAGGCAACGCTGCAGCGTAGAGTTCGGGGCGCTGTGTGAGGCATGCACCGACGAGCAAGCCGCCGTTGCTGCCGCCCTGGATCGCAAGCCTGGCACTGGTGGTGTACTTGTGAGCAATGAGCCACTCGGCGGCGGCGATGAAATCATCGAATACATTCTGTTTGCCGAGCTTGATGCCGGCCTGATGCCACTCGCGGCCATACTCACCACCACCACGCAGATTAGGCATCGCAAAAACGCCGCCCATCTCAAGCCAGACTGCTCGGGACACGGAGAAGCCAGGGGTCATGTTGATGTTGAAGCCGCCGTAGCCGTACAGCAGCGTCGGGTTTGAACCATCGAGCTTCAGGCCCTTTTTGTGGACGATGAACATGGGCACCTTGGTGCCGTCCTTGCTGTGGTAGAAGACCTGCTGCGTTTCGAAGGCGGAACCGTCGAAGTCCACTTGCGGCTTCCGCCACAGCTTGCTCTCGCCGGTTTTCAAATCCATGCGGTAGATCGCCCCCGGCTCGGTGAAACCGGTGAAGGTGTAGAAGGTGGACGTGTCATGCCGATGACCACCAAAGCCCATCGCAGTGCCGATGCCGGGAAGCTTGACGTCGCGAACGAGTTTGCCATCGAGATCATAACACTTCACCTCGGTCTTCGCATCGCGCAGGTACTCGCAGAACATCTGCCCGCCCACGGTGCTGACACCTTCCAGCAGCACCTTCGGCACCTCGGGCACCACGATGCGCCAGTTGCCACGCTCCGGCTTGCGCACATCGATAGCGATGACCTGGTAGCACGGTGCATTCAGATCCGTGCGAAAGTAAAAGACCGGACCGTCGTTGTCGATGAAGTCATAGCGTGCATCGTTGTCTTTGAGCAGTTCCACCACCGGGCCGCCACCGGCGATCTTTTGGTAGAACACGCGGTTCTTCGGTTCCGTGCCCAGCCACACCTGAATGACGAGGTATTCGCCATCCTCCGTCACGCCGCCGCCAAAGCCCCACTTCGGCTCGTCTTTGCGTTCGTAGATGAGCTGATCCTCGTTCTGCGGTTTCCCGAGCGGGTGGAAGTAGAGCTTGTGAAATTCGTTCTTCGCCGTCAGCGCCGCGCCGGGCTTGGGTTCATCGTAGCGTGAGTAGTAGAAACCGCTGCCGTCCTTGCGCCAGGAGACGCCGCTGAACTTCACCCACTTCACCACATCGTCCAAATCTCGCCCCGTGGCGATGTCGCGCACGCGGATCGTCGTCCAGTCACTGCCCGCCTCTGAAACGCCGTAGGCGATGAGCTTACCATCCTCGCTCGGTGCCTGATCGGACAGGGATGTCGTGCCGTCTTTCGACATCGCATTCGGATCCAGCAGCACCTTCGACTCCCCTTCCAGCGACTCCGCCGTCATCAGCACCGCCTGATTCTGTAGGCCCGAATTGTGCGTGAAGAACCACCGACCGCCGTGCTCAAACGGCTGCCCCATGCGTTCGAAATTCCACAGCTTCTGCAGCCGAGTCTTGATCTCCTCACGGCGTGGCAGTTTTTCCAGATACGCAAACGTCACCTGGTTCTGCGCCTTCACCCAGGCCTTGGTTTCCTCCGAGTTGTCATCCTCAAGCCAGCGGTAGGGGTCCGCGATCTTCACGCCGTGATGCGTGTCAACCACGTCCTCTTTCCGCGTCTGGGGATAGGTCAAAACTTCGGCGGAGAGTGTGGCGGTGGTCATGATGAGCAGAAATGCGGAGCGCATGGCGGCATCCTGTCAGGAGGTTGGTGATTTGCAAACCTTCACCGTTCATGCGGCAGTCAGGCAAGCCATAGCTTACGCAACTGCACCTGCTCCAGCTTGTTCATCTGCAAAACCTGCACAGTGATCCTGCCGACGTCCGTTCTTCCAGTCATCTGCCCACCCAGCAGACGAAAATGCCTGCTCCATTCATCACGCCTAGGATCAAACAAGCGGACAAGCTTTCCTGTCATCGGATGCAAACCACAGAGGTTCACGCCTTTGTGCCGGTTGCAGTGAAAACAGGCAAAAGCCAGATTGTCGAATGTCGTCGGGCCTTCATGCTTGAGCGGAATGATATGCTCGACCTCAAACGAAGCCTGAGTCGCCATCTCCGGCAGGCGGCAATACTCACACCGGTGGGCCGCTCGGGCACGCACCTTGACCGCGAGACTGGCCGGAACACGACTCATGCACGGGAGGCAGCACGCGTCTTTGCTGATTCATTCCCAAGCAGAACACGCGCACGCAAAACATCCATGGCTGCGCTGGCCTCCATAAGACCATCCAATTCAGCACTCTCAGTTTTGCTGATTGTTTCGTTCATCACCTTGTCATAGAGCTTTTTCATGCGCTTCATGTCGGTGTCGGGCATGCGCAGATGCTCTTGCAGCCAGGCCACAACCGCCGCAGGCGCAGGCTTCCGCAGCCGACGGTTCAGAACCTGACTGAGTCGGTCCTGCTTTTTTGGGGTGCGTGCGACAGTGATCATGAGAGTCGATTTTAACCATCATTTTCCACTTTGCAATCCCACCTCCGCCCGCCACGCTGATTTCATCATTTCCCCACCATGCCCATCTCTCCTGACCAATACGAAAAGCTCGGCACCTTTTACCTCGGTCGTGAATACGATCTCGATTCAAAAAAGGTCAAAGACGACCTCATTCTCTACGACTCCAAGGATCTGGTGACGCACGGCGTGGTGCTCGGCATGACCGGCAGCGGCAAAACCGGCCTCTGCCTCGCATTGCTCGAAGAAGCCGCCATGGATGGCGTGCCGGTCATCGCCATCGATCCCAAAGGCGACATCGGCAATGCGCTGCTCACCTTCCCCAATCTCACGCCGCAGGAGTTTCGCCCGTGGATCAATGAAGACGAAGCACGGCGCACAGGGAAATCGCCGGATGAATACGCGGCTGCGCAATCGGCCACATGGCAAAAGGGTCTGGGTGAGTGGGGCCAGAGCGCCGACCGTATCAAGAAACTGCGGGCGACTGTGGACATGGCCATCTACACGCCCGGCAGCAATGCAGGATTGCCCGTCTCCATTCTCAGCTCACTTAATTGCCCGCCTGCAGAAGTGATGGACGATGCCGAGGCACTGGCCGACCGCATCGAGAGCACCGTATCCTCCATGCTGGGACTGCTGAACGTCAATGCGGATCCCATCCAGTCGCCTGAGCACATCCTCCTGAGCAACATCGTCGCGTTCTGCTGGAAGAAGGGGCAGAATCTGACGCTGGAAAATCTCGTGCGTCAGATCCAGCAGCCACCGATTCGAAAAGTCGGTGTAGTCGACCTCGACAGCTTCATGCCTGAGGCCAAGCGCACTGCGCTGTCGATGAAGCTGAACAACCTGCTCGCATCACCCGGCTTCAGCACCTGGCTGGAAGGCGAGGCACTGGACATCCAGCGCATGTACTACACGCCCGAGGGCAAGCCGCGCATCACCATCTTTTGCATCGCCCATCTCAGCGATACGGAGCGCATGTTCTTCGTCTCGCTGCTGATGAACCAGCTTCTCGGCTGGATGCGCTCCCAGCAGGGCACCACCTCCCTGCGCGCCATCTTTTACATGGATGAGATCTACGGCTACCTGCCGCCGACGGCCATGCCTCCCTCGAAGAAGCCGCTCATGATTTTGCTCAAACAAGCGCGTGCTTTTGGCCTCGGCATCCTGCTGGCCACGCAAAACCCGGCCGACCTCGACTACAAGGCGCTGGCAAACATCGGCACGTGGTGGCTTGGCCGACTGCAAACAGAGCGCGATAAGATGCGCGTGCTCGACGGCCTCGAAGGCGCGGCCAACACTGCGGGCGGCAAGTTTGACCGCCAGCTTATGGAGCAGACGCTGGCCGGACTGGGCAACCGCGTCTTCCTCATGAACAATGTGCATGAAGACCACCCCGTGGTCTTCACCGTACGCTGGCTCATGAGCTACCTCAGTGGCCCACTCTCGCGTCCTCAGATCAAGGCCCTCATGGACCCGATCCGTCCGAAAGCTGGAGCCAAGACAGCTGCGGCAGCCGAGGACGATGGCTTTGCTCCGCCCGGAGCAAGCAGCGCCGCCTCAACTGACCGCAACACCCTGCGCCCCAAGCTGCCTGAAGGAGCCACCGAACTCTTCCAGCCAAGCGACGACGATGGCGAACGCATCACCTACACTCCCGCCATCCTGCGCAGCGCCACGGTCATGTTTGACGATGCCAAACGGAAGATCACCGGCCGCAGCATTGTCACGCTCGTGAATGAGATCGACATCGAGAAGCAGAAGGTGCTGTGGGAGAAGTTTGTCGATGTACCGAAAGACGACGATCTCTCCAAGTATGAAAGCGAACCCAAGGAGAATGCCGCCTACGCCGATCTGCCGGGGCCAGCGTTGAAAACAACGACCTACACCAGCATCAAAAAAGACTTCACCGACTGGGTGTTTGCCAATCACAGCCTGGAAGTTTTCTTTTCACCGCTGCTGGAGGTGTATTCCAATCCCGGCGAAAAGCAGGATGAGTTCAAGGTGCGCATCACCCAGACCACCCGCGAGCAGCGCGACGCCGCCATCGAGGAACTGCGCACGAAAACCGCGAAGACGATGAAGTCACTGCAGGACAAGGCCGAGAAAGCCGCAAGCAAAGTGGAAGTGCAGCAAGCGCAATCCAGTGGTGCCAAACTGAGCGCCGCCGTGGAGATCGGCGGCAGCATTCTCGGCGCCATCTTCGGCCGCAAGACCAGCCTCGTCAAAGCCAGCACCATCAACAGCGCCTCCCGCGCGTGGAAAGAAGGTGCAGATGTCAAAGCCGCTGAGCACGAACTGGACTCTCTCAAAGCCGACATCGCCGAGCTCGAAAAACAAATCGCCGACGACACCCTGAAAATCCGCGATCAGTATGACCCCGCCACTCTCGCCTTCGAAACCTTCAAGCTCAGCCCGATGAAGAAGAACATCCAGGTGACAGCCACGGGAATTCTGTGGCTGGCGAAGTAGAAATGTGAAACAGGCTGCCAGCCTGTCTCACATTTTAATACACATCCCTGCGATACCTTTTCGACTCCTTCATCGCATGCACATAAGCAGCGGCCTCCTCTGCCGTCTTGCCCCCCTCCTGCTCAATGATCGTATGCAGCGCCTTGTCCACATCGCTGGCCATGCGTGATGCATCTCCACACACATAAAAGATCGCCCCTTGCTCCAGCCAGGCCCAGAACTCCGCGCTGTTCTCCAGCATCTTGTGCTGCACATAAATCTTCTCCACCTGATCGCGGCTCCAGGCGGTGCTGAACTTGGTCAGGGTACCGTCAGCCAGATAGGCTTCAAATTCCTCCTTGTAAAAGAAGCAGGACTTCGCGCTCACCTCTCCAAAAAACAACCACGCTTTGCCCTTGGCGCCCGTCGCCTTACGCTCCTCAAGGAAAGCACGAAATGGCGCGATGCCTGTGCCCGGTCCGCACATGATGATGGGGGTCTCTTCCTGCGGATCAGGGAGGCGAAAACCTTTGCCGTGATTCACAAAGCAGGGAATGAGCGTTTCATTCGGAGTGACTCGCTCTGCGAGGAAGGTGGAGGCCACACCGCCGCGCGCACGGTTATGGCTGGTGTAGCGCACCGTAGCGACGGTGAGGTGTACCTCCGTCGGATGCGCCTTCTGGCTGCTGCTGATGGAGTATAGGCGAATGTTCAACTTCTTCTGCGTGAGCATGAACTCCTCAGGCGTGAATTTCGCGATGGGATTTTCCAGCAGGAGGTCGATGACAAAGCGGCCCCAGAGGTACTCTTTGAGCGCTTCTTTTTTCTCCGGCACGCTCAAGTCGGCCAGAAGAGTGTCGCCCGCGGTCTTTTCGATGATGGCCTTGATGAGCTTGTTGTCGATCTCGGTGATGAGCGTGCCTTCGATCAATGCCTGACGAATGGGCACCTCAGCGGCAGTCTTGGGGTGCTTGACGATTTCCGTGCCGGAGAAGCCGAGCGCGGCGAGCGTGTCATCCACCAGCGCCGGATCATTCGTGGGCTGCACGGCCAGCGAGTCCCCGGGGGTGTATTCCAAACCTGAAGTGCCGAGGTCGATCTCATAATGCGCGGTGTGCTTGGGCGCATCGGGGCCTGAGAGGTTGAACATCCGCTTCACCTTGGCGATGCAGGGGTTCTTGACGATGTAAACGGGCTTGCCGGCTTCAGGAGTGCTCATGGGCGGAGCGTATAAAGGCAGGCCGGAGTTGTCAAACCAGCCCGCCCTCACAAAGGGAGAATCAACATGGCCTTTGCTCCGGCAGCGCCTTCACGATTCGTCAGCTCCACGCTGCCACCATGGAGCTGCGCGACCTCTTTCACAAAGCAGAGGCCGAGACCGGTGCTCTTTTTGCCGCTGTCCGGGCGTGGCAGGGAATAGAAGCGCTCAAAGACGCGGGTGCGGGCATAGTCCGGGATGCCGGGACCGGAGTCTTCAATTTCGATCACCACCTTCGCATCAAAGCGAAAACCGTTGGCTGTGATGACACTGCCCTTCGGAGCGAAGTCGATGGCGTTTTGCAGCAGATTGCCCACGGCGATTTCCAGCAGCCAGGGATCTCCCTTCGCCACAAGATGTCCGTTCATCTCACGCTCAAACCTCACGTCTTTGGCCAGGGCGATGAGCGCCAGATGATCCCAGGCACGGTCCAGCACACTCACGAGATCGACGGGGTCGCTCGTCTCGAGCTTTTTTTGTTTTTCAATGGCCGCAAGGTGCAGCAGGCGTTCCAGCAAATCCCGCAGCCGGCAGGCTTCAGTCCTGATGTTTTGCAGAAAGCGTGCGCGCTTTGGCTCCGGCACATCGCCTTGGAGGATTTCGCCAGCACCGAGGATCGCGGCCACGGGGCTTTTCAATTCATGCGTGAGGCTCTGCACGTAATGCTCCACGTATTCACGCCCTTCGAGGGCATCCCGCATGTCCTCGAGGGCTTTGGCGAGCGTCTTCATCTGATGCCCCGGCATTCGCGGCGAGGTGGAGCGCTCGCCACGGCTCACCGCCAGTGCATGCTGCGTCAGCACCTCCAGCGGGCGCGTAGCCCAGCGCGCCGCGAGGTAGATGCCCAGCAGCATGAGCACCACCGTCGTGATGACGGACCACTTCAGCCAGCGCTCCGTCTCCCACACAAAAGCCAGCACACCTCGCTGGGGCTTGGCGACGCTGAGCATGCCAATGGTTTTGCCCTCATGCAGGATAGGCGCACCCACATACATCACGATGGAAAGCGGATCGCGTTCGCTCATGCGGGAGGAGCGTGCGCCGTATTGCCCCATGAGGGTGAGGTTCACATCTCGGTGATTGGAGATCTCACCCGGCTTCTCAATGCCGGCGGAATCAAACAGCACACGCCCCTGCGAATCGGTGACATAGACCTGCATGTCAACCTTCGTCTTGCTGAGATTGTAGATCTGGGCCTTGATCTGACGCTGCTGGGCGGCGCGCACTGCCTGCTCCACGGCCTGTGGGTTGAGCACGCCGTTGTCGGCATCTGCGGCGATGACTTCAGCGAGGATGTTGGCCACATCGACCATCGGTTCTTCGATGGCCTCAAAATACTGCCGCTCCACGCGGTGGATGAGCTGGCTGAAGAGCACGAACAAGCCCACCGTTGCCACCACGGCGAAGCCCAGCAGAAAGCGAGCGGTGAGACTCATGCGTCAGGCCAGTTTTCGAGCAGTGAATAGCCCATGCCGCGATGCGTCACGATGGGATCGAGCCCCTCGCGAACACCGCGCATGCGGGCGCGCAAGGTTTTGACGTGTGTGTCCACCGTGCGCTCCATGGAGGCATCCGGCTCTTCGGAGGCGTGATCCATGAGCTGCTCACGACTGAACACACGCCCCGGATGCGCCGCAGAGGCCTTGAGCATGCGGAATTCGTAGCGCGACAGATTCAAGGCTGTGCCGAAGTAGATGGCTTGGCAGCGTGTGTCATCAATGACGAGAGGCAGCGCAGAGTCGGCCGCATGCTGGGGCAGCGGAATAGCTGAAACCCGTCGCAGGATGGCGCGCACGCGGGCCACGAGCTCGCGCGGGCTGAAGGGCTTCACGACGTAATCATCCCCGCCGATCTCCAGGCCCACCACGCGGTCCACTTCGCTGGAGCGTGCAGTGAGGAAGAGGATCGGCAGTGACTGCGTCTTGCGAATCGTTTTGCACACCTCGAAGCCGGTCATGTCGGGCAGCCCGACATCGAGAATGACGAGACTGAAGTCCTGTAACTTCATCTGCTCCAGGGCGGCCTGGCCCGTGGCGGCACTGGTCACGGCAAAGCCGTCGGCTTCGAGCGCATAGACGACGTTTTCGCAGATGGAAGGCTCGTCTTCGACGATGAGGATTTTGGCAGGCATTTTCGGCTGGGGTGAATGTTTGAACCGCTGATGCGATGCTGACAAGACTCTTGTTCAGAATCTATCAGCGGTTAGAATCATGAGCTCAAGCGAGACTCGGTGAAACCGCGCCAAGTTTCTGACTCCAGTCCACCTTGGCGGTCAGAGCCATCAAGACGCCGAGCGTGACAATGCAGCCCACGGTGAGCGTCAATCCGGTGAGCCCCTTGAAGAAAAAGCTGTAGCTGAAGAGCACCATGTAGGCAGTCTGCGCGACGACAGCGATGCGGAACAGAAAACTCCCGGCTGCAGCGCGCAGATAACCACACACCAGCATCAGCGACGCAGCAGCAGCAATCACAAAGCTGATATGCACCGGCACCACATCCAGCATGTAGGAAAACAACAGCGGAAAGGCAAAAAAGCCTGCGGCGAGAAAGAAGTAATTCACCGGATGCAACGATACGCCGCGCGAAGTGGCTGTGATGATGATCACGACAAAGAACAGCAGCAACGACAACGGCGCATAAAAGGAGATCTGGGCCGCGACGGGACCGGCATTGAGCTCGCGCGGCATTTCCAGGCTGATGCCCGGCGCGGAAATGGCGTCTTCGTATTTCCAGATGAGTGCCATCCCTTTCTCAGTTGGCTTGCGGTCAGTGGGTGAGCTAATCGGAAAATTCACATCCGTAAAGTCGGTGTTCATGGTGAGGTTGAAGTCACGAATCCGGCTGGCATCGGCAAAGGCGTAGCGCCAGAAGTCCATGCCACGGCATTCGTAGCTGACGTTGATAGGGATGCTTTCTCCTGGAGCCAGCTGCACACTGTCCGAGATCACACCGTCCTGCGGTGCGGCCACAGAGCGGCGCATCGAAGCACCTTCGCCGAGTGTGAATTGGATTTTGTCGAGCAGGGTCTTTCCAGCGGGTAGATCAAAGCCCACATTGAGCGACTGCGTGATGGCAGTGGTGTTGGTGAAGGTGTAGGCCCCTTCAACCTTCACACTGTAGGTGCGGTGCCAGAGCAGCCCCATTTTGACGGGTTGATAAGCGAGCTGCACTTTGACATCGCTCTTCGCCGGCTGGAGAACAATGCTGGTTCCGCTGGAGGAAGTGTAGCGCGCCACCGGATGCTTTTGCACCAGGTCCGGTCCCCAGCGCCCGCTGACATCATCTCCGGTTTGATAGCTCACGTGGGCCGTGCGTTGGGTGATGACGCCGCCCAGCAGCCACCAAGCGATGGTGGTGCAGACGAAGATAACGGCGATAGTGATGAGATGTGTGACTTTCATGGCAATGATGAGTTGAGGTTGGGGTGTGGGTGAAATCAGTTGGCGGTGCGTTTACGGTAGGTGATGCGGGCCTGGGGCTGTTGATCGCGACAAAGAGATTTACGCAGGTGAAGACCGGGCGCGGTGGCCTTGTCGGTCACAGGATCCACGTTGCCGCTGAAGCTGAGGTCGTAGGTGGCGGGAAACTGCACATTCCAGTCGATCTGCTTCGCAAACAGCGGTGTTTGCGGCAGCGCGAGATCGAGTTCGCCTTCCGCGAACTGCAAGGGCGCGAGCGCAGCGGTGAAAGAGATCTTCACCTCTGACTCCGCACCGTCGGTGGCGGGATCATCGAGAGGAACCTCCACGCAATTCCCTTCTCCAACGCCGGGACGCACGGGATCTCCATTCACATGGCACTGCAGCAGTTTGGCGGACTCAGGAAGCTGTAAGATGAGTTTGGCCGGGTGATCATGGCGCACCGTGATCGCACCTTCAGTCAGCGCAGAGCCGTCTCGAACGACCTGCGTGGTGTACAAAGCGGTGGAAACGATGGCGTCATCCGTGAAGCTAGCGATGCGCGACTGTGCGGCCCTGTGTGCATCTTCGAATGTGAAGGTGACCTCGCCACCCACTGCCGGAAGCGCGGCGATCCCTGCATTCGTCAGAATTTGCGTCATGACACCGTGTTGCTGGCGCAAGACTTTGCCCTCGGGCAGTTCCTTGACCTCGAGCGAGGCAATGGGTGCTGCAGCGAGATGCAGCGTGGTCCCCTGCCCTGGTTTGGCGAGCGCGAAAGTCAGCTTCACATTCTGCGCACCCGCTTTGTCAGTGATGAGGCAAAGCTGGTCACCGGTGACGACGAGACGCGCATCCTTGGGCTCCACGGTGAGCACTCCTGTAGCAGCCCCCGCGAGGGGAACCGTGTGCCACTCGCCATCGAAGTTCGCCACCTGCATCTCGGCGGTGACGGTAGTGCCCTGGGGATCGAGATGGTACAGCGCGGAGAGAAGAGCCGCAGGAACCGGTGGCGGCGGTTTGCTGGCGGGAGGTGGCGGTTCCTTGGGCAGCGTGGCCGCGATGAGGCGTTTGAGTTCGCCGTAAGTGATGCGCACTTCGCTCTCATCGAGCGTGGCACTGGTGACGGTTTGAGCCAGCAAAGCGCTGGCTCCCAGCAGGAGAAGAATGAGTGGTTTCATCGACGCCCAAACTCAAAAGCCACATGAAACCTTGATGAAGCGGGGATGAAATGAACGTGAAAACACATTCCACAAATTCGCAAACTGCCCAAAGGAAGACTCAGGACTGGAGCGTTGGTATCTCACCTCTTTACCGTCATGCCAAGAATCTATCTCTTCCTTCTCATTTGCAGCAGCCTTTTAAAGGCTGCCGGAGTGCCGCCCGCGTTACGCGAATATGCTCTGCCCGAAGCCGCAAAACTGCAGGATGATCAAGGGCGCGACAATGGCGTGCGGTTTGTGGATCTGAACGGCGACGGCAATGAGGACATCGTGCTTTCCAATGCGCGTGAATACGGCGTGTTTCTCTTTGTGCCCAAGGAGCGGGCCAAGAAGGGGCTGCAATGGAATGAAGGCTGGTCGCAGGTGATGCGCGAAGGCAAGGCGGGAGATGCCAACAGCCTGCCACTGATCGTGCACGCGGATGGCAGTGACAACGGCGTCTCCTTTCACGATGGCGCCATGTGGAGCGGGACAAAGCAGCGCATTCCGTTTACTGAATTGCTGAAGGTGCCCGGCCCCGAGCCCAAATCGCCGCAGGACTCACTCAAGGCACTGCATGTGAAGCCGGGATTTGAGGCCATGCTGGTTGCTGCCGAGCCGCTGGTGCAGGATCCCGTCTTCATTGACTGGGATGCCAAAGGCCGCATGTGGGTCGTTGAAATGGGCGACTACCCCTTTGCTCCCGGTGAAAAGACAAAGGATGGCAGCGTGGGCCAGGAGAAAGTTTCTGAGCTGCAAACGGGGCGCGTGAAAATCCTGGAGGACACCAATGGCGACGGCGTGTACGACAAGTCCACCCTGTTCATCGAAGGCCTGAGGCATCCCACCGGCCTCGCGTTGTGGAAAAGCGGGGTCTTCATCGCCAACATCCCAGACATTTTCTACGCCGAAGACACGGATGGCGATGGCAAGTGCGACAAGCGTGAAACGTGGTTCACCGGCTTCACCGCGGGCAATCCGCAGCATCTGGTAAACGGCTTCTGCTGGGGACTCGACGGCTGGCTCTACGGAGCGAATGGCGACAGCGGCGGCGACATCACCTGCGTTAAGACCGGCAAGAAAATCGCCCTCGGCACGAATGATTTCCGCTTTGATCCACGCAGCGGCGAATTCGCGCTCGAAGGCGGTCGCAGCCAGTATGGCAAGTGGCGCGATGATTTCGGCAACTGGTTCGGCAACAACAACAGCACCATCGGCTGGCACTACTGGCTGCCGTTTCGTTATCTCGATCGCCACCCAGAAGTCGTGGTCAAATCCATCCGCAGCGACATGAATGATGAAAAGCGCATCTTCCCCGCCAGCCCTCCCGTGCGCCGGTTCAATCAGGGTAGCGCCATCAACACGCTGACCTCCGGATGCTCACCTATGCCTTTTCGTGACAGCACGTTCGGCACCGATGGCGCGCAGGTGATGCTCATCTGCGAACCGGCCAACAATCTCGTGCATCGCGAAGTGCTGAACTACGACGGCGGCACCATCACCAGCAGACGCCATCCAGACGATGTGGAAAGTGAGTTTCTCGCCAGTGAGGACAACTGGTTCCGCCCCAGCATGGCACGCACAGGGCCGGATGGCGCATTGTACGTGGTGGACATGTACCGCCTTGTTTTGGAGCACCCGGAGTGGATTCCGGCGGAGATTGCACACGGTCTGGATTTGCGCGCGGGGGAGGATCGCGGAAGGATTTACCGCATCAGTAAGAAGGGACAGCCAAAAGGCACCACCGCAATATCCAATCCCATTGCAGCGATGGGGTCAGCCAATGGGTGGATGCGCGACACCGCACAGCGATTGTTGATTGAGCGACAGGAGACGTCTGCGGTCGCTGATTTGAAGCCACTGCTGGGTGCCTCACCGGCAGTGAGAATCCAGGCGGCATTCACGCTGATGCAGCTCGGCGGCATGAGCGCGGAAGAAGTGTTTGCCTTGATCCAGCCGCTGAAACCGCAGGTGCGTGCCGGAGCCTTGACTGCCACCGGCTCGCAGTCGGATGAAGTATTCAGCGAGTTTGAGAAGGTAATGTTGAAGCAGGTGCCACAGAAAGCGCCAAGCAAGGTGGTGATGCCGGTCATCACTGACCAGAACCCGAACCGGCAGAAGGTTGTGGCCAAATACGTGACTGACGCAGTCAATCTCAGTGGCGATGCAAAGCGCGGCGCCGCTGTGTTTCAGAAAGTCTGCATGGTCTGCCACAAAGTGCGTGAACTGGGTGTGGAAGTCGGCCCTGATCTGACAACAGTGGCCACCAAGCCGCGGGAGCAACTGATCGAGGCAATCTTTGATCCAAACCGCGCCGTGGAGCAGCGCAACGCGGCCACTCAGGTCACAAAGAAAGACCAAAGCTTGATCGTGGGCCAGTTGGCTGCTGAAACGCCGGGAAACATCACGATTCGCCTGCCCGGCGGTTCTGACGTGGTGGTATTGCGCAGCGATATCCGCGAACTTAAAACGCTGACGACTTCGATCATGCCCGAAGGACTGGAGAGCGTGCTCACTGCGCAGGATGTGGCAGATGTGCTGATGTATATTGGGAGCAAGTAGGGAGTGAGACCAGCGGGTCAGGCTGCGAAGATGCGAAGCGAAACCACGACTCCTTGGTGCCCCCAGTTACTTCACATCGCGCCATAGCCAGCGCAGTGCCTCGGGCAGGTTGGGGGCCATGCCTTTACTGCCGTGGAAGCATTGGGTCCAGTCGATGCGGAAGTCGTAGTCCTTGTACTTCAGCGCGGCGGCCATTTGTTTGTTGGCGATGGGCCAGTTGCCGAATTTGTTGTCGAGATCGTTTTCCCCATCAAGGAGGTAGATGCGGATGGGTTTGCGCTCCGAGGCGCGGATCAGCGAGGGATAGACATCTCCGCCCTTGAGATCTACGAAGGACCCGACCCAGGAGAGTACTTTGCGGAATTTGTCAGGGCGTTCCCACGCGACCGTGAAGGAGCAGATGCCGCCGGAGGAACCGCCCGCAATGGCCCAGGCTTCGGGCTGTGGACGAAACTTGGTTTGATAACGCCTGGCAATCTCGGGCAGAATTTCTTCGATCAAAAATGTCGCATAGTCAGGGCCAAGGGAGTCGTACTCAAAGCCTCGATTGCCAGCCTTCTCACCGGGCTTTTGCTTCGTCATGCGCCCCGGATCAATGAAGACGCCCACGGTGCGTGGCATCTCTTTTTTATGGATGAGATTGTCGAAGACCACCGAGGCACGCATGGAGCCGTTGGGATCAACATGGCGCGTACCATCCTGCCAGACCATGAGGCAGGTTTCCTCGCCGGGCTGGAATCCTGCAGGCAGATAGACAGTCACGGCCCGCATCGTGTCGGGGAAGACTTCACTGGCGTTCCACTCGAACTTCTCCAGCCTGCCTTGTGGCACATCTTTGTGCGGCAGGCTGTCGGCGGTGTAGTCGTAATATTCGACGTGTACGGTGCCTGCGAGGTGGGGCATGCCCTCGGATTCCACTCGGTAGCCAGTTTCTGTGAAGTTGGGCATTTCGGTGACGAGCACCTGCAGTCCGCCATCGCCCACCGGCACCATTTCGCCTATCAAAGTACCGTCCTGCTGCACGACACGCGCGGGTTTGGGATCAATAATGGCCCAGGCGACCGTGGTGGCCTCGATCTTCGCCGCCGCCCTGCCCTGCGTCAGGTTCTGCCGGCCAAAGAGGCGCAGGACCTGATCATGCAGCACCTGCAGCTCCTCGGGGCGTGATGTTTTTGCCAAAGCAGCAGCAATCTGCCGGGGTGTGATGGATGGCGGCGCACCCGGTTTGTTTTGAGCAGAACTGGAAGTGACCGCAAAGAGAAACAACGAAAGGAGGGCAAGACGCATGTATGGGGTTCCTAACGCCACAGGATGCGGTGGAATATCGCTGTTTTGACGCGATGCAGTTTTAGCGAGGGACGAGATGGTGAATATTGGGGAGTTGGAGCCCCCGCTCCATGGTTTACAGCGATGCCGTAAACGGTGTCCTGCCATGCGGCAGAGCAGCAGCCGTGCGCAGACGTGCCTCAATACCGTCCATCATCGCACGCACGTGGCGCCACTTGGTGCGGTCACGCATGAGGTCCATGCTCTTTTCAAACGATCCCCACTGAATGACCTCGATGTCCACATGGCGCACGCCCCAGTTATCCATCATGGAGCGGCTGGGTTTGTACAAATCGATCGTGCCGGTGCCGACAAGGGCGCTGCCATAATCATCGACCACGTAAGTGATCCCAGGCTGGCCAGCGATGCGGAATACTGTACCGACAGGAAAGCGCGACCAGTCTGCCGCAGCGCTGCGTACGCTGCCAAATCTCAAATTCGTTCCGATCGCGTTCTTCACCCCATAAATGATGTGGTCACTTTCATTGTGCGTATAAGCGGTGGTGCGCACGCGCATCTGAGAATTGCGATACAAATTTGAATATGGCATCAACGGCGGCTTCGGGTCCTCGAGTACAAAGGTGTAGCGCTTGATTGTGCTGGGACGGAACGGAACATTGTTCGCCAAAGCCTTGCGCACCTCGTATTTGACGCCGGTTTGCAGAGGAGCAGACGACTTGTTCCTCATTTCCTTCCACGCGGAAAGCAGAGATTGCTGGGGCAGAGCGCAGGCAGAAAGCGAGGCAATCCAGACACCACATAGGCCAGAGGTCATCAAACGTGAGTTGTACATGGCTAAATATTTTTTTAATTACGAAAACATATACCGTAATTTTCATACATCTTCAATATAAAAAGAATGGTTTCCATATTGTTAAAGTTTAACGTATCTTAATTTCCATAAATTTTGCACAGACCGCGCTTCAGCCTGCGAGCCTTTTGGGCTGGTGGATATTCCCTCGTTTCGCCTTTTTACTCCGCCTGCGCTTCCCAGAGCTTCCGCCAGTGATCCAGTCGCTCTTTGATCCGGGCTTCGAGGCCGTTGGCGGTAGGATCGTAGTACTGTCGGCCACCTTCCAGGCAGCGCTGGGGGACAAAGCCGCCTTCGTAATTGTGCGGGTAGAGGTACCCTTCGCCGTGGCCAAACTCCTTGGCTGCTTTTTTGTGATGCGCGTCCCGGAGGTGCTTGGGCACCGGCAGGGTGCGGCCGTTTTTCACATCTTCCAATGCGGCATCGATGGCCGTGTAGGAGCGGTTGCTCTTGGGCGCAGTGGCATTGTAGATGGTGGCATGCGCGAGGATGATGCGTGCCTCGGGCATGCCGATGAATTCGACGGCCTGTTGGGCGGCGACGGCTACGCGCAGGGCATTGCTGTCGGCCATGCCGATGTCTTCGCTGGCAGCGATGACAATACGCCGGGCGATGAAACGGATGTCCTCCCCGGCATAGAGCATTTTGGCCAGCCAGTAGAGGGCGGCATCGGGGTCTGAAGCGCGCATGCTTTTGATGAAGGCGCTGATGGTGTCGTAATGGGCGTCGCCGTCGCCATCATAGACGACGGTCTTTTGCTGCACGGATTCCTCCGCAGCATTCAGCGTGATCACAATCTCGCCTGCGGCATCCGGCTGAGTGGAGAGGACGGCAAGTTCCAGCGCATTGAGGCAGCGGCGGGCATCGCCATCTGCCACGGTGGCGAGGTGCAGGCGTGCGTCTGGCTCGATGCGGGCGTGCATGCCGCCGAGACCGCGCTCCACATCACTCAAAGCGCGGTCCATGAGGGATTCGAGGTCAGGGATGCCCAGCGGCTCCAGCGTGAAGACCTGGGAGCGGCTGACCAGCGGGCTGTTCACATAGAAGAAGGGATTGTGCGTGGTAGCGCCGATGAAACGCAGCGTGCCGCGCTCCAGATGCGGCAGCAGCACGTCCTGCTGCGCCTTGTTGAAGCGGTGGATCTCATCCACAAAGAGGATGGTCGTCTTGTTGTAGAGGCGGATGTGATGCCCGGCGTTTTCCGCCTCCTTGCGGATGTCCGCCACGCTGCTTTCCACGCCGCTGAGCGTGACGAAGCGCGATTTCGTCTCCTGGGAAATGATGTGCGCGAGCGTGGTCTTGCCCACACCAGGCGGCCCGTAGAGAATGAGCGACGAGAAGCGGTCCGCCTGCACCGCACGGCGCAGCAGTTTGCCCTCCGCCAGGATGTGCTGCTGCCCCACATACTCCACCAGCGTGCGCGGCCTCATACGAGAGGCCAGCGGCGCGCCTGCATGATGCACCGCTGCACCCGCACGTGGCGGTTCAGGGGGCGGTGAGTCAAAAAAATCGTCGCTCATGCGGTGGGAGGGACGATGAATGACGCGGAAACGACCCGGCGGCAAATCGCAGTTTGCACCTGCGGTCCTTTGATGTTCGATAACACTACCTCATGAAGCTCTCCAAAAAAGCCGAATACGCCCTCCGCGCCCTCGTGGCGATGGGGCGTGAGCGCGAGGGCACGAATTTCTCCATCCAAGATCTGGCCAGCAAGGAGCATATCCCACTCAAGTTCCTAGAACAGATCCTGCTGGCCCTCAAAAACGGCGGCCTGCTGCGCAGCAAACGAGGCGTAGGCGGCGGTTATCAACTCGTCACCCATCCTGCCCGTATAACGATTGGAGAGGTGGTGACGCTGTTTGACGGGCCGTTTGATCCCGTGCCAGGGGCGGATCAGGATGCGCTGGGGCAGGTCTTCAGCGGGCTGCGGGAGCAGGTGGCGCAGTGGTTTGCGGAGCACACGGTGGCGCAGATCATTGCGAAGGAACGCTCGCGTGAGACGGTGTCGTTTGATATTTGATCACTTGCGGAAAAGCCAGAGGGCGAGCAGGAGCGTCCAGACGATGTTGAAGGCCTGACCACCGAGGAAGGCCAGTGCGGGCCTGCCGCCGCCGAGCTTGAAGAGATGACCGATGCGCGTTTCCAGGCCGATGCAGACGAACGCGGCGGCAAACCACACTTCCCGCAGGCCCTTGAGGGGCTTGGCGGTGGCTTTGACGAGATCCTCCGGCAGCAGGAACGAAAATGCCACGGAAGCGGCGATGAAGCCGAGCACGAACTTTGGGAACCGCTCCCAGATGACGCCCAGGCTGGGCCGGGGAGCATTCACATCTGCACGCCGCACACGCACCGTCCACCAGAGGGAGATCAGAAAAGCAGCGACGCCGATAAGCACGTTCTGCGAGAGCTTGACGACGGTACCGACCTTGGAGGCGGTCTCTCCCACCATTTCCGTGGCGGCCAGCACGGAGCCGCTGGTGTCCAGCGTGCCGCCGAGCCAGGCACCGCCCACGGCCTCGCTTAGCCCCATCCATTTCACCATCCAAGGCATGAGAATCATCATGGGTACGGCACAGAGCAGCACCACGGAGGTGACGTAAGAGAGCTTTTTCTTGTCGCCCTGAATGGCACCACATGCGGCAATGGCGGCAGACACCCCGCAGATGGACACCGCAGTGGAGAGCATGACGCCGAATTCATCATCCACCTTCAGCCAGCGGGCGAGGCGGAAGGTGATGTGCCAGACGACCGGGATGACCAGCGCGGCCTGAATCATGCCCGGCGCACCTGCCTTAACCAGGTCTGAAAAGAGCATGCCGGCGCCGAGGATGACGATGCCGATCTTGATGAAAAACTCGGTCCGCACGGCGGACATCAGCCAGGCGGGCGTAGGCAGCAGATGACTCCAGAGCAGGCCCAGCCCCAGCGCAAAGACGACATACTCAAGGCCAAGTGCCTTGACCTGTGAATGCGCCGCGATGGCCTGTGCCAGCCAAGCGAGTGCAAACACCACGACGGCCCCGCAAAGAAAAGACAGGGCGGTCCGTCCCAGGGACGCGGCCAGCACCACCGCTGCAAAAATGATCAGCACCAGCGAGGTCACGCCCATGGCCTGGAGGTTGGCCCCCGAAAACAGCCCCGCCACATCTCCGGCACCGCTCCACGCAAAGACTGGCAGCATGATTTTCCAGCCATAAAGAACCGCCGCGACCAGGGGCACCGCCGCCAGCACAGCGAGCCAGTCTTCGTTGTTCCACCAGCGGATTGCGGCAGAGGTGGAGGGAGCGGCGGGCGGGGCGGTGTCGTCAGGCATGATGGATGGGTACAAAAAAATCGCGGCGGGAAAACCGCCGCGATTCAAACGCCCGCTGGGAGATGAATTTTACTACCAGTTGCCGAAGGCGTAGGGATTGTTGCCGGACTGCTGGCTGAAGCCATTGGCGGGGTAGTAGCTGGACTGCTGACCGTAACCATAGTTTGGCTGCTGGCCGGCACCGTAATTGGGCTGGCCGTTGTACGGCTGTGGGTTGCCCTGCTGTCCATAACCACGACTGTAGGGTTGGTTGTACTGCTGGTTATAGTTTGGCGGGCCGTACCCCTGCTGCCCATAGCCTTGCTGAGGGTATCCCTGCTGAGGGTAACCACGCTGGCCGCCGCTCATCATGCTCCCGGCCAAGGCCCCCAGAATACCACCAATAGCCGCCCCTTCCAGCCCCCGATGGCGCTGATTACCAATAATGCCACCGGCCCCAGCGCCAATCAGTGCGCCAGTCACAGTGCCACCTGCGGTGGACCCGCCGTAGCCGTAGGCTCCCCCGTAGCCATAGGGCCCCGAGCAGGAGGTGAGGCTGAAAGTCAGCAGCAGCGTACCCAGGGTGAGCGTCCGAACGAGAGAGGTCTTCATGAGGTGATGGTGTGATTCTTGTCCTGCTGTCTGACGAACCCCTTAACGGGCTATTCGATTCTTTTTTTCGCTGAATGTCAGAAAGAATCCCCGCAGTTGCAAAAAAGTCGCGCCTGCGGCTGGGTGTGACCCACCATGAAGCTCCTCCCAGCCCTCCTGCTTGCCACTTTTGCCGTTGTCGTCCCGCTCGGGGCGGCAGATTCGTACGACATCGTCGTCTATGGCGGTTCCTCCGGCGGCATCACGGCGGCAATCCAGGCCGCACGCATGGGAAAGACCGCCGTGCTCATCGAGCCCACCAAGTTTCTCGGCGGCCTGACCACCGGCGGCCTTGGCGCGACGGACATCGGCAACAAGAAGGCCATTGGCGGCATGTCGCGTGAGTTTTATGCGAACGTATTCAAATACTACAACGACCCGGCCAAGTGGCAGCACCAGACCCGTGAGGAATACTTCACCAAAAAGCAGCACGGCAACACCGGCAGCGAAGACACCATGTGGACCTTCGAGCCCCATGTGGCCACGGAGATCTACGACGCCATGCTGGCCACGGTAAAAGACAAGGTCACCGTGGTTTTTAGCGAGCGTCTTGATCTGAAAAAAGGCGTGGTCAAAGAGGGCGCTCGCATCACGAAAATCCTCATGGAAAGCGGCCGCGAGTTCACGGGCAAAATGTTCATCGACGCCACCTACGAGGGTGACCTGATGGCCAAGGCCGGCGTGAGCTACGCCTTGGGCCGCGAACCGAATGCGCAGTTTGGCGAGACGATCAACGGCGTGCAGAAGGTCAAAACCATCCACCATCAGTTCATCAAGAATGTGGACCCCTATGTGAAGCCTGGCGATCCGAAAAGCGGTGTGTTGCCCGGCATTGATCCCGGTGACATCGGCGCAGATGAGAGCGGTGACCGCAAGCTGCAGGCCTACAACTTCCGCATGTGTACGACCGACGTGCCGGAAAACCGACTCGACTGGGAAAAGCCCGCCAACTACGACGAGAAATGGTTCGAGCTCGCCCTGCGCAATGTCGAAGCAGGTGACGAGCGTATCTCCTGGGCACCCACCTGGATGCCTAACCGCAAGACCGACACAAACAACAACTTCGCCATCAGCAGCGACTTCATCGGCCAGAATTTTGATTATCCCGACGCCGACTACGCCACCCGCGCCAAAATCTGGCAGGCCCACGAAGACTGGCAGAAGGGACTCATGTGGACCTATGCACACCATCCACGCGTGCCGGAGAAAATTCGCGCTGCCTACCAGAAGCTCGGCCTCGCCAAGGATGAATTCAAAGACAACGGCAACTGGCCCCGCCAGCTCTACGTGCGCGAGGCACGCCGCATGATTGGTGGCTATGTCATGAGCGAGAAAAACTGCAAACGCCGCGAGATCGTGGAGGACAGCGTGGGCATGGGTGCCTACAACATGGATTCGCACAACGTGCAGCGTTACATCACCAAGGAAGGTTTCGTGCGCAATGAGGGCGACATCCAGATCGGCACCCGCCCATACCCCATCAGCTACCGCAGCATCACGCCGAAGGCGGAGGAGTGCACCAACCTCCTCGTGCCTGTCTGCCTCAGCGCCACGCACATCGCCTATGGCAGCATCCGCATGGAGCCCGTCTTCATGGTCATGGGCCAGAGCTCAGCCACCGCAGCCGTCATCGCCATCGACTCGGGCAAAGACCTGCAGCAGATCGATCAAGCCAAGCTCAAGGAAAAGCTTCTCGCCGATGGCCAGATGCTCGACTTTGAATCGCCTCCTGTCCCCGAACACGTCTCCCTCACCAAAGAAAAGCTCGGTGGCATCGTCGTCGATGACAGCGAGGCCGAGCTCACCGGCTTCACCACCGAAGGCCACACAACGCCAGGCTACGTCGGCTCAGGCTACCGCCACGATGGCGACACCGCCAAAGGCGAGCAGAAAGCCCGCTACACCCCCGACCTGCCCGCCGCAGGCCAATATCGCGTGTCCATCACCTACACCGCGCTGGCCAATCGCGCGGACAACGTCCCAGTCATCATCCACCACGCCGATGGCGAGGCCACGGTGGTCGTGAACCAAAAGAAGAAAGCCCCCGAAAAAGATGTCCTTCTCCAGCTGGGCACCTACCGCTTTGAAAAAGGCAAAACCGGCTGGCTCGAAATCCGCAACGAAGGCACCAAGGGCCATGTGATCATTGATGCGGTGCAGTGGGTGCCTGCGAATTAGTAGGGGACCATCCTGGTCTCCTATCCGAAATGGATCAAAATAATCCCTCTGCTGCCTTCCCATCCTACTTCGGCCTCTGCATCTCAAACATGTCCTTTGTCCGGCAGTACCAGTTCGGACTCTGCATGCGGCCAATGGGATGATAGTTGCCCGGCTTCACCAGCCACGTCTCAGGATCCAGAATGCCGTCGCGCACATGCACGCGCAGCACTTCGCCGATGATCAGCCGGTTGTCACCGATCTCAATGATGCTGTGGCTGCGACATTCAAAGCTGGCGGGAGCTTCGGCGATGCGCGGCGGTTTGACCACGCTGCTCGGCACTGCAGTGAGTCCCGCATACAACAGTTCATTTTCACCCGCCGGCAGGGTCGCTGCACAAAGATTCATTTTCTCGGCGAGCGCCTCATCGACGAGGTTCACGACAAACTCATGCGTCAGTCGAATGTTGCGCGCCGTGTCCTTCGGCACCCCCGCAGAGCGATCTCCAGGACACAGGCCGACGATGGGCGGAGAATCCCCCAGCACATTGAAGAAACTGAAGGGTGCTGCATTCACACGCCCATCGAGATCGACGGTGGTCGTCAAGGCAATCGGACGCGGGGTGACAAGTCCGGCGAGGATCATGTAAGCGTCTTCGCGCAGGGGGCCGGTGAGGTCGAGTTCCATGGAGTGGGATTGGGTTTCAAGAAGGAGGAGACTCCCACACCTTGTTACGAAGCAGATTCAGCAGCGGACTCTGCTCGATAGGCCTGAGCCAGCAATGTCAACGGCTGCGTCACTTCATGGCAGGGATGACTGCCACAAGCGCGCAAACCATTGGCGATCTGCAAATGACACCCAGGATTGCTCGTGGCAACGATTGGGGCTCCGGCCTGCCTCAAGTTCGCGACTTTGCGATCCAGCAGCTTCTGGCTCTGCTCAGGCTGCGTGATGTTGTAAATGCCCGCACTGCCGCAGCACCAGTTCGATTCCGGCAGTTCCTTGAACACGAGTCCAGGGATGCTGTTGAGGATTTGGCGCGGCTGTGAAACAACCTTCTGGCCGTGGCAAAGATGGCAGCTTTCATGATACGTGACCTCGCTCACACCCGCACCAGCGGTGGGCTTGCGGAAGCGAATTTGCACCAGCCATTCATGGATGTCCTTCACCTTCCTGTCCCATTGCTTCGCTTTCTCGGTGTAGAAAGGATCATCGTGCAGCAGATGCCCATAGGTCTTCAAATGCGAGCCGCAGCCACCGGCGTTGGTGATGATCGCATCGAGTTCGTCGAGATCGAAGCTGTCGATCTGCTTGCGCGCAAGTTCCCGCGCGAGCTCGAGTTCGCCATTATGTGCATGCAGCGAGCCGCAGCAGCTTTGTGAACGCGGGGTGATGACTTCGCAGCCATTCGCCAGCAGGACATCAACCGTGTCGCGATTGATGTTCGAAAACGCGAGATCCTGAATGCAACCCGTGAGCAAACCCACACGGTAGCCTTTGCTCTGCTGCGGTGTTTCCTCGGGCCAGATCAGGTCATCGGAGAACTGCGCGGCGATCTGCGGCGTCTGCGGCTCCAGCTTCTTCAGCGAAGGAGGCATGAGCCCAAAGAAATGCACCTTGCGCATCAGCTTTTCCAGTCCGGTGCTTTGATACACACGCAGCACGCGCCCGATCAAACGCAGCAGCCATGGGCGCATGAAAATGACGTTCAAGCTGAGCCAGCGCCAGAAGTCGCGCTGCATGCCTTCATTCACCTGCGCCTGCTCGACTTCGGCACGCGCGGTCTCAAACAGCTCAGCATAGTTCACTCCCGCTGGGCACGCCGTCTGGCAGGCGAGGCAGCCGAGGCAGTAGTACATTTCATCAGACAGCGCCTTGGAAACTTGGAGCTCGCCATCTGCCACTGCTCGCATGAGTGAGATGCGGCCACGCGGGCTGTTTCGCTCCATCTTGGTCTCCACATAGGTGGGGCAAGTCGGCAGACACATGCCGCAGTGCATGCACTGCTGCAGCACGGAGTAATCGAGGGATTTGAGGAGATTGGCAGATGGCATGATCAGTTCCTCGGATCAAAAATCTTCCCGGGGTTCAGCAGGCCCTGGGGATCGAGGGCTTGTTTGATGCTGCGCATGAGTTCAAAGCTGCCTTCGCCAAGCTGGCGTTTAAGGAAAGCTTTTTTGGCGAGGCCGACGCCGTGCTCGCCGGTGACGGTGCCGCCAAGGCGGATGGTTTCATCGACGATTTCTTCGAGCGCGATTTCAATGCGGAGCATCTCTTCGTGATCACGCTCGTTGGTGAGGAAAGTGGGGTGCAGGTTGCCGTCGCCAAGGTGCCCAAAGGTGCCTATTTGCAGCTTGTGCTTCTTCGCTACGCTGTCGATGAAGGCGACCATGGTGGCAAGTTCGCTGCGCGGCACGGTCACGTCTTCGAGGATGGTGGTGGGGCGCACGCGGGCGAGTGCGGAGAAGGCATTGCGGCGTGCGGCGGCAAGCTTGGCCCCTTCGGCTTCATCCGCAGCAGCGCGCACATCTCGCGCACCATTGGCTCTGGCGAGCGCCATCATCTGCGCGGCTTCTTCTTCGACGACGACGGGGTGGCCGTCTGTTTCCATAAGCACGAGGGCTTCCACATCGGTTGGGAGGCCGATCTTCGCATAATCTTCCACGCACTGTACGGTGACGCGGTCGAGGAACTCCAGCGTGCAGGGAATGATCTTGGCGGCGATGATGGCGGAGATCGTCTTGGCGGCGGCGTCCATCGAATCGTAAAGCGCGAGCATCGTTTTGCGCGCCTTGGGCCGCGGCAGCACTTTCAGGATGACCTCGGTGATGATGCCGAGCGTGCCTTCGCTGCCGATGAAGAGATCCTTCATGGAGTAACCCGCCACATCCTTGACGCACTTGTTGCCGAGGAAAGTGAGAGTGCCATCTGGCAGCACGACTTCGATGCCCATGACGTAATCGCGCGTGACCCCGTACTTGAGACCACGCAGCCCGCCGGAGTTTTCGGCCACGTTGCCGCCAATCGTGGAGATCTTCATCGAGCCGGGATCAGGCGGATAAAACAGGCCGGCCTTCGCAGCAGCATCGTCGATCTCCTTGGTGATGACACCACTCTGCGCACGAAGCGTGAGGTTCTTTTCATCGACTTCGATAAGCTTGTCCATCTTCACAAGGCAGATCACAAGACAGCCAGCCAGTGGTACACTGCCACCGCTCAATCCGGTGCCGGAGCCACGGGTGACGACGGGCACATTGTTTCTGCGGGCCAGTTTCACGCAGTCGGACACCTCCTCGGCGGTCAGTGGAAAAACAACCGCGCCAGGACGCTGCTTGAGAGCGGCGGTGCCATCGAAACTGTAGGGCACGATGTCCTCGGCCGAGGTAAGCACTCGATCCGAAGGTAAGATTTCCTTCAGAGACTGAATAAAGGTGGCTTCAATTTGGTTCACAAAGGGCATTCTGGCGAGTTCGAGCTAGAGCGTCAACGCAGGCTGTGGTTGATTATGATCACATGAAATTCAATCACCTCATTCGTTTCACACCCATTTATCAAAGTCGCGTCTGGGGTGGCCGCCGCATGGAGACCCTGCTGGGCGCCACTCTGCCGGACACCACCACTCCCTTTGGTGAATCCTGGACGGTGTGTGACCGCCCCGAGGCCCCGAGTGTGACGGCGGATGGTGTGACTCTGCACGAACTATGGACAAACCACCGCGAAGAAGTGTTTGGCAAAGCGCTGCTGGCTTCCACCAGCCCCACCTTCCCGCTGCTGATGAAGATTCTCGACGCCTGCGATGATCTCTCCATCCAGGTGCATCCTCCGGCGAGCATGGCCGCAGAATTGAAAGGCGAGCCGAAGACGGAGATGTGGTACATCGCGCATGCAGACCCGGGTGCAAAAATTTACGCCGGCCTGAAGCCGGGCGCGACACGCGCAGATTTCGAAACCGCGCTGCAAAACGGCACCGTGGCCAATGTGGTGCATGTCATCGAAGCACGCACGGGCGACTGCCTGTTCATCCCAAGCGGCCGCGTCCACGCCATCGGCGCAGGACTGCTGATCTATGAGATCCAGCAGAACAGCGACACCACCTATCGCGTCTTTGACTGGAACCGCGTCGGGCTGGATGGTAAACCACGCGCTCTGCATGTGCAGGAGTCAATGCAGAGCATCGACTTCACGGATTTCGCGCCGGGTGTGCAGCAGGTCCAGTCCAACGGCACGCTCGTGAACTGCGAGTACTTCAACGTCAAAGTGCTCAGTGGATCAAAGCAGGCAGGTGTCCCGGGCGAAAGCCTCACCCTCGCCGTCGTCAGCGGCAAAATCACCGTCGGCGGCACGACTTTGAAAGCAGGCGACTTCGCCCTCATTCCCGCAACCCTCGCTGCATCTGCGCGTCTAGTGAAACCCGCAGATGCAGAGAGCCAGTGGCTGGAGATCCGAATTCCAACTTGAAGTAGTTCTGACAATCCTGCCCGCTAATAGTGCCCTCAATATGGGCAGGCATGACCGTGCTACTGCTTCGTCGATTCAGGTGTAGCTTTTTTAACCTCAGGAACCGGCTTCTCGACCTTCTTGATCTCCGTTGCTGGCTTGTCGGCCGGCTTCTCGACCTTCTTGACCTCGGGGTCTTTCGGAGTGCTGGGTATAGCGATGAACTTGGCTTTCTCGGGATCCATCTGCGGCAACTTGCCTTGAGGCACAAGGGGCAGTTTTTTCTCAGGCACTATCGGCTTGAGTGAAACTGGCGTGGAAGTCGCAGCCGGGACTTTGGGCGCGGGCTGCGGTGCTTCTTTGCCGCAGGCAACGAGCAACAAGGCGATGAGACAAAGGCGGTGGTTCATGATGCGCGAATGGACACCGAACGAGCGTGCGCATCAAGCCCCTCAACTGCGCTGATTGCGCTGACGATGGGTTCGGATTTGGCGCAGCTTTCGCGATCAAGTCGAATGATGCTGGTCCGGCGCTGGAACATGTCGGCCGTAATGCCAGGGAAAGATTTGCCGGAGCCGCCGGTGGGCAGTGTGTGGCTGGGACCCGCAAGGAAATCGCCAACGGCGACCGGCGAATGATTGCCGAGGAAGATGGCACCTGCCGTGCGGATGAGCGGCAGAATGGCACCTTCACGCGTGGTGATGAGCGTGAGATGCTCGGGAGCAAAATCATTCGCGAGTCGAGCACCATCCTCCAAGCTGGGAACGAGCATGAGAAAAACGCCCTTCTCCAGCACCGGGGCAAGCTGCACCTGACGGCTGAGGGTCGTGGACTGCTCCCCGACCTGCGCGACCACAGCATCCAGCAGTGCGGCGTCATCCGTGAGGAATCCCGCCATGCTGTCCTTGCCATGCTCGGCCTGCGCTAGGATGTCAGCAGCGATGAAGGCAGGATTGCCCGACTTGTCCGCGAGGATGAGCACCTCGCTCGGGCCGGGCAGGAGATCGATGGAGACGACGCCAAAGGACTGGCGCTTGGCCTCGACCACGTAGCTGTTGCCGGGGCCGAAGATTTTGACCACCGGACGGATCGTGGCGGTGCCAAAAGCGAGCGCGGCGATGGCCTGGGATCCGCCGATTTTATACACCTCGGTGGCCCCTGCGAGTTTCAGGGCGGCAAGCAGTCCTGGATTGACCGTGCCGTCGCGTCCGCAGGGGGTGCAAACGATGATTTCCGGCACGCCGGCGGCGGCGGCGATGGCCACGGTCATGATGGAGGTGGAAACGAGAGGCGCTGTGCCTCCCGGCACGTAGCAGCCCACGCGCTCGAAGGGATAGAAGACTTCGCCGACCGTGGCTCCCTGCTCGTTAGTAAACTCCCAGCCCTGGCGCATGCTGCGCTGGGCGAAGGCCGTCACATTGCGGTGGGAAGATTCGAGCGCGCGCTTAAAGGTGGGGTCCGCAGCCTTCCATGCGGCATCCAGCTCGGCCTGCGGAACACGCATCTGTGCTGCAGTGAGTTTGGCCCCGTCAAATTTTTCAGTGAGTTCCAGCACGGCAGCGTCGCCGCGTTCACGCACGGCCTTGATGACGCCTGCCACGACTTCACGCACGGCATCGCTGGCCTCGGCACGACGGTTGAGGGCGGCTGCGGCAGAAGCGTAGTCGGGATCGGTATGGCGAATGATCTTCATCGGATGGGTTTACGTGGCAAGCGAGGGTGAGGAGTCAAGCAATCAAGGATGTGGTCAAGGCGTCTCCACCTTGATCATCACTTAACCTCCTGACCGAAGCCTTGACCTTCGGCTTATGGCACCACTTCGCCCGAACCTGTATACACCCACTTCTCCACGCGGCCATTTTTGATGCGGGCCTGGGCCTCGGTCTCAAACTTGCCAAACATGGTCTGCGTTTCGTACTTCACATTCACAGTCCAGTATTCTGCGCCGTCGATTTTTTCCTGAGCCGGATCGCCCCAGGACTTGATGTTGTCAGGTTTGATCTCCGTGACTTCGCCGGACTTCATGCTGGCAAGGAGCAGCGGGTAGGCACCATCAGCATCTTTGGTGGGCTTGTCATTGCTGCTTCCACCACCACCGGAGGCCGAGGCCGGAGCATTCTTGGCGCGCTCGGCCGATGCCAGGCGGTACTCATGGGCTTTGCGAGCATTCTCTGTCTGGACGATCTTCACCTGCTCATAGGCGGCGGAGAATACTTCCTTGAAGTCAGTGTCGTCCATGGCAACGAGACCGCGCATGGGCGAGCCTGCGGAGGCTCCCACCACGAGGTTGGCCCCTTCCTGGCCCATGACGAAGATTTTGGTGCCTGATTTGAAGATGGTGGCGGCGGTGGCCTTGCCCATCTGCATTTTCAATTCGAGGTCCTTCTTCATGGTGACCTGCTTCGGCGTGTTGAAGAAGCCTTTCGGTACCACCGCCCAGTTCTGGGTGAGTTCGTCCACAGGTGGAAACACGGGAGCGACAAAAGCATTTGGATCAGCCGGCGGTGGCTCGGGGACTTTCGGCATCTCTGGCTTCGGCTCCTCGGGCTTCATTTCCGGCTTGGGCTCGGGCTTGGGCTCCGCCATGACGATCTTCGGCTCTTTTTTGACGACCGGCTTCGGCGCAGGGGCGACAGCGATCTCTTTCTTAGGCTCCTCCTTTTTGGGGACGTGCTTCGTAAACTTCATGGCATCAGCAAAGGGCGGATACACATACTCGTAGGAGACGTAACCGACGGCGATGGCCAGGGCGATGACAAGGAGAGGTTTCATGGCAGTGGGGGGGAGTCTAGGAGAGAGGCCGGCAATAATCAACCGCCCTCATGCACCATTCTGGAAACGGGCCAGCCGGGGTTTTCTTGGGCTTGATCTCCCCTGCCCCACGCGGCTTGTGTGTACCTATGCCAAAAGACGTGATCCGCGTGCGGGGTGCACGGCAGCACAACCTCCAAAACATTGACGTGGACATCCCGCGGCACCAGCTCGTGGTCCTGACCGGCGTCAGCGGCAGCGGGAAGTCGTCGCTGGCGTTTGATACGCTCTTTGCTGAAGGGCAGCGGCGCTACGTACAGAGCCTGTCTGCCTACGCCCGGCAGTTCCTGGGCCAGATGCAGAAGCCGGACGTGGATTTCATCGAGGGCCTCTCCCCGGCGGTGGCTATTGAACAGGTTCACTCGAACCCGAACCCGCGCAGCACCATCGCCACGGTGACGGAAATTTACGACTACCTCCGCGTGCTCTACGCCGTGGCGGGCCAGCCTTACGATCCGCAGACGGGTGAAAAACTCCACCGCAGCACGCCGCCGGAGATCGCCGACAAGGTGCTGGCGTTGGGCGAGGGCACCCGCGTCATGGTTCTCTCCCCCCAGCCTCCGGCCAGCGGCGCGGACACCCGCACCCTGTTTGAAAAGCTCAAGCGCCAGGGCTTCGTGCGCGTGCGGCTGAACGGCACCGTGGTGGAGCTGGAGGACTCGCTTAAATTGGAGGACGCAGAAACGCAGCAGGTGCAGATCGTCATCGATCGCCTGGTGGTACGTGCCGATTCCCGCCAGCGTCTCATGGAGGCCATTGAAAGCTCCCTCCACTGGAACGAGCGTGAGGTCCAGTTCCTCGTAAACTTGGACGGCAGCGAGGAAATCCTCAGCTTCACCACCGCCTTTGCCAATCCGCGCACCGGCTATGTCATCGAGCGCCTCACACCGCAGCATTTTTCCTTCAACACCCATCTTGGGGCCTGCCCCGTCTGCGAAGGCACCGGCACCACACCCACGCCCGATCCAACCCTGCTGGTGCCCGACGAGTCCAAATCGCTCGCCGATGGCGCGATCAAAGCCTGGTGGGCGCGCCACCCCAAGGTGAAACAAATTTTTAACCAAGGCATCGAAGCCCTGGCCAAACACTTCGGCGCAGCGATGGACGTCCCTTTTCAAGACCTCCCGCAGGACTTCAAAGACGCCCTCTTTCACGGCACAGGTGCAGCCCCCATCACCACCGGCTGGAAAAAGACCGACAACAAACGCAGCGTGGCCAAGCCCTTCGAAGGCCTGCTGCCCGAGATCGCCCGCATGTATCAAAACGCTGAGAGCGATGTGCTCCGCGCCGCCCTCACTCGCCTAATGAACCCGCAGCCCTGCGCGGCCTGTGCCGGCATGCGCTTGAAGCCGGAATCGTTGGCGGTCAAGCTGCGTGCTCAGGAAAAGGACCTTAACATCCACGACTTCACCGCACTGCAAACCCGCGATGCCTTGCAATGGATGCGCGAACTGCAGGTGACCGAGCAGCAGAAAGCCTATGTCGGCGAGCTCCAGCGCGAAATCTCCAAACGCATCGAATTCCTGGAGCAGGTCGGCCTCGGCTACCTCGCGCTGAACCGCGAAAGCGGCACGCTCTCGGGCGGCGAGATGCAGCGCATCCGCCTCGCTTCACAAATCGGTGCCGGACTCGCCGGCGTCCTCTACGTGCTGGACGAACCGAGCATCGGCCTGCATCCCAGCGACAACGAGCGTCTCATCCAAACACTCCTCCGTCTGCGCGATCTCGGCAACACCGTCCTCGTCGTGGAGCATGACGAGGCCACCATGCGCGCGGCAGACTACATCATCGAGCTCGGCCCCGGCGCCGGCCAGCTCGGAGGCAAGATTACCGCGCAGGGCACCCCCGCTCAGATCGCGGCCAATCCGCATTCCATCACCGGCGGCTTCCTCAGCGGCCGAGTTCGCATCGAAGCCAAAGCACTGCCCCAAACCCTGCTCACAGAGCCCATGGGACCGCGCTCCAAGCACTCGCTCACCATCCACGGCGCCACCGAGCACAACCTGCGCAACGTCACCGCCGCCTTTCCGCTGGGCAGTTTCACCTGCGTCACCGGCCCCTCCGGCAGCGGCAAATCAACCTTGGTCGATGACATCCTCATGCGCGCACTGCGCCGCCACTTTTACGACGCCAAGGACATCCCCGGCGCTCACGAAAAAATCACCGGACTGGAACACCTCGACAAAGTCGTGGTCATTGATCAGTCCCCCATCGGCCGCAGCCCGCGCTCGAATCCCGCCACCTACACCGGCGCCTTCGGCCCCATCCGCGAACTCTTCGCGCAACTGCCCCTGGCCCGCATGCGCGGCTATGATGCCGGACGCTTCAGCTTCAACACTCCCGGCGGTCGCTGCGAAAAATGCGAAGGCGACGGCGTCATCAAGATCGACATGCACTTCCTCGCCGATGTCTATGTCACCTGCGAATCCTGCAAAGGCCGCCGCTACGGTGCAGAGACGCTGGAGGTCACCTTCAAAGGCAAGAACATCGCCGACGTGCTGGACATGACCGTCAGCGAAGCCGTGCGCTTCTTTGACCGCAGCACCACCATCGGCCCCAAACTGCGCACGCTCGAGGAGACGGGACTCGGCTACATCCGCCTCGGCCAGAGCGGAGCCTCCCTCTCCGGCGGTGAGGCGCAGCGCATCAAGCTCAGCGCCGAACTCGCCAAACGCAGCACCGGCCGCACCCTCTACGTCCTCGACGAACCCACCACCGGCCTGCACAGCGCGGACATCCAAACCCTCCTCGGCGTGCTGCTACGCCTGCGCGATGCCGGCAACACCCTCATCGTCATCGAACACCACATCGACGTCATCCGCTGCGCCGACTGGATCATCGACCTCGGCCCCGGCGGCGGCACCGAAGGCGGCTACATACTGGCGACGGGAACGCCGAAGCAGGTGGCCGCGAACGAGAAGAGTGTGACGGCGAGATTCTTGAAGGCTTGAGCCAAGGTGACGGGGTCTCCGGACCCCGTTTCTGGCAGGGGTGACAATAGAGCCTTCACTCGCGCTCGACAGGTTTGATTTCGATAGAATAATGAATCAGTCCGCGCAGCTCCCTTGAACGACCTTGATTGATATGTCTCTCGCACCTCCAATCATTGCCGCCATGCATAGGCAATATTATGCACAGGGAGCATTGGGCTCGCCTTATATCCCCCTGATTCTCTGGATTATTGGAGCAGTAAGCATCTCCATCTTCGCAATCCGCATCATGCGGCGACACAGGCAACCACAGAAATCTTTCCGATTGGAGGTCGTCTTGTCATTCATCCCCTACTTTTGCGCCACGGCCTATCTCGTTCTCAGCATCCTGCAGATCCAGGAGGTAAACAGCCGCGTGGAAATCGGTCAGGCATTGTTGAAAAACCAAATACACGACGCCCTTCGACCACTCGATACGGCGCTGGTCGCATCCAGTTTGATGCTGCTTCTCACCCTGGTGGTGAGAGCAGTCATCAAACGCAAGACGAGGCAGAAAGAAACCAGCGGCTAAGACCAGCGCGTCTCATGGCGCCGCATCACTTCAGCGCCCTGACCAGCGGCTTGCCCATGCACACAGGTGGCTCCTGGATGCCCAGTCCCGCGGAAAGCGTCGGCGCGAGATCGGTAATGTTAAACTCATCGGCATAGCATCCCGCTTTGAAAGGCGCTCCGTAGAAGATGACAGGAATATGCGTGTCATAGGAGAAAGGCGAACCATGAGTGGTTCCCGTCGCCGCCTTGCCTGTGCCCGCGATAAGCCAGGGCTTGAGAATGAGCACGACATCGCCGCTGCGTTCGGCATTGAATCCATTGGCGATGCGTTGACCAATCACGCCCGGTGCGCGGCCTTCCAAGAGTTGGTCACGGCCATAGACCGCATGAAAGACGCCGGTGGACAGGGCCCATTCGCGAATGAAGGCGGTGAGTGTCTCGGGCGGCAGCTTCTTATCCTGCAAGACGGCGTGATCGTAATAAAGATTTCCGTCCACCAGGCGTGGTTTGAGACTGCCTTTTGCAGACATAAAGTACCGTCCGGGACCGAAGTGCTCCGCCACCTTGGCTTGCAGCTCTCCGAGCATGTCGGCGACTGGCGGGCGGCCACCATCCAGTCCCTGCTCCTTCGCATTTTCAGGCGTCGGTGCCACGCCATGGTCGGCGGTCAGCACCATCACCACGTTTGCCAGTCCCACCTTCTGGTCGAGGTAGGCAAAGAGTTCCTTCAACTGCCGGTCCAGCCGCAGGGTGATATCCTGCACCTCCTGCGAATATGGCCCGAACTTGTGGCCGCAGTAGTCGATGGAAGAAAACGAAACACAGAGCAAATCCGGCTTCGTTCCCTGGCCCAGTTTCTCGCCTTCAATGGCTGCCTTCGCAAACTCCGCAAGCAACTGATTGCCAAAAGGCGTGGAGAGGATCGGTTCATAACCTTCCGCCTCTTCCTTGATGACCTTGTGTGGAAAGGTGCTGGTCGTTTCACCGGCCAGCTTGGCTTCTCCTGCAGCCGCATCGGGCATGGGATACTTCTTCTCGTCCAGCAGACGGTCCCAAGTCTGACCGACAAAGGCATCGGGTCGTTTGCTGTCATTGAAGGCCTTCACCCATGCTGGCAGCTCCTTCTGATAGTAACTGCTGGTGATGAAGTTTCCGGTGGCCGATTCAAACCAGTAGGCCCCGGTGGGCTTTTTCCCGGCAGGGAGAATGGCACCGCGATCCTTCACAGACATGCTGACCACCTTGGAACCCCAATGCAGCCGCATTTGATCCGCCACGGTAGCACCGATGAAATTGCGCGGAGACATCTTGCCCGCCTTCGCGTCTGGCTGAGTCCCCACCCCCGTCACACTGGGATCCTCCACGCAGTACATCATTTCGCCGCTGCGCTTGTCAAACCAGTCATTGCCGATGACACCATGCATTATCGGCGAGCTGCCGCTGAAGAAGCTGGCATGTCCCGGCGCGGTGACTGTGGGATAATAATTGTACTGGGCGAAGGTCATGAAGGCCCCTTTGTCCGTAAGCTCGCGAAACCCACCTTCGACAAACTGGCCATGAAAGCGTTCCAGGTAGTCGTAGCGCAGCTGGTCCACGAGAATCGCCACCACGAGTTTTGGGGCCTTGGGCGGCGCAGCCTGTGCACCTGCCTGAAATGCAGCCAGCGCGATGAGAGAAAACAGTGTTTGATACTTCATGAATGGAATGGGAGCGCAGTAAACACTCGGAAGACCGCGAGTGTTTCAATCGCTTCTGCCCATTATCCTGCGCCGCAAGTGGATGTCCGCCAGAAAAAGTGTGCCAGACAGATGATTGCTTTTGTTGCTTGTGAATGAAAGCAGCCGCTTAAAACCTAATCTCAGGTGGCACCAGCGTGAGTCCAGACTTGAACTGACAGGCAACCACAGGCATCAGCACCACGTAGGAAGTTCAAATCAATGAGCAAAGCTGAACCCAGCCGTCTCGCGGCGCACGTCAAAGGCATCTCCAAAAGCTTCGGAGATGGAGGTTCGCGCCTGCAGGTGCTGAAGGAGATCGAGCTCGAGGTGCGGCGCGGCGACATCACGATGCTGGTGGGCCCCTCGGGCTGTGGCAAAACCACGCTGATCAGCATAATCGCCGGGACGTTGGTAGCGGATGCGGGCGAATTGCAGGTGTTCGGCCATGATCTGCGCAAGATGTCCACGGCGGCGATTACGCGGTTCCGATCACAGCACATCGGTTTCATCTTCCAGTCTTTCAATCTCATCCCGACATTGACCTGCGCGGAAAACGTGAGCGTGCCGCTGCTGATTCAAGGCGTTGGGGCCTCCAAGGCGGAGAAGCGGGCGAAGGAAGTTCTGGACCAGGTGGGTTTGGGAGACCGCTTCAAAAACCGTCCCTCACAGCTTTCCGGCGGGCAGCAGCAGCGCGTCGCCATCGCCCGTGCGCTGGTGCATGAGCCGCAGCTCATCATCTGCGACGAACCCACGGCCGCGCTGGACGCGAAGAACGGCCACGTTGTAATGGAACTCTTCGAAAACGTAGCGCGGGGCAAAGACCGCGCGGTTTTGATTGTGACGCATGACAACCGCATCTTTCACCACGCCAACCGCATCGCCAGCATGGACGACGGCCGCGTGGTGGAAATCCATGACGTGGACGCGGACAATCCACCACCGGAACACTTGAAGCATGTCGAGCGTCTGTGAATGACCATGGCGACCGGGTCTTCCGCCCCCGTCTTTCCAAACCAGCGGATCAAGAGCCCTCTGCTCCTGGGGACGATTCACCCTCCGCTTGAAGAGGCGCATCACCTTCCGCCTGCACCTGCGGCTGCATGTCTGGCAGGGAATCAATGTACAACGCCTCCACCTTCTCACGCGCCCACGGCGTCCGGCGCAGGAAGACGAGGCTGGATTTGATGCTGGGCTGCCAGTTAAAACAGTTGATCGGGATCATGCGGCCGAGCATCTCCCAGCCGTAGTGGTCGACGAGCTGCGTGACAATCATTTGAAGCGTGATGCCATGAAGCGGATTTTTAGGACCAGCGGCGTGCATGATGAATTTGTAGTTGGAGTTTATTCTTCGGGCACTTCGCCTGATTTCGCGGCTTTGACAATCTTCTCCTGCGCTTTCGCGTCGAGCTCTTTCACTTTGACATAGCTGCCGTCAAAATAGGCACGCGCTCCGTGATAGTAGCCCGTGTTGGCACCGGTGATTTCAAGTTTCCTGTCTCGGAGAATGAAACTGAGATTGGTCTCATCGGGCTTGTCCTTGTCCCTCCCCTTGTCACTAAACCAGCCGATGGAGGTGTTCCAGACCGCAATGCCGGTCAGATCCCCGACATGCGAGGTGGGGCCGCGCACGCACGCAACCAGGAAATACAAATGCCCTTCGCGCTCGACGACCTGGATGTTGCCGCCGTAGCTGTCCGTCCAGTAGCCGGTGAGCGTTTCGTCCTGCGAGTCTTGGATCAAGCCTTTGAGCCATTCCGTGCGCATATCCTCCAAGGCAGCGGCGGCATTCAGGTACTCCGGCGCAGTGAGCGGCAGTTCGTCCTGGGCATCCGCACCGGTATAACTGGGGGAACGGGCGAGTGCGTCGCGATACTCCACCCATGAGCGCTGCTCCTCCTTGAGCTTGTTAAAGTCTGCTTCCGGCAGCTTCTGCTTGGCGGCTGCCCAGGCTTCGTTCAAGGCATCATCGGCTTTATCGAATGCGGCTTTTGCCGCCTTGGCGTCCAGGGGCTTTTCCTGAGAATGCCCGGTGCTGAGGCTGGCCGCCAGCAGCAGAAGTGTGAAGAATGAAATCGCGTTTCCCATATGGCATCAGATTAGCTCCGGGCACCGTCATGTCCATGGTTTGCCGCCGGTTATTTCGATCTCCTGACCATCAAGATGCGGCAGGTTTTACGTGCGTGTTCACGCCTTGATAAAGGATGTTTTACCTCTAGCCTCCGCGGTCTCCGCTCCCCCACTTCATCTCCATGAATCTCTACGATCAATTCATCCAATGGGTAAGCAGCTTGAATGCACAGCAGGTGGCGGACTGGCTGCGCCATCTGGAATGGCACCGCGTGTTGCCGGAGATCACGGGCAAGTTCATCGGTTTCCTCCTTGGCTTTGGGGCCAGCTGGTTCCTGCTCTTCCGCCGTCATTTAAAATCACTCGACCGACTGCGCCGTGGAGATTCGGACGACGTTCTGTTTCAGGCTCACTTTCTCTCTCCAGTGCCAGGGTCTGATAAGTATGTGCTGCTTTTTCGCAATCTGATGCCAAGCACCACGGTGAATGACCTCTACGACAATCCCGCCGCACGCAAGATCGTACGTGAACTGGCCGACATCACGACTCTGCGAAAGCCGGTGCTGCGCACCGAAGGCATGCTCGGGTTTGAAGTGCTCAACGATGCGTTCAACCACATCGCCGGTCATCTGGCCATCACGCCGTTTCCGCGTGAGACCTGGCTGTTTGCCATGACCTGTGAAGACCGCCAGGTGGTGCGGCGCAAATGCGTGCGCTGCTTCCTCGTGCGCCCCGCCGAGTTGGAACGCTTTGCGAACTGGCGCTGGTGCCGGGATAACGTGGTGTGCGAGCAACCCTGGCACTGGTACCGCATCGTCGCGCTACATCAGCTCGCCACCGTTTGGCAGGAGGAAGAAAAGGCGGCGCTGAACCCCTCTCCAAAGACGCAGGGCATGCCCCTCGTGGACAAGCATGCCACGCACCGCCGCATCCGCCCGCTGTCCGCAGGCATCTTCGCAAACGAAAAACCCGTGGGCACGACGACCGAGATCAACTGGCCTGCGCAGGAATGGGAGCTCAAAAAGCTGGGGCTCGACCTCAACCCAGAAGTGCCGCTGAAGGCTTGAGTGCAGCAACAATTGGCAGGTTTCATGGTGCTTGATTAAATCAGGGCATTCCTATCGTTCGTCTGCCATGAGATTTTCAGCCCTGCTCCTGCTCTCCTCGTCCCTCTACGCGGCTGACACCCGTGACGCTGTTTTTCAAAGGAGCATCAACGAGATGTTTCCTCGTCTTGTGGAAATCCGGCGGGATGTTCACATGCACCCCGAGCTATCCAATGAAGAAGAGAGGACTGCGAAGCTGGTGGCAGATCGTTTGACGGAGCTCGGCCTCACCGACATCAAAACCGGCGTGGCGAAGCATGGCGTGGTGGCTCTGCTGAAAGGTTCACAAGACGGTCCATGCGTGGCCGTGCGCGCGGACATGGATGCCCTGCCGATCAAGGAACTGCGCAGTGTTCCTTACCGCTCGCAGAATCCTGGAGTCATGCATGCCTGCGGACATGATGTGCATGTAACCTGCGCGCTCGGTCTCGCGGAGTTGCTGGCAAAACATCGCGATCTCGTCAAAGGCAGCGTGAAGTTTTTGTTTCAACCCGCTGAAGAGGCGATGCCCGCCACCTTCAAAGGTGACTGGGGCGCGAAGCTCATGGTGGCCGAAGGCGCAATGGAAAACCCAAAGCCGACGGCGGTGTTTGGCCTGCACACCACGGCATTGGTGCAACCGGCAGACAGCACAGATGATGCGGTGCATTATCTGAAGGCCGGGCAGATTGGCTACACACCCGGCATCGACAATGCAAACAGCGACCGCTTTCACATCACCATCCACGGCAAAATGGCGCACGGTTCCTCACCACACAAAGGCGTGGATGCCATCGCTGTGGCCGCAGAAGCCATCATGGCATTGCAGATGATCAAGAGCCGCCAGACCAACACCCGCCAGCCCCTTGTCATCAGCATCGGCACCATCAGCGGCGGCGATCGCGAAAACATCATCGCAGAGAAAGTCGAGCTCGGCGGCACCGTGCGCACCTACGACGCCAAGTTTCGTGACGGCATCATCGAGCAGATGGAGCGCATCCTCAAAGGCATCACCGCAGCACACGGCGCCACTTACGAGATGGAGTACCGCAAAACCTACCCCAGCATCCTCAACGACCGCAAACTCATCGATGCCACTCTGCCCGCCTTCCGGCGCATCGTGGGGGAAAAGAACGTCATCGAACTCATTCCCGGCATGGGCGGCGAAGACTTCAGCTTCTTCGCGCAGGTCGTGCCCGGCTTCTACTTCCGCCTCGGCGTCGCGAACGAGGAGAAAGGCATGACTTACGGCGGCCATACCCCCATGTACGACTGCGATGAGGAGAGCATTAAAACCGGCGTGGCCGTGATGGCGGCAGCGGTGTGCGATTTTTTGGATGCTGCCAAATGACGCACTTGGGAGAGGGATCATCTTGATCCCATTCGTGACCGGTTGAGCGGAGAGCTCTGGTCAAAACCTCGCCATCAAGAGGTCAAAAAGTCAGCTGCTGCCATCAGGCCGGGGACTGTTTTAGCTTAATGTCTGGGCGGTTCGTCTTGTCATTCTCAGTTCGGTGGCCAGCTTCACAGCAGCCCGTTCTGAAACTGCACGCCTGATGGTTCACCCATCCAAGCCTTTCAGCTCGTTTCAGCGGACGTTACTTATGCTTATTTCTTAACGTTTTTAAATGTAAGTTATGGTAGGGTTTTACCCCATATATTATCTACACTTTTTCACCTAATCAGCAGCTGAACGTGCGGAAAGAAACCCACACGTTCAAGCAACCAAACATACAACAAATAGGTAATCATGAACAAACCCACATCGAAGAAAAACAAATTGCGAAACAAGGGCTCCTGCAAAAGCCTGTTCGCCATGTCCTTGCTGACCCTCAGCAGTCTGTGCCAGGAGGTCAAAGCCGGACAAACCTGGACTGGTGGCAGCTTGACCAATAATAATTGGTCAGATACCGGCAACTGGGGTGGTGCCGGGCCGAGTTATCCCGCGGGCATTAATTTTGGGGGGGGCCTGAGACTAATCCCGTTTAATGACAACGCCGCTGCCGTTGGTGGCACTGGCATCACCTTCAATGTGGGTGCGGGCGCTTTCAATCTCACTGGGGGTGCCATCACTCTCACTGGAGGCATCACCAACAACTCCGCCAACGTGCAGACGGTTAGCTTTGGTACTACGGGCATCACTCTGGGTGGAAATCAGACGTGGAATTCAGGCACTCTCCTTGGAGGCGGGTTGACTGTAGGCTCTGCAGTCAATCTCGCAGGCCAGCCACTGACGGTCGATGGCACCAACAATACGACCATCTCCGGCGCGGTCACAGATTCCGGCCCGGGCACCGGCTCGATCAACAAGATCAATACTGGCACGCTGCTTTTGAGCGGGACAAACACCTTCACCGGCACAACCACCGTGAGCAATGGCCTCCTGCAGCTTCAAAACGGCGCAGCGATTGCCAATTCTGCTGCGGTCATTGTGACGGCACCGGGCGCACTTGCCCTGCTTAACAGTGAAACCATTGGCAGCCTCTCAGGCACCGGCAACACCAACCTCAACGCCAACACCCTCACTGTCGGCAACGACGGTGTGGTCCCCTTCGCCGGGAACAGCACCTACGCTGGGAATCTGACAGGCGTCGGTGGCTCCCTGGTCAAAAATGGCACAGGCATCTTCACGACCTCGGGCACCAACACCTACACCGGCACCACGACGGTCAACACGGGAACTCTCAACGTGACGGGCACCCACACCGGAGGCGGAAACTACACCATTGCCCCAGGCGCAACGCTTGCCGGCACGGGAGTCATCACCGAGGCACTCGGTGCTTCCATCACTGAAAACGGCGCGATCGTGGTTGGCGATGCCACCTTGCTCGTTCCTGTCGCATCCACGCTCTCGATTTCCACCTCAGGTCTGGGTGCGATCGTGATGGGCGCTGGCAGCACACTGGCCGTCGATCTCTTCACTGGAGCGGGTCTTGGCAACAACAACGTCGTTCCGGGCTCGTCAGACAAGTTCAACCTGGGCGGCAACCTCAATTCTGTGGCAGGCGGCACCTTGGTCATTGGCAACCCTAACGCCATGAAAAGCTTCACCGGCGGTGACAGTTGGCAGGTCGTGAATCTCGCTCCAGGCGCCACTATCACGGGAAATCTGGGCCTCACCGGCAATCTCAATACCTCTGCTTTGAATCTCACCGCCACTCAGGTCGGTAACTTCAACCAGACCTCCGGTGTTTTCACCATCATTGACACACTCACCGGTCTGCAAATGGCCAACGCCATGGGGCAGGCCGTGCTCGCCAGTGCTCAGAGTGTCCTCACCGATGTGAATGGACGCCTGTTCTTCCTCCGCGCGGGTCAGGGTGATCTCTCCGATGACAGCGAGTACGATCAAGGCGTGCTCAATGGCCAGGGCGACGGTCCTGGCAAGAACCCAGCGCCGAGCCCAATGGTTCAGCGCCGTCCACAGACAGGTCAGTGGCAGGTTTTTGCTACGGCGAATTACAACAATGCCAGGCTCGGTGGTTTCGGTCAGCAGGCGGGAATCCAGTCTGATAGCTGGACTCAAGGAATCGGCGCTGAGGTTCATGTCACCCCGAATGTGGCCCTTGGTTTCGCCCTCAACTGGCTGGAGTCCCGACAGACCTTCGCGAATAACGTCGGTGCCATGGACATGAACGGTTATGCGTTGAGCGCCTACACTTCCTATGTGAAAAAGGCATTTTGGGCTGATCTGCTTTACAACTTTGGCAGCTATGACATCGACACGAACCGCAACCCCATCGGGTTCGCCATGGCTCGCGGTGACACAAATGCATACACCAACTCAATCCAGTTCAACTCGGGCTGGAACTTCCGTTTCCAGAACAACAGCCTGGTGACCGGTCCATTCATTGGCCTCGACTACACCCACGTCTCCATAGACGCCTATGGAGAGTCCGGCGGCGGCCTTGCGGCCCTGGCCTACAACAAACGTACGGCTGAGTCCCTTATCTCCCGTATTGGCTGGTCGGTGAGCAAGTATGTCAAAACAGACTTCGCGGTCATCACTGCACAGGCCCGTCTGAGCTACGAGCGCCAGAACCTGGGCAACAACGGCACCACCGTTGGCCTCATCAACCAGCCCTTCACCGTGGGCGGCGGGGCTCAGCACTATGGCCAGGACTACATGGTCGCGGGTGCAGGCTTGAACTTCCAGTTCACTCCGAGCCTCGGCCTGCTGCTCAACTACCAGGGTCAGTACTTCCGGCAGTCCGTGCAGGCTCATTACGTCGGCCTGCGCTTGAGCTATAAGTTCTGATTCATCAACGTTCCCTGTTAAACCGAGGGAGGCATTGCTGAAAGGCAATGCCTCCTTTTTTGTGAGCCTCGAAACAAACTTTAAAAATGATGCTCCTGGTCATCTCAGCCTGAGGCAGCTTGAATACGATCTGTACGGAAGCGACGACGTCGCCGAGCCGCCCCATGAACGGATGCGCTGAGGAGAGCATCAAAACCGGCGTGGCCGTGATGGCGGCAGCCGTTTGCGATTTTCTGGATGCAAGCAAATGACCAGCGCGGCGTTTCAGCATGACCATGAAGGCCCGCCACCTCCACCGCATCCTTGTCGTCACAATCATCGCGATGTGTGGCAGCGCGCTCAGCGCGGATGATTACAAATCCCCCTACAAGGTCGAGTTCACATTCAAAGAGGAGGATCTGATCGGGGATCTGCTGAATGGACCGCGTGGCGAATGGAAAGAAGAAGCGAGCGTGCCGTATCGCGAGTGGTATGACGCCGCGTATCAGAAACGCTGGAAGCACTGGGGACCGGCGGCAAAGCATTTCAATCCACCTGCAGGCGTCGCCTCCAAAAGCCCGGAATGGTCGCGCCAGCGCATCATCGCCACCGGTCTGCGCTTCGTCGGTTACGCCTACCAGCATCATCACATCCCCGACTGGGAGCCGCCTGCAGACTGGCCGAAAGATGCGAAACAAACCACGCCAGTAACAAAGGGCCTAGATTGCAGCAACTTTACCGCATTCGTGTACAACCTCGCACTTGGCATCAAGCCGACCGGCGATGTGCACGATCAGTCTGCCCTAACCGAAGCGCCCGGACCCGGTGCAGGACGCAGCACGGCAGTAAAGCGCATCGAACTTCCCGCTCGTTACGAGGATTTTGAAACCACGCTTCTCACCGGCGACCTGCTCTTTGTGAAAAGCAACCAGGGTGAAGTCTCACACGTCGTGCTGTGGGTCGGCAAAATCGGCCACAGCCCCGATGGCGTGCCGCTGATTCTCGACAGCACAGGCAGTGGCACCAAGGACAGCAACGGCGTGGCCATCCCCAACGGCATCCACCTGCGTCCATTCAAACGCGGCTGGTGGTACGCCAGCAAGGCCAGCCATGCGCTGCGCATCATTCCTGAGGGAAAGTGATGAGTTCGACAAGGAAGAAAGCGTTCACCCGCGTTTCGCACGCAGAACTTCCTCCACCTCCCCAAGCGGCAGGCAATTGATGACATCCTTGCGCGTCAGCCACCCCTTCCGCGCCGCCTTGATGCCATAGATCACCGCCTGCAGTCCATGCGTGCTATGCGCATCCGGATTGATGCTGCACTTCACGCCTTTGGCTTTCGCGAGTTTCCACCAGCGCCAGTCCATGTCGAGACGCCAGGCGCTGGCATTAAGTTCAATGATGGTGCCGGTTTCCGCAGCAGAATCGATCACGGCGGCCACATTGACGTGGTAAGCAGGTCGTTGCAGCAGCAACCTGCCGGTGAGATGCCCCAGCATGGTCACGTGCGGATTTTCGATGGCGCGGATGATGCGCTTGGTCATCTCAGCTTCCGGCAGATTGAAGACGTTGTGCACAGAGGCGACGACGTAGTCGAGCTGCCCCATGATCTCATCGCTGAAGTCAAGGCTTCCATCCTTGAGGATGTCAACCTCGCTGCCGGCAAAGATGCGAAAGCCCTCTTCGGCCATCTCTTCATTCAGTGCTTTGATCTCTTCGATCTGTTTCAGCAGGCGCTTCTCATCAAGCCCGTTCGCCTGGAAGGATGACTTGCTGTGATCGGCAATGCCAAGGTACTGCAGGCCGAGGTCATGCGCGGCATCCGCCATCTCTCGCAGGGTCGCGCCACCGTCACTGGCGGTGGTGTGGTTGTGGAACACACCGCGCAGGTTTTCGAGCTGGATGAGGTGCGGCAAACCGCCATGCTCGGCGGCGTCAATCTCACCTGTGTTTTCACGCAGCTCGGGGTCGATGAAGTCGAGCTCCAGCGCGCGGTAGAGTTCCGCTTCGTCATGAATCGGTGGAATGACCGGCGCATCCGCATGGTCGGGCACTTTGCTGAAGGCATACTCATTGAGCGACCAGCCACGCGCCAGCGCACGTTGGCGGATGGCCACATTGTGCTCCTTGCTCCCGGTGAAGTAGGCGAGCGCAAAGGGAAACTCCTTGTTGGAAACTGCACGCAGATCGCACTGCACACCGTGGGTGACATGCACGCTGGCTTTCGTCGGTCCCTTGGCGATGACATCCACCACGATCGGCAGTTCCACAAAGGCTGCAATGACCTGCTCAGGCTGCCGTGTTGAAACCAGGAAATCAAGATCATGCACCGTCTCCTTGCCACGTCGAAAACTTCCGCAGACCTCAGCATGCGAGACATTGGGGTGCTGCCGCAGAGCTTCCAAAATTTCCTGCACCAACGGTTGCACCAGATCCAGACGAAACTCCGCCGCATGCTGCTCACGAAAGGCGATGCTTTCGAGAATCTTCTCCACCGTTTTGCCGCCAAAGCCGGCGAGCTTCGCGGCCTCACCGCTTTCGCAGGCTCGCTTCAGATCCGCAATGGAGGAAACGCCCAGCTCCGCATGCAGCGCGGCCACCTTTTTGGGCCCGAGACCCTGCACATCAAACAACTCAAACAGTGTGTCCGGAAATTCGGCCTTGAGCTTCTCGTAGAACTCCAGCTTCCCAGTCGTGGCCATTTCATGCAGCTTGTCACGCAGCGCTTCGCCCAAACCCTTGATCCCTGTGAGCTGGTTCTCGGCCGCCAGCTTCATGATGTCGCCGCTGTAGCTTTCCACGATCTCCGCACCGGTGCGATAGGCACGCACTTTAAAGGTGTTTTCTCCTTTCAGTTCGAGCAGAAGGGCGATGCGTTCAAAGATGGTGGCGGCGTCTTCGCGGGTCATGCACGCATCATGGCGTGAGATGTCACGAGGTGAAGCGCGAAATCAGCGGTCACACCTGTTTGGTGCCGTCCATCCGTTTTTCCAGACTCCGCAACCGCCGCAGCGCTTCCGGCATCTTCGTCATCGCAATCCACTGCCGTTTCGCCTGCTTGTCCGTTGCAGCAGGGTAGCCGAGCACAGTTTCACCGGCAGCAACGTCACGCATGACGCCGGATTTGGCACCAATGGTGGCCTGGGTGCCCAGCTTGAGATGACCCGCGATGCCCGACTGCGAAGCGATGACGACATAGTCAGCGAGCTGCGTGCTCCCGGCAAAGCCCACCTGGCCCATGATGAGGCAATGGCGGCCCATGACCACATTGTGCGCCACATGGACGAGATTGTCGATCTTGGTGCCCTGCCCGATCACGGTTGATCCCAGCGCGCCGCGATCAATCGAGGTGTTGGAGCCGATCTCGACGTCGTCATGAATGACGACGTTCCCCACCTGGAGGATTTTGCGGTGGCGGCCCTGGTCAAATACATAACCGTAGCCGTCCGAGCCGATGGTGGTGCCCGCATGGATGCTGACGCGGTTGCCGATCTGCGTCCTGGCATACAGCACCACGTTAGGGTGCAGGCAGACATCCTCCCCCAAATGACTGTCGCGTCCGACATGGTTCCCGCCCATGAGCACCGAGTTTTTACCCACCGAAACGCCAGCACCCACAACACAATGCGGACCAACACTGGCGGTGGCATCGATCCGCGCGGAAGAATCGACCACCGCACTTGCATGCACACCCGCAGAATGCCTTTCAGGTGGAAAGAACAGCGGAAGCACTTTGGCAATGGCAATACGAGCATCCTTCACGCGAATCAGAACTTTCGTCGCTGATTCAAATCCTTGAGGTACCAGGATGGCACTGGCCTTGCCGGCCTCTGCAGCCGCGAGGTAGCTGGGTTTTTCTGCAAAAGTCAGATCCCCGGACGATGCGACATCAGCAGGAGCAATGCCTTTGAGGACCACCGAGCCATCCCCCACCACTTCGCCACCGATCAGCTCTGCAAGAATTGAAGCGGTGAACATGGAGGTCTCGGTGAGCCGAAGGGCGTTTACCGCGTTGATGTAGGCAGAGGCACCATCCTCTGAAGCTCTGTGTCCCAAACCTTGAGCCTCAAGCAGCGCAGGATATCTCTCGGACTCAGGGTGGTGATCTTCGGCTTTTGCAGTTCAGGCATGGCCTTGAGCACCTCTGGGAGGCGATAGAAAGGGATGCGAGCGTTCAGATGGTGGATGTGATGGTAGCCGATGTTGGCGGAGAACCAGGCCATGAGCCGGCTGGTCTTCATGTAGCTGGAGGATTCCAAAGCGGCGCGCTCATAGGTCCAGCCGGCCTTGTCATAAAAGGCCACGTCTGGAAAATTGTGCTGCGCATAGAAGAGGTAGGACCCGATCGCATACGTGATGAAGTGCGGGATGACCTGCACCAGCAGCCACATCTGCCAGCCAAAGAAATGAATGAGGGCGGCAGCAATGCCCGCATGCACCAAAAGCGCGAACAGGCAGTCCAGATGCTGCCGCGGTTTCATGACAAAAGGGCGCAGGCACATTCCATGCAGGAAGACAAAGAGGTAGCCAAAGAGAATGGTCAGCGGATGACGCATGAAGAGGTAGATCAACCGGGCCGATCTGGACGCCTTCTCATAATGGTCCTTCGTCATGATCGGATAAGAACCAATATGAGAACCTTTGATCTTTGAGTTATGGTTGTGGTGGTGATTATGCGAACTGCGCCAGATGCTGCTGGGACTCAGAGCAAGAATGCCAAAGCCCCGCATCAGCCATTCCGCGACCTTGGAGGTGGGCAGGATCGCATTGTGCTGCTGGTCATGATAGATGACGAAAAGGCGCAGCAGCAGCAGCCCGGAAAGAACGCTGAGCCCCACCTTCACCAGCAGATACGGTATCCACAGCGTTGCAGCGATCACCGCAAGCCAAAGTGAGGCTGTAGACAGGATGCACCACCAGCTTTTAACGGTGTTGTCCACAGCATAAGGCTTGGTGGCCAGGATAAGCTCAGTGCCTGTCCTGTTTCTGCCGCCAAGAGTGATGGTATCGGCTATAGCCAGGCCACTAGTCATGTGGGTTCCACCTGACCTCGCTACGGCCCAAAAGCAAGCCTTCTTTACTCCGTTCTCAGCAGTTTGCGGGCCAAAAAATAGTGCGTTAAACCCAACCGCAGAGACGATAGGCCCACCATCCTATGATTTCATGCATCCAAGCCTCAAAATGGCACAGGTTGGTTGCATTCGGCACATCCAGCCAATTCACGCTTTGCCCACGCATTGCACTGCTGGCATAATTGCGCGGAACGGCAGCTACAGCTGTGCCGGCAGTTTCAAAAACTGCCCTGGCCCTGGTCATGTGATAGGCAGATGTCACCAACGCCACTTTCTTCCAGCCGTGTTTGACCGCCAGCGCGGAAACTTTGACGGCCTCATCATGAGTGTCCAAGCAGCGGCCCAGACTATGTACCGGCACCGGAGAGAGCTGCCAGGCCTCCACCCAGAGTTTGACAGCATCCGCCTCAGACTCAATACCCGAGGACATCTTGAAACTGCCTCCGCCAACGACCAGCAGTTTGCCCTTGCCCTTCTTCGCAACCGTCAAACCGGCAAACAGCCGGTCTCCGCCACCGCTGAAATGTATCCCTGCCGGCTCGCTTCGGGAGGGCTCAATGCCACCACCAAGTACAATGACCGCGTCGCATTCGGGCAATGCCGCCAAATCCACAGGAGCCCACTGAGCCTCCAAGGATCCCAGCAACGTTTGCGATAATGCAGTGGCTGACGTGAGTGTCAGCAGCAACCACGCGGCGCCCGGCAGGATCAAAGCCCGCCATTGACGGCGGCGGAAGATGATCACAACCCATGCCGAAAGCATGAGCCAGACCATCCCGGTAGGCTCCATGAAATCTGCCAATGATCTGAGGTAGGAGGTCATGCTCGGCGTTGGAGGCGGGAACTGCAGGCGGCAAAAAGGAAGGTGCTGGCAATGAGCAGCGTGCTGAGCGCGTTGATCATGGGCAGGCTGCGGCTGGTTTTCATCATGCTGGCGACGCGTAAAGGCAGGGTGGTGGTCCCGGGCCCGGAGACAAAGAAGGTGATGACATAGTCGTCAATCGAAAGTGTGAAGGCCAGGAGCCCGCCGGCCAGCACACCGGGCAGCAGGAGAGGCAGCAGCACTTTTTTCACAGCTTTGGCCTGTGATGCCCCAAGATCACGGGCGGCATCCAGCAGCGTGAAATCAAAGTCCTGCAGGCGGCCCAGCACGGCCATCGTCACGAAGCTCAGACAAAAGGTCACATGCGCAATCCAAATAGTGAGCAGCCCTGTTTCAACGCCACTTAGAACAAACAAGGCCAGCAACGACATGCCCATGAGAATGTCCGGCATCACCAGCGGCAGGGTGATGAGCATATGGTGCACGTTTTGCAGCCCGGAACGGTACCGATGCAGCGAATAGGCGGCCAGCGTACCGAGGACCATGGCCGCCAGAGAGGCCGAGACGGCGATCTTGAGCGTGATCCATAACGATTCCCAGACCTCTCCTGCGGCCCAAAGCTTTTCATACCAGTTCAAGGTGAAACCCTCCCACTCACCACCAAAACGTGAGGCGTTGAAGGAGTTCACCACGAGAACAACCAACGGTGCGAACAGAAACAGAATCACCCCCAAGGTGGTAATAACAGGCAGCCAGGAGCGCTTCATGTCACCTCCTTTCGGCTCAAACCCTGCCAGATGACGACGACGAGCATAGGCAGCAGCACGGCCAGCATCAATCCGCCGGCCAATGCGCTGGCGTGTGGCAGATTGCGGTCTGAAAACACACGCTGGGCGATCTTGCTGCCAAGCATTTCATCCGATGTCCCCCCCACCATCTGCGGGATGACATACTGGCCGAGACAGCAGACAAACACCATCACCGCCGCAGAGACCAGGCCGCGTTGCACGCCGGGCACGAACACCTTGGAGAACGAACGCCAGGGGCCGGCCCCAAGATCTCGTGCCGCATCCAACAGGCCAAAATCAAACTTCTCGGCTGCAGCGTAGAGCGGCAGGATGGCGAATGGCAGCTGTGTATACACGAGCACCAGCAGCACCGTTCCCGCATGGTTCAGCAGCACGGCATTCTCTGGAATAAGATGCAGCCCGATGAGCAGCTTCGTCAGCGGCCCTTCGGGATGCAGCAGGGATTTCCATGCAAAAATACGAATCAGAAAGTTCGACAGAAACGGGATGACGACGAGGAGCAGCAGCACCTGGCGCATGCGCTGCCCGACACGTGCCATCTGAAACGCCATCGGCAGGGCCAGCGCCAGACAGACCAAGGTGGTCAGTCCGCTAAGCCAGAAGGTCCGCCACAGAATGGGCAGGTAGGCCGGATCCTGCACCTCCTTCAGCGTAGCCAGCGTCCACCCTGCACCGACACCGCCCTGCAAATCCGCCGGACGAAAGGCGGTCACAATGACCAGAATGGCCGGAATCACAAAAAACACGGACAGCCATGCGAGTGAAGGCAGTGTGAGCAGCCATTGTCTGGAGGGTGGTTGGTCGGCAGTCATGATTATGCCTCCAACCTCACCACCCGGGCTTCGTCCGGGTGAAAACTCATCCACACTTCCGAGCCCCGCGCGGGATCAATTTCCCCACCGCTGAAGCGGCTGCGCTGCAGTTGGGCGAGGATGCTGTGCTCCCCTGCCCGAATTCGGTACCGGGTGTGCGAGCCGAAATAGGCCATGTCCTCGACGATCCCTGAAAAGGCGTTCACCCGTTCACCACTGGGCGGACGTTTGAGGGTGAGGCTGATTTTTTCGGGTCGCACCATGAGCCGCAGCTTCTGGTTGGCAGACAGCTCTCCATTGCTCAGAACGAGCGGACTGCCAAGTCCTTCTATCAGCACGCGAACATACCCTTCGTGCTGCAGTTCGACCGCGATTCCTGTGAAGAAGTTCGCATCGCCGATGAATGTGGCGACAAAGCTGGTGCGAGGCATTTCATAGAGATGCTCGGGCGTGTCCACTTGCTCCACCTTGCCAGCATTCATCACGGCAATGCGATCACTCAGGCTCATGGCCTCGCCCTGATCATGGGTGACGTAAATGAAGGTGGTGCCGACCTGCTCATGGATGGTGTTCAGCTCCATGAGCATGTGCTGGCGCAGTTTGAGATCCAGCGCGGCCAGCGGCTCGTCGAGCAGCAGCACCTGGGGGCGGTTCACCAAGGCCCGCGCAATGGCCACCCGCTGGCGCTGGCCACCACTGAGCTGGCCGGGTCGCTTGCGCGCATGCTCGCTGAGCCGCACCAGCTCCAGCATGCGGTCCACACCACTCCGTATTTCCTCGCGCGGTCGGCGACTCATGCGCAGACCGAAAGCAATGTTCTCCCAGACACTTAAATGCGGAAAGAGGGCGTAATTTTGAAACACCGTGTTCACCGGACGCAGTTCCGGGGGCAGTGCGGTGATGTCCTGGCCACCGACAAGAATCCGCCCACGGTCCGGGCGCTCAAACCCGGCGATCATGCGCAGCAGGGTGGTTTTGCCGCAGCCGCTGGGGCCGAGTAGCGAAAACGCCTCCCCTTTCCCCACTGTCAACGACACATCATCCACGGCACGCTGTGCGCCGAAGGATTTGGAAACGTGGTCGATGACGAGAAAATCGTCCATGCAGGGATTGGAACGGTACTGTAGCCTGCAAACAATGGATGTGGCAAGAAGCTTGCGGTAATCGATGGAACGGGCCAGCTTTACCGGATGTCCTCCCGTTTTGAAATTCTGCGTCCTCTTGAAGAGGACACCGCCAGCAAGCTATTGCTCGTCCGCGACAACAAACGCGGAGATGAACTGCGGCTGAGGCGCTTTAAAACCACCAAGCCGGAGGAAATCGATGGCCTGCAGGAATTATTCCGCCAGCTTGCCACCCTGCAAAATCCGCATCTGGACCGCCTGATCGATTTCGGCGCAGACAAGGACGGCTTCTACACCATCGTGGCGGGGACGCTGCCAGGAGAAACGTTGAGCGAAGTGCTGGAACGCGGACCGCTCACAGCAAAGGAGTTTGAAACCGTGGCATTGCAGCTCCTGGAGGTGCTTTCAGTCCTGCATGAGGACGCCATCGTCCATGGCAGCCTGCGGCCTGATTTTATACGTATCGCGGGCAAATCCGCCGCTGACTGGCAGGTCACGCTGCATGGTTTTGGCCAGGGCTTTGCCGGTCGGAATGACAGTATCGAGGAGCAGATCCGCGCCTATCGCTGCACCGCGCCGGAACAATGGCAGGATGGCACCACCCGCCGCCGCACTGACGTTTATGCCCTGGGCTGCATTTTGTATGAAGCTCTCACAGCACGACCTCCCTTTGACGGCCGCGTACTGAAGGAACTGCGGCTGAAGCACCTCGGCCATGATCTGGCACCCCTGCAAAAACTCGCATCGCATGTCCCTAGCTGGATGTCTGCATGGGTGATGCACCTGATGGCGGTGGATCCCGAACAACGTCCGCGCAAGGCGGCGGCGGCCAAGGAGTTGTTCGAGCGCCGTGAGGCCCCAAACCTGCCGGAACTGCCATCGACTCGCACCGAACTCGCAGGGAGCGCTCCACCTCCCCCGCCAGTCAACCTCATCCAGCAGCAGGTCTCGTCCCCCGTGGTCCTGCCCAATCCGCAACAGGGAGCACGCAATGCGACGTCGAGCACAATTCCAATTTCCCCGGGGATGCATGTGGCTGCCAGCCGGCCCAAACGCCCCACGACAGCCTTGATGCCCGCACAGCGCAAAACCTATACGCCTCCGATCAAGCCACCGGCTGCTACGACCAAAAACATCAAGCCCATTATCATCGCAGTTGCATCAGTTGTGCTTCTGCTGGCCGTTTTCGTCCTGTCACGCTGTGGTTCAAAGCCCGCACCAGTGAAAGGCAGTCCGGCGCAGAAACAGCGTTGAGCGTCTTCGGAGTTCGATTGGCGGCAGCCCGTTCTAGAATTGGGTTAACGGCCGCAATTCATTTTTTGAGGATTGGTTTTACGTTTTTGTGGTCACCCCGCTCTGGAATCAGGGCTCAGGGCGATTACTCTCCAGCCAAACGTGTCAGTCATAATGAATGAAGCAGGCATTGCTGCCTGCTTCACACCTCCCATTCATCACACTCACACGCTCAATCAAATGGACATGAGGAAATCAATGAGCTGCTGCACCTGCTGCTTGCTGAGCTTCATGTAGCGGTCCCTGGCCGCCTTGGCTTCGCCATCATGCGCTTTGATCGCGTCATCGACGTTCATCGCACGCCCATCGTGCAGATAGGGCGCGCTGGCACGCAGTCCCCACAGCGGTGAGGTCCGCATCTCCCGCACATCAGCGGCACCCTGGGCGATGCCGTCGCCTAACGCGCCCATGTCATGCAAGAGGAGGTCGGAGAAGAGCCAGACCTGCTGCTGGTTGAGCGCCGCAATTTTGTTGGGCCCGGTGAACATCAGCGGCACATGGCAGACGGCGCAGCCGGTGTTTTGAAACACACTGCGCCCCGCTGCGGCGGAACTGGTGGGCGGCAGGCGCGGAGGTGCGCCGAGGAAGCGCATGAAGTCAGTCGCACGGTCGATGTCACCTTTGCCCGTCGTTGGATCGATCACATCTTCAGGATCGGCCACAGTGTCATACTGCGCAAGAAGCTGAGTGTTGCCATTCGGGGCGTTTTCCACCGGGAACAGGCGGTTGGTGATGCCGACTTCGTTGAGGTAGGCGTCTCCGGCAAAACTGAGCAGGGTTGCCTGCTGGGCCTTCCAGCCAAAACGTCCGATCAAAGTCTTCCCCGTGGCGGCATCTGCCACCTTGGCCACCTTCCCCACCACACCGTCCAGCGGCGTGTTATGTACGTTTTGCAGAATTTGATCATCCGGGATCGCCTCAATCAAGCCGAGGCCGAAGAGCGGGGTGGAATTGCGGTGCGCCACCACGTTGGCCTCCGGCGGCACCACTTCGTGCAGCACGGGATTGATCTCCATCTCCTGCTGCAAGGAACCTCCGAGGGAGACGAGCGGATTGAACACGCCGCCGTCCGTGCGGCCGAAGCGCGTGACGTCGATCGGGCCTGCACCACCTGTCACTGGCGTATTGTGGCACGTCACACAGGAGTCGCGGTTGAAGATGGGACCCAGGCCGCTGGCCTCGGTTTCGGGCGATTCGAAATCATCTTTGCCATCAAGCCACGCCGCCATCTGTGCCTTCGTCAGGCCCGGCAGCGGATCCCCAAGCTGTGGTGGTTTGCTGGCGGGCGGTGGTGATGTGGGCGGGTGGGGTGGCGGCTGCGGGCGGTGGGCCGGATGTCTGGGCGGCATTTGCGCCACAGCGTGCATCCCGAAGGACCATGCCAGGGCAACTGCGAGATAGGAGGTGATGCGGATCGCTTTCATGACAAGATTGGGTTGGCTGCAACCACGCCTGTGCGTGATCTCGTTGACCGGAGAAATCCCACCCATCGAAAATCGTTACTCACATTTTATCATCCACCCTCCGCCCATGACTCTGAAGCTCCTCCTCAAGTACCTCCTCAGCGCCGGCATCATAACGCTGGTGAGCGAGATGGTGAAACGCAGCGACAAACTCGGCGCTCTGCTGGCGGCCCTGCCCTTCGTCAGCCTCATCACGCTCTTCTGGGTTCACTACGAAAGCATGCCGGAGGTGCGGGCGCAGAAGACCGCAGACCACATGTACTACATCTTCTGGTATGTCCTGCCCACGCTGCCGATGTTTCTGCTCTTTCCGGCTTTTCAGCGTTGGTGGGGCTTTTATGGTGCGCTGGGCGGCAGCGCGGTGCTGACGCTGCTGTTGTTTGCCCTGCTGCGCGCCCTCACCGCCCGCTTTGGTGTGATGCTGTGAGTCTCTCCTGCTTGACTGGCGGTGGCTGCGCGGCTTCATCAGGGCATGAACATCAACCACTGTCGCTGGGGCATCCTGGGTGCCGCTTTCATCGCTCGTAAAAACTGGCAGGCCATTCGTGATGCCGGCAATGCCACGCTGGTGGCCGTAGCCAGTCGTGATCTCTCACGCGCCCAGGCTTTCATTGACGAATGCCAGGGCAGCGCGCCGCATGCAAACGTGCCGGAGGCAATGGATGACTACGCCGCGCTGCTTGCGCGCACGGACATCGACGCCGTCTACATCCCCCTCCCCACCGGCCTGCGCAAGGAGTGGGTGATCCGCGCTGCGCAGGCTGGCAAACACGTGCTGGTAGAAAAACCAGTGGGCGTCACTGCGGCAGATGTCGCAGAAATCATCGCCGCCTGTGAGAAACACAGCGTCCAGTTCATGGACGGCGTCATGTTCATGCACGGGCGGCGCCTGCAACGCCTCCGTGAAGTGGTGGACCGCGACGTCGGCAAGGTGCGAAACATTGCGACGCAGTTCAGCTTCATCAGCGATGACGAGTTTAAGCGCAGCAACATCCGCACGCATGGCAAACTCGAACCTCTGGGCTGCCTGGGGGATCTCGGCTGGTACTGCCTGCGTTTCACCCTCTGGGCCATGAACTACGCCGCGCCCACGCAGGTGACCGGCCGCATTCACACAGAAACACAGCAGACCGCCGATGCGCCTCCCGTGCCGCTGGAATTCTCCGGCACCCTGAGCTTTGCCGATGGTGCGAACGCCTCGTTCTACTGCTCCTTCACCACAACGAACGCACAGTGGGCCATCGTCAGCGGATCCAACGGGCTGCTGCAGGTCTCCGACTTCGTTCTCCCCTTCTCCGGCCCACAAACAAAGTACAGCCTCACACGCTCCGAGTTCGTGCTCGATGGCTGCAAGGCCAGCATGCACGAAGGGCGGCAGATCGAAGCCCTCGACGAGCCCAGCAACAACGCGCCGGGTTCGCAGGAGGCGGGGTTGTTTCACACTTTCTCCCAGCTGGTCCTCTCCGGAAAAATCGAGCCCCACTGGTCCGAAATCAGCATCCTCACCCAACGCGTCCTGGACGCCTGTCTCCTCTCGGCTCATCAGGACTCAAAGCCCGTCGCCATCGCGCCATGAGCCGCCCCAGCTCATGGGGTGGCGGCGCCATTCCGCTTCATTTTTCTGGCTGCGGAATTTCAACAATCACTTCCTGCTGCGGGTGTCCGGCATCGATTGGGAGCGTGATCACCACGCGCCCCTCGGCAGTCCCGGCATTGCCATCTTTGACATAAGGATTGTGCGGGAGAATGGGCCAGGCCAGATGCGCCGTGGGTGGCAGCGTGAAGCGGCACCCTCCATAGAGCAGCATGCCGGCAAGTTCCTTGGGCTGCCATTCAAGCCTCTCACTTCCTAGCACAACCGTCTTTCCGGCACCGTTTTGCAGCGTGCTGCCCATGCGGGGCAGCAGCGTAAGATGTGCGGCCATGGGCAGGCCGGAGGCCAGGGAGGCCTCCACTTGATACGCCAATTTCTGCGGATTGATCCACCGCAGGCGCAGCCGACACTGTTCCGGCCCATACGCCAGATCCAGTCCTGGCTCGGGGCCTTCGATAAGCCGCGCTTCCGAGGGCACATGAAATAATTTTCCCTCCGGCGGAATGAAATTAGGCGCCGTGTCGCCCGGCCGATGAAACAGCAGCGCGGGATCCCCGGCTGTAAAGGTGCTCCACAAGGGCTGCAGTTTCGTATTGCCTCCGCCAAGGATCAGCCCCGCGGCATCGTGATAAATGCTGACCAAATTCTGCCGATCTTGATGCCAGCGCACCTTGGACACCGGCGTCGTGAAAGCAGAAAGAGCGACGAACCACCCGCCACGGCGGAACGTGGCCGCCTTTGGCTGGCCGCCCTCGCTCAGGATGAAGGTGTCCTGCGCAGGCACGGGCTCCATGGGCCCTTCTTCGCCATGGTGCACCATGGCCGCCATCAGGTCTGCATTCCTCTCCAGATTGGTGCTTTTGGCCCACTGCTGGTGCAGCCATGCGCGGCCGCTCGCGGAGAAGCTGAAGCCCACATTGCCCGTCGGGATTTCCGCGCTGTAGGGGTTCCTCTGGTCCAGCGTCTCCACGCATCTCCCGTCCGGGTAGGTGAAGTGGGCGTGGTAGGCGGCGGCCTTTTCCAGCGCCGGAAGCACGCGCCGGTCATGAGACATGGCATAGTAGTGGCCCAGCGCCTCGACATACACGGAGTTGTACTCAACCACCAGCGGACCTCCGCCTTCCTTCCAGTACCCGCCTTCATTCTGCGCACCCACCACCTTCATTAAGAAGTCTGCGGCCTGCCGGCACCATGCGGGCTGCTCCAGCGTAAGCCCGGCCTGATAAAGAGCCATCGCGTGGAATGAGCTGATGTTGTGCATGTCCTTCATTTCCTTGCGGGAGATGACCGTGAAGCCCAGCATGAGAGCTTTTTGCCACGCATCCCGGCGTGCGGCGGGCATGTCATCACGGATCAACTCATGGGTCATGATCCAGCGGGCGTATACCCACGGAGAGCGGATCATGCCCCACGTGCTGCCATCTTTTTTGCGATAGACCCAGGCCCCCTCGCTATCCATCGCCTCGATCAAGGCGTCCCCTGCCTTCATGATCACCTCCAGCAGGGCCGGATCTTTGTGCCTGGAGTGGCCCGCAGTGGCGTAGGCCACCGCCAGGGCGTACATGCGGTTTTGATCTCTGCATTCCCACACCGCTCCATCAAAATGCCCCGTCACCGGATCATAGCATTTTAAAATTTCACGAACACGCCCGGGCATCTGTTTAACAAACTTCTCCTTGAAGCGCAGGTCTTCCGCTTGCGCGGTGGAAAAGAAGAGGATCGCCATGACACAGGCGAACAGCAGGCTGTCATGTTTCATAGGATGATAGGATAGGTCAGGGCGGCAACCTTTGCTTGCACTAGCGGGTCTCAATAGGCCAACCGACTGACGCCGTCAAAGGAACCGCTCCGCTGCCGGGCAACTTGGGAGCCGGTCTATCTGGCCTGGGGCTAAACCCGCAGACGCTGCCATCGAGACTTTTCACCTTACAAATCCAGCACCCGGTCCATCCGCTTCGCCACATCCGCCAAGTACTCCCAATCCCCCGCCTTCACCTCCGCCGCAGCCCATCCGTTAAAATCAATCTTGGCCAGCTCAGCGCGCACCGCCGGCCAGTTGATGCTGCCTTCACCGAGGGGCTTGTCATACCCCTTGCGCATGCCTTCGTTCATGGCGCGCTCAAGATCGTACTCCTTCACATCAATCTTCAGGCTGCGCTTTCCAAGCACCTGAGCCCAATGCTCGGCGACGCCCCAGCGCATCATGTTGCCAATGTCGAAATGCACCTGAACCCACGGGCTGCCCACTTCGTCAATGAACCGCGCCATGTCGTAGGCACTGATGAGGAAGGTGTTCCACACATTCTCGATCAAGATCCGCACCCCCTGCTTCTCCGCATGTTTCGCCCCTTCCTTCATTCGCGCCACTGAGCTGTCCCAAGTCTGCTGCAACGGCACCTCTGGCGGATACGCCAGCACCACAAGCATCGAGTCACCGCCGAGCTTCTTCGTCAGATCGATCCCTGCCTCCAACCCTTCGCTTCGCCCGCCCACGGTGCCGTCGATGATCAATCCACTCTCCTTGCTCGCCGCGATCCAGGTTTCCGCATTCTCCGCAGTGACATGGCCGAGAAGCAGACTCGGCTCGACGCCCTCATACCCACACGCCCGCAGCTTTTTAAAAGCCTCCGCCAGCGGCATGTCTTTCGCCACCTTCTGCACCATCCCCCATTTGAGCGATTTCCGAATCTTGCCGGTGAATTGTCCTGCGTGAAGCGGTGCGGCAGGAGCAAGCACCGAGGCACCGAGCATCGCGGTGGTCTGATTGAGAAAGCAGCGGCGGTTCATGCAGAAAAACAGAGTTGTTCAGTTGAGATGCAGCAGGCGTTTCCACCAGGGCAGCGGCGCGGGCATGATCCCACCAGCAATCATCTTACCGCCCTTGCCCTCTTCATACCTTTCAGAGTGCGTTTGGGATGAACTCTCCGGCTCCACCTTGACCTTGCCCAGCCTCACGCTGCCATCGGCTGACTTGTGCAAATCCCGAACAATGGGGTCATTGTCACGCGGTATCGGCACCGAACGGCAGGACGACAGCATGGGAATGAAGGCCGTCACCACTGCCAGCCCGGCGCGCAGCGGAAGAGTAAAACGCTGCCACCATCGCCAGAGCCCCATCTGCACGGGACGCGACTCACTCTCATCATATGCCACACAAACCCGTCCCTCTGCCTTGGCAAACAGACTGTGCTGCTCTTGCGCCGTCATGGCAGACAGATTGTGAACATGCAGTTGGCAGTGCTCGCAGTAGCGGCATTTGCCATCCCCCTTCATTTGGTTCCATTCCTTCGGACAAGGACTCTCAATGGCAGGAACAATAAGTCGGCTCATGATGGGCTGTTTGAATGCCATGTACCATGCCAGCAGAGGGTGCGAGCTGTCGAGACTAAAAATGTGGAGCGCATTTCAACTCAGCTCGGGCGACTCCTCAATCAACCCTTCACCCGCATATCACTTCTTCGCACGCTTCAAACACGTCGGCTCCGACCAGTTCCAAAACTGCGGCTCCAGCAGCTTAGCATAGTTGGCGGGGGTGGAGTCGATGTGGCTGTGGGCGCCGTCTTTGTCGGGCTTGACGGTGCCTTGGAGCTTTCCGGATTTGATGGCTGCGGCGACGCTGTCGTGATCGATGCTCCAGGTGTAAAGCACACCGTTATCGGCTTCGCGCATCATGAAGAGCGTGGCGCCGGGCTTCTTGGCATCACGTTCATGAGCGACGGCAAAGACGAGCTTGATCTTGGCATCGGCTGAGGCCCGGCGAATTTGGAACTCGATGGGCTTGGCGTCTTTTTTAGCGGGTTCGGTCAGCACGAGCAGTCCCTGTGCGGCATTGGTAACGGTGAACTGCACCGCATCATCGTCATCCACCGGCATCCATGTGCCGTTCCAGTCAGCCACCTTGAGGGCGGCGGGCTTAAGGCCGAAGTCCTCGTTGACCGTGGTTTCTGGGCAGGAAGTAAGAATGCAGGCGAACAAGGCAGCGCCAAGTCCACGAAGCAGTGCATTCATGGCCGTGGCGGGGTGGGAGGAGTGCCTGCGGGAAGATTGTTGCGCAACTGGCCTGTGGCTCCGGGTGGCAGTGTAAGGGAAAGGCCGCTGCCACGTGTATCACTGCTGTCCGGCGGAGCAGTGACCACCGGCGCGGGAGGGGCCACTGGGATGGCCTTGGGCACCTCGGGTTCCACGGCCACTGCTTTAGGCGCTGTCACAGGTGAAGGCACGGGCTTGGTCGGTACGGCAGCGGTGGCAGGCTGGTGCGGGACTTCGACCTCCACAGGTGCGGGGTGGTGCCGTTTCTGCCAGAGGGCGGAGCCAGAGAGGTGGGCGCACATGGCACCGATGAGCATGGAACCACTGAGAAACACGGCCGCTTTCAGCCAGATGGGAACATCCTCACGCGGGATGAGATGCCCAGGCAGGGTTGGAGGCGCACTGGCGGCGGCTAGGGCCCAATCAGGTGCGTCCGGAGGTGAGGGCTCGCTGCCACCGTTGCGGAAGAGCAGTTCGGCGAAGCCGATGGTGGGCTCGTCCCCACGGGCCGCTCCCCCAGAGGTGAGTGCGACCGGTGAGGAGCGGGAGGAGTCCGAGCCCAGAGGGACTGAGATTTCACGCTTCACGGGTGCTTTGGTGACGGGAACCGTCTTGGGACGCTGCTGCAAGCCAAGATCCACCGCAGCTTCCGTGCCGCCTGCACGTGCGGGCTCGTTCGGTTTGACGAGGTCGTAATGCTGAATGATGCGCGCATAGCGGGCGAGGAAGTCACTGCGTTGCGCGGGCTTCGCCTCGGCCACCTTGGCGATTTCGTCATCGAGAAGTCGCGCCACGGTTTCGCGCTCGCGTGCCCCGCCTAGGGGTTCGGCGTAAATGCCGAGAGGCGGCTCAAAACCCAAAAGAAATTTGCACAAGGCCGCGAGCCAGCCGCCATGCCATGAGGTATTGATGCTGCTTCCGCGCAGGGGTGGCAGCAGCACCGCGGGATCTGTGCCGCGTCCGGACATGGAGGCGAGCGTGGGATGCGCACGCACAATGATGTTGAAGGCGGGCCATTCATTGAGCTTGGAGACGAGCAGCTTGGTGCTGCGCGAGTCCTCGCGGGCAAATCCGGTGAGAAGAAAAATATCCTCCAGCCGCAGCTTGCTGGCAGGCAGCGTGGATTTGTCCAGCTGCGTGAGCGCAGTATCGAGCCCGGCGAGCACGAGGTAGGCCTCCTGCACTTCCAGGCAGTGGCGCTCCCGCATGAGTTCGGCGAGGCTGATGCCCTCGGCAATTTCTTCAGCAAGGCAGGTGATGTCCTCGGACTCATTGACGAGTGCGAGGGTGATGAGGCTGGAATTGTCGCGCTGTTTGGTGATTTTATAGGCGGCTTCATCGGCCTCCTTCACGCGCACATGGGCGATGCGCGCTGGCGGCACCTGCTCGATCAGCACGGGGCGGCCTGTCTTGGTGAGCGTGCCGCGCATGCTGTAGGGATTGGCCATGTCGAGGCGCTGACTCTGAATGCGCACGAGATTGACCAGGCCGCGTGCCACCTCCTGGTAGCCGGCCAGCAGCGGGGCGAGCAGGGCTCGCGGTTTCTGCGCGGTGGGAATTTCCCCGGAGAGCTGCTCGGGCGCGAGCTTTTGCAGGCTGGCGCGTAGCTCGCGCATGGCGGCGATGACACCGACACCCGCGCTGGAGAGGCAGGCTCCAAGAAGTTCGGCAAAATCCGCAACCGCAAGGGTGTGGTCTGGCAGCGTGCCGCCCTGCTCCACGAGGAAGGTGCGGAGAAATTTGGCCTGCTTTTCAAAGCTGGTCTTCAGCGCACGCTTTTTGCCCGCGCTGATGTCCAGCACGCGGAAGTCGGCCGCAAGCACCTGTACGGCCTGGGGCGCGGTCTGCACAATGCGCAGGCTGTCGAGTGGCGACTCGGAAAGAAACTCGCCGCGCTCACACAAGGCCACGGCCGTCTCCAGCGCACGGGCGGCGATCATGATGGCGAGCCAGCCGGGAATGTCCTGCAGCCGGGCCAGGTAGGGCCGCAGGGCCTCACCATCCACGTTGCTGGTGATGTAAAAGGGATTCCCCTCGTCCTCGCCAAATTCAATCATGCGCGCGAGCGCGGGGTGGCCTCGCTTTTGCAGGGCCTTGCAGGATTCCTCAAATGCAGCGCGGTTCGCCAGGGGCTCCAGCAGCACATGGCAATGAACGTATTCCAACCGCTGCAGGTCAAAGGCCAGCACCGCCACCTGCTCGGAATTACGAACCAGCTCGACGTTGTTGCCGTCGGCGTCCTGAACGATTTGATAATGTCTGAATAGAGTTGGCTCCGACATGGGGGCGCTGTGTGGGGGAGGGATGCTAGACTATCCTGCCATGCGGCAGATGTTCAAGCCAGCGTTTCCTACGGTGGTAAAGTGATTTCGTCGCCTCCTTACGTTGGCGGCTTCCATGCTGCGATGGCATCGGGTGACCGGGATTTCATGCCAAGACGCTGCGTGGTGAACTCATCAGGCAGGAGAATCTCAGTGGCTGAGCCGTGATTGTTCGCCCCCAGGAAGTGTGCCTCTGTACGTTCGGCAGATTCCGCCAGCCATGCGAAGGCGCGATGGTAGTGGCTCAGAAAGGTTGTCACGTAGGGAGCGATGCATTCGGAGGCCCGCGAAGCCATTTGCATGCCGATGCCGCGCATGCTGGCAGCATCCACCAGCGTCATCGAGACCCCCGGCATTTCCGGCAGTGGCGCAGGCATGAGGTGATGGTTAAGTGTGACAATCTTGCCATCATCGGTGAAGGGAAACGGTGCGCCATCCATCGTGGCCATGATCTGGCGCAGGAGATTGAGCATCTTTGGCACCACGGACTGCAGCGCGGTGAGAAATGCGCTGGGGTCATCCACATTGGCAAACTTCGCGTTGAGGGTCTGAAAGGCAAAAAAGGTGGTGAGCAGCTCACGAAAAGACGGCAGCGCTCCGCTCATGGCTTCATAGATCGTGACCCAGGAGGTGAGATCTCGACGACGCATTCGCAGCCACTCGCTGAGGTCTGCGGGCTCGCTCCACCAAAGCATGCCGAGCGCAGCGGCAAAGCGGCGCTCCAGCACGCGCTCGCGTTCCTGCAGCGGGCCTTCCATGTGCTCCATGACCATGCGCTGGCAGTAGGCTTCGTCACGAAGGGAGCCTGGGCTTGAGTCTCGAGTGCCAAACTGCATGCGCGAAACGGTGAATCCAGCAATGCTTAGCGTGGCTGCGGCTTCGAGGTCACGCCGGCGCTGCCAGGCCTGATTCCACTCCTGCAGGGCCACCTTGAACTGCGGCCCCCAGGCGATGATTTCCTCCCGCACGCGCTGGATTTCGAGCTGCAGTTCCGGCAGTGCTGTAGAACTGGTGGGCGTACTTCCCAGGCCACACATGGCACGCTCCGGGTGCGCGAGCCCGCCAAAATACCGACGAATAACAAGCAGTGTCTCCTCCTCGCTCCGGTCTTGATGGATGACCTCCTCATCCGCCACGATGCGGTGCTCGTGCAGATTTAAGCGCAGCCCGTGCTGGTAGTAAAAGCAGCTGACCTGGCGTGAGAGGTCAATAAACTGACGTAGAAGCGAGGCCGCTGGCTGCAAATGGGACAGATGGGCCACAATGGCCGCGCCTTTTGCGGGTTCTTCTGCGCCCTTCACATTTTCTCCTGCGGCTTTCACTCCAGTGCTGGCATCAGCCGCCTCCGCGCGGGCGGATGCACGGTCTTTTGCCTCCGCGGCGACGTGGCGCGCCATGAGCAGTGAGAGATTTTCCGGCAGGCGGTGCTGAATAATACCTTGCTGGATCTCCTTCTGCGCCATTTCCCACGCGCCACTGAGCAGGGCCAGCTTGTGCTGCATGCGCCGGTACATGTCCGCCCCGATGACATTCGTGCCGCAGCGCGCCGCTGAGCGCCGGATGAGCCAGAGCGTGAACGCGCTGACCAGCCGGGCAGCGAGAGCAAAGACCATGAAAGGAATTTTGGCCGCCCACATCCAGCCGCGCATGAACCTGCGGACCAGATGGTGCCACTCATCCTCGCGCTGCGGTGCCACATTCACGTAGATCTCCCAGGGGTTGCGCTCCAGCGCGGCGCGGAAGAACCAGGCGTTGATCTCACGCAAGGCGTGCACAAATATCGTCCCAATGCCGCCAGCATTGGGGCTGAGCTCACCAGCAAGCAGTCCGCCAAGCTCGCGCGAAGTGATGACGGACACCACCGGCAGGCCGATGTGCAGCACCGTCTGTCCGCTGAGGATGCCAGTCAGACCGCTCAGCATGGTGCTGCGCACGGAGACCGTGGAATCCAGCCACACCTGCGCCGGTGGCTGCGCACGGAGATGCCAGGAAAGCAGGTGGATGATTTCAAAAAGCTGCGGTTGCGTGGCCGCACTGACCTGCACGGCCACCGACGCACGCTTTGGCCCTGGGAGCAGGGGCCGGAGCATGAACACCCAGGTGACCCCCATGAACAGGAACTTCATCAGCACCGGAACCATTCGCCACTGCAAAAGCCCCGCCCACTCCTTGTAACCCGTGATGAGCCAGAACTCCCTGCCCATCCATAGCAGCAACCCCAGCAGCAGCAGCAGGTAACAGAGCTGCAGGGCCAGCGTGCAGGTGGCTGACACCACCAAGCACCCAAAATGCAATGGCCCGCGCCACGGTGCGATGCGCACTGGCTTGTCGGGCAGTTGCTGGGAGACTGGGGGGGCAGGCATGAAAAATCCGAAGCGCCTGATAGCGGCACCGAGTCTCATAATTAACCCCGTTTAATATGGCAATTCTAGTTAATTATTGGTATTTAGGGGTGCTTTAGCAGCGTCCTAAGGACAGGTTCACTGATCATGGATCGTTTTCCTCCCATGAAGCCCCTCTGTTTGCTCGCCTTTGGGCTTGTTTTCCTGGCATCTGCCTACGCAGCACCTCGCCCTCCCAACCTCATCTTCATCCTCACCGACAATCAAGGTGCTTGGACGCTGGGCTGCTACGGGAACCCAGACATCCGCACGCCGCACATCGACCGCCTCGCAGCCGAAGGCATGCGCTTCACACATGCACTGAGCAGCAACCCCGTTTGCTCGCCCACTCGTGCCACTTTTCTTACCGGGCTGATCCCCTCCCAACACGGCCTGCATTCCTTTCTCGATCCCAAGTACATGATGGGGCCGGAGGCCTGCAACACGCTTCAGGAGTTTACCTCCTTGGGTGAGGTCCTGCGAACAGCCGGCTACATTTGCGGGCTGAGCGGCAAATGGCATCTGGGCGCAAACATGACGCCCAGCGAGGGCTTCACCACCTGGACCACCAAACCCGACGGCGGCACATTGGAGTTCTACGACCAGAAGGTCATCGAGAATGGCCAGCTCCGCGTGGAGCCCGGCTACACCACGGACTTCTGGACACACAAGGGCGTGGAATTCATCCAGGAAAACAAAGACCGGCCCTTCTTCCTCTTCCTCGCCTACAACGGACCTTACTCTCTCGGCAGGCTGATGCTCAATGAGTCCAAAAACCGCCATGCCGCCTACTACGCCGACAAGCCCCTGCACTCCTTTCCACGCGATGCGATGCACCCTTGGCAGCATGACAACAAATCATTTCACAACACCGACGCCGCGCGCCGCCGCATGGCCAGCGAAGTAAGTGGTGTGGATGATGGCGTTGGCGAAATCATGGCCGCGCTGAAGGCTAACGGCCTGGATGACAACACACTCGTGGTCTATGCCAGCGATCAGGGCTGGATGGGCGGCCAGAACGGCATGTGGGGCATGGGGGATCACTTCCGCCCGATCGGCGCGCATGAGCTGATGATGCAGATCCCGCTCATCTTTCGCCAGCCCGGCACTATCTCGCCCGCTCAAACCTGCGATGCCCTCGTGAGCAACTACGACTTCATGCCCAGTGTCCTCACTTACCTGGGCCTAAGCGACAGGATGCCGCAGCAGCCAAAGTCCCCGGGTCGCGACTTCTCCCCTGCTCTGCGCGGCCACCCCCTTCCGAACTGGGACAACACTGTCTTCTACGAAATGGAAACTACCCGCGCCATCCGCACCGCACGCTGGAAGTACGTGGCCCGCTTTCCCTCCGGTCCCTATGAACTCTACGACATGCAGACCGACCCTCAGGAACGCTTCAACCAATTCGGTCAGCCCGGCACGGATGAGATCAAGGCTGATCTTGCGAAGCAGCTCGATGCCTTCTTCACTCAGCATGCCGATCCGAAGTATGACATCTGGAAAGGCGGCGGCTCCAAGGCGAAGCGGCATGTGCCGTGAGTTGATGCATCTACTGAAAGGAATAAAAGCGGACACTGCAGAACAACGTTTTGCACCTGTCCAACCACGAGGGATGCATCACAGCTTTTTCAATTTTTCACGATTGGCCAAGAAGAATAAATCGCATGTAATCGGCAGCTGTGACACCTGACTGGAACATAAGGTTTGAGATTGTTTTATGCAGTTTTAACAGGGCGTTTTTTCTTGTTAACATGAGCGTGTTTTTATAAGCCCGATTATTCAACTTCCTGCGAATCATGGGTGTCGGATATTGCAGCGCTTCAATCATGATTTGCAGCGCTTGAACCATTCAAACCAGCTTCAGTGGCAGGAGTGTCAGCTCAAGTGTCGGGGCACCTTGTCAATGGGGCATCCAACCCCGGAAAGACATCCTATTATGAAACTGCAATCCATGCATCTCATCAGCAGCGTCCTGATTGTGACCTGCTCACTCCCCCAGGCCATGGGTGCTCCCACGGCTGGTCAGACCCTGGCCCCTATCGTTATCCATGGCAAATCGCCGTCTGTGCCCAAACTCACGGGCGAGATTGACACCCCCAAGCGGCTCTTCACCGAGCTCATCGGCATGCAGGTGTTCAACTTCCAAAACGAAAAGCTCGGCAGAATCCACGCAATCACTGTGGACCTGCACAGTTCCCGCCTCGTGGAAGTCCTCATCTCCTCACAGAGCGGCCTGATGGGGCTGCATCAAACGATCACACCCGCACCTCCGACCGCAGTCAAAGTGGATACGAACCGGGAGAACGCCTACTTGAACGTGAGCAAGGCCCGCTTTGCTGCCGCCCCCAAACTGACCAGGCTTAACCCAGCCTTCTATTCCCAGACGGACCGTGCCGCAGCCAGCAGCCGGTATTTTGGTGTGGCTCCCTGGTATCAGCCTTCAGGACTGGGCTATGTCGAAACATCAGATAACATCGAACTGCTGCAGATCAAAAATCCTCAAGGAAAGTATCTCGGCAAAGTGGGGCGGATCTTCATGGATCTGCCCACCGGACGAATTCGCCAGTTCGTGGATGACACCGAGTCCATGGATGGCAACGGCAACCACATCCTGCCGCAAGGATCGCTCACCTACAATGCGCGGCACACTGCGCTGGTGATGAATTCAAATTTTGCGCAGATCGTCGCCAAACCGCATTTCCGCTGGGACCAAGGCACCTTTGGTGAGCAGGAGTTTGTCGAGGAGGTCGTGTCAGGCCGGAACGCTCCTGTCATCCTTGCCAATGTCAAAAGCGCGGCACCTGCAGTGCACAGCAGCAGAAAGCATTTGACCAGCCACACGACAGCAATTGCCGGCAAGCCGGCGCGAATCTCTGCTTCAACATCGAAGCAAAAGCAGAGGACGTTGGTAAACCGCACATCAACAGCGAGTCAGGTCGCAAGTCGTTAATGCTGCTTTCTATCCGCGTTTTTTGAATGGCAGTCGCTCTTTGATGTGGGAAAAAGTCTGAAATCCTTGAAGACGACTGGAGGGGAGGTTCTGTAACTTCCCCTCCACTCCTTGCACCCAGTCATGGTCTCATTAAATCCAAGGATTCTATCACGGCTTCCTGCCGTTCCTCATCCCCCGCTCACTTTCCCTCAAACCGCTTTCGCAATTCATTAAAGTAACGTCGCACCTGTTCCCGGCGCGCGGGAGGAAGGGCCGCTTCATCAAGGGCGGCTTCTTCGGCTTGAATCGCATCAAGAGCAGTCTGTGTGGCGGTGCGGGTGGATTGTTCGTTGCGTGCTCCACCTTCAACGCTGCGCACGGTGCTCTGCCCTTCATTGTTCTGCTGGGCGAGGACCACGCTTTGATTGTCGGTGTTCTGCTTGGAGGTGGGCGCATTGTTGAGATCCGCTTTGCCGCTGCCGGGAGGCAGACCGGAGCCCGGCATGGAGAGCATGGGGCCATTGGGATCCGACGGTGCGCCATCACCCGGCAGAATCACCGTTGGGGCTTTGTCATCTGGCTTGGCCCCGCCGGGAATGGGGGCGAGCAGCATTGGCTGGCCATCACCGGGCTGGCCCTGCTTGCCAGCTTGTCCTTGCTGCCCCTGGCCCATGCTCATCATGGGCTGCTGTTGCTGTCCCTTCCCCTGTCCGTCCTGTGGCTGCTGCATTTGGTTTTGCTGCCCGGACTGGCCTGTGCCTGGAGGATTGAGCATCTGCTGGGTGTTCTGCGCCTGTCCAGTCTGGGGTGCACTTTGCTGCCCTTGCTGCTGAGTGGAATCACCCTGCCCTGCCTGGCTCATCTGCTGCATCGCGCCATTGCTGCCCTCCTTCTGACCCGCGATGTTGCTGCCGGAATCACGCAGCTGCTGTGCGAGCTGCTGCAGCTCTTTCTGCGACTGTTCACGCAGCGCGAGGTCGCGCAGCTTGTCGGCGAGCTTTTGGAATTCTTCCCCTGCTCCTGCTGGTTTGCCCTGCTGCATCTGATCACCCGCTGCGAGGACGTTCTGGCCGACTGCGCGTTTGCGATCTTCCTGATCAGACTGCTGCTGCGCATCCTTGAGCGTTTCTTTCATGCGCTCTTTCGCTTCAGCACCGAGCTGGGGGGATTTGAGCTGGCTGGCGAGCGCTTCGGCGGCCTGCGATGCAGCTTGGGCATTCTTCGCAGCCACGGCGTCGCCGAGATCCGCAGTGTCTGCATGCTGGCGCAGTGCATCAATGAGTTTTTCTGAGGCCCACGGCTCCTTGCCGTTGCCCAGTTCCTCCGCCAGCTTCTCTGCTTCACGCGCACGCCGCTCCAGTTCGGCCAGCACATTTCGTGCATCCTTGCCTCCCGCGTTGGCGAGATCTGCGGCGGTTTTTTGCAGCTTCTGCTTCAAGTCATCCACCTGCTTGGACTCTTCGTCTTTGAGCCCCGCGAGCTTTTTCTTTTCCCAGTCGGTCTGCGCTAGTTTCTTCGCCTCTTCGGCGGCTTTGCGTGTCATGTCCGGGTCCATCACCACCACCTCTGAAGGCGGTGTCATGACAATGCTGATGAAGCTGCCAAGTATCGCAATGAGCAGCGGCAAAGCCAGCCAGCGGTCCGGACGCAATGGCAGGTCTTTTTTCAAGGATGCAGGCCATGCCTGAGCCAAGACCTCACGCTGCATGTCGACGTGCGCGCGAGCCATCTCCCCTTCTTCGGCGTGCTTTTCAAACCACCATGCGGAGGCGAACGCCTCGCGCCGCCCTGCAGCTTGATCCCACAATGCCAGCGCGCTGAACTCTCCTGGACGTCGCCACCACACATAGCCTAGACTTCCGGCCAGCCATGCAAACAAGCCAAGCCATGGGGAAAACACCGCACCTGATCCACGCAGCGCGGCCAGCATGAGGAGCACCAGCACCAGCGAGGCCGGAATCAGCGTCATGCGCAGCACCGTGAGCCAGCGCCGCAGTGCCACCCACACCTGGACACGCTGCGCCACAACGGCAAAGGCCGGGTTGTGAGATGCAGTCTGGCTCATGCATGGCATTACACCTCAAAACGCAGGCACGGCCAAGTACTTTGGCGGAATGGGGTTTAATTCCCGCGGAACAAGCCTTTTATTTTGCCAAAGAGCCCCTTCTTCGGCTCCGCCCCCACCGTCTCAGGCGGGGGCAGCAGCTCGTTGGGTTTGTCCGCATTCGCAGGCAAAGCACGCGGCACAATGGTTTCTGGCATCCCGGCAAATCCAGCGGCTTCGTCAAAGCTCGCGCTGTAGTCGCCAAACTTCGCCTGCTCCAGCATGTGCGCCGCGCTGTCAGGCAGAATGCGCGGCTGCACAAAGATCATCATCTCGCTCCGCGTCTTCGCCGTGTTGGTGCTTCCCACCAGGTATTTGATCAGCGGGATGCGCACCAGAAACGGCAGCCCGCTTTTGTTGTTGTTGTCTCGTTCCGTGATGAGTCCACCAAGCATCGCCGTGGCGCGATCCGCCACGATCAGGCTGTTGCTCATTCCCTGCTCGGAAATGTTGGGCACCTGATTGCCGCTGATCGTGGTGTACCCGGAGATGTCGTTGTTCTGCTGTTTGAATTCCAGCATGACTTCCGCGTTGTTGAAAATGTGCGGCGTGATGTCGATCTGCAGTCGCACCGGAATATACTGCGTGGTCGAGGTGAACCCGCCGCCCACCACACCGCTGGTGTAGCTCTGCCCCGCTATGGCCACCTGCTGGCCGATGTAAATCCGCGCTGGCTGGTGGTTGAGCGTGGTCAGCGTGGGCTTTTGCAGCACCTTGAATCGCTTCGTGCTCTCCAGCGTCTGCAGAAAGACGTTCAGGTTCTTGTTGATCTGCCCGTACGCGGTGAGACCGGCAAGCGATGCTGGACCTCCCGCCCCAAGAAACCCGGCGATGTCCTTCAAATTGGCAGGATTGGCAAAGGCTGTGCCCTGGGTGTTGAGCACGCCACCCACCAGACCATCACTGCCCACCTGCTTGAGCGACTGAATCCAGTCGAGACCAAAATTGAAGTTATCACTCAGCGTGAACTCACCAATGATCGCCGAAAGCAAAATCTGCCGCGGCCTCACATCGAGCTCTTCTGCCAGATCCTGCAACGCCTTGATCTGATCCGGCGGTCCGCTCGCAAAAAATTTCGAACTCGCCGGGTCCGCAATCACCAGCGTGTTCGCAATCAGAATGCTGATCGGCTTCTTGGTGATCTGCAAATCCGTGGCGATGTTTCCAGTGCCAAATCCCTGCCCCGCTCCCCCGGCCCCGGACGCTCCGCCAGACAAACCGGAACCGCCCAGACCGCTCCCTCCATTGAGCCCCCCAGTCCCGAGCCCAGACCCCATCCCGGAGCCAGCACCGATGTTGGCAGGCTGCGTCGCCACAGGCGATTGCCCCTTCTGCTGCGACTCCAGACTGTTGTCCTTCTGCTTGGGATCATTCCGCATCAGCGCCTTTTCCGCGATGCTCAGAAACACCGACAGATCCAGGTAGTTGAGCTTGCGCGAGTAGTAGCGGCTGGTTGACGCCTCAGCATCCAGCTCACGCACCAAGGCCTCGATCTTTTGCATGTCCAGCGGACGTGCCACCACCACAATGCTGTTGGTTCTGGCCACCGGCTGCATCAAAGGTCTGGCAGCAGTCAGCGCACTGTTCGCCAGCGAAGCTGATGCGGGTGCCGCTGCTGATGATCCAGGAGCACCAGCACCACCCGTGCTGCCTCCGTCAGATGACCGCCCTGCTGCAGTCTTGTCCAGACCGAGCAAGACTTCGAGCTGCTCCACCACCTCCTCAGCCTCAGCACGCTCAATGCGGATCGTTTTCTGCACTGTCTCCATCGGCGGCTGATCCACCTGCTGCGCCAGTTCAAGATAAGCCCGAATGGTCTGCGAGGCCTCGGTAATCACCAGCGACTGCGAATTGGGAACCGCAAGAATCCGTCCATATGGATGCAGTGGAATGATCGTCTGAAAGGCCTTGCTCGCATCCTCGGCGCCCAGATGATTGAGCTGCAGCACATGCGTCACCACCTGATCTGAATCTGGCAGCTCCTCGGACCGCAAAATCATCGGCACGTTCTGCGCAGACGGCAGGCTCCCGCCTCCTTCCGTGGCCACCAGCTTGAACAGATTGCCACCGCTCGGCACCAGCGCATAGCCGTGCATCAGCAGCCCTTTCTCAATGATGGAACGATACTCCTCATCGCTGAACTCACCGGGGACATCAATGGTCACCACCGCATTCTCCATCCCGCGATCCCGCAGCACTTTGCGACCAGTGACACGAAAGTACTCGGCCAGCACTTCCGCAACCGGCGTGGCCGTAAAGCTGATCAAATTGCCACCCGCGCCATTGGCAGCGGCAGCAGCCGGAGCGGCAGGGCTAGGAGCCGCAGGCGGCGGAAGAATCGAACGCGCCGCAGGCCGGGGCGGAATCTGCGCCTGCATGCCTGCAAAAGGCAGCAGCACGATGAGGAGGATAGTCAGTGCACAGGATTTCATACAATTGGTAGAGTCAGGTGTAAGTCAGTATGCTTGATCATCGTGATGACTCCTCCGCACCGGCGATGGCAGGCGCATGCAGACGACTGAAGTGGATCATGGCGACCACACTGGAAGGATCGGTGCCATCAGGCACGACCTTGAGTTCTGTCACCACGCAGAAGGATTCGGGAGAAAGGATCTGATGCATCCAGCGGAACACCGCAGGCAGCCCGCCTTTCACCGTGAGTGTCACACCGACCTCGCGGTAAAATTTCGCGGTTACTGGCTCAAGCAGCTGCTTCTTCTGCACCACGAGCCCCTGGGCTGCCGCCGAGGTCAGGAGGCCTTCCAGCAGTTCCTGACTGGCCTCATTTTCACTGGTCATCGGCGGTTGCGAGACCTGCAGCCATTCAAGGCGTTGCTGCCAGAGATCCGTCTCGGCCAGAAGCGCCTGCGCCTCCATCTGCCGGAGTTCCAGCGTCTGCTCACGGCGCTCAATGCCATGCTGCAGACGGAGCAGCCGCTGAGACATGACGACACCGGCACACACTGCGGCCAGAATCACCAGGATCATGATCAGCCGCCGCTCACTGGCCTTCATGGACGGCACCTCCAGCATTGAGTGTTCCCTCGGCACGAAACTCCGCACGATTGTCCTCGCGAATCGTGGGTTGCGGCAATTTCCACGCATAATGCTGCAACGCGGTGCATGCTGCCAGACGTCCATTGAACCCGAGTGCATGCTGCACCGTCGTGGCTTCACCGCTTACAATGATTTTGCCATTCTCCATCTGGAACTCTTTCAGTCGGATCCCTTCCGCTGGCAGAAGGGACACAATCTGATGAAACACCTCCACCGGATACAGGTCGGGATTGATGGCTCCCTCCATCGCCAGCCAGTGTGCCTGCGCCTGGGTCACCTTGTCTATTTCGGGCTGTCTTACGGCCAGCTCATTTTCCGCACGGTGCACACGACCTTCACGCCACTGCAGACGCAGCCACCAGGCCCCGAAGAAACACAGATACATCATCGCCGCTGCCGCCAGCAGCAGCAGCCTGCCCTGCCTGGTTTGCTGTTGGTGACGAAGCGTTGCCACCTGAAGCGGCAGCAGTCCGCCGCTTTCCGCAGGTGGGCGTGGATCAGGACGGGGCTCCTTGCGGACACCGGCTTCAACAAACAGGCACGCCAGTTGCGGTACAAAGTCGGTTTCACAGGCCGTCCAAATATGGATGACTGACGGCTCCTCCAAAAAATCATGCGCCTGGAGAGCGGCACAAAGGTCACGCAGTTCAAACGCCGCATCCACATCCAGCACACGGGAAGCCAGCACCGCAGCATGCAGCAGCATGCCTTCGCGCGTGAAGGCCACGACATAGCGGCCCAGTTCCTTCCACACAGCAACGCCATTTTCTGGCAGCGGGAGCATGCGGACACTGGGCTCAAACTGCTCGGTGCTGCTGCTCCATCCGTCAGAGCATACGGCTTCCTCTGTCAGCGCCAGAGTGGCCACCAAAGCCCGCTGGTTTTTGTGCAAAACCATCCAGTGCATGCACAGAGATGCACCACCTGTATTGGACAACCCCAGTGCCTCCCAACGCAGCGACACCGCTTCTTCAGGAACATTCCCCTGGGTCAAACACCAGAAGGGGGCGCTGTCAAAGGCGAGGGCTTCCACACCCATCAGGCCGCCGGTGAAGGGCTCTGCGCGCCGCCAGACACCGTTTTCACCTGTCCATGTTTCGCGGGCTTCCTCACCTGGGAAAGAGAGTGACTGCAGTGTTGGATGGCGAAATGCCCTGCCTTTCATGGCCGTGCGTCTCCTTTCACCGCAAATTCGCTCCACTCAGCCATGCGCGGCGTGCCATCTTTGAGGTTCACGACCAAGGTGATGCCACATCGAGCATCTCCGGCTCTGCCTATGCTTTCAACATGCCGAGTCGGTCCTTGGACAGTCAGCAAGTTAGGTGTGTCGGATCCGGCAATGCCAAGGATCGCCATGGCTTCTTCAAGGCTCTTGAGCGGAGCATCATCTGATGTCTGAGAGAGCCCATCCGGTCCATTGCGGGTGCTCACCAGCTGCCGGGCGTTTTCCATGCTTGCGTTTGTGACAGCGGCGATGATTTCCGCGGACGTGGTGTTAAGGTCCAACTGGCCATTGCCTCGGAGGGTGAACCAGGTGCGCCAGTCGGGCTTGGCGGCATTCAATTCTTCCACCCGGGCCACGAGATTCAATTCATCAAGACTGTTGAAGGGGCGATTCAGCGGCAGTCCCGGATGCTGGTAGTCCAACTGCTCGGCGCTGCCAGGACGACGCTTCAAATCATCGGAGTCGGTCCAGTCCATGAAGGTGGCTGCGATGTCCTGAGCATCGACAAGTGACAGTCCCCATGACATGAAAATACGTTCCAGCAGCGGCAGCCGTTCTGCTGTGAGAAGGGCATTCAGATTCAGCCTGCGCTCCTCGGTGGTCAGTCTGGCTTCAAAGCTTTCAATTCCAGACACACTCCTCCGCAGGAGAGGATCCCCGGCTTTGATCAGTGGATGCGCCCCCACTGCGATGCCGGTTTCCGCAAGCTGACGGGCACGCATCATGCCCATGCGCGCCTGCTGCATTTCGCCATGCTCCCTTGACATGGCGGCGGTGGTGATGATCAGAAAGGACAGCACGGCAAGGAGACACAGCACGGCCAGCAGCACCGAACCGGAAGCCGCAGCCTGCTTGTTAGATTGGCTGGCATATGTCACCAGCATGAATGGGCATGCATCAGGCGTGATGCTCAAGTTACGGAATCTTCACATTCAAAGAGTAGCCGTGCTTGCAGCCGCCCTGCCTGAGGACCTCGCACCTCATTGTTTCGGCAACAGTTCTGTCACATTCAATCCCGGGCTTTCAGCACACCCACCATATCGAGCTTTCGCAGCATGCGGCTTACCACGATGAAGGAGGCGCACGAGGCCGCAGCCACAACGAGAACGGACATGGTGTAGGTATGCAGGCTGATCACGAGTGGAAGGCGAACGGTTTCGGTGCTCACTTTGGTGATGATTAGCGTGGCCAAGCCCCGGCCAAACAGCAGCCCCACCGGGAGAGCGGTGGCGATGAGCAGCAGCAGCTCCCCCAGCAGCACGCCGGCAATTTCGCGCTGGGTGAAGCCGATGACGCGCAGCGTGGCCAGATCACGGCTACGCTCAGACAACGCGATGCGCGCGCTGTTGTACACCACGCCAAAGGCCACGACGATGGCCAGCACGAGGTAGAGTTTACGCAGGATGCCGATGCTCTGCCCCGTGGTGCTGCGGAAGGACTCGAGCATGTCATTTTTGACCAGCGTGACGGCCACACGCGGCGTGGACTTCAGCTCGCGCATGAAGTCTCCCCAGCGGGCCTGATCCACGGCCAGGTACGCCCCGCTGACCGTGTCTCCTTCCAGCATCAAGCGGTGCAGAGCCTCTATGTCCATGAAGGCGTTGACACCGGAGAAATCCTCAATGAAGCCGCGGATGGGCACGCCGACCGTGGTGCGCCGGCCTTCCAGCGACTCCACCTGCACCACATCGCCAATGCGTGCGTCGAGGATTTTCCCCAGCTGCGCGGACATCACGATGCCCTCCTCCGGCAGCACGATGCGCCGGCGTTTCGCATCCAGCAGCCGGTTCAAGTCGGCGGTGCGCGGCAGTCCCGTCACCGCCAGCTTGCGCGAATGATGGCCGTAGTGGATGCGCGCCTGCACAGCGCGCACGGGTTCGGCGCGCTGCACGCCGGGCAGCTGCTCCAAATTGTGCAAAGCCTCGGCCGATCCGGGCTCGGACAAAAACACCACCACATCCTGACGCTGCACATCATTCCATTGATAGGTCAGCAGGTAGTCGATGCTGTCGGCCATTGATCCGGGCAGCACCATCAGGCCCGTGGCCAGTGCCAGACCAAAGACCGTGAAAAGCGCCTGTACCGGCCGGCGCTCGATGTTTCTCAAAGCCATGCGCAGCGCCGGACCGCTGCCACGCGTGAGGCCCATGCGCTCCAGCATCGACGGCTTGAAATCGGCAGGCGGCTCAGGCCGCATCGCCTCGGCAGGCGGCAGCTTCACCGCCATCCACACGACCGTGACGACTCCGAGCATCGCGGCAACCGTGCTGACTACCAGCGCCATGCCCAGCGCGCTGTAGTCCATGCGAAAAATCAGGGCCGGAAAGCGGAAAAACAGATCGTAGATGCTCAACAGTGCGCCCCCCATCCAGCGGCCCACCAAGCCGCCCGTCACCGTGCCCAGCACGACGATGACGAGCGCATAGTTGATGTAATGCCGGCCCACCTGCCAGGAGGAGTACCCCAGAGCCTTGAGCTGCGCGATCTGCTCACGCTGCAGCCGCACGAGCCGCGCCAGCACTGCATTCACCATGAACGCCGCCACACTCAGAAACACCACCGGATACGCCACGGACAGAGCACGCACCACGCGCAGTTCATCATCGAGCCGTCGTGCGCTGTTGTGTTCCTGCCGCGTGTAGGCGCCCTGCGCCCCATACTGAAGCAGCAGGCGGTCCATCTCCGCCATCACCGGCTCCGCCTGCGCTCCCGGCGAAATATCCACACAGAGATCATTGAAGGCGCCGTCCAGATTGTACGGCACGGCGATGGCCTGGTAGTTCATCCAGAAGACACCGTAGCGTTTGTTGTCCGGCAGCGTCTGCCCGGGCCGCGCCTCAAACACAAACTCCGGCGAGAGGCCGATGCCGCAGATGATGATCGTGTCGCGGTGCCCGTTGATCACCGCCACGAGGCTGTCGCCGATCTGGAGCTTGTTAGCCAGTGCAAAGGATTCGCTCACCACTGCCTGCCGCCGCTCATCCGGCAGCGGGAGCCGTCCCTCCCGGATGTAGACCTGGTTCAACGTCTGCGGCCGGCCTTCCGGCAGCGACACCAGATGCGCCGTCGCGGGCTCTGTCATGCCTGCGAGATCCAGCGTTGCATCCACAACCACCCGCGCCTCCACCGCCGCCACACCGGGGATCTCCGCGATGCGGTCCGCCAGCGACTTCGGCGCTCGTTTCAGCGAAGCAAACACATCCGCCAGCCGGTAGTGCTGGTAGTAGGCATCCCGTGTGCTTTCCAGGGTCAGCAGGATGCTGCGCGTCATGATCATCATCGCGAGTCCGCAGGCCATCACGAGACTCACCGCCACGATCTGCCCCTTCATGTGACCGAGATCACGGAAGAGTTTTAAATCAAGGGGGGTGATCATGCGGTAGTATGAATACGTTCATGCGCGTGCTTTGCAAAAATAGATGCGATTATGCAGCCCATGAGCAGCACCAAGGCTGGATTAAACTCAGCCCGAATCCAGGGGAGCACTTGGCAAAGCATCCTCCTTCGCTCTGCCCCTTCTTCGCAGGACAAGCAGCATCCCTTGGGCTCTTTTAGGCGGTGTTTGAAAACCCGCTATATCACTAGCGCAGTCAGGTTTGGGTGAGGCGGCGTTTTGTGTCACCGCTACGCGGTTCCACGAAATTGGGAGACATAGGTGATGCGGTTCCGTGGGTTGGCACCCATATCTATTGTTGTGCCAGCCCGGGCTTTTGGAGGGAGAGTGCGTGCGATTTAAGTCTTACACAAGTTGGCATAATCTTGCCAAGGCCATTCAACACAGGTTTTCAAACACCGTAGTATCCGTCAAAAGCAGCCCCGTGAAGCAGTCGTAGCTGGTGAGAGCCGTAGGCATCGAACTATGGCTCTGGTGGATGGAGCCGAACCCATCAAGATTTTGAGGAGTGATGCGCAGGGGAGCGTGGCCACTATTCAGGGCCGGAGCCTGGCTTGATGCCATGCACTCCGGCCCGGTGGTCGCGGACAGTTTTAACATGCCGCCGCTCCCTGCACTCCTGCCGGTGCGCTGTGGCCTGCCACCTTCACGCCCTGCGCCCCCATGCCCCTTTCATGTCCTTCTATTGCTGCAACCACAACCACCGCGACACCCGAAGCCCGGCAGGCCGGGAAGGAAGCCGGAGGCGCTTTCCCGGCCTGCCGGGCCGGGGCTGCGGGCTTGTCTAAGCAGCATAATAGAACACTCACCCCACATGCCCCCGCAACCCTGCGGTGGTTCCCCGGTGCCTCGTTGATTGATATTGAGCTGCCTGTACACCACTCCGACACCCGCAAGCGCAAACAGCAGCCCCGTGGCCGCATCAAGGAATGGAGCGCCGCCAGCCGCTCCCGTTTGAAGCACACCCTCGGCAGGCTCCAGCGCGAGGAACTGGGCCGCGCTATGATCGTCACGCTCACGTATCCGAAGGAGTGCCCGGCACCGGATGACCACGAAGTTTACAAGGCCCATCTGCACCGGTTCAACATGGCCTTGCGCCGCCGCTGGCCGCTCTGCTCGGGCATCTGGAAGCTGGAGTTCCAGGCACGTGGCGCCGCGCATTATCACTTCATGCTCTTCGGTCTGCATGACGAACCGCTCGAAGCGCTGCGCGCCTGGACGCGTAAGATCTGGTATCGCATCGCCCATAACGGTGACAAGAACTTGGGAGTGTCATGCGAGCAAGTGGCCCCGGTTAAAAGCACCGGGGGTGCCATGGGCTATTTTGCCAAGTACCTCGGCAAGGGTGACCAGACGATGCCGGGGAACTTCAGCGGCAGATACTGGGGCAAGGTCAACGCCGCACGCCTCCCGGTCGCACTCGCCAAAGCCATCGAGGTGCCGCACCAAATAGCCGCCACCATCCGCCGCATCGTCCGCAAAAAGATGGCCACCGATGTGAACACGAGCTACTGGAAGCGCCACCTCGAACACTTGCGCAGCGATGGCTGGCGTGTGTCACGCCTGCAATGGGAGACAGCCAAGAGCAGGCTGCACAGCGGCGCGGCCATCATTCCCCTGTGGAGCACGCTGCCTGCCATCAAGCACGAGGAAGACGGCATGTCGTTCTCCGCTCCCGCCTGCGAGCTGCGCATCAAGTATGACCGCGAGCACTTCCAGCAGGTTATCAAGAGCCACCCGCTGCCGCGCCGCTGGCGGCTCCGCGACAATGACCGTGTGCGCCTGCTCTGCGACGCTTCTAAATTCATCGCCGCTCTCGCCCGGCTGGACAAGCCGGAGGGGTGTTTTCTGACGTTCTCACAAGCGGGTTGATCAACTTTTTGAACCCTGCCTCCTGTTTTATGGATTCATTTTAAATTTCACATCAGGAACGTCGCTAAAATTGGTGAATTGCTTCAAGACTTTGGTCTCAATATTTTTATCAATTGCCTGCACAAATAAAAAACTCGCATCGCTAATTCCGAAATAAACGCCATCCGAGACACATAAGAGTTCGTCAGGGTATTCCTGAGGATCGGAAGCCATGTTTTCCAACTCAGAAAAATTGAGAACTACTCGCCTGCCACCATTCAACAATGATTCATATTTCCAAACATTTTTCCCCACGCCGCCAGCTCGATGGACTTCCACCAACTTGTCTGGAGATATCCCAAGGCAATCCCTAATATTTTCAAGCAGCTTAAAAAGGGGAAACTTTTTCGGCAGTTCGATTTGGTCAAAAATGGCCTTCATTATTTTAAGGGTTCAGGTTTGCCACGGTGAAATCCACCTTCCAAAGGCTTGGCGGGATTGGCGGGTGTTAGTTCGTGTTGATGGGGTTTAGGATGAATTGTCGGCATGTTGTGATCGCTAAAATCGATGTCCCGCACCGGCACCAAATTACCCCTACTGTCCCACATCCACTCCCTCGCTTGCGGTTCGCTACCATGCGAGGGAGTACTGCGGCCAAGCTGAGTATGAGGAACATTAGTATCGGGTTGTAAGACCCCGTATTTATTTTTCGGCAATGGGCGTTGAAGGACCGGTGCATTTGATTCAACATAGGTACCTGCGTTGGAGTTTTGTAACTCATTTTGGCCCTTTATTTTTAGGGAACTTTGATCTGGTGTTGACAGTTCTGTTGGCTTTGGGCTAGGCGCACTTGTATCTTTACCTGGGAGGCTATGAGGTTTTGGAGCTGCATTAGTGTCGGCCCCTGGCAATGCATCAGGTTTCGGCGGTGCAGCTTCAATCGAAGGTTCTGCTTTGTGCCCTGGAGTCGCAGTTGTGATGTGCTCAGTTGGCCCTGGCGTCCTAGTTGCAGACTGACCTTTATCTTTAGTTACTTCGGCTATTCCCCAACCTGCACAAAATGATGCTACTCCAGTTCCTACCCAAACCAGAGCTTCACAAATAACTGGCACGGCAGGCAAGGCCATCACAAACAACCCATGCGCATCAAACCCCGTCCAAGGGTTCTGCTTGACATAGGCATAGACATTGGGGCCGTCCACAAACCCCGCCGGGTCACGGCTCAGCCACACGCCCGTCTCCAGATCCCGATACCGGAACCCTTCATTCAGCAGCCCGGTCGGATCTTCGTCCTTGCTGTTGCCGCGCTGTTTGTCCTGGTTGAGGCCCGTCTCCGTCGTCCGGCGGCCATACGCTTCGTAGCTCGCCGTCCAGGTCAGCGTCGCGCTGCTGTCCGCCTGCGCCACGATGTCGCCGCGCCCATTGCTCAGCGAGTACTTGGTGCCGCTGGCACGCATGGAGTACAGCATGCCGCCCACGCCGCCGCCCATGTCCGGGCCGCGCACGTATTCCACGGTGGGAGTGTCGGGCAGGGTGTCAGTCGTAGTGTCAAATTCCGCGAGGCTCAGCCCCCCGGCGAACACAATCGCCGTCTGCGCCTGCTGCACACCGGAGGCGAGCTTGTGCGTGCCGATGCGCCGCGTGCGGTAATCGTAGTCATAGGCGTGCTGCGTGCCATCCGGCAGCGTCACGCTGCTCAGGCGGTCCTGCGCATCCCACTGGTAGCTGGTCGTACCGCTTGCCGCAGGGGGCGGGTTGATGCCGTTGCCCGTGTCTCCGCCCGTGATGCTCACGTTCTGCGCGGTCCGGTTCCCATCATCGTCATAGGTCAGCGCGGCGTTCTTGAGCATCGTGCCGTTCTCAGTGTCCCACTGCTCCCAGTGGGTCAGCTGATTGGCCTCGTTGTAGGTGTAGTGCCACACGCCGGGATCACTGCCGCCCGTCACCGTCTTTTGCAACCGGTTGTTCGCCGCGTCATACGCATACGCCGTCGTCGTCGCCACCGCCGTCGGCTCCACCACCGTCTCAGTGGCCAGCCGGTTGTCCGCATCGTACGTCATGCTCGTGCTGCGCACCCCCGCGCTCCGGTTAAAATCCCCCGGCCACGTCTCCAGCTGCTGCGTCACATTCCCCAGCAGGTCATGCTCCCAGCTAAACTGCGCCAGCACCTCGCTCTCGGTCATCGCCGTCGTCCGGAACAGAAAATAAGATGCCAGGCAAGAATGGCGTTCATTGTAGAAGTGGACTCGGTGCCTGAATGCGGCAAACTCGTTGCGGGGCTCATTGCAGACGCTGCTGGCAGCCTTGAAGTGTGACGGAGTCTTGGATTTGCTTCACAGGCTGGCTGCCAGAACCCAGGGGAGCACTCGCCAAGGCTCGGCACCCCTGGGCTCAATGACGGAAGGCCGTTGGCCTTCAAGGCAAGGATGTCAGTCTATTGTGCAAGCCTCAATAAAAGGTCCCCCCACTGTTCAAGCTCCTGCCCGTTGGGGGTGCAAGGCCGGAGATTGCGCCATTCGCCCGCCGCTGTCACCGGCGCAGCAGGGTTTTCAAGCCCCTGCTTCCCTTCTTGATACTTGGAACGCGAAGTGCGACACACCTGGGGCATGAACGAGATCACCAAGCGCAAAAACTTCATCACGGTCACCGACGAACTGATCGCGTACCTGGACCAGTTTGGCCGATGCTACTCGCTGCCCACGACCTATGATGAGCTGCGCAACTTTTCCGAAAGCTACCCGCTGTTCGACAAGGAAGGCAACGCCACCTACTGGAGCAGCGTCCTCTACCCACGCGAGCTGCAGAAGGAGCTCTACCCCAAGCTCACCAGCATCTATTCCCAGCTCCGCACCGGCGACTTCCACGCCGTGCCGCATCTCTTCGTCGAGCGCGTGGACTACTGCGAATTTGGCAACTCGCGCCCCTTCCGCGTGCGCGTGGTGAACCAGTACAATGACAACTACGACCACTTCTACGTCAAGACGGCAGACGCCTCCCGCGTCTATGGCCTGGAGCTCGAGCACCTGCTCTCGCCGAATCGCATCAACTACCTGATGCACCGTGGCGGCACGCTGGTGGAGGAGCACATCGCCGGGATTCCCGGGGACGCCTTCATCCGCGATTACCTGCACCGCCCCGACTTCAACGGGGTCCGCCTCGCCAAGGAGTTCGTTAAATTCAGCGAGCGCTGCTTCATCCGGCTCCTCGGCGACATGCGCAGCTACAACTACGTCATCGACATGACACCCGACTTCGAGGAGGTGCAGTACCGAGTCCGCGCCATCGACTTCGACCAGCAGAGCTACGAAGGCCGCAAAAGTTTGTACCTCCCGCAGTTCTTCAAGGAGAACAACCCCGTCGTCCAGCTCTGCGCCGCATGCCTCAACACCCCCACCATGAAGCAGTACCAGGAGGAGGAGCGAAGCCTGATCTCCCGCCGCTACCTTTCCGAGCACCAGCGCATCACCGCCCTGCTGCACTGCATGAAGAACAATGCGGTCGAGCCCTTCGAAAAAGTCGTCCAGCTCCGTGCTGAACTCGGCCAGTACCACAGCACCCACCTCTTCGACACGTGCAAATCCATGGGTGAAATCGTCGAACGCAACCTCGACCTCATGCTGGGGAGGCACCTTGAATAGTGTGAGATCGTGCTTGCTGCGGGCGCAGTCCTGATTTCTTCTGAGTCGAACATGGCCTGCAAACTTATCATTATTACCGGTGCCCAGCTGGGTGTCGAACGCGCCGCGCTGGAATGGGCGCTGAAACACACCTTCCCACACGGCGGCTGGTGTCCCAAGGGCCAGCTCCTCGGCGCTGCCGAGCCGCTGGACCCACGCTACAAGCTCAAGGAAGGCGAAACCGAAAACGTGCTCGAAGCCGTCATTTCCAATGTGCGTGATGCCGAGGCCACCTTGGTCTTCACCCTGGCCCCCAAGGCCGCTGGCACCGCCCAGAAAGCCGTCAGCTCGGCCAAGAAGCAGAAGAAGCCCGTACTGCACGTCCACCGTGGCATCCTCGGTGTTTCGGAGAAGATTGTGGCTTTCCTCGACAAATACTACGTCCGCCGCCTGCACGTCACCGGCTCGGCTGACACGGAAGAGGCTGGTGTGAGCGACTGGGCGTCTGGTGAATTGGAGAAAGCCAAGGGAATTTTGGACCGGCGTCCGGATTGATCGGTCGGCCATCGGCGTGATGCAGGCTGCCAGCCTGTGGCTTGGAAAGCAATCCGCAAAGCCGGACGGGCTAGCAGCCCATGGCACGGCCGGAGAGGGATCATGCCGATTGCTTTGTGCCTGCTTAGCACTCCGGCAGGTGGTGTTTGAAAAGCTGCTTTGACGCTGACTTTGTCACGTTTGGACGTAGCGGCGATTTGTGTCACCGCTACGCGGTTCCGGGGGCTGGCGCCCCCCGGCTACGATTATGCCAGCCCTCCGGGCTTTCGGAGAGGGCGCATGGGAGGTGAAGTTTGCCAGTAGCTGGCATGAACTCATGCCTGGCATGAATGGCACTCGGTTAAGGATGTTCATCGTGGATTTTGGAGGGCTCAACGCGACTGATACGCGGCGGAGTTCAATGAAAACGCTGCTGGTGGGCGTGGGGTGTGGCGAAGTCGTGGGTTTGCTTCCCGGTGTTGCTGACGGCAACCCAGGGGCACCTCGCCAAGGCTCGGCGGCCCTGGGCTGAAAGACGCAACACCGTTGGTGTTGAAGAAGACTGATGAGGGAAGACAGCACCCTGGGAACAGAACGACAGGCAGCCTAAACCGAGTGCTATTCACTCCAGGCATTCGGCGCAGGTTTTCACACGGTGTTGCTGACGGCAACCCAGGGGCACCTCGCCAAGGCTCGGCGGCCCTGGGCTGAAAGACGCAACACCGTTGGTGTTGAAGAAGACTGATGAGTGAAGACAGCGCCATGGGAACAGAACGACAGGCCGCATAAACCGAGTGCTATTCATTCCAGGCATTCAGCGCAGGTTTTCAAACAGTGCCTAGCAGCCATCCCCCGCCCCGGAATGAGCGGTTATGTTTGAACTTGGAAGGCTGTGGGCTATGACCTATGATACTACGGAACTGCCCATGCATCTGCATTTTTGGGGTCAGCGTTTGTCCGGCAATCCGCCAACTCTCTTTGAATCATGCTCCTCCTCGCCAACGCGCCAGTCCACGCCGCACTGCCACCCATGGGCATGCTGGCGCCGTTTGCCCTGCTGCTGCTGTGCATCGCGCTGATGCCCTTGTTTGCCGCGCATTTCTGGGAGCATCATTACCCGAAGGTGGCGGTGGGGCTGGGTTTGGTGACTGCGGCGTATTACGTCTGCGTGCGGAGCGACTGGCACCCGTTGCAGCACGCGGCGCATGAGTACGTCAGCTTCATGGCGCTGGTGGGCTCGCTCTTTGTCATCTCGGGCGGGATCAACATTCGTGTCAGAGGGGAGGCGACGCCGCTGGTGAACACGCTTTATTTGCTGATCGGCGCGGTGCTGGCCAACCTCATTGGCACCACGGGAGCGTCGATGCTGCTGATCCGGCCGTGGATCCAGATGAACAAATTCCGCATCACCGGCTTCCACATCGTCTTCTTCATTTTCATTGTGAGCAACGTCGGCGGCTGCCTCACTCCCGTGGGCGATCCGCCGCTCTTCCTCGGCTTTCTGCGCGGGGTGCCTTTCTTCTGGGTGCTGCAGCACTGCTGGCAGGCCTGGGCGCTCGCGCTCGCGCTGCTGCTCGGCGCTTTTTTCATTTTTGACATGCGCAACTTCTCCCGCATCCCCAAGGAGATTCGAGATGAGGAAACTGCGCACGAAGACTGGCACTTCCGCGGCCTGCTCAATGTCGTGTGGCTCGGAGTGGTGCTGGCGGCGGTGTTCCTGCCCAAGAGCGTGCAGGAGACCACGCTGCTCGGGGTCTTCTCCATCCCTGCCCTGGTGATGTTTGCCGCGGCTGCGGCTTCCTACTTCACCACCAAGCCGGAGGTGCATGAGTCGAACGACTTCAACTTTGGCCCGGTCAAGGAGGTCGGCTTTCTTTTCATCGGCATCTTCCTCACCATGATCCCGGCGCTGCAGATCCTGCAAAGCGGCGAGGCGCTGCAGATCAGCTCGCCGATGCAGTACTACTTCACTACGGGCGCGCTCTCCGCCTTCCTCGACAACGCCCCGACCTACCTCTCCTTCCTTGCTGCCTCCATGGGACAGCAGCATCTCTCCGTCGATTCCCCTGCCGACGTGATGACATTCGCCGCCGAGCACGCGCCGCATCTCATCGCCATTTCACTCGGGGCAGTCTTCTTCGGAGCCGGCAGCTACATCGGCAACGGGCCGAACTTCATGGTCAAGGCCATCGCTGACAAATCCAAGGTGCATGCCCCCTCATTCCTGGCCTACATGTTCCGGTTCTCCATTCCCATCTTGCTTCCCATCCTCACGCTCGTCGGCTGGATGATGGTGAAGGGCAGTCATTAGTGAGGATTGCACAATTGACTGACAAAAATGGAGTTCGCATGAAATCTGGAACCGGAGGCGTGGGCCACGGGACGCAGGACACAGCCGCCAGCGGCGCAATGGCGGAACAGACGCTGCTGGCACCCGGCGTCGTGTGGAGGGGCGCAGGGTTTGCTTCCCGGATTGACTGCCAGAACCCAGGGGAGCACTCGCTAAAGCTCGGCACCCCTGGGCTGAAATACGGAAGGCCGTTGGCCTTCAAGGCAAGGATGTCAGCCAGTTATGCAAATCTCAATAAGCCGAGTGGGCAGCGATGGGCAGAGGCAAGGCCCTTGACTCATAACCGCCATCGTTTGCAGGCCGGATGGGTGTCACATAATCACCTGCCTTTCAACGGCGCGTGGACTCAGGCGGCGGGCTCGGACAGCCCGCCCTACCTGCGCTTACTGGTTTAAATAAATTGTGGTCCCACGCGGTGGTCTGCGTGTCCAGCTAAACCACGAAGGTTTGGACACATCCACAATGGCGCGGCGCACGGTCGTTTTGGGCTTGGTTGTGGCCTTGGTCTTCGGCGCTGCTGCTGCAACCGCCGCGGCCTTCTCCTTCTTCCTGGCTGCACGTTTAGAATCCGACGAGGCCACGTCCATGATCTTGTCCGCACCGATCGGAATCTCGGACTCCGTGGCGGCGAGCGAGCTTTCGCCAATGATTTGGACGGGTGTTCCGGGCGGCGTCTCCTTGAAAAAGATGGCGGCCATTTTGGTGGGGAGACGAATGCAGCCATGCGAGGCGGGATAGCCGGGCAGATACCCCTCATGCATGCCGATGCCGCCGACGATGCGCATGAAGTAGCGCATGTTGGCCCCCATGTAAGTCGTGCCCGGGGGCGCACGGTCGGTGCGGGTGTCCACATCCCCCTGCACGACATTGCCTTCCTTGTCCACGAACGCGCCGAAGAGCGAGGAGCGATGGTCGATGTCCTTGTCCAGAATGCTGTAAGAACCGGTCACCGTGCCATGGCTCTCACGGCCCGACGAGATCGGCGAGACGCCGACGAGTTCCTTGCCCTTGTAATACTGCACCCTTTGCGTGCTGAGATTGATGACGATCCTGGGCTTGCCAGCGACGCCATCGCCCTTCCACCAAGCACGGCTGCTGAGAGGATTGTCCGCCCCATGCTTTGAACTGGAGCAGCTAAGTCCGGCAAGGGACCATGCCAAAATGAGCAGGCTCCTTAACAGGACGGCGAATGGACGCTTTGGATTCATTCCGGGGGAACTTGCATTTAGCGCGCCATTTTCCAACCGGAATTTGAGGCTGCCAGCATGGCATCAAGCATAAGTCACCGGGGTGCCGGTGCTGTTGGCGAGAGCTTTGAAGCGTTTCGTCAGCTCCTGAGTGAGCTTGCCGGGTGTGCCGTCGCCAATGGGGCGGCGGTCATACTTGACGGCAGGAATGACTTCAGCGGCGGTGCCGGTGAGGAAGCATTCGTCGGCGGTGTAGATGTCAAAACGCGTCATGACGGACTCGGTGCAGGGCTGGCCCATCTCCGCGAGGATTTCCATGACGGCGCGGCGAGTGATGCCGTCCAGCGCACCGGAGGAAATTGGCGGGGTGGAGACCTTGCCATTCTTCACGATGAAGACGTTGTCGCCGGTGCATTCGGAAACGAAGCCCTGGTCGTTGAGCATGATGCCTTCATCACAGCCGGCCTGGAGGCATTCGATCTTGGCCATGATGTTGTTGAGGTAGTTCAGGCTCTTGACCTGCGGGCTGAGGGCGGCGGAGTTCGGACGACGCGTGCCGCAGGTGATGAGCTCAAGCCCTTTCTCGTAACGCTCCGCTGGATAGAGTGTGATGCTGCTGGCGATGATGAACACACTGGCCTTCGGGCACTGGTAGGGGTTCAAGCCGAGCGAACCGACGCCGCGCGTGATGACGAGGCGGATGTAGCCGTCGCGAAGGTTGTTCGCGGCCACCGTGTCGAGGGTGGCTTTTTCCATTTCCTCAAACGGGATCGGCACGGTGAGGCAGATCGCCTTCGCGCAGTCATAGAGGCGGTGCAGATGCTCCGTCAGACGGAACACGCGGCCATTGTAAATGCGGATGCCTTCAAATACGCCATCACCGTACAGCAGGCCGTGGTCGAAGACGGAGATCTTCGCCTCGGATTCGGGAACGAGCTTGCCATCAAGGTATATGAGGAGATTTGCGGACATGGGGCGCGTAGAATCCACAGATGGGAGGGTTTTGCAAGTGCAGGCAATGTGCTTGCGCGGGACCGAATCGCGCTCATTCTGCGCGCCCGTTTAACCCGCACCCCAGAAACACCATGGCCGACATCCAAACCAGCGCTGCAGACAAGAAGGAAAAGGAATTCTTCACCGACGTCCCCCAGGAGGCCCCCGGCTTCTTCC
>CAILZI010000194.1 GCA_903838675.1 uncultured Verrucomicrobiota bacterium
AAGAACATTGATGTGGTGACGTGCTGGCTGAGTGGCTGGTGTGTGTTTTGTTTTAGACATCGCACTCCAAATCAAGCCGCTTCCCGCCCTCAGTCAGCACACTTCACTTCAAAACTTCAACCGTCCATGGGATGCCTGTGGAATGGTTTCGTAAACGTAGGTGGGCATGATCAGAAATGTCGAATGTTCAAAGTACGAATGCCGAATGATTGACTCTGCGCAAGGCGGGAAATAAAAACGGCGTCCCGGTAAAGGGACGCCGCTTGGGGGAGATTGAGAACGGGATCAGGCTTTTGCCAGCGCTTCCTCTTCTGAGATGGTCAGCGCCTTGTAGCCGCCGATAGATTTGAAGTAGAAGAGCAGGAGCAAGTAGATCACGGCCATACCGATTGGCAGCATGGCATCCGTGCGGAGCAGTTTGCGGCAGCCGGCAATTTCAGCTTCGGCCATGGCCTTTTGTTCAGGGGTGCGCTTGGCTGCTTCTGTTGTCTTGGCTTCTTCGAGCTTCTTGCCGTCCAAGGCGGAGACCGCCTCGAACTCAAGCCACTTGCTTTTCTTTTCGGCGCTGTTTGCCAGGAGGGCAGCGGTCTGTCCGTTGGCCTGCATGTGCTCGGCGGTGAAGCGGTCTTTGCCATAGCCCAGTCCAGGGCCGCCAAGCTGCCCTACGGAGAGCATGGCGATGCCGCCCATCATACTGATGGCCACCGCGCCCGTGCTGGGGAAGCGGTCTGACACCACGGCGAGCATGGTGGGCCAGAAGAAGGTTTTGCCGACGCTGTAGATTAGCATGGCACCGAAGGCCATGCCGATGGCGGTCACCCCGGAGGCGGCGTAAAGGCCGACAATGGCGAAAAGCGAGCAGACAAACAGGATGGTGATGGGGGAGAACTTAAGCTTGTCTTCGATCCAATGGGCGCAGAAACGCAGACCGAACATCATGGCGCAGGCGAAGATGAAGAGGATCTTGCCTTCGGACGGACTGAGGATGGTTCCATTGATGGCTTCGATCCAGGAATCGGTGCCGAGTTCCAGAGAACCAATGATGGCATGAGCAAGGAAGAGCACGAACAACAACCAGTGGCCGATCGCGAACTTGGTGATGATCGCCACCCAAGCCAGGAATCCAACACCCGCTGCCATGGAGATATAGTCCCAAGTGGTGCTGATGAAGAAGTCATTGCCGGAGAGTCCTTTGAGGATATTGCCGCCCAGAGCGTCACGGGTGAAGAGATACAGGAAGAAGCCAGCGACTGCGCCGCCCAGCATTCCAACGTCTTTCATCATGTCGCCAAGAGACAGACCTTTGGCGGAAGCCGCAGATTGTGGGAACTTCTGTCCAAAGAACATGAAGCCGTAGATGACTGTGGGAACAAGGTAGAGGGCGAGCTGGGCTTTCCAGCTCCAGGAACCGAATGCGAGGGTAATGAGCGCGCCGAGGATCATGCCCGCAGGCCAGCTGGCGTGGAGAATGTTAAGGTAATGCGTGCGGTTCTCGGGGAATAGGGTGGCCACGAGCGGATTGGCAACGGCTTCCAAGGTGCCATTCGCCAAGGAGAAGGTGAACGTGCCAATGAAGAGGGCCAGGAAGGCGCTCTGCTGGGCCATGCCTGCGGAAGGAATCAGGGTGATACCTGCGGACAGCAGATGCAGTAGGAAGGCGGTGATCACGAGTTTACCGTAACCAATCCGGTCAACGATGACGCCGCCAATGATGATCCCGAAGCAAAAGCCACTGAAGCCCGCTCCGCCAATGAGGCCGACCTGAAGCCCGGTAAAGCCGAACAGACTGGCCCATTGACCGCCAATGCCGTTGCGAATGCTGAAGCCGACGCCGGCCGCGAGAATGGCCATGAAGCCGGCCCAGAGAAGTCTCATTCGATTGTTTTCGCTCATAGAGGAGGGAGTGGAGTGTGTGTGTTGGTTGGAGTGTGGTTGTCGGGAACGGGCGTGTTTTAGGTGCCACGCCTCGGGGCGACAAGGAAAAAGTGTTCTCAAGGCTGAGAAGTCGCCAGAATGCGCAGCGGAAAGCTCCGCAGATCGCATCCGTGGGACAGACTCTTACACTGAGCGCTTTCTGGACGTGGGATCTCTTATCGCTGTGCTGTCACACGATCTTGCAATGAATCAAGGCGTCCTCGTCAAAGCCGTAGATGGCGCAGAGACGGTGGTAGCCGTCTGCAATGACGACCTTGCCATGGGCGGGATCACGCACAAGCAGCAAGGGTGAGAGCGCCTTCCCATTCCGGATTTTTTTGCTGTCTTTGGCCACGTGCGAATTGCTGAGGGTGAGCAGCGGAAGACCGGAGGCACGGAAGATGTCCTTGGACTTGAACTGGGTGACCTCCGCTGTCTTCAGGAGCGTGACGAACTTTTTCACCTGCTTCTTGTCATAGATCAGCAGGAGGTAGGACTGGGCTGCTGGGTAGTCATGCTCCTCGACTTTTGCGAGCCAGGTGATGCCGGCGGGTTTGGATTTCTTGCTCATGGGAATGTTAGTGTGCAGGGCCTGCTTCTCCTTCGGAAATGGCGACCGGTTTGTAGCCGCCCCGGGCCTTGAACCAGAAGAACATGCCCAGATAGCAGGCGAGCATGAAGCCGGGGAGAATGGCGATGGTGATGAAAACGCTGCGCTTGCTGGCGGCCTGCACGGCTTCGAGCTCCTGATGCTGCGGGGCAGGGAGGGCCTGGATTTTTTCCTGGTTCAGCGTCGGCGCGCTGCCAAAGATGCCCGGCTTGGGCTCGCCTTTGATCTGCGCGTACAGCGCGCTGTGCTCGGTGGCGGACAGGCGCTTGTCCATGTCGTGGTCCTGCTTGTGGCCGATGTAGGGATTGCCCAGCACGCCCAGAAACAGCACGCCCACCGCAGAGACGCCGTTCAGCGTCAGAGCGCCGCCTTTGGGAAACTGCTCGGCGGTCAGGCCCAGCGTGGTGCTCCACAGGAAGGTCTTGCCCAGCGCATACACCGTCGCTGCCGCCACGATGACCCAGCCGGTGGCGTTGCTCAGGAAGATCAGGCCGCCGATGGCGATGGACGCGCTGATGACCAGCAGGCCGATGGGAGAGACCTTGTTGACGATGGGCCCGGCGCAGAAGCGGATCACCGTCATGATCACCGACACATACACAAAGATCCACGTGCCAAAGTTCAGGACGTCAGGACCGCTGAGCTTGAGCAGTTCCGGCATCCAGCCATCGGTGCCCAGCTCCGTGGTAGCCAGCGGCCCGATGGTGATGAGCACCACGATGAACAGCCAGTTGCCCAAAGACTGCGTATAAATCCCGGCCACCGTGCCCAGCACCACACCAGCGATGACAGAGTCTCGCAGCGAGGCCTCATGGCCCATCATCTGCACCACCGCGCAGTAGGCCAGGGAGCCGATGATGAAGGAGCCCACGGCGCCCACTTCCTTGAGCATGTCGCGGTAGCTCACCCCGGCGGCCACGCGCTCGTTCACCGGGAAGCTCCGCGGCAGGATGAGCAGCGTGTAAAGCACCACAGGAATAAAGCACAGGGCAAATCGGAACTGCCACACGGCATTGAAGAACAGTTTCGTCTCCGGCAGCAGCACGCAGAAGAGCGCACCCAGCGCCATGCCGCAGGGCCAGCCCGCATGCAGGATGTTCAGCCACTTCGACTTGTTCTTGCTGAAGATCGTGGCCACCACCGGATTGATGAAGGACTCCACCGTGCCATTCGCCACCGCGATGAGCAGCGAGCTCCAGTAGAAATCCGCAAAACCTGAGGCGCGCAGCGTGAGCACCAGCGACACCACGTGGCAGCCTGCGGCAAACAGCGCCACTGTTTTGTAGCCGATGCGGTCGATGACCAGGCTGAAGAAAATGATGCTCAGCGCAAACGGCCACATGCCCGCGCCATTGATGGCCCCCTTCTGCGACTCCGACAGATTGAAGCTGTTTTGCAGTTCCCCGATGGTGGAGGCTCGCACCCCAAACACAAACGAGGTGGCGACGAGGGCGATGAAGCACGCCCAGAAGAGTTTCATGTCGGCTTTGCCGGAGGTGGTCTGAGTCATGGTCGGGAAGGGAATGAGAGAACGGAACGAGCGAGAACGCAGCGAGCACGGCGATTCCATCAAATGTCTGCTTTCAGTGCAATGCCTTTTTCCCGGTTCGAAAAATAACCTGCCCCCACTCTTATTGAAACTTGCACAATAGACTGACATCCATGTCTTGAAGGCCAAAGGTCTTCCGTATCATAGCGAAGGGATGCCGAGCTTTAGCGAGTGCTTCCCTGGTAAACATGCCACCACCATCCGGGAGGCAAATCCGGCGCATTCTTTGCGCACCGCGCTTACCAGCAGCGTTTTCATCGTGCCACCGCTGCTGTCTGTGTGACCCGGCACTCCCAAAACCCACGATCCATGCCCTCAATCGAATGCCATTCAATTCACCGCTATTGCGCAACAGTCTATAGGTAAGCCTATGGCATAATGCCCGGCGGCGGATTTCGGGAACTTGCAGCAAATTGCGCTCTGTCCAGTGCATCTACAGCCTCCGCAAACCATCCTCCGTCATCGCACACGGAATCGCTGCATCGATCTCATTGATGCGCCCCAGCGTTTCCGCACTGAGCACAAGATCCGCAGCCGCGAGGCTGTCGTTCAACTGCGCCACCGTGGTGGCACCGACGATGGTGGAGGCGACGAAGTCGTGCTGCTTGCTCCAGGCCAGCGCCAGTGCCGTCACGCTCACACCGAGATCTGCGGCGATGACTTGCAGACGCGCAGTGGTTTCCAAACTGCGCTCATTGACAAAGCGCGCCGCCATCAGTTTCTGGCGCGGGCCGCCATTTTGAATGTAGTCGGTGAAGCGTGCGCCCTTGGGCAGGGCACCGTTGTTGTACTTGCCGCAGAGCACGCCGCCACCGAGGGGCGAGTAGGGCAGGAGGCTCACCCCTTCCTTGCGGCAGACCTGGGCCAGCTCGCTCTCGCAGCGGCGGTTGATGAGGGAGAAATTGTTCTGCACCGTGGCCATGCGGGCCAGTCCATGCTTCTCCGCCTCCCAGAGATTCTTCATCACACCCCAGCAGGTTTCATTGCTGCTGCCCCAGGCGCGGATCTTACCTTGGTCGATGAGATCAGTCAGCGCCCCCAGCGTCTCCTCCTGCTGCATGCCGTGGTCCGGCCAGTGCGTCTGATAGAGGTCGATGTAATCCGTCTGCAGGCGGCGCAGGCTGTCCTCGCAGGCCTGGAAAATCTGGCGGCGGTCCAGCGCCGTGAAGCCATTGCGCACCGGCGGGCGGAACCAGCCATGGCCCGGCCCCGTGACCTTCGAGGCGATGATGATCTCCCCACGCTTCTGCCCCTTGAGCCACTTGCCCACGATCTGCTCCGTCACCCCAAACAGCTCCGCGCTCGGCGGCACCGGATAGAGCTCGGCCGTGTCAAAGAAATCGATCCCCGCCTCCAGCGCGCGGTCCATGATGGCAAAGGAAGTCTTCTCATCGGCCTGCAGGCCAAAGGTCATGGTTCCCATGCAGATGTCAGTCACGACGATTCCCGTGCGGCCAAGGCGTTTACGATTCATAAGGCGCGGATGCTAGAGCAGGAGGCGTCTTGAGCAAATGCGAATGCTCCGTGATCAGCAGGCTCGGATGTCAGTGTGAGGCCTGCCGTCTACTCTACCGCTTGTTCTTCTGATTGAAATTCGCCACGGTCCTGGCCGCTTCGCGATTCTCAGCCTTGTCCTTGAGATCCTGGCGTTGGTCGCCGTGGTTCTTGCCTTTGCCGACGCCGATCTCGATCTTGATATGGTGGCCTTTCCAGTAGGCGCGCAGAATGGGCAGGGCGAGGCCCTTTTGCTGCGTCTGGGCGAGCAGCTTCATGATCTCGTTCTTGTGCAGCAGCAGGCGCCGGGTACGGCGGGGCTCGTGCGTGGTGTGGCTGGCCTTCTCGTAGGTCTGGATGTCACAGCCATAGAGCCAGACCTGGCCGCGATCCACGCGTGCAAAAGCGTCCGAGATGTTGAGCTTCCCGAGGCGGATGGATTTCACCTCGGTGCCGCGTAGTTCGACGCCAGCCTCGTATTTTTCGAGGATGTGGTAGTCGCGCGCAGCTTTGCGGTTCGTTGCGATCTCGGACATGGGTCGCGCGGTGAACCGCTGATGTTGACGAAGAACTGGCGGTTCTGCCGGGTAGGGCAGGGAGCCTAGCTCTTGTCGGGGGTGGCGATTGTGATCTTGCCCTGAATGATTTCAAGGAGGGCGAGGTCGGCTTCACGAAGGCCGGGGCGGCGCTCGACGAGGACTGCATGGCCCGCCACGATCTGACGGACTCGCTTGGAGACCATGTTGATCAGAATGGGGTGATCTTTAACGATTAGCGCGGCTTGTTCGACGAGGTCAGCTCTCATGATACGGAATTTTGGGCTGGGATTGGGGGGGTAGAGAATAAGGGGACTGCGCTGGGGTGCAACTGTTATGTTCCTGCTTTTCCCCTTGCAGAATTGGAGCCTGTACTGTCTCATCGCCGCTCGATTTAACTCATGAAGAAAGCGCTCATCACCGGCATCACAGGACAGGACGGCTCATATCTCACGGAATTGCTGCTCTCAAAAGGCTATGAGGTGCATGGGATTATCCGCCGGGCGTCGAGCTTTAACACCGGGCGTCTTCAGCACCTCTTTGAGCCGGAATCCCATCTTCCTTCCGCAAATCTGCACCTGCACTATGGGGATCTGATGGATTCCGTGGCGCTGGTGAAGCTGCTCTATGAGCTGAAACCGGACGAAGTGTACAATCTGGGCGCTCAGAGTCATGTGCGCGTGTCGTTTGACGTGCCGGAAAGCACCGGGGACATCGTCGGCCTGGGGACGCAGCGCATTCTGGAGGCCATCCGCGAGACCGGCCTGGTGGGCAAAGTGCGTTTTTATCAGGCCTCATCGTCTGAGATGTTTGGCAAGGTGCAGGAGGTTCCGCAGGTGGAGACGACGCCCTTCTGGCCTCGCTCCCCCTACGCCTGTGCCAAGGTGTATGGCCACTGGCTGACGGTGAACTACCGCGAGAGCTACGGCCTGCATGCCAGCAGCGGCATTCTTTTCAACCATGAGTCACCACGCCGTGGGGAGACCTTTGTGACTCGCAAGATCACCCGTGCGGCCACCCGCATCAAGATGGGGCTGCAGGACAAGCTCTTCCTGGGGAACATGGATGCGAAGCGTGACTGGGGCTACGCGAAGGACTACGTGGAAATGATGTGGATGATGCTCCAGCAGGACGAGCCTGATGATTACGTGATCGCGACGAACGAGACGCACAGCGTGAAGGAATTTGTCCAGGAGACCTTCGGCGCGCTGGATCTCGACTGGGAGCAGCATGTCAAATACGATGCCCGCTATGAGCGCCCGGCGGAGGTGGAGCTTCTCATCGGGGATCCGGCCAAGGCCCGCAAAAAGCTGGGCTGGGAGCCGAAAGTGAAGTTCAAGGAACTGGTCAAGATCATGGTGGAGGCCGATTTGCAGCTGGCGAAGCACGAACTCGCGGTGAAAAACGTGTCCTTTGCGTGATTCGCTGGAACCGGGCCGTTTGAACGAGCCATGAAAAAGATCGGCGTTGGCATCATTGGCGGCGGCCTCATGGGCCGGGAAATGGCGAGTGCCTTCGCACGCTGGTGTGCGCTGATGGATGTGGAGGTGCAGCCGGAGCTGGTGGCGGTGGCGGATCTCGTCGAGGATGTGAGGAACTGGTTCCGCCGCATCCCCTCCTGCGTGCAAATCACGGGAAACTATCACGAACTGCTGGCGAATCCTGCCGTGGAAGTGGTCTATGTGGCGGTGCCGCACAACCTGCATGAAAAGATCTACTGCGACGTGCTGGCGGCTGGGAAGGATTTGTTCGCGGAAAAGCCCTTTGGCATCGATCTGGACTCGGCACGGCGCATCGCGGATGCGGCCACGATTTCGGGCCGGTTTGTGCGCTGCAGTTCGGAGTTTCCCTTTCTGCCGGGAGCGCAGCGGGTGATGCAGCATGTCAATCAGGGCAAACTAGGACGCATTCTGGAGGTGGTGGCGGCATTCCACCACAGCAGTGATCTGGACGCTTCAAAACCGGCGAACTGGAAGCGCAAGTCGGCGACCTGCGGTGAGATCGGCGTGCTGGGAGATCTGGGCATGCACGCCTGCCACATTCCTCTGCGCCTTGGCTGGCGCCCTCAGCGTTTGTTTGCCCAATTGCAAAAAGGTTACCCCCAGCGGCCAGACGGCAAAGGCGGGATGGCCGACTGTGACACCTGGGACAATGCACTGCTGAGTTGCTGGACTCAAATAGGCGGGCATCAGGTGCCGCTGCGGTTTGAAATGAAGCGCATGGCTCCGGGGGAGACCAACACGTGGTATATCGAGGTACTGGGCACTGAGGGCGGCGTGCGCTACAGCACCAAGGAGCCGAAGACACTGTGGCTGTTTGAAAACGGCAAGGAACAGTTCTGGAAGAAGACGGATCTTGGTTTCGGGATGCCCTTCAAGACGGTAACCGGCGGCATTTTTGAGCCGGGATTTCCTGACATGATCCAGCAGATGTGGGCGGCCTTTCTAATGGAGCGCGAGGGCTTGCTCGCTGGGCGTTGTGGCTGCGCCACGGTGGAGGAGGCGGTGGCGACACAGGAGATATTCGCTGCGGCGCTGGCCTCTCACGTGCAGGGCGTTGTCATGGCGCTTTGATGCCAGCTCAGCCGCCTCTAAGCAGGCAGTGCCTTTCCTCCTGCTGTGATGATCTGCGGATAGTCGGCAAGCTGAATCAACGGGATGCCATAACGCCCGGCAATGGCATCTGCCTCGGACTCAGGGTAATCGTCGCGAAAATAGACTTCTTTGACGCCGTAAGCGCAGAGCATTTGCATGCAGCTGGTGCAGGGTTTCGTCGTACAAGCGACGAGCCTGACATTGCCACGGGTGAAAAGGCTGCACAGGTTCACCTCGGCATGCAGCATGTATTTACGTCGCGCATCGCGATCCGCCCAAAAATCAGGTTCAGCATCATAACCGGGGGCAAGGCCATTGTACGCGGTTCCGATCACCCGGTTGTCGAAGTCAATGGCAACTGCCCCAACCTTCCGAAACGGGTCCTCAGAACGCAAGCTGGCGACGTGGGCGAGCGCCATGGCGTATTCTGGGATGGTCAACCGCACTGCGGGGGCCGGATGGGTTTCAATAGACATTGAGGCACATGAACTTTTAAAACGGCGGCGTCAATTGAGACAGGTGAAGCGCGGCAATTTTCCAGGCAATTCAAAAATTCATTTGAACATGTTATTATGAACACTATATAGCGTGCGAAAAATTATTTGAAATTACATAGCCAAATCCATGAATTCTTTCAATTCCAGGCGGATTCCAATCGGGAAATTGTTCGGAAAATTACGCAGGTTAATAGCCGTGGCATCCCCAACCAACCTCCCTAACAGGTCGTGGGACAGGGCTTCTTCGAGAGAAATCCAACTCGAGTTTGATTTTGAGCTCAGAAATCGCATTCGTGAAACGCGAAGTGCGGTTTCAACGATTACTTATAAGAATTGAGGGAAAGTCAGTAGGGCAAGACATTGTGACAGGAATCAAATTATTGAAGATCAAGGACAAGAAAGTGGCAAAATCGAAAGAAATTTGGTATGGACAAAGGCTGGTAGAATTGCTTGTATCAGTGCTTAATTCCCGATCCCTCTCTCCTGTCATGCTGATTAAACACTCTCGACATATCCCCATCAATGCTCTCCTGATGGTGATTACCATCACGGCTGGCTGCTTGTTGCCATCGCGCACAAATGCACAATTTGGGGTTTCACCATCACAAACCAGCAACTTTTTCAATGACCTTCGGTCCCGTACCGGCCAGATGAAAAAGGCGACGCAGTCAGCCGCGCGCAGTGGTGATGTAGTATATGACTATGAGAAGGGTGCCTACGTCAGCCAGGATGATCAGGAGGGGTATCAGAGTCTTCAGCAATTGCTGCGTTCAGACCGGCAGATTTCTCAGCCTTCGGTGCGCAGCGGCAGCTCCGCTTTCGCCGCCCGTGCTGTGGGTGATTATACCACCTACTCAGGCCAGTATTCACAGGCACTCAGCTATTTTGCTCCAACCTACACCTCAGATCCGTTCCTTTCGGGCAAACGCAATCTGATGCTTGGCCCGGTAAACATCGGTCTGGGTCTGTATCAAGGTCTGGAGTACAACAGCAACATCCGTCGTACAGCCATCCCGATCGCAGATGAAATTAGCAGCACGCTCCTCAACATCAGCGCCAACTACCGGGTTTCACAAAACAATGTGTTGAGCTTCACCGGGGGTATCGGTGTCGATCATTATTTCAATCACCCAGAACTGGCTGCGTATGGCAATGGGAATTACTTAATCAACGTTCTGCCAGGAACGACGCTTGCTTTCGATATCAAGGCCGGCCCGGTAAACATCACCATTTATGACCGCATGTCCATGCGTCCTGCGCTTAACAATGCTTTCATTGGTGGGTCGAACAATTCGAGCTTTGGTGTGTTCCAGAACGATTTTGGTGTGGCCGCCAACTGGCAGATCAATTCGGCCTGGTCGCTTGCTGTCAATTACACAAACACCATTTCCGAGGCGCTCGGAAGTCAAAACAAGCAGTTCAGCCGTACCATGAACACGATTCATGCCTCACTGACTTACAGTCCGACGGCAACATGGATTTTGGGAACAGAAGGTGGGGTCTCATTCCTCAACTACATCAATCCAACTTTGAACGACGGCACGCTCTTCAACTGGGGTGCCTTTGTCAGTGTTCCGCTGGGCAAATCGACCATCATCAAACTTTCGGGTGGTTTGCAGGAGTTTAGCTTCAGCGCGCCGACGGTTTTCGCACCGGCTGGTCCTGGAGACAGCTCCAATCTGAACAGCTTCTATTACAATTTGAGCATTACCAACCAGCTCAATGCCCGTTTCAGCCACACCTTGACCGTTGGTCATGAGTCCTCGATCAATTTGGCGTCGAACTTCATCACTGCTGATTTCGTCAACTATGGTGTCTCGATGGTCGCATGGAAAGGTGGCCGTTTCTCGATCTCGGGCTACTACGAAAATTCAAAGCCTTCCATGATCAACACCGCTTTTGCCGGCACAGGGTACAAGCTGACTCAATTTGGTGTGGATCTCTACTACACGCACCAGCTTACATCCAAGCTCAGGGCTGGAACCGGCTATCATTTTGGTCGTGCCGACTACTCTGGAGTGGTTGGAAGAGATGCGGACCAAAGCGGGTTCTCCTTTGACTTGAACTACAGCCTGACCGCCAAAGCAGGCCTCAATCTTGGCTATCGCTACTTCGTTACCAATTACAAGCAGTCGAATGCGGATTCGACCCAGACACGTGTGATTTTGGGCCTCAATTACAATTTCTAACGAAACTGATCGTAACGTGTCTATGAGTTTTGATTTCTGCCAGGCCGTGATTGGCCTTGGTGCTTGAGGACATCAAAAATCATTTACTATCATCATGAAAAAGCTATCCCTGTCGTTGCTTCTGCTTGCCCTTACCCTTCCAGCTTTAGAAGCGCAAGATGCCGGATTTCGGATCCCTGAGCAATCAAGAGCAACGCGGCAGGCCTCCGCTGCCGCATCATCCGGCCCAGTCAATGCAGGGGCCGCTGTACTGTCCTCCATGGACGTATTGGACAGCACCCAGCAGATCGCGGCGGGGGATACCATCAGCATTCGAATTTTGGAAGATCGCCGGGACGCCTTGCAGCAGGTCGTGGCCGTGACAGGTGAAGTGCAGGCTCCTTATGTGGGCTTGGTCACTGCAAAGGGCAAAACCTGCCGGGATCTGGCCTTCGCGATCAAAAAAGAGCTCGAAAAGAATTTCTTCCAGCATGCCACCGTGGTGATTGCGATCGACAAGATCAATATTGACGATGCCATGAGAATGAAAGAGGTGGATCTCGAATTTTACGTCATGTTTGGCATCGTCGCCAAACAAGGAAAATACGACCTGCCCGCCAATGAAGACATTTCCATCAGCCAGGCCATCCTGCGCGCTGGCGGGTTTGCCCAGTTCGCCAACAAGGAAAAGGTCAAAATCATTCGCAAGACTCCCCAGGGAAACAAAACCATTTTGGTCAATGTGGACGGCATTATGCGACAGGGCGATCTCGAAAGGGACGTGTTCATCCGTAAGGATGACGTTATCATCGTTGAGGAAAGGACAGTTAATTTCTAAAAAAAGAGGTTTTCCATAGATATTTCGAGGCCGAGCAAGGTGAAATTTGAGTTAAAATCGAACAGAGAGACAGCCAAATAAATCCAATGGCTTAAGTTGTGTTTTTGAGCGACTCTGCTAGCCCGAAAAATGACGGGGCAGGCGGGTACTCCCTCCTGCCCGACAGAACAAATTTGGATTTACGAAATCATGGAACAAAACCTCACCCTCCCAGGACCGGCGCAATCAAGTACGCTGAGCCGCATTCACGAGGCATCTGCCAAATTTCAACGTTACAAAATCCTGCTGCGCCGCCGCTGGTGGTTCCTGCTGCTGACTGCCAGCATCGGTGTTTGTGTCCAGGCTTTGCGTATCACCGGACGTCCCCAGGAGTTTCGTTCCCTGGCAAAACTCGTGGCCGGTGGTCAGCTGGCTTTCAATGACAATGTGACATGGCGTGAACAGCAGGCTGACTTCTATGGCACAATCATTGAAACGATTGAGAGCGCAGAAATGAAGCGACGTGCTCTTGAGCGTGTGAGAGCCTTGAACCCGGATGTCAAAGATTCTGATGTGGAAATCCGCGTCGCGCAGACCAAGGGCTCAGCCATTTTCAACATCCTTGCGACCGGCTCTGAACCGAAATACACGAAAATCTTTTTGGATGCTCTTCTGGACGAATTCATCGCGTTTCGTCAGAGCATTCGCGAGCAGGCTCAGGGCAAGGTGCTGCAGCAGTTCCTCCAGGAGGTGGTGACCAAGCAGAAAGTCATGGAAGACAGCCTTGAGCGTCTCACCAAATTCAAGGCCGCCAACAACATCGTCACGATTACCAATGGGAACAATCTGAAGGCACAGTTCCTCTCCAACCTGGAAGCGCAGCGGCAGGCTCAAAGCACGACCCTTGAAGAATTGCGGCTGGCAATCGCCAACGTCAATGCTGCCATGGAGGATCGTGAGCGCATGTTGAGTGCAACTGGTGCTGGAGCAGCGGCTCCGTTGGCAGGAGCCAAAGCTGGAGAAAACATGCAGCCGGCAGGCACGGTCAAAACAACAGAAACCTCTCCCGGACGCAATGGAATGACCATGGCGGAGCAGGATTATTTGCATACCAAATCGAAAATCACTGGGTTGAAAACCAAACTGGACTCTCTCCTGATCCAGTTCAAGCAGCAGCACCCGATGGTGCAGGATGTAACGGAGGAACTGGCTGCGCAGAAGGCGCTGCTTGCCTCTTATGCAGAGCAGATCCAGCAGGAGATGAATACGCAAATGGCGGACGTCCAGAGGCGTGTGCAGGTTCTGGATGCGCAGATTGTAGAAAAGCAAAAAGAGGCCCTTGAACTCGGTGCCAAAATTGCTGAACATGAGAAATTGGAAAAGGCGGCTGAATCTGCCAAGATGACCTACGACAAGTTGTTTGAAAAAGTAGAGAGCATTCAAAGCGTCTTTAACTCCCAGGCGGATTTTGTGGCCATTCAAGAACGTGCCATCCCTGCCTATGAAAATGTCGAGGATTGGGTCATGCCGATCGTTGTCGGCCTGATTGGTGGCATGGGTGTTGGCGTTGTGATCCTGCTGTTGTTTGATCGTTTGGATGATCGAATGAACTCCTACAGCGAGTTCCAGACCTTGTTCCCCGGGGAAGCGGTTCTTGGGCAGGTGCCTGAACAGAGAAATCGCGGTGATGTCGCTCTGCTGCGTCCGAATGATGACCGCCATCTTTATGCCGAGGCGTTTCGCAATATTCGTTCCTCCATTCTCTTCAAAAACTGGCAGGGCAAGCCGCCAAAGACCATTCTCATCACCAGTGCGGTTCCCAACGAAGGCAAGACTACGGTCACTTCCAATCTGGCTGTCACCATGGCTCTTGCTGGAGCGCGTGTGCTCCTTGCGGACTGCGACTTGCGCCGTGGTGGTGTGAGCGAGCTTTTCAAACTGCCCTCAACTCCGGGCCTCAGCGAAGCCCTGCGTGGAAAACTGCACTGGCGCGATGCCGTTCAGGAAACCAGCACCAGGAATTTGGACCTTCTTGCCCGTGGTGACGTCTTCGATCAAACCTCGGAAATGCTGCTTTCTAAAACAGCCGAAGAGATGCTGCGTGAGATGAGTGAAGAATACGATTACGTCATCTTCGACAGTGCTCCGGTCCTCGTGGCTGACGACACGGCCAGCTTTGCTCCGAAACTTGATTCCGTGCTTTTTGTGGTGCGCATGTCTTCGACCATGGCCCGTCTTTCCGGCAAGGCGCTGGATCTGCTCTATGAGCGTCAGGTGAACATCGGCGGTGTCATTCTCAACCGCTCCAGCTCAAACCTGAAGGAGTACACCTACTACAACTACGCCAGCTATTACTACGCGCCTGCCAAGACCACTGCTCAGCAGCAGGCTGAACCTGCGGCTGCCAAGTCCTGATTTGAATTCCCTGTCCTTGATTGCTGCTGAAGCGAGCTTGGACAGGTGTTCCTCCATCAGCCGAGCCTTCTGCATGGCTCGATGAACCATGCCGCCGTGAAGGGCCTTGCTAGGATGCTTCCAAAGTGTTGCTGCCTTGCGACAGCAGGGCGCTTGCCATTTGTAAAAGTGTTGCCGCGGCCGGAGAAAGAGCGCTGCCCTTTTGCCAGACGGCGGCGATCTGGCGCTGCATTTTGGGTTCTCGGATGGCCACGATTTGAATTGAATCGGGAAGATTGACCGCTGCCAGCCGTGGGACGATTGCCAGACCGAGACCGGCGGCGACGAGCGCACGCACAGTGCCCAGTTCCCCGCTCTCGCAGACAATGTGGGGTTCAAATCCCGCTGTTCGGCAGGACTCCAAAGCCGTGTCGCGGGCGCGGCCTTTGTAGAAGATGAAGGATTCGGCGGACAATTGCCGCAGCAGCACCGTTTTCTGCTTCGCAACTTCATGCGATTTGCCGACGAGCAGCACGAATGGCTCGGTGATGATGGGCTGCACCTTGAATGCCGACTTGCTGGCTGGAAGCTGGAGAAATCCGATGTCGGCCAGTCCGGATTCAACGCAGTCGGCCACACGTTCGGAACTTTCCTCGATCAATTGCAGGGCCACTTGAGCATGCTGCCGGTGGAAGTTGCGCACCACCTCTGGCAGCAAACAGGCGCTGACGCTGGGAATCGCGGCAATGATAAGTTTGCCACCACGCAGCTGGGCCACATCGGAGACGGCGGCTTTTGCCGCTTCGGCCTGAAGGAGGAGTGCTTCGGCACGCGGCTGGAAGGCTTTCCCGGCGGCGGTGAGCTGTACCTCTTTGCGGCCACGATTAAACAGGGGCGTTCCCAGCTCCGCCTCGAGGTTTTTCATCTGCTGGCTCAGCGCCGGCTGGGCCATGTGCAGACGCCCGGCCGCCCGCGTGAAGCTGCGCTGGCGGGCGATCTCCAGGAAATAGCCGAGTTGGTAAAGTTCCATGATTCAGCAGCTAGATTGAAGCATGCTGCATCGTTTCCAAGCGCGAAACGGTTTTCAACGTCGCAAGACAACCTCTGAACTCCTATGAGACCTGTGCCTTTTGTCTTTTTGGTGCTCATTCTTCTGTCCCCCAGCCTGCTCACCAGCTGCCAGGGCCCGAAGGTGACGGTGGTCGTCAACCGATTGAATCCGGGGATGCTGAAGGGCAAAACGATTGGGGTGGAAGGCATGCTGATCACAGCCTCCAACTGGCCTGGAGAGGACATCGACGCACCCGTTCTGAGCAAAGCGGAGGAGGCGTTGCAGCACAGTTTGAAGGGAGCCCGCGTCTGCCTGCTTTCCGATGCTGGCATGAGCCATGAGAGCCTGCCCACCGGCAAAGCCTCCGCGACCTCTTCTCCGGTAATACGGCCGGAACAGGCTGATTATATTTTCAGGATCATGCTGAGGTCCGACTCAAACAAGCAGCGCATCAATCACTGGCAGCCCATAGGTTACTCCTCCCGTCTCAGATCTGTCCGTGATCCAAGGTGGAACGCCTTTGGAGGATGGGCGGGATTTAACGAGGCTGGCTTTGACCGGAAGGTTACGACACGCACATTGAAAGCCGATTACATCTTGTCCGACGCCCATACCTACAAGCTTGTCTGGAGGGCGGAGGCGGTTACTTCAGACAAGTATGTGAGCTTCGACACTTCGATTCCAAGGGATGTCACATCGGATGTGGAGACCAAGGTGCCACTCAGACCCCTTTGGATCTCGATGAATGCGACGGCTGTGCATGCCATCAAGCACCCGGGATCTAAAGCCAGATGAAGCTGCCGTAGGTAGCACGCTTGCTGATGTCCTTCACCGGTTCCAGCGCGAAAGTTTTCCTGCATGCCTTCGCCTGCCATGCCGTCCTACCGTCTGGTGCGGAACGTCTTCAAACGGACCTGCACGGCAGATAGCTGCTCGGGTGTCAGTTCGGATTTGATCTTCTCGGCCTCAATCTTGGCGTCGGCGGCTCCTTGGGCGGCGGCGAGCAGGAACCATTGCAGGGCATCGACACGGTCTTTCGTCACTCCTTCTCCCAGCAGATAGCTCTGGGCCAAACTGTACTGCGCTCTGGCATGGCCCTGATCGGCGGCTTTGCGGAACCACTGCGCGGCTTTTTCCAGGTCCTGACCCAGGCCCACACCATCGTGATAGCATAGCGCCAGATGGTACTGGCCGTCGGCGTACTTTTGGTCCGCCGCTTTCTGGTACCACCGCACGGCGGTTTCCGGGGCTTTTGCCATGCCGAGACCGGTCATGTGGAGGTTGCCGAGTTCGTCCTGCGCAAAGGCATTGCCCTGGTCTGCGGCCTGGCGCGTCCATTTCGCGGATTCTGCGACATCCTTGGTCACGCCGTCTCCAGAGAAGTACACGCGGCCCATCTCCAGCTGGGCCTGCACAAGGTTCTGCTCCGCCGCTTTGCGGTACCAGTAGGCTGCCGTGGTGGAGTCCGGAGGGATGCCCTCGCCGGTGGTGTAGGCGGAGCCCAGGCGGTACTGCGCCGTGGCGTCGCCATGTTCGGCGGCCATGCGCAGCCACTTCACAGTTTCATCCGCTCCGCGAAGCAGCACACTGGGGGCGCGGGTTGGGCTGCCCAGCGCTTCGTTTTCCGGATTGTTTGCGGGAGAAAGGTGCCATTGCGGGACTCCGGCCGGGTTTTGCGACGCGTCTGAGTCATGACCGGTGGATCTGAATTGCCACTTCGCAGCTTCCACGGGATCTCTCCGCACGCCTTCGCCCTGGTAGTAGGCCACCGCCAGGGCATACTGCGCATTGGGATCTCCCTGCTCGGCGGCCTTGCGGTACCACGTCACAGCTTCCACGGGGTCCATCGGCGCGCCCCTGCCACGCATGCAGGCGTATCCCATCTCATTTTGGGCGCAAACCGCGCCGCGCTCGGCGGCTTTGCGGAACCACTTCACGCCCTCGGTTTCATCCCGTCGCACGCCTGCCCCTTGGAAGTAGGCGCGGGCCAGATCCACCTGCGCATAGACGTCCCCTTGCTCGGCGGCCCGGAGATACCACTTCGCGGCTTCCACGGGGTTGTTCTCGACGCTTTTGCCGAGGCCGACGGCTTTGTGATGCCAGTTCAAAGCTGCTAGCGTATTCTGCGTCACACCCTCGCCTTGGAGGTAGGCGTGAGCCACGGCATCCTCCGCATCAGTGTCGCCCTGTTCTGCGGCGGTGAAATACCACTTCAGCGCCTCCTTCCTGTCCTGGGCCACGCCGATGCCGTGCATGTAAGCGTTCCCCAGGGCTATTTGGGCTCTGGCATCGCCACGGTCTGCGGCTTGAAGATACCAATCAATCGCTGCTGCCGCATCCTTTGGCATGCCGGTGCCATTGGCGCAGCATTTGCCTAAACTGTAGAGGGCATCAGCATTGCCCTGCCCGGCGGCCAGGCGATACCACTTCATCGCTTCCGTCGCATCCTGCGTCACACCTGTGCCCAGGAGGAGGGCTCGGCCCAGGGCGTACTGGGCTTTGGCATCGCCCAAATCGGCAGCTATGCGCAGCCATCTCACCCCCTCTGCCATATCCTTCTTCACCCCTTTGCCCTGCAAAAAGGAACTGCCCAGAGCCTGCTGGGCCCTGGCCTCACCTTGATCAGCGGCCAGACGGAACCACTTCACCGCTGCTTCCGCATCCCTCCGCACGCCATTGCCTTCAGCATACGCCAGACCCATGAGGTACTGGGCTTCTGCGCTGCCCTGCTCGGCTCTCAGGCGGAGCTCCTTGGTGGCTGTGCGCTTGGACGGAGCAGGTATTTCACTCGCTGGCTGTATCCCACGCAATGCTGCCCCTGAAGGCTGTTTGTAGGACATGCTCGAGGACAGCACGGTCTTGGGAGCCAGATCTGGCTCGGCATCAGCCTGCAGAGCGTTCACATCCTGGCCTGATGCGCGCTGGAGATCCTGTGCATGCACCATCAAGACCAGCAAGACGATCCGCGCCACGAGGCCAGAGATCGCCGTCAGCAGGCTGGGTTTCCGCCATCCGAGAACGTGCAAAGCTAGGTGGGTGTTCATAACGAACTCGCTGCAAAAACAAGCATCGGAATGCCAAATGTCATCTGCGTTCTTTTCAGATAGAAGCCGGGCGGCTGTGCGTTCGCGGCTGCCAGTCTTGCGGTGAAGGGGTGGCTTTTTCAATGAGTGGCCATACGATACCACAAGGTCATATATTGATTCGCTAAAACCGGCGCGAGTCAGGCGAATGAGCATCATGATTTCCAATCGTGGTGATTGAAAAGAAATCTTTTCCTTATGCTCGGGTGCGGCGCAGTATCGTCTCATGCGCCGACTTTGCGTCCACACCATCACCACCAAACCGCTGAGCCTGGAAGAATGTCTGGTGGAGTTCCCCAGGCGGGGCGTCAGCGGCATCACCATCTGGCGGCAGGCGCTGGAAGGGCTTGATTTGAGAGCAGTGGCACGGCAGACGCACGATGCCGGACTGGAGGTGGTAAGCCTGTGCCGTGGCGGTTTTTTTCCAGCAGCGTCGGTGGCTGGACTGCAGACGGCCATTGATGACAATTTGAAGGCGATCGAGCAGGCACATGCCGTGGGTGCTCCGCTCATCGTTCTCGTTTGTGGAGCTCTGCCGGGACAGACTTTGGTTGAGTCGCGCAAACAGATCGCCGAGGGCATCGCCGCAGTGCTGCCTGCAGCGGAGCAGGCGGGCGTGAAGCTCGCCATCGAGCCGCTGCACCCGATGTATGCGGACGATCGCAGCGCGGTGAACACCATGCGGCAGGCACATGAGATTTGCGCTGCGTTGGGCTCGCCCAAAGCGGTCGGCATCGCGGTGGATGTGTACCATGTGTGGTGGGATCCTGAGCTCAAGGCGCAGATTGATCTCGCGGGTCAAACCGGCCGCCTGCATGCCTTCCACATCTGTGACTGGCGAACGCCCACCACCGACCTTCTGAATGATCGGGGTCTCATGGGCGAAGGCTGCATCAACATCAAAGAAATCAGCGACTGGGTGGATGCCACAGGCTTCACTGGATATCGTGAGGTGGAGATCTTTTCGAACCGCTGGTGGAGCGGGGATCAGAAGACGTTTCTGGACAAGATCAGCGAGAGCTATGCGGCACTCTATCCACAGGACCCGAGCAAATGACCAGCTTGAAACTTTAAACCTTAAACTTGGAACTCAGCTAAAAATGGAAACACGCAGAATCGGCATCATCATGAACGGCGTCACCGGACGCATGGGTACAAACCAGCACCTGATCCGCTCGATCAAGGCCATCCGCGATCAAGGCGGGCTCAAGGTGAGCGATGATCTCACGCTCATGCCTGACCCGATCCTCACGGGGCGGAATCATGACAAGCTGAAGGCCCTGGCCGCGCGCACGGGCGTGACACGGTTCACCACAGACATTGATGCAGCGCTGGCGAACAAGGAGGACACGATCTTCTTTGATGCTTCCGGCACTTTGCAGCGTGCGGGTTTTGTGGAAAAGGCGGTGCAGGCAGGGAAGGCGATCTATTGCGAAAAACCCACCGCAGTGGAAACGAGCGAGGCGCTGCGTCTGGCCAGGCTCTGTGAAGATGCCGGCGTGAAAAATGGCGTCGTGCAGGACAAGCTCTGGCTCAGCGGCATCCGCAAGTTCCGCATGCTGCGGGATCAGGGATACTTCGGCCGCATCCTCAGCGTGCGGGGCGAGTTTGGTTACTGGGTCTTCACCGGTGAGGAAGGGGACCAGCCCGTGCAGCGGCCCTCGTGGAACTACCGCAAGGAAGACGGCGGCGGCATCATCGTCGATATGCTCTGCCACTGGCGCTACGTTGTGGACAATCTCTTTGGCAAAGTGAAGGCCGTGAGCTGCATCGGCGCCACCCATGTGCCAAAACGCATCGACGAGCGCGGCAAGTCCTATGCTTGTACCAGTGATGATGCGTGCTATGCCACCTTTGAGTGCGAAGGCGGCGTGATCTGCCAGTTCAACAGTTCCTGGACGGTGCGGGTGCGGCGCGATGACCTGCTGACCATGCAGGTCGATGGCACGCACGGCAGCGCCGTGGTGGGATTGCGGAAGTGCTGGGTACAGAGCATCGGCACCACGCCACGACCCACTTGGAATCCAGACATCGACCAGCCGATCGATTTCTTCGGCGGCTGGCAGGAAGTGCCGGACACGACGACCTACGACAACGCCTTCAAGATCCAGTGGGAGGAGTTTCTCAAGCACGTGGTGCTGGACACACCCTTCCCCTGGACCCTGCGTGAGGGGGCCAAAGGCGTGCAACTGGCCGAGCTGGGCCTGCAAAGCTGGCAGCAGCGCAAGTGGCTGCCGGTGGGTGATCTGTGATTTCGAGCCGCCAAGAATAATTGCGGGGGCTCGTGCTGCGGCGTTGCGCAACTCCGATGCGTGGGCGAGTGTCCGCGCACCGAATGCTTCGCACCGTAGGTCGTTACTCACTCTCCATTGTTCATGAACTGGGCGACTTTGCTCTCTTTACAGGGCAGTCTTTTCGTTCCGCACTCGGAGCGCGGCGGCTCGGCAGGCGGATCGTGCGCGCCGGCTTTGAGCAGGGCGTGCGCTGCCTGCCGGTCATCGTCATTGTGGGCATGTTCACCGGGCTGGTGCTCGGCCTGCAGGGCTACTACGTGCTGAACCGCTTTGGGTCGGAGAGTTTGCTGGGCACCCTCGTTTCGCTGAGTCTCATTCGCGAACTTGGGCCGGCACTGGCTGCGTTGATGCTGGTGGGGCAGGCGGGTTCCGCCCTGGCGGCCGAGCTGGGCATTCAGCGCAACACAGAGCAGATCGCCGCTCTGGAGACAATGGGAGTGAGCAGCCATGCCTATCTGGTCACACCGCGATTGCTCGCCGCACTGGTCGTATATCCCATGCAGACGGCGCTGTTCGTAACGGTCGGTTTGTGGGGAGGAAGCCTTTCGGGGTCCGTGCTGCTGGGCCTGGAGCCGGGTGTGTACTGGTCCTCCGTGGAGCACGCGGTCAAGTCGCAGGATGTGCGGGAGTGCATCATCAAGGCGGTCACTTTTGGTCTGCTGACAATATCATTGTGCGCCTATCACGGATTTAACGCCCACCGTTGCAGTTCGGCCACGGGAGCGCGCGCCGTCAGTGCCTCCACCACGCGTGCGGTGGTGCAGTCCAGCATCATTGTGCTGGCCGCCGATTACATCATCACCTCCTTCCTCGTCTGATCATGGGTGCTGAATCCAATCAAACCATGCTGCTAAGCATCGAAGGCTTGTTCAAACGCTTCGGCGACAACGTCGTCCTGGATGGTGCGAGCCTCAATGTGCCACGCGGCAGTCTGGTGACCGTTCTGGGTCGCAGTGGTGCCGGCAAATCAGTGCTGCTGAAATGCCTGGCGGATGTCGTGCAGCCGGATGCCGGGAGCATCCATTTTGATGGCAAGGCGCTCGGCGTGGGCGATGCCGCTGCACGGGCTGATTTCCGCCGCCGCTGCAGTTTCCTTTTTCAAAGCAATGCGCTTTTTGATTCACTGACCGCCTTGGAAAACGTGGCATTGCCGCTGGAGCAGACGACGGATCTGCCGGACAAGGAAATACGCGAACGCAGTCTTGAGGCGCTGCGGCAGATCGAACTCGAAGCCCATCAGGACCGCTATCCCAGCCAGCTTTCCGGCGGCATGCAGAAGCGCCTCGCACTGGCACGCGCCATCGTCACGCGGCCGGAGCTCGTGCTGTTTGACGAGCCCACCGCCGGCCTGGATCCGCTGCGGCGCAATGCCGTGTTTGCCATGATCGCGAAATATCAGCGGCAGTTTGGCTTCACCGCGCTGGTCGTGACGCACGACCTGACAGAGGCCCTGATCGCGAGCGACCGCGTGGCGCTGCTTGACAAGGGGCGCATGTGCTTTGAAGGCACGCCTGCTGAATTTTCGGCCTCCACCGACGCCATGGTGGGAGATTTCCGCGACAGCGCGGATGCACTTGGCCGCACACTTGCTGCTATACGTCGTGGCGAAGCCCTGCAATCTGAAGACTCATGAAACAATCCAAGCTGGAACTTTACGTTGGTCTCTTCGTCCTCCTGGGGATCGCCGCCATCGTTTACCTGACGGTGAAACTCGGCGCCAAATCGATGCTGGGTGGTGACACTTATGTCATGGAGGCCCGCTTTACCAATGCCGGGGGGCTCAATGCCGGCAGCAGCGTGCTGGTGGCGGGAGTGCCTGTCGGGAGGGTCGAAGGCATCCGCGTGGATGACAAGGACTACAGCGCCATGGTGACACTGCGCGTGCAGACCGGTCTGAAACTGCCGACCGACACCATGGCTTCCATCAAAACCACCGGACTCATCGGGGACAAATATGTGGCACTTGCGCCGGGAGCGGATGAAACTTATCTTACGGCTGGTTCCCGAATCACGATGACTGAGTCCTCGGTCGATCTTGAGTCGTTAATAGGCAAGATGGCTTTTGGCAGTGTTGAAAAAGGTAATGAGGGGGGGGGGGGGGGGGGGGGGGGGGGGGGGGGGGGGGGGGGGGGGGGGGGGGGGGGGGGGGGGGGGGGGGGGGGG
>CAILZI010000195.1 GCA_903838675.1 uncultured Verrucomicrobiota bacterium
CCATTCCCAGCTTCCCTGGCCGTAGTGGAGGCTGAAGACTTCATCGCCGAGGATGGTTTCGGTGCCGAGTTGCACAAGCTCGCGGCTGATTTCACGGCCGGTCCGGATTAGATAAAATGAACCGCCTCGGGGGAGGGGTGGTTTTTTGTAACTCTCGCCAAACTTTGACACCAACTTTTCAGCCTCCTGTGATGTCTCTGCATAGCCCAGAACCCTGGATTCGTCGGCGTAGAGAAAGGATCGCGGACCGAATTGAAAGGTGAGGTCATCCCATTGGTTCAGTTTGTGATCCTCATCAAGTCGGCGAACAGAGCGAAAGAGCGCCGCTGAATTCTCCGCAAGCGCACGGTCCAAATCGAAGAATCCGTACATCCGGCATTCATGCAATCGGCCTCCACCAAATGCGACCACCACCGGAACGTGCGTCCCTTTGTATCCTGGTGAAAAGGCACTGACCTCAGACACGTCGCAAACAACCCGTGTTGGTAAAGAAAGCTGGCTCGCTTCAGCGGCAAGCGCTTGTGTATCTGCCAGCGGTGGAGTTTCGCTGTCGGTGAGTTTGGATGAGGGAGGCATGATGGCCCAAGCGATAGGCCCGCCGCCTCAGTGGAGACAGGGAATTGAATGTCCCCAAAGTGTGTCTTATTTTTTGAATTCCGCCCGCAACCTACTGAAACGTTTGGCGCTCGTCTCAGGCACCCAGCCGAGTCCTTCACAAAGGAATGCATGCTTCTTTTCGCCTTTCAATTTGAGCCTAAGGGCCTCCAGATCAAGCTGCCGGAGTTTCTTGGCGAGCTTCATGCGCTCAGCCCTCCCCTCAGCGAGTGCAGCACCCTGGCGGCCAGAAACACGAACGCGGTGAAGGCTAGCGATGGCGTCCCAACGGATGTCGCGTTTCGGATCAAACGACCAGTATGATGGAATGTGGATCATCGTGCCATACGGCGTAATGTTGACGGCAAGCTTGAGCAGCAGCGGTTCATCGTGAAGCATGCCATAAAGATTCCAGCGCAGGCAAAAAGCGTCAAAAGCAGCACGAAAGACATCTGCCCGGCTGCGCATGTTTACGGAAAATGACGGACGCAGATTGCGCTCAGCACCCATAGTGCGGCGAATCACACCTTTGTGGTCAGCGTAGTTTTGAACATCAAACGTGGCTTTGATGGATGCCCACTGGTGCTGCAGCTCTGGATCGGTCTGGATGGCGAGTTCGGCTTGGGAAAACTTGGCCTGTGTTTTAAGGAGGTTCTCGTAGCTGCCGCTCTCGACATGGCGTTCATGAACAGCGACGGCCTCACAGATGGTTTCGGCTGGCGGCTCTGGCAGCAGGTCGATGATGATGCACTGCTGACGGCTCAAGCGTTTGCCTTGTTCGAGAACGGCTAGCAGATCATTCAGCATCTCATGGATGTTGAACGGCCACAGTGTCAACGGAACAAACATCCAGTCGTAGAGCAAACTCAATCGAACGGCCTGCCCTTCCTGCAAATTAGGGATCGCGGAGTGGAAACGGCGCAGAGCGTCCTCGGCCCATTCCGCAGCATGATAAGCGCGGGATTCGAGTTTCTTAAGGTCACGCTCCAGAGCTTTTGTCATGGGCTTGAGAGTTTTGTTCATAGTGGAAATTTAGTGCCCGAATTTAGGCGCTTGCTATCTTGAGTGTGTATAAAGAACGCCACGGGGCCAAGAAGCCGGGCGGCCCATGACAGCCTGACTCAGTTGATGGCTCCGCACTCCGACTGCGTTCCCATAAATCCTTTCAGACAGCGATTCTTCAGTCACAATTGGCTCCCCCAAGCCACCCACTCATGGCAGCGATAACCCCGAATACAAGCACGAAGCCGATCTCGCCAGGAAGGACAAGGAGTGGGCTTGATCGATCCGCATGGCGACCTGGCTGTAGCTCGCAAACTGTCCCGATTCCCCGCCAGCTACACCGCCGCCCATGGTTCTAGCGCCAGAAGCTTTTTAGGTCTCACCGTCGTTCGGATCAGAAACTTCAGTCGCCCGAAGTTCGATCCCC
>CAILZI010000196.1 GCA_903838675.1 uncultured Verrucomicrobiota bacterium
CGCCGTGGCCAAAAAGTCCTCCAAAAAATCCGCTGAAGAAGCCTTCTCCCCCATCCTGCCATCCGCCGCCCCTGTGGAGCACAAGCCGGTGGACACGCTCTATGGCGACTGGTTCCTCGATTACGCCAGCTACGTCATCCTTGAGCGTGCCGTCCCGCACATCAACGATGGCCTGAAGCCGGTGCACCGCCGCATCCTGCACAGCATGGATGAGCTGGAAGACGGCCGGTACAACAAGGTGGCCAACGTCGTGGGCAACACGATGAAATACCACCCGCATGGCGATGCCTCCATTGGCGATGCCATGGTGCAGCTCGGCCAGAAGGACCTGCTCATCGACACCCAGGGCAACTGGGGCAACACCCTCACCGGCGACAACGCGGCTGCGCCTCGTTACATCGAAGCGCGCCTGTCCAAATTTGCGCTCGATGTCGTCTTCAGCCCGAAGGTCACCGAATGGGCAGCCTCGTATGATGGTCGCAACAAAGAGCCCGTGACGCTGCCGGTGAAGTTTCCGCTGCTGCTCGCGCAGGGCGTGGAAGGCATCGCCGTGGGTCTGTCCTGCCGCATCCTGCCGCACAACTTCATTGAGCTGTGTGATGCCAGCATCGCTGCGCTGCGCGGTGAGGAGGTGAACCTGCTGCCCGACTTCATCTCCGGCGGCATCATGGACGCCAGCGACTACAACGGCGGCATGCGCGGCGGCCGCATCCGCATTCGCGCCAAAATCGACGAAGGCCCAAAGAAGAACATCCTCATCATCAGCGAGATCCCCTACGGCACCACCACCGGTGGCGTGATGGACAGCATCGTGGCTGCGAATGAGAAGGGCAAAATCAAGATCGCCCGCGTGGATGACAACACCTCGGACAAGGTGGAGATCGTCGTCCAGCTGCCTCCCGGCACGGACACCGACCAGACCATCCAGGCGCTGTACGCCTTCACCGACTGCGAAGTCTCGCTCTCACCCAACGCCGTCGTCATCAAGGACGACAAGCCGCGGTTCATGAACGTGAACGACCTGCTCAAGGCCAGCGCGGAGAACACCAAAAAGATCCTCGGCGAAGAGCTGGGCATCCTGCTCGGGGAGCTCAACGAGAAATGGCACTTCAGCTCGCTGGAAAAGATCTTCATCGAGAACCGCATCTACCGCCGCATCGAAGAAGCCGAGACTTGGGAGGCCGTGATGGAGGCCATCTGGAAGGGTCTCAAGCCCCACCTCCATGTACTCAAGCGCGAAGTCACCAATGACGACGTGGCGCGCCTGACCGAGATCAAGATCAAGCGCATCTCGAAGTTCAACAGCTTCGAGGCCGACGAACACATCCGCGAACTGGAGGAAGAGATCGACCAGGCCGAGAAGTTCCTCAAGGGCCTGACCAAGTACACCATCCGGCACTTTGAAGAGCTGAAGAAAACCTACGGCACAGGCCGCGAGCGCAAGACCACCATCAGCAGCTTCGAGCGCGTGGCTGCTGCGGAAGTCATCGTGCAGGGCGAGACGCTTTATCTCAATGCCAAGGAAGGCTTTGCCGGCACCAGCCTCAAGCGCGAAGGCGACCCCATCTGCAAGTGCTCACCGCTGGACGACGTGCTCTTCTTCACCCGCGAGGGCAACATGAGCGTGACCAAGGCGGCTGCGAAGTTCTTCGTGGGCAAGAACCCGCTCTACGTGAACCTTTTCAAGAAGGACGAAAGCGCCGTCTATACCATGATCTACCGCGACGGCCGCCAGGGCGGCCTGCTGGCCAAGCGCTTCCGCATCGGCGGCGTCACCCGTGACAAGGAATACGTCCTCACCAAAGGCACCCCCGGCTCCAACGTCCTGTATTTCATCCGCCACGAAACCGAAGAAGACTCCAACGCCCAAAACGTCGTCGTCCACCTCAAGCCCGCCCTCTACCTGCGCAACCTTTCCATCAAATTCCCCTTCAACTCCATCGCCATCAAAGGCCGCGAATCCCAGGGGAATATTATCACGAAGCATGCCGTGGATCGTGTGGTGAGAGAGCCGAAGAGTGGGGAGACGGAGGGGTAAGTGTTGCCGCGTCTAACAATCCAATCTTAGCGACTGCGGAACTGTTTGCCGCAGCGCCGAGTCAGGCCATGCCATCATTGGGATTCAAGGGCTCACAATCGGCAATGAGCTCGGCGCAAAGCTCATCCAATTCTTCCTCTTTCTCGGCCGCTGTTGGAGACGATGCCATGCGATGAATGTCTGTGCGGAAGATGGAATACAATTCAGGAGACTGACGAAAAAGGTAAATCAGCCGATTTTGCCAGACGTAGTCGTCAGTCGAAAAGGCTCGCCGGATGTGGGGAGCGAGCGGCGCACCAATGGACGCGAGAAAATCAAAAAGCTCATGGGCAACGGGCCAGTTCCAATCCTGCAGCCATTCGAGCAAATCGTATAGGATTGGCTCGACCGCAGGATAGCCAGCGCTCACCGCGAGACGAGCCGTCTCGATATCGGTTTTGTGTTTTGGAACCAATGGATGAGTTGATGTCATTCGAGGTTTGGCCTCAGCGGTGGAGTCTTTTTCTCGGTGTCCATCTTGGGCCTAATGCTTCAGGTGTCAGGTTTAGGACTTCCAAAAGTGAAGGATGTGCTTGGGATGAAACTGAATCGTGGCGTCCGACTTCAACAAATCCGTGAATTGGGGAGCATTGTCCAAACGTCCCACAATAAAGCTCTCATTACAGCGGATAATCTGCACCCACATGCGCTCAGAATCATAGACCCCACGATTCCTTACCGGCTCTTTGTAAACAAACACCAGCTTCACGGTGTCGCCCGCTTTGGCTTCGAAACGCTCAGCATCTGGAGCAACCTCCGGCACAGTCTCTTCAAATAACTGAAGCTCGTAACCGTCCTCGTCCATCATTGGGTAGGGGTAATTTGGTGGCTTCATTTTTGCAGTATGCGAACTCTCTTACAGGCCAAAGCTCAGCCTCGCACCAAACGGCGCAAGAGGAACCTCTACGCAGCAATCTCACAACACAACTCGTCCTTTCGGGCACCTGAGGCCATGCATGAATGGCACTTGATCAAGCAGGACTGTCGTGCGTTTTCGTAGCCTGCCCTATCGACTGGCCGAGGATTCACGCGAACGCGTCTTGGAGTGCGTGCGGCAAGCCTGGGCGCGACGCCGCTTTCGCAGGCCGGACGGCAGGGCAAGTCCAGAGGAAACTCAACACCTCGCGAAAGCGGTGTCGCCGATGCAGGCTTGCGCCGTGCATCTCTGCCACCGCACTCCAAGACGCTGTCGCGTGGCTCGGGTGCCCCAGGCCTCCAAAACACACGATGACAATCTTCAACGCCAGTGTATTCGCGCAGCCGCAGCCAATCCCAGCAAGCCGGAGGCTTGCGCTACATCCGGAGTCGCCACCGGTGGAGACTTCCACCTGTGCAACCATTTCAACGGGGGTGGTTTCAACACGCCAGGGGGAGAAACTTCCTCAATTTCCTCGGGGGGATGTACGCGCGGGTCGTGCGTCTGGGAGGAAACATCAGCAATATCAACAACATCAGCAATATCAACGCCACCCCAACTCTCCGAGCCGCCAGCTGCGGGAGAAACGGCAGCATTGTCAGCGGGAGCGGGACTCCTGGCAGAGATTCTCTGTGCGGCTTGGTGCCGCTCCCGGAGGGAGCACGGAAGGTAGCCGGTGGTGAAGCGAGGCTTGGCGAGCGAGAACCACCGGACCACGCGAACCATCAACCCAAGATCAAGGCCGCATGCCGGAGGTATGTGAGAGGCATACGCGGACCCATCGTAGGCGCGGGGTAAATGAACGCTTCTCGCATACCTTCGGCATGCGTTTCTGAACGGGGATGGTTTCACGAAAGGGCCCGGTGGTTCCCGCTGCACCGCTGCGCGGTTTCGCTTCACTACCGGCTAATCTCTCTGCTCCCTCCAGGAGCCAATGACGTGATTAAGGTGCGTCGTGTCGGTCTGATCCGCCCCATTCTCAACCCCGTAAGGGCTAGAAACCTCCCCAAATTCCCCAAATTCCTCGCGGGGGTGTACGCACGCAGTGCCAGCCCGTGGAGAAACATCCCCAA
>CAILZI010000197.1 GCA_903838675.1 uncultured Verrucomicrobiota bacterium
GCAGGCTTTGCCAAACTCAATCAAGAACGTGAAGAAGCCGGTGAGGCGACCTTTGCCAACCCTCGCAACTCCACCGCCGGCACCTTGAAACTGCTGGATCCGAAGATCGTCGCCAGGCGCCCGCTCGACATCGTCTTTTACGGTCTGGTGGAAGCCAGTGCTGTGGAATCGCAGACGGACGTCTATGCCCTGCTCGATGCCGCCGGTCTGCGCAAAGCCGATCTCATCTGGCATGCCGACAGTGCGGAAGGTTTGCTGCACGCGATCCGTGAACTCGATGAAAAACGCAAATCGCTGCCCTATGAGACGGACGGTGCGGTGATCAAGGTGAACAGCTTCGCCGATCAGCGCGAACTCGGGGCCACCAGCAAAGCGCCGCGCTGGGCCATCGCCTACAAATACCAGCCGGAACAGGCGGAGACAAAGATCATCGCCATCGACATCCAGGTGGGCCGCACCGGTGCGCTCACGCCCGTGGCAAGACTTGAGCCCGTCCTTGTCAGCGGCAGCACCGTGAGCAATGCCACACTGCACAACTACGAGGAGATAGAGCGCAAGGACATCCGTGTGGGCGACACCGTCATCATCGAAAAAGCCGGCGAGATCATTCCCGCTGTCGTCTCCGTGAAAAAGGAGCTGCGCAGCGGTGATGAAACCGCCGTGGCAGTCCCCACGCACTGCCCGGTCTGCGGCACCGCCGTGCATCGCGATGAAGAGCAGGTCGTCATCCGCTGCCCGAATCCGCATTGCCCCGAAGTCGTGAAGCGCCGCATCGAGCACTTCGTCAGCCGTGGGGCCATGGACATCAGCGGCCTCGGCGAATCCGTCATCGCTCAGTTGGTGGAATTGAAGCTGGTCAAAGATGTCGCTGATCTCTACGACCTCAACGAGCTGCTGCTCGCTCGGCTCGAACGCGTGGGCACCAAGAGCATCGACAACTACCTCAAGGCCATCGCCTCCAGCAAGCAGCAGGACCCATGGCGGCTCGTCTTCGGCCTTGGCATTCTGCACGTGGGTGCCGGTGGCGCGCGCAAGCTCATCGAGCACTTCAGCAGCATCGACGCCGTCGCGAATGCAAGCGTCGAAGACCTCACTCAATGCCCCGACATCGGAGCCATCGTCGCGCCGAGCATTCACGCCTGGTTCCGCGAGGACCACAACGTGACCCTGCTCAACCGTCTGCGTAGCGCGGGTCTCAACTTCACGCAAAAGACCGTCACCGCCGCCTCCGAAAAACTCAACGGCACCACCTGGGTCATCACCGGCACTCTCAGCGAAGACCGCGAAACCATCGCCGACACCATCCGCGCCAACGGTGGCAAAGTCAGCGGCAGCGTTAGCGGCAAGACAACCTATCTCCTCGCCGGTGAAGACGCAGGCAGCAAACTCGACAAAGCAACAAAGCTCGGCGTGAAAATCATCAGCGAACCCGAGTTTCGCGCGATGCTTTGAACCGGAGAGGGATCATCTTGATCCTTCCGCGCTGCTCATTCGCAGCCGCCTTCGCAGACGATGCCTTGGATGGCATCTTGCTGGCGGTCACCGAGCTGAACATCACTGAAGTCGATGTCGTCGGCGAGGCTGGGCGGCACGATGTAGGTCTGGGGCGGTGCCGGTTCCGTCTGAGGGGCTGATGTGGATGGTTCGTTGTTCATGGCATGGGTTAAAAATCGTCGTCTTCACAGGGTTTCAGGTAGCCGCTGCTCATGCTGAGGGCGGTGGTCTCCTTCAGGTGCATGGGCTCAGGCAGCCAGGGCAGCGGGTTCTTCGTGTCCGGAGTGAGCATGGGCAGGCCGCAGCCCCTGAGCCGGCAGTTGGCGGTGTGGTCGATGAAGCGTTCATAGTCCTCGATCTGGAGACCCAGGGCCTTCATGGGCAGGCCCTGACGAATCAGGTCTTTTTCCAGCGTGGCCGCCTCCAGCATGATGCCGAGGAGTTCTTCCCGAAAGGCGGAGTCGTTGATCTCGGGATTCTCTTCCAGCAGGTCCAAAAACAGCAGGCGGAAGAACTCGGTGTAGTGGGCTTCGTCCCGCAGGAGGTTCGAGAGAATCTGGCGGAAGCCGGGAAACCGGTTGTGTTGCTGCAGGCTCATGATGGTGCCAAACAGGCCGAAGAACTGCAGCCCCTTCATGCACTGGCCGAAGACGAATAGGCTGCGGGCCATCAGTTTCAGGTTTTCTGGCTGGGTAAGATCCACGCCACGCTTGAGGCCGCTGGTATGCCTGGTGACAAAGGCTTCCTTTCGGGAGATCAAAGGCGAGGTCAGGCAAAGAGCCTCACACTCATGGATGTTCACGCCGAGCGTGAAGGCGGCATGGACCAGCGCTTCGATGCGGATGTTGTCGTCATGCGTTTCGCGCCCAAGCACGAGTTTGAGTTCCGGTGCGGTCACCAGCGTGCGCACCACATGCTGCAGTTCCGCTCCGGCCATTTTGCGGGACGTTGCCATCCAGCCGATGGCCAGTTGGAGAATCGAGCGCTCGCCGGCGCTCAGGTCGGCCGCCTGCCATTGTGCAATGTCCGTCTGAATCTGAATGTCCGGACTTAGCGGCCCCCAGTGGTCGGCCTTCATCTGCTTGTAGAGCTCGTAGGCCCAGGGGTATTTCAGCGGCAGCAGATTGAAGGTCATCGTTTCACGGCCGTTGACGACACGCTTGGCTGAAAACGCGAGTTTCGCCTTCGCCTTGTCGAGCAGGAACACGCGGTTGCCGATCTGGCAGGTGGTTTTCTCCGAGGTGGCTCGAATGGTCGGCTCGCCCTGATACACAGTAGCGGCAGGGGCTGTGTTTGTGCTTTCAGCGGCAGGTGGTGTCGCTGGCGTGGTGGCTGGCCAGAGTTGCTGCAGCTCGGCATAGCTCTCGCGTTCAGCAGCCCCATCAGATGGAAAGATCTCCGAGATAAAGCCGGCGACTTTTTGGTAGTCGGTCACTTTCCCTTCAAAAAAGTTCTGCTCCTTGCGCATGAAGATGACTTCATCCAGCCACGGCAGCGGATCTTGAATGCCGGGATGGAGTTCGGGCAGGCCGCAGCCGCGTAGGCGGCGGTCGGCGATGAAATCCGTGTAGCGCTCAAACTCCGCCATCGTCAGGCCCACCGCATTGACCGGCAGGCAGTCGCGGATGAACTCTTTTTCCAGTGCTACCCCCTCACGCATGATTTGCACCAGCTCATCCCGGAAGGCGGCGGTGCAGATGTCCGGATTCTCCCGCAGCAGATCCAGGAACAGATGGCGGAAGACCTCAATGTGGTTCGACTCGTCCCGCAGCGTGTAGCGAAACATCTGGCCGATGCCGGGAAACTTGCCCTGACGATAGAGGCTGAGGATCATGCCAAAGAGCCCGTAGAACTGCGTGCCCTCCATGCACTGTCCGAAGACAAACATGTTTTTGGCCAGCAACTGCTTGCCCGCGATGGAGGTGAGATCGAGATCGCTGCGCAGGTTGTTCGAATGCCGGGTCACGAACTCGTTCTTTTTCACGATCGAGGGGATCTGCTCAAACATCGCCTCACACTCATGCGGATCGATGCCTAGGGAGGAGATCATGTACAGCAGACTGTCGGCGTGGATGTTCTCTTCATGCGCATGCCGGCCCAGCACGAGTTTCAGTTCGGGCGCTGAAACGAGATCCCTCACCACGTGCTGAATGTTGTCCCCGACGATGCCCTCGGCGGCGCTGAAATAGCCGATGCCCATCATGATGATCCAGCGCTCATTGGGCGTGATCTGCTCAGAGCGCCACTGCTCCACGTCCTTTTGCATCTGGATGTCCTCCGGCTCCCAGTGGTTGGCCATCATGGCGGCATACTTTTCAAACGCCCACTCATACTTCACCGGAAACAGATCAAAGCCCGCGCTCGGACTGCCATTGATGACCCGTTTTCCTGCCAGAGCCTCCTCGGCCTTCTGCTGCGTAAGGGTGAAATCGTGGTTTCTGACAGGATAGATTTTGTCCATAGAGGCTTAAGAAGGAGAAAAGTGAGGTTATACAATATATGGTATGTGAATAACTATTTTGTCAATATATGGTGTTTTGTTGCGGTTTGCAGAGTCAGCCTTGGAACTCAATTCGTTGGGGCTGAACGAATTTTCGGCAAAGGGCAACCCGATGGCAAGCGATTGCCAAGGGCCCCAGCTCAAGGGCAGGGGGGGCCTGCTTGAGACGTTATCGTGCGCTCTAGCTCTTCCTCACCAAGCGCGCCACCAGCGCCGTCCATCCCGTCTGATGCGAAGCTCCGCAGCCGCGACCGGTATCCGCGTGGAAAAATTCGTGGAAGAGCAGCAGGTCCTTCCAGTCGGGGTGCGTGGCATAGTGAGCATCGCCGTTGTGGCAGGGGCGGTGGCCGCTGGCATCAGGTTCAAAGAGGCGGCTCAGTCGGCGCGAGATCTCCTTGGCCGCGCCCTGCAGCGTCACGCGGTGGCCGCTGCCGGTGGGCAGTTCCACGGTGAAGTCGCTGCCGTAGAAATGATGGTACCGCTCCAGCGCTTCAACAATCAGGTAGGCGATGGGAAACCACACGGGGCCCCGCCAGTTGGAGTTGCCGCCAAACATGTGGCTGTCACTTTCTCCGGGCACGTAGCTGACGGTGTGCTCCCCGCCATTGAGATGCAGGGTGAAGGGGTGCGCCTCGTGATATTTGGAAAGGGACCGAATACCAAAGGGGGACAAAAATTCCTTCTCATCAAGCAGGTAGCCAAGCAGGCGCGCCAAACGTTCACGCGAAGGAATGGCCAGCAGCCGGTGCCCATGCGTGCCGCCGCTCTCACAGTAGCTCACATGATGGGCGAGGTCTGCGCGATGGCTGAGAAACCAGTCCATGCGCTTCTTAAATCCCGGCAGCATGGCGATGCGCCCTTCATCCAGCAACTCCACGGCGATCAGCGGCAGCAGCCCCACCAACGAACGTGTGCGCAGGGGCAGGGGTGGCTGGCCTTCAGCATGCAGCTCGTCGTAATAAAAGCCGTCGGTCTCATCCCACAGACCTTCATCGCCAATGTTGTTAATGGCATCGACGATCTGGACGAAGTGCTCGAAGAATTTCGAGGCCATGTCCTCATAGGCAGTGTTCACGGTACCATCGGTTCGCTGCGCGAGCTCCAGCGCCATGTTCAGCATGGTCAGTGCGTAGAAGGCCATCCACGCAGTGCCGTCCGCCTGCTCCAGTCGTTGCCCGTCTGGCAGCGGCTGAGAGCGGTCAAAGATGCCGATGTTGTCCAGGCCGAGGAAGCCGCCGGCAAAGAGGTTGTGACCCTCGCTGTCCTTGCGGTTCACCCACCAGGTGAAGTTGAGCAGCAGCTTCTGAAAACAGCGCTCCAAAAACTCCCGGTCGCGCGCTCCGGCAGGCGCGGTGATTTTATACACACGCCAGCAGGCCCAGGCATGCACGGGCGGATTCACATCACTGAACTTCCACTCGTAGGCGGGGATCTGGCCATTCGGGTGCATGTACCACTCGCGTAAAAAGAGCAGCAGCTGCTCCTTGGCAAAGTCGGGGTCCAGCTCGGCAAAGGGCAGCATGTGAAAGGCGGAATCCCACGCGGCAAACCACGGGTACTCCCACTTGTCCGGCATCGAGAGCACATCACGCGCATACAGATGCTGCCAGTGATTGTTGCGGCCTTCTTTGCGGCTCTCCGGCGGCGGCGGGTACGCGGCGTCCCCCTGCAACCACTCAGGCACCACATAGCAGTAAAACTGCTTCGACCACAGCAGCCCTGCAAAAGCCTGTCGCTGGATCTGCGCCTGCACCGGGTTCGATGCAATGAGGGTTTGGTAAAACGCATCCGCCTCCTGAATGCGCTGCGTGAAGGTGGCTTCGAAGTCAGGGGCTGATGCAATTTCGTGCTCACACAGCCGCAGTTGCAATGTCACAATTCCACCCGCAGGAATGTTCAGCCGATACAATACGGCCGCCTTCGTGCCGGTCTGCGCCGGATTCACCGCATCAGCTTCTCCGTCGATCAGGTAACGATGAAACGCATCCTTGGTGTAGGGCGTCGAATTGGGTGAATCGAACAGCAGTTTTTGATTCGTGTCGTTGTCGGTAAAGAGCCACTGCGGCTGCACCCCGTCACTCGATGCCATCGCCTGCAAACGATGCTGCCCAAGATCGTCCACCATCGGAGATTTCAAGCCACGATGCATCGCTTCCACCATGCCATCCACGAGCGTGAGCTGCGGCCGAGTCGAGCCTTCTTCCCAGGACCACGTGTTACGGTGCCACAGTGTGGGCAGCACATCCAGCGGCGCCGCTTCGGGGCCGCGATTGTGCACCGTGATGCGAATGCAGATGTCCTCCGCAGCCGCTTTGGCATACTCCACGAAGACATCGAAGTAGCGCTCTTCAGCGAAGGCCGGAGTATCGGTGATTTCAAACTCCGGATCGTTCAGCCCACGCCGCGCATTTTCCGCCATCAGTTGTGCGTAAGGGAACTCGCCCTGCGGATACTTGTACAACGCCTTCAGGTAGGAATGCGTCGGGGTCGAATCGAGATAATAATAAAGCTCCTTCACGTCCTCGCCGTGATTTCCCTGCGGGCCGGTGAGGCCGTAGAGACGCTCTTTGAGGATGGGATCGCGGTGATTCCACAAAGCCAGCGCAAAGCACAACCGGCACTGGCGGTCGGTGATGCCTAGCAGCCCGTCCTCGCCCCAGCGATAGGCACGCGAACGAGCCTGCTCGTGAGGAAATGAAGCCCACGCATCGCCATCCGCCGAGTAGTCCTCGCGCACGGTGGACCACTGCCGCTCCGCAAGATAAGGCCCCCAGCGTTTCCAGTTGGCATGACGCTCGCGGTCAGCGCGCAGGCGTTCATGTTCTGCTGTGGTTGGGGCTGGCATTGACGGAATCTGACGCTGCTGGTGGCTGACGCCAGCGTTTATGAAGGGGTGCTTGATTCATTTCCAGAATGACAGTCGAGCGTACAGGTATTTTTTGGAGTGCGGTCGCGAAGTGAGGGACGAACGCAGCTACCGCTTTCGACGGGGTAGGAAGCTTGTGCACATCACAGGAAATTCGAAAGCGGGAGCCGGTCATTTGTCGCGGGCGGGATGGCTTGCGTAAATCACGAGACGCTCGAAAGCGGCAGCTGGCGCAGTCGCACTCTAAATGAAGCTGGGCATACGTGCGTCAGAGCAGTTGCGCTTCCGTTTCCGCTTTGAACTCCTCCAGCAGCGCCTTCAACTGCTGGGACGTGTGCGCAGCTTTGACCGCGGCGATGGCCTCGTTGGCCAGTTCATCGCAGCGTTCGTTGTCCGTGTGCCCGGCGTGCCCTTTGACCCAGTGCCACTCAATTTTGTGCATTGCCGTGGCCGCGTCCAGCTCGCGCCAGAGGTCGGCGTTTTTGACGGCCTGTTTGCTGCTGGTTCGCCAGCCATTCCGCTTCCAGCCCGCGATCCACTGGCTGATGCCCTGCCGGACGTACTGCGAGTCGGTGTGGAAGTCGATGTGGCAGGGCTCCTTGAGAATGCGCAGGGCCTCAATCGCGGCCTGCAGTTCCATGCGGTTGTTCGTCGTGGCCGGAACGCCGCCTTTGAGCTCGCGCACATGCTTGCCATAGGCCAGCACGGCGGCCCAGCCACCAGGGCCAGGGTTGCCATGGCATCCGCCGTCGGAATGAATGACCACCTTCTTCACGCCGGCGTCTGGTTGGAATCCTCCGCTACCCACGCACGCATGCGGCGGTCAATGAAGAACGGCACAAACGGCAGCAGCGATGCGATGAAAACGAGCACCGCACGGCTAAACGGCCACCCCGTGTGCATCAGCACCCGCCACAGCGCGATGCAGAAAAGTACAAAAAGCCCCCCATGCACCGAGCCCGCAATCTTGACCGCCAGCGGCATTCCCCAGACATACTTCAGCGGCATCGCCACGAAGAGCAGGATCAAATACGAAATGGCTTCAAGCAGGGTGACCGTGCGCAGGAAGGAGACAGGGTGTTTCATCACAAGGGCTGTAGCACGGGTTGGCGAGTTCTAGAAAGAAAAACTCCGACCGCCTTGCGACGATCGGAGTTTTGTAGCGAAATCAAAGTTAGCTTATTTCTTCAGATCATTGTACAACGCGAAGCCCTGCTCGGCGCTGAGGCCGCCGTGGACGACGCCTTGCACGGCCTGCATCATCGCCACCGGCGCGTCGCTTTGGAAAATGTTGCGGCCCATGTCCACGCCGCTTGCACCCTGCGCGATGGCATTGGCGCACATCTTCAAGGCATCAAGCTCCGGCAGCTTCTTGCCACCGGCGATCACGATCGGCACCGGGCAGCAGCTTGTCACCGTGTCGAATTCGGTGTCCGTGTAGTAGCATTTCACCACGTTGGCGCCCAGTTCCGCCATGATGCGGGTGGCTAGGCGGAAATACTGAGGCGTGCGCGCCATGGCACGGCCCACGGCGGTCACGCCCATGACGGCGATGCCGTAACGGCTGGCGGCGTCCACCAGATCGGTGAGGTTTTTCAGGGACTGGCGCTCATAGGCGCTGCCGATGAAGACCTGCACAGCGAGCACACTGGCGTTGAGGCGGATGGCTTCTTCAATGTTGAGCGCGGTGCTTTCGTTGGAGAGGGGCTCAAAGCCGGGTCGGCCAAACTTGGCCTTCTTGCCGTCGATCTCGCCTTCCCATTCTTCCATGGGGCTGATCATCGAGGTGCCGCCGGAGGCGCGCAGGGCGATGGCTTTCGTTGTGGAAGCAGGAATGACGGAGCGCTGGATGCCGCGGGTGAGCATGAGGCAGTCCGC
>CAILZI010000198.1 GCA_903838675.1 uncultured Verrucomicrobiota bacterium
CCTGAGCAGCAACGACTCAGCACGGTGATGCCAAAAACTCAATCGCCCGCTGCTTCTGCCGCCGCAAAGCATGATCCCTGCCGAACACTACTGACAAAATGTCGGCGCTCCCAGCCATGAGCTGCTCCAAGCATGAACGGATCTCTGGGATGCGACAGCCGAACCAGACACCTTTGATTTACGAAGACAACGCCTAGTGCTTGCGCGATGAGTGCCTGCGCCGCGACACTGCCCCCTTCCAGATGAAACTCCTGCTCAAACTCACCCTGCTCACGGTTTGGATCTGCCTGGCCTCCACGCCGCTGCCAGCGGCTGCGGCGGAGGGCGCGGTGGCGAATGCCTTCAGCCCGCTGAAGGGGAAGCTGCTGGCGGGCAAGGACGCGGTGCTCTTCATCAATGGCGACAGCACTTCATTCTCGGAATACGGCCCCTACTACCATTTCGCGCGGGCGCTGGGCGAGGAGACGGGCTGCACGGTGGTGCTGCACCGCTGGGCGGAGTGGGTGGTGTCCAAGCCGACGGGGCCCAAGGAGTACGCGCCGCCTGTCATTTTATACCAGGGTAAAGCAGGGCCGAAGCTGGAGGTGTACCTGGCCTCTTTGCCGGGGGCGGTGGCGGGGGACATGTTTGCGGGGTCGCGGCGCGGAAAGGCGCTGGGGGAGATCCCACGGCCGGACTGCGCGCTGCTGCACCACGGGCACAACATGGCGAATTTCCCGACGGCTTTCCAAGGAGACGCGAGCTCGGGCCGGGGTCTGTTTCTGGCGGCGGTGGCGCTGACGTCCATGCAGTGGCCGGGGGTGCCACAGGGGATCGTGACGCAGAACCCCTGGCGTGATGGGGACCCGTACGCGCGGATTTACGAGGTGCTGCGGGGTGTGGCCAGGGATGAGAAGCAGATGACGTTGATCGATTCCTACCAGCGCTTCATCGCTGCGGGCAAGCGGGCGGATTTGTACCGCGACAACGTGCATCCGTCTGACCGCAAGGACCAGGATGCCGGTGGCCGCATGGTGGCCGAGGCGCTGCTGGCGGCGTGGCATGCGGCACAGCCGGGCGCGGCCTTCAGCACGCCGGGCTGGCAGGAGCATCCGGGGGCGAACCTCATCACGAACGGTGAGTTTGCCGAATGGAGTGCGGAGCAGCCGGTGGGCTGGCGCGTGGGTGGCGCGGCCACGGTGGTGAAAGCGGCGGAGGCGCTGCTGGATGGCCAGGCCTCCGCAGTGGCGGTGCACCCGAACGGTGACAAGGGTGCCTTTCTGGGCAAGACGCTGACGGAGGCGGAGTGCGCTGCGGTGCGCGGCAGGACGATCACCGTGGCGGCGCTGGTGCGTGCGCCGGCGGCGCAGCCGCGTGCCTATGCGGCCCTGGTGTGCCCGGTGGCGGGGGCCAACAAGACCTTTGCCTTTGGCGATCTGAACAGCGGCAAGGACGGCTGGGTGTGGCTGGTATGTTCTGGCATCCCGGTGGATGCGGCGTCGAAGGCGGGCGCGGTGTACCTGCGCTTTTACCCGGCCTTCAGCCTGAACCCGCCCGTGAGCAACGAGCCGCTGCTGATCCAGCGCGTGCTGGTGCTGGAGGGCACGCTGGAGGGGAAGCCGGCGAAGGATTGAGCGATGGGCCGAAGGGCTCCAAGGCGAATGCAGAGAACTCTGGCGTTTTGCGATAAGGATCTCCGGAAAGGGCGCGTGGAGACGCCCGGCGGCGGGCTGGGGACAGCACGCCCTACCTGCACTGGGCATGCGAACGCCCAGCGCGAGATTGTAGGGCGGCTTGTCCTCAAGCCGCCGTCGCCGGAGTCGATGGCCGCCAAGAGCCGATCCCCATCTTGATCGCACCCAGGGGAAATCCGTTTTGGCAATGGCTCGATCTTGTCGCGGGATGGATCGCTGCCGAAAGTGCCCGGAGTGGCAGCGGAGCAATGGTGGCCGAGACGGCTTCTGTTTCATTTTCTCTGCGCCGCTGCCCCTCTGCGGCAAAGACGAGCGTCCCTGCCATGAGCGCGGTCTCTGCACTCGCTCCCCTTCCCCGCACTGCGCTGAATAAACCCACCGCGTACTCGACAAAGCGCGCGCGGGCCGAATAGTACCGGCCTCATCACCCGCACATGCGCTCTCCATTTTCCCTGCCTGGCACTCTTTTCTTTGGCCTGCCTTTGATGAGCCTGGCGGCCTGGATGGCGGCGGATCTGCTGTACTTCCACAGCACCCACGAGCTGCGCCGCAGCGATCTGGTGGTGGTGTCGGGCACGGTGGAGCGCACGGCCTTTGTGCCCGTCCCGCCGAAAAGATGGTCCCGCAACAGCTCGCCCGAGCCCCACACGGATGTCTGGCTGGTGGGCCGCGAGTTTCCCTTTCGCTTTTTCGGCGCGCAGTGGCGCGACTTCAGCCTGCTGCCCGCCGGCGCGCCCTTCAGCGTGGGGCTGAACCCCAAAGACCTGCAGAGCCCGCTGAAGCCGACGTTTCTGCGCCCCGCGCCGTGCTACGTGCCGATGACCGTCATCATGCAGGACGGCTGGTGGGACGCGCGCCTGACGCATCACAACAGCCTGGCGCGGTCAAACCTCGCCGTCATGCCCTGGCTGTGCCCGCTGCTGGCCCTGCTGGGCATCCTCCTGAGCACCCGCATGTGCGTCGAACTGATGGCCTCCCAGGCGCGCAGCCGCTACGGCCCCACGCGCAATCCCCTCAAAGGCCGGATGAGCCTGCGCCTGCTCAAGTAAGCGAACAAGGAGCGGCGGTGGCAGGAGGCACCAGACCCTTCCACCCTTCTGACCCACGCGCCCTTCGTAGATTCATCGAAGAATGGATTCCTTCATTGGCCATTTCTCCATTGGCTGAGGGGACCGCCTGCCTCTTCGCCCCTTTTTTGCACCCCGTCCCCTTTCCTGCTCAGGCGGCGGATCTCAGCACATAGGTCTCGACGACCTGCCAGTCCTTCGGTCCGGCATAGACGACTTTTCCTTCGATGTCCGCGCTCTCCATGAGCCGCACCTGCACCGCCCGCCACTGCGGCGCATGCGGATGAGGTTCGCCGACATGAGGGTGGGACTTCAAGACGAGGGGTTCCAGGGAGGGGGTCATGATACGGGGTGTTGTTTTTGGTTTTGACCTGAACTTTTCCCAGTCATTAAACTTATTAATTCGTAACACGACACTAAACCTTTGCTTAATTGTTCCTAGGAGGATGCTGATGGAAAGCGAGAGCCGGGCAAAAGCGGCGGCCCACCACCGCCAGCGACGGCCCTGGCCCTATCAAAACGGACCCTGGTAATGGAATCGACAGCGGGGTGTGGTTTCCGCTCAAGATCATGCGCATGTTTTTTCTCCTGACAGAAACGCATTCCACCGCTGGACCGCTGACGTTTGTCTTCATGGTCATTTTTGCTGTCTTCTGGTGGTGGTGGCAGCGGGATGCGTGCCGGGAGGAGATCCACCGGGAGGCCCGGCGGTGGAAGGCCCGGGTGGTCCGCATCGAGTGGCTGCCGTGCCACACGATGAATGAAAACGACACACTCTCCGCTCATGCCCCGGTGCAGCCGCCTGCAGAGCCCCAGAGTATCGTGGCCGACTGCGCGCACTGCGGTAAAGACGATCAACAACTTCAAGCAGACCCGACGAGCCCCCCAGGATTTAATGATATGAAAAAGTAATGCCTCCGCCTGTCATATGAATTGAGAGCTGCACGCGTGCCTGCTTCATCATGTGTTCCATTGAGACGTCTGCCTTGTTCCCAGGAAAAAAGCCATGGCATCTAAAAATAAGGAACAGGATCTTTGGATTAGAAATGACCACAAAACACTGCATATAGAAACCTTCTCTATGCGAGGAAGCACCATTAGTCCCGAAGACCAGCCGCCATCTGCCCTCTCCAGTCATCCGGATCTGCAGCGAGAATACTGGTGCTTCATCAGCTACCGGCATGCAGACAACAAGGAGCCAGGCCGCCAGTGGGCCACGTGGCTGCACCAGGCGCTGGAGACTTATGAGGTGCCCGCAGATCTGGCAGGCACACTCAATCTGCGCGGGCAGGTCATTCCTGAGCGGATATTTCCAGTGTTCCGTGATGAGGAGGAACTCCCTGCAGATGCGGAGCTCTCCCGCCCGATCAAGGCCGCGCTGGACCGCAGCCGCTTCATGGTGGTGCTGTGCTCTCCGCGCGCGGTGCAGAGCACCTTTGTGGCGGATGAAATTCTCCACTTCAAGCAGCAGGGCAAGAAAGACCAGCTGCTGGCCGCCATCATCGAAGGGCAGCCGAATGCGAGTGATTCACCTGACAGTGGCGTCTGGGAGAATGAGTGCTTTCCACGTCCACTGCGGTACGCCCTGGATGCGTCCGGGCAGCTGTCCGAAGAACGCGCTGAACCGATTGCAGCGGATTTCAGCCTGTCCGATGGCAGCCAGGGCTGGACCAATCCCGCAGCGTGCCGGGCGGCGCTGGCCGCCGCAGGTCTCCCCAGGAAAGAAATCGAAGAATGGGTGGCCGAATACACCCGGCATCAGAAGCTGATGCTGCTGAAGATCATCGCCGGAGTGCTCGGTGTGCCGCTGGGCGTTCTTACCAAGCGGGACGCGGCCTATCTGCTGGAGCAGCAGAAGAGGCGCGCACGTGTGCTGCGCAGATGGCTGACGCTGGTGCTCTCTCTCATTTTGCTGGCGTCTCTCGGCGGCGGCCTGGCCTACTGGTTCAAACACAAGGCGACTGTGTTCCAGCAGATAGCCACAGAAAGCAGCGCCAAGGCCAGCACCGAGGAGGCCGCCAAGGAGAAGCTGATGTGGAAGGCGAGCCGCGCGGATCATGCCAGCGCTGTGGAAGCGATGGCCGCCGGCCGGTCCTCCGAGGGACTCGCCCTTTTCTCCCGCGCCCTGGAGCGGCGGCCGGACAACCAAGAGGCCCTGGCGGCCAGCGCGGTGCATGCGTTTGGAACCAATGCGGCGGACTGGCGCCTGCACCAGCTCCTGCGCCTGCCGGCCGAGCCCGTGATCATGCGGATGAGCCCGGATGGCAAGACGGTGGCGCTGGCCTGCAAGGACAAGTCCGTCCATTTTTATGACATTGAATCGGGTGCCCCTCTGCTGCGGATGGACATGCCGGGCACGGTTCACTCCCTGGGCTTCAGCCCTGACTCCCGCCATCTTGCCATCGGCGGAGGGGACATAAAGTCTGCCACAAACAGGGTGGGAATGCCGCCCGACATCAAGGGCTATCTGAAAGTCGTGCACCTACCGTCTCAGAAGCTTCTCTTTGAAAAGGAGTTCAATGGCCCCGATCAGCCAGCCACGGGGGTGATAACCTCCTGCTGCTACAGTCCTGACGGCTCCAAACTGGCTCTGGGGGTGGACGGCAGCTTCGTCTTCAGTGCGGTAAGAGTGGTGAATGCGGCGGATGGGACGCCACTGAAATTCTCCGGTGCACGCGGGCAAAACAAGGCGGATGGCCCGCCGCCGCGTTTCACCCATGTGGACAGGGGGGATGAAGCGGATAACCTTGCCGCCCCAGTCAGCAACGTGGCTTATGACATCAGCGGCCGGATGATCGCCGTGAGCTCGGGTGAAGGGCGGTATGGTGGATCAGGCAAAAGTTTGTCGGTTTTAAACGCCGAGACCGGGCAGCCACGGGTATTCGGCATGCTGACCAAGGTCATCTCGTCCCAGTTCAGCACCGATGGAAGACACCTGCTTTCCGGCGGGGTGGAGAGCCGGCTGCAGGCACGCGGCCTGAATGTGTTTCGCATCGATGACCTGGAGACGGAGAAAAATCTTTTCAAATACGAGTTTGCCGGAGAGATCACCCACGTCGTTGTGAGCCCGGACTCCCGCTGTGCGGCGGTCGCGGACCGATTGAAGCTGGTGATCTTTGATCTGGCCGGCCATATGCCTGTCTTTGAGGAAAAGGTGGACCTCGCCGTCACCAGCATCGACTTCAGCCCGGACGGGCACTACGTCGCGCTGGGAGGGGCAGACCGGACCCTGCGGGTCCTGGACATCAGCATGGCCTCCAGACCAGGGTACCGCGTAGATGCGCCGCCCATACAAACACCCCCCGTCCAGGTGGCCCGCCATCTCTTGGGCGGCGCCGTGAGCCAGGTGTGCTTCAGCACTGATGGCAGATACCTCGCTGCTGCCAGCGCCGACAAGACCCTGCGGATTTACCAGCCTTCGGCCCATCGGTTCCTGAACCGCATCGAGCTGGCGCAGCATGTGCTGTATCTGCAGGTCTCGGCGGAAAAATCCCTCCTGCGGGCCACCATCAAGGAAGGGGCCGTGGGCGGCGGCCGTCCCTCCCCAGGTGCCGACACCGAAGTCTTCGGCATGCTGCCGCCCCCCAGCCCCCAAGGCGCCAGCCAGGCCCAGTGGCTGCCGCCGCAGGAAGCAGCGCCGAATGGGACCTGGAAAGCCCGGAAAAACGCGAAGACACTCACCGTGTTTGATTCATCGGACGGCACCGAGGTCTCCACCTCGCTTTTCCCGGGCTATGTCGGCGCCTTTTGTTTTCACGCCAGCGGGAAATATCTGGCCGCATGCAGCAGCGACCCAGGGGCGCGTGTCCTGGCTGCTGAGAGCGGCAGCCAGATTTGCAACATCTACAAGTCTTCGTCGCCCGGGGCCCCGGTCATCTTCAATCCGGAAGGCACGCTGCTGGGCCTTGGGAACGAGCGCAGCGTGCTCGTGTATGACTGCTCATGGTTTGCCGCGCCAGAGCCCCTGTCTGCCGCCTGGCCCGCCGCTTTGCTTCACCAAAGCGGTGCACACATGGGCGCGCTGGGAGAACTGCAGCCAGCGGCAGTCTCCGATCTTTTGCAGGCACAGCAGACCCTGGTAGATTTCATCGCCGCAGCACCCGCGGAAAACAATGTGTGGCAGCATGCCATCCTCAAATGGAGCCGCAGTGCTCCAGAACTGCAGGCCACCTCCCCCTGGCAGCCGGAGCCCCTGCGGACAGCCGTAGGACGCTGGCTGACGCAACCTCAGATGGGAAAACGTATGGTGTGGGGCGGCGGACTCAATCAGCCCGCCACCTTTCCGCAGTCCGCGGACGAAGCCATTCTGGACTGCGCCGCCGTCGCTCCCTGGCACCCTTTGATCCCCCTGGCGCTGGCCAAATTGGAACCACTGCCCCCGGAGCCAAAGAATGCCGCACCAGCATCTGCTGCCCCACCCAAACCACAGACCACACCCGCCCCCGAAAGCAGCCGCCCATTCCAGCCAAGCTCCGTCCCGCCAAGCTCCTACAACGCCTTTAATGACATCCGTCGCCGCGGCGGCACACCTCCCACCAGCCACCAGGACGGTGACGAAGAACTCCCGGCAGCCAATAAGCAGAAAGTCCCCAGCCGGGCGGTGCTGCTCGTGCGCCCGCGCATCCTCGCCCAGATGACCCTGCGCCGGCTCTACCATGCCGATGAAAAACTCTATGGCCGGGATGAGCTGGCACGCTATGCCGCCTGGAGCGCCCAGGTGATGTTTGACCATTTCCAGATGAAGAGCGAGGCCATTGAAGCCGTCCGCTGGGCGCAGGCGCGCGCCTCCAATGAATGGCAGCCGAAACTCAAGCAGCTGCTGGATGAGCTGGAAAAAAGCCCCTGAGAAAAGCGCTTCCCATCAACCACCGTCAACTTCCCCGCTCCCTTCCCATCCCTACCCCTCCTCAAAGTAATCCGAATCCACCCGCTTGATCGCAATCGTCCGCACCGTGGACACGCCGATGCCGTGCTCAATCATGAGCTCCGCCAACCGCTGGCCTCTGATGAGGATGATTTTGTGCGTGACGCCCTTCGCGTAATCGAGCGCGTTTTTGTGGAAGTCGCTGGTGGTGATGAAGACGCCTTTGTTCGCGTGTTTCCCCGCCAGCGCGCCGACGAAGCTCTGGATCGGCTCCCGCCCCACCGTGCTCTGCCAACGCTTGGCTTGCACGTAGATGGTAGCGTTGGGAGTAACAAATTATTGATTTTATTGAAATTATAAATGGCACTTTTGCGAGGCCTCTTATATGATGCACTGCAAATATTTCACCTATGTTAACTTCACTCACTGCTCCTAGCCGTGCGAAATCTCATATTGAGCTGCCGCTGCTTGCTTCTGAGGCAGCGATTGAATTTGACTGCGCAATAAGGGGGAGAAACATCGGTTTTGAATCTGCCCAACTGCTGGGCCAGTTCATTCAACAAGATGCGGTAAACGACTTCGTGTCAGAAAATCTTGTTTTTCAGGCGCTGGCCACTTCTAGACATGGGGCAGGAGTAACCTCCATCGACAAAGCTGCTGAGGCATCCAGTTATCTGGCCGCATGGCTGGCGGATCCTACACACGAACAGCCGGAACAATGGTCTCAGCTGCGTGATTTCTGCGTGGCATTTTCAGACAAGCTAGTGAAGCATCGTCAACTTCTACGGGCGTCTTTGCCGAGCAATCCAAACAAACGTTAAATGGCTCAGTCTTGCCTTCATCGACTGGATTGCATCTGCGGTCAGTTGCAGTCATTCGAGCAGGAACTACAACGCATGCACGGGCTTGAGTTTCCTTACGAACATTCCCGACTTGCCATCCAAGAAGTGCAATCAACCTTTAACAGAGTGCGAAGATTCGCACAGTTTCTAGACAAATCCAGTGACCCAGCCACGATTGAAAGCCTGTGCCAGTCAGCATTTGGATATCTGGAAAATTCGTTGGGGATATTGGGGTTCATCCTGCGCTCCACCAATGTTCGTAATGCCTTTGAATTTCATGGGCCAATGCTGCGCTTGACCAGACTTGTGCTAGGGCCCGATGCCAAACTGCTGCTTTCTTCAGAATGGGAGATATCTCCGTTCCTACTGTTGACCGCTAAAGTACTGCCTGCCGATTATGTTCTGATAGGCCAACCCGCCTCGGAATCATCAAATCCATTTCTGCTTCCTTTGGCAGGCCATGAGCTAGGGCATTCCGTGTGGTCAAAATTTCAACTACGGGCCAATTATGATAAAAGCGCCAAGGCTGAGATATCCGCACGTCTCAAGAAGCAATGGCCTGCGGTCAAAAGTCTTTTCGATCTCACATGCAAGCCAGAAGAGTTAGAGAACGATCTGGGAGGAACTGCCGTTTTGTCAATGGCGGTGGAACTGTGCTGTCGACAGCTAGAGGAGGCATTCTGCGATTGTTTTGGTGTGCGCATGTTTGGAACTTCCTACTTTTATGCATTTGGCTATCTGCTGTCTCCCCTTGCATCTCCAGTGCGCAGCCCCATTTATCCCGACTTTAAAGACAGAGCAGCCGATCAAGTCAAGGCCGCACAGAAATTTGGTTACGAAGAACCAGACAAATATTCGGATTTATTCAATGCCAGTGCACCAGTAACACCTGGGGCAGATGCGTTTCTCTTGGATATTGTTGATGCAATCAGAAAGTCCATGATCGATCAGATCATTCTAGAAGTGGAAAAAATCGCGAATGCCAGCGGCCTTCCCACTCCTTCACCGATCCCAACACAGAACTGCGTCAACACACTTAAGCACTTTGTTCCATGCCTGAAAGCCTCATGTCTGGCTGACATTACAAACGCAGCATGGCAAGCTAGACTGGCAGAGCCTTTCTTTTCCAAGCAGTCGTTGGAGAAAGAAAAAATCAGACATCTGAGCGAACTGGTTCTCAAAAGCATTGAGGTTTTTGAAATAGAGCAATGTCTGCAGGACCAGAAAAACTCCGCAACCATGGGAGCTCAACCATGATTCACCGAACAGAAACACTTGCCCAGAAATTGGAAGACGTGGATGCAGCGGATCCATTCATCATCACTCCGCAGCCTGACTTGACGAAGCTAAAGGACGCGGGAGCGGCTTCCGTGGATTTGCGGCTGGGATCATGGTTTTCAGAACTTAAGCGCACCCGGATGGAGATCCTAGACATCCGGGATAAGACTCCCGAAAAACCTGAGGCCATGATGGTCAAAAAGCATTATGTACCGTTTGGCGGAAAGTTCATCCTTCACCCTCGTTCCTTTGTGCTGGGAGTTACTTTGGAATGGCTGCGGCTACCGGCCAATCTTGCCGGGTATGTGACATCTCGCTCCTCGTGGGGGAGAAGAGGACTGATTATCGCAACGGCATCAGGTGTACATCCTGGATTTTCAGGCTGCCTGACGTTGGAACTGACGAATGTTGGTGAAATTCCAATTGCGCTTTATCCAGGAACCGACATCTGCCAGTTTTTCATACATCAAACCAGTGATGCAATGGCAGCCGTGGATCAAAGTCCTTTGATAGGACAACGCCAGCCGAGATTGGGCACTGTTTACATGGATGAGTTTGCCTTGTCTCTGTCAACCTACGGAAGCGGCGTGAAGTAAGCGAAAGCCTAAGTTTGCCCCGTCCCCCTCACAAATCATCATCACTCTCCCCTTCCCCAAAACTCGCGGACTTGAACCTGCCGGTGGTGCGGAATTCGCGGGCCTGATGGATGGCGGTGATGAGCTGGGGCATGGCCTTGAGTGCGGCGGGTGGGACGGAGCCGATGAGGGCATCGATGATGACGGGGACGCCATTGGAGCTGATGCGGATGTTGCCGGGATGGAGGTCGCCGACGAGCCAGGCTTCGCCGTCTGCCCAGAAGAGGTAGACGGGCATGCCGAGCGGGCATGTGGGACGGACGGCCTTCATCATGCTGACTGCGACGAGCGTGTCTGCGGTGAAGTCCTTGTACATCTGGCAGTAGGGCTGCTTGGCGATGAGGAAGTCGCCGGTGTCGCTTAGGCCGACGATCTCGGTGGGGCAGGCACCGGCTTCGTGGAGGAGGCGGAGTTTCTGCACGGTGTCCAGCAAGGTGGCGTCCACCTGGGCGAGCTTGAAGGAGAAGTCGTCTTCTCGGCAGAACTCAAGCTTCTGCCCGAGGGAGCCGTTGGCGCGGAGATCGAAGAGCTTGTAGACGCAGCGCGTGTCCGTGTCCAGCCAAGCGCTGGCTTCTTTACCTTCATTCAGGCGCTGAAGCTGCCGTGAGGCTAGAGCTCTGAGCTCATCGAAGTAAAATCCGAGGCGGTCGAGCGCGACTAGCGGGACGTCCCAAAGTTTTGATTCTGCGGTAACAGTGGCCTGCCAAACATGAGGCGAAACCGATTCCCGGGATGGAGTTGTTCGATGAGTTTCCTGGATTCCACGCGCTCGTTCACGATTGATACGAGTGCAGGTACGCCACTGCTCCACAGAGAGGGTGTCTCCGGTGATGGCGGTGGGGCAGCCGGTGCGGAAGTCGAATTCGAATTGGTCGGGTGGCTGGTCATTCAAGGTCGGTGGCGAAGGAGTCTCGTTCTACCATGTACGGTTGACGGGTGTCAATCATGCTTGCTGTTTTTCAAGCGAGCATGGGATGTGCCACGTGAGACTCAACGGCTCTACAACATCCGCCACTCCACCTTCGCGGCTTCCGTGGCGGTCATGCCCTGCTGCTTCAGTACCCGCGCCAGCAGCCGCGCATCGAGGTCATCCTGCTGGACGGGGGTGAGGTCGGCCCATTGCTTGGTGACGCCGTGACGGGAGCGGCAGAGGCAGTCGTAGCGGGCGAGGGCTTCCACCAGGGCGGTGGCGCTTTTATATCCTAGTTCATTGGCCCTGAGTTCGAGAGCATCGGCAAGGGAATGACTGAGGCGGAAGGTTTTGGTGCGGGAGGCGGCCATAGGAGTTATTCACATTGGTTGTAATACAGGCACGGTGTTGCGTCATGTTGCTTTGAGCGGTAATTTGTTCACATGAACAGCATTCAAACAGCCTGCACGGGCACCTTCTTCGCGCAGCGATCTTCGAAAGACAAGGTGGGGCTGGCGAATATTTCCTCACTTCTTAGGTATTCTACTCTTATTTACATGGATCTAAAGATAACCCATCGTCAGCATTCCACTTTTTTGCATGTTCCTACGAACTCTTTTTTTGATGCTGTTTTAAGTCGGGCAAGTTTTCCTGGAATCTTGCGACATTCACTGGGGGATTTGCGTGATAAGGGAAGAGCCTGATTTCACTCTGAACCTTTATTTACTTAATCTTTTATCTCCATTCAGGTTGATTCTATCGCTGGATTTAAGTCAGCATTTTGCCTCGCACCCTGTTTTTATGAAGACATTGATCACCTCTTCTTGCCCTCAAGCACTGTGTACCGACCGGTGGCGGCACGGGCCGTGCGGGCGGCGGCCGCAGGCTGGGGGGGCTGGAGGCTCCTCCGCAAGGGAGGGTCTGGGGGTGGGGCGGCTGCAGCGGTCGCGGGCGGGGCGGGATCACCCGCACCCCTGTGGCGCTGCGGGGCGCTGGGATATCTTTGGCGCGGGTGCTCGCCGCCTTTCCCGTGCCTGGGGGCTGATGAGCGGGGGCGCCGGGTGCTCCCTCTCCGGCGGGCGGGCACGGCGGCTGCGGCGGGCGCTGCGCCGGCCGCAGCTGCAGATCACGGCTTTTTGGGTTTTGCCGCCTTGCGGGCCTTCGTGGGGCTTTGTGTAGCCTCGGAGAGCGCGGCTTCGTAAAGGGCGCGGATGTATTCCGCCTTGTTGGTGTAGCCCTTTTGCACGGCGAGCCTGGCCAGGGCCTCATCTTTTTCGGCACTGATGTAGGCGCCCGCCAGCTTGGTTCCGCTTTGTCTTTGGTTCGGCATATCTATGGAAAACTGGAAAAACGTGTCGTGGGTGATTAACACCTAGAATCACCCACCCCATGTTAAATTCAACACATTTTATTTGACGGGTGATTATCACCCGGGCATGATTGGGTGATTATCACCCGCAGCAAGCAACAGCAATGAAACTAGCAGGAGCATACATCAACGATGACACGTACGAGAGGCTGGTGGCCCTGGCGATGTCCAACAACCGCACGCTGGCCGGGCAGTGCCGTCACCTCTTTGACCGGGCGCTGAAGGGTGAGCTGCAGGTGCCGGATGCGCCTTGCGGGGCCGGTCAGCCTGCGGGCAGAAAACCAGTGCTGGAGGGTGCCCCTGCGGCACCGCGCGGGCCGAAGGCCAACCCGCAGCCTAAGGCCGCTGCGGCGGCACGGGCTCTGCCACCTGGGGCGCTGCCGGGATCTGAGACTCTGCCAGTGACTGGCGTGGGCGTGGGCGTGGTGCGTGTGATGCCGGTGGGGGCCGGCAGGGCTGCCACGCGTGTGATGGCGCCAGTCACTGGCCAGCCCCGCCCTGCGAAATGCGCGGGCGGCGGGAGCTGCGCGCAACGGATTTCCACCCACACACCCACGATGATGAAGACACACAACCCCAATGCGCAGCGCCGAGGCCGGTGCCGCCCTGGCGCACCTGCTGCGCCGGGCACACCTGCCGCGTGCCATGCTGCACCCACTGCCCCCGGAAACCTGCACACGCACGGGAGGGCTGCCCCATGAGCCAGTCTCTCAGTGCGCTTTTGCACAAGTCGGCCGAGATGCTGCCACCGCAGCGTCCGGGGCGCTTTCGCCCGCTGCTGCCGCTCTTTATGGCGATGGCCCAGCGCGGCCACACGGCGGGGAGCATGGCGGACTTTCTCGTGCGTGAGCGCGAGATCGACCCCGAGCGGCGGAAATCGGCCTGCCGCAGCATTCGCAACCTCCTTGCCCGCCACGACGCATGATGTACGCCGTCTCATTGATCATCGTGCTGCTGGGCGCGGGCCTGCTGGCGCTGGCCTGGCATGCCTACCAAAACCACCTGGAGATCTCCCGGCTGCGGCGCAACGGCCACCGCCGCGTGGCCTGCCGCCACTACCGCCGCGGCTGCGTGCACCCGGACTTTCTGCGCGGCCTGGCCGAGCTGACGCTGCTGGCCGCCGTGCTGGGCTGGCTGGGCGCGGCCGACCCGCCGGGCTGGTGAGTCTTTTGCGCTTTTACGAATACCATTTTCTACCAGTTTCTAACGCCGTGTGGCGGTGGGAGAAGGCATTTATGATTTATGACTTATGATTGACGATTTTTCACAAAAGAGGCGGGCGGTTAGGCGGCTGCATTCTCAGCGCTGTTCTGTAGTCCCGGCTTCAGCCGGTGCTGGTTTCGTGTGTGGGTGCAGTGCTGCACCACATGTTTCCGGACCGCCTAAAGGCGGGACTACAAAACGTGCTCTCAGTACAGCGCCACGACGTTTGCTTTGCGGGCAGCTGCGTCAGGCGCACGCAGCCAGGCCAGCTTTAAACTTTAGACCTTAAACTCACTCACTGAACATGAAAACCTACGACATCGACGTCCTTCTCCACGTGATCAAACCGGACGGTCACGGCAGCAACCCGCTGGCCACAGAGCTGCACCGGCTGGCCTGCGCGCTGCAGGAGCAGACGGACAAGGTGCACGCGGCGCTGGACACGGTGCGCCATCCGCAGTTCAAGGGCGATGTGGCCGGCGAGCTGGCCCCGTGGCCGGGGCATTTTCCCCTCGAGCTGGATCACTCCGCAGACTGCCTGAATGACATCTTTGTGCGCGGCCAGTCGGTGAGCGAGCACCTGGCCGCAGGCCTGTGGGAGGAGGCGGAGGCCTACGTGCAGGAGCGCTTCAGCGCGGAGCTCAGCGAGAGCAGACGCCGCGTGGTGGCCCGCATGGACGCGGCAGACCTGCGCAGCGCCCGCGCGGCCTGAGGGTGGGAGAAGTGAAAAGAAAAAAGTGCCAGGCACCCAGAATCCAGCACCGAGGCCGCGCCTGCCATTCCGCCTAGTTCCTAGCCCGTTTCACTTCCGCCGCCTTGCGCCCTCAAACCCTTTTCACCTCTGCCCATGCTCTCCCTCACTGACATGCTCACCGACCTGGTACGCCGCGGCCTGACGCTGCGGATCGATCCGGAGGGCAATCTTTTCATCTACGATCCCCCCCGCGCCGCCGCGAAGCCCGCCGAGCCGCCAAATGGGGTCACGCCAAATGGGGTCACGCCAAATGGGGTCAGGATGCAAATTCTTGACAGTTTGAATGACGATGACGGGGGGATGTCTGCGCGGCACGCGGCTGCTTTGGCCGCCCGGTGTCGGAGGCTTGCGCCACCCGATCCTGGCAGCGTGCCGCCGCCGGGGCCGCAGTGGCGTGGCATCACCTGGCAGGATGTGCCGGGGCATGATCAAGCCATCCAGAAGCTGAACTTCTCCCTGCTGAAGCGCGGCCTGCTGCACGGCCATAAATGCTGCGCGCAGCTGGAGGGCGAGGCGCTGAAGCAGCAGCTGAACGAACTCAGCCTGCGCAACCGCGGCAACAGCCGCGTGCGCAAGGAGCAGTCGCAGAAGCGGAAGAAATCACGCGCCAAGAAAACCCCACGCGCCAAGCCGCCATGAGCACTGCGCTGCATTCCAGAGGCCGGAGTGTGCGCCGTGGCCGCAGAGCGCCATGCCCTTCGGAGGAAGAGAATAGGTCCTATAGGTCGAACAGGACCTATAAGACCTGTTTGTTCTTTGCGGCAGCCAGGCCGCGAATCTTCCACCTGGCCGGCCCACGGCCAGACGCGCCTCCCTTTCACCCAGCCTTCTGCCCTGCAGTGAACCGCCATTTTCCACCATAATCCACCATTCCATGAAACCGCCCCCTCACCTTCCCCAGGAGGAAACGCCATGAGCCAGATCCGCGACGCACCGGCCTTTGATTTCTACCCCGAGCGCTGGCTCGTGGGCGTGGCCACCATGAGCGATGCCGAGCAGCTGACCTACCTGCGCCTGCTCTGCCACCAGTGGCTGCTGCAGGGCCTGCCGGCGGATGTGCCCGCGCTCAAGCGCCTGGGCGGCAAGGGCGTGACACCCGCCGTGCTGGCCAAACTGCCGCTGCAGGCCGATGGCAAACGCCGCAACGCACGGCTGGAAACCATCCGCACAGAGCAGCGCGAGCGCATCGCCAAAAAAAGCGAGCAGCGCCGTGCCGCAGCCATCAAGCGCTGGAACACAGCGCCCGGAACTCCGCCTGCGGGCAGCATGCGCACGCATGACGGGAGCTTATGCGAAACCAATGCGGGAGCCATGCGACCGCTTTGCGGGAGCACATGCGAAACCGATGCGGCAGGCATGCGACCGCATTGCGGCAGCACATGCGAAACCGATGCGGGAGCCATGCGACCGCATTGCGGGAGCACATGCGAAACCGATGCGGCAGGCATGCCCACCACTCACCACCCACCACCCACCGCCCACCTCCCACCCCGTACCAGAGGACGCAAACAACGCGGGCGCGCGCGAGGCCGATGCTGCCGTGGATGCGGCAGCAACAGCCGCTGCGGAGGAAGAGGCCGCAGCGCGGGCTGCAGCCGATGCCGCGGCCGATCAAGCGGCAGCCGCCGAAGCCGCCGCCGAGAGGGCTGAGGCGGCGCGCAGAGCGGCGAACGAGGCCAACCCCAGCCTCGCCACCGTGCTGGCCTGGGCAGTCGCCATCGGCTGCCCGCCGGACAAGGCGGAGATCTGGTGGAATGAGCACGAGGCACGCCCGCTCTCCGTTTTCGGGTGCTGGACGGATCGCGATGGCAATGCCGTGCGCCGCCCGCAGAACGCCCTGGCTGCGTGGTGGCAGAAATGGCAGGCCAATGACCACCAGCGCAACACCCGCAACCATCCGCCCTCTACCACAGCCTACCATGGCAGCCCACGACCTGCTGCGGTGCGCAGCGACAGCGCGAATGCGCCGGGGAGGTATGCGTGAAGGCATTTATGATTTATGATTTACGATTTTTTGAAGTGCTGGTCTTCTGCCTCCCAGCACACGTTTTGTAGTCCCGCCTTTAGGCGGAATCTGGAGGTGCATTGCGCAGCGCATTCCAGAACCGGCTTCCTTCTTCGCCAAGGCTACGAAGGACACGAAAGCCGGGACTGCAATACGAAGAACGAAGCTCTCCCCGCCTCCGCTTTTCCCCAACTTTAAACTTTTAACCTTCGAACTTTTTACCTGATTCCATGCAACCCATCGCCCAAGTCCTCCGTGCAGCGGCAGTGCCAGCGCCGCAGGTCGCCACGCCTGAAGACATCGAAGCCGCCATGACCGGGCTGCACCCGCACGTGGCCGGGTGGCCGTGGCGGTTTGAGGTTTATCACCCGGGCCTCGAAGGTGTGCTGCCGTCGGTGAAGGCGTTTTGCAGCGCCGTCATTCGCCGCGAGCAGCCGCGCAGGTGGCTCTCGCTGCTGGGTCCCTCGGGCGTGGGCAAGACGCATGTGCTGAAGCAAGCGCTCGCCTGCCTGCAGTCCGCCGCAGCGCGCGGGCACTGGAAGATCCCCACCGCCACCGGGCATCGCGGCCCGCAGCTGGCGCATCTGGTGCCGGCGGTGGATCTGGAAGACTTCCGCGCCGCGCGTGACTACGCCAGGTACGACGTCATCTACATCGAAGACATCGGCAGCGGCGCCGCGCTGGATCGCGGTGCCGGCGCCGTCACCCGCAGCCGCATCGCCGAGCTGCTGCAGCTGCGCTCCGGCAAATGGACGCTGATGGATGCGAACTTGTACCGGAAAGAGATCGAGGCGCAGATCGATGGGCGCATCGCGTCACGGTTGAAGAGAGATGGCAGCTGGATGTGCGAGGTGCCGCAGGAGGTGCCGGATTTTTGGGATCGGTGATGGGTGGGGTGGGCTTGCCATCTTTTTTGGATGGTCGTCTTCATCGTCCAAGAGGGCCGCGCGGAGCTTTCATTTTAGTATTTCCAG
>CAILZI010000199.1 GCA_903838675.1 uncultured Verrucomicrobiota bacterium
CGCTCAGAGGTGACTCACTTTTGATCCGCGATCCGCTGCACTTTTGATCCGCGTTTTATACATGCTGACAGCTCCCCCTTTAAGCCTTGCGCTCGCTGCCGTTTCTTCCTTTACTCCGTGCACCTAAGCCCTTGCCAACCATGAAGCCGCTGCTCGCCTGCCTCCTGCTCCTTTCCATCCTCGGCTCTGGCGTGGCTCACGCCGCAGAGGACATCAGCCAGAAAGCCTACGATGCCGCCCTGGCATTGTACTCAGCAGAAAAGTACCCGGAGGCAGAGCAGGCCGCGCAGGCGCTGGTGGCGGCGCGCACGAAAGAGCTCGGCGCGGAGAACAAGGAGACGCTGCGTGCCCGCCTCCTGCTGGCGGAGGCCGTCTTCCTGCTGCCCAAGTATGCGGCGGCTGAAGCCCAGCTGCGCGAACTGCTGCCGGTGGTGACAAAGGTCTTCGGCAAGGAGGATCGTGAAACGCTGCGCTGTCAGTCCACCCTGCTCTCGACCATGGCCGCCCAAGGCAAAGACGCGGAGGCGGCCGAGCAGTACCGCCGTTTGATCCCCGTTGAAACACGATTGCTCGGGGCCGAGGCCCCGGAGACTTTGAAGTCACGTCGGCGCTTTGCCAAAGCACTGTCAGACCAGGGAAAGCTCGATGAAGCCGAGATGGAATACCGCGCGGTGCTGCCCCTTTGCGAGCGCGTGCTCGGCCCTGAACACCCGGACACGCTGCGCAGCGTGTCCACTTTCATCACGACTCTGACCAAGCAGCGCAAATTCACGGAAGCCGAAGAGAAGTGCCGCAGCTTGATCGCCATCCGCACACACGTTCTCGGCACTGAACACAAGGAGACTTTAAAAGCACGCTCGACTCTGGCCTCGCTGCTGGACGATCTGGAGAAATTCACCGAGGCCGAAAAGGAATACCGCGAGGTGCTGCCCCTCTGCCAGCGCGTGATCGGCCCGGACCATGCGGACACACTGCGCTGCCTGTACAATTTCATCACCACCCTGACCCATCTGCATCAATACAAGGAGGCGGAAGAAAAATGCCGCAGCCTCATCGCCACCCGCACACGCGTACTCAGTCCCGAACACGAGGACACCTTGCGCGCGCGCAGAAAGCTGGCCAAACTCCTGGCGGACGCGGACAAGCTCACCGAAGCCGAGAAGGAATACCGCGAGGTGCTGCCGCTCTGCCAGCGCGTGCTCGGCCCTGAGGCCAAAGACACCCTGTGGACGCAGTCGTTCCTCGCCCGGGTCCTCAGCCTGCAAAACCGGGAGGCTGAAACCGAGCCCCTGCTGCGCGAACTGCTGCCGGTGATGACACGTGTTTTTGGCGCGGAGCATGCCGACACCCTGCGCTGCCAGTCAGACCTCATTGATGCGTTGTACTACCTGGACAAGATCGCGGAGGCAGAGACGCTGTGCCGCAGCCTCATCGCCACAGACACTCGCGTGCTCGGCCCCGAAGGCCGGCAGACGCTGTGGGACCGCGGCACTTTGGCGAAGATCCTGCGCTCTCAGAAAAAAGAAGCGGAAGCTGAAGCCCTGCTGCGCGAGCTGCTCGCCATTTCCACACGCGCCCGTGGCGCGCAGGACCTCGACAGCCTGCGCTGTCAGTACGATCTCGTCGGCGCTCTTGCCTCCCAGAGCCGTTACCAGGAGGCGGAGACGCTGTGCCGAAGCGTGATCGCCACCGCCACCCAATCGCTGGGACCGGAGGCGGAGCAGACCCTGAAGGCACGCAGGCGTCTGGCAGAGACCCTCGCCAAGCAGAAGCAATGGCCTGCGGCCGAAAAGGAATATCGCCAGCTCCTGCCGCACTACGAGCACGCGCTGGGCCCCGTGGCCATAGACACCGTGGGCTGCCGCTCCGACTTCATCGAGATCATCACCGCGCAAGGCAGGAAGACCGAGGCCGAAGAAGAGTACCGCCGCCTCATCGCCACGCTGACCCAGGCGCGCGGAGCCGACGATGCCACCACGCTGAAAGCGCGCGGCGAGTTTGCCAGTTTCCTGCATGAGGCAGGAAAGCAGAAGGAGGCCGAAGCGGAATACCATAAACTGCTGGCCGACTGCGACCGCGTGCTCGGCCCCGAAAACAAAGAAACCCTGCGCCTCCGCAGAAATTTCAATCTCGTCCTGGTGGATCTGGGGAAACTCGCGGAAGACGAAACCCTGCTGCGGGAGCTGCTGCCCGTCATGGCCCGTGTCTATGGCGCGGAGGACAGCATGACTTTCATCTGCCAGTCCGACCTCAACAGCGTCCTCGCCAGACAGGGCAAGCTCGCGGAGGCCGAAGAGCAGTACCGCCGTTTCATCACCGCCAGCACCCGCGTGTTCGGTGCCGAGGATGCCGACACCTGGGAGACGCGCAAAAACCTGGCCCTCACCCTGTACGATCAGGGAAAAATGGTGGATGCCGAAACTAAGTTCCACCAGGTGCTGGGCTACCACACGCGCGTGCTCGGGCCGGAGAATGCAGCCACGCTGCAGCTCAGGATGATGATGGTGAAGATCCACATCTTGCAGGAAAAAGACGCAGACGCCGAAGCGGAGGTGCGGGAGCTGCTGCCCCTCGTCACGCGCGTCTTCGACGCGGAGCATCGCCATACGCTTGTCTGCCGCTCCTACCTCGCCGAAGTCCTCGGCTCCCAGGGCAAAGGCACGGAAGCTGTGGAAAAGTTTCGCAGCCTGATCGCCACGGAAACACGCGTGCTCGGGCCGGAGGACAGAGACACCCTGAGCACCCGCAGCAGCCTGGCCAGAGCCCTGAACAATCTGGGGAAACGGACCGAAGCCGAAAAGGAATACCGCCAGGTTCTTTCACTTCAGGAGCACGCCCTCGGCGCGGAAGCCCAGGAAACATTGCACACCTGCCACAATCTCGCGGTCTGCCTGAATGCCCAGGACAAGACACCGGAGGCCCTGCCCTACGCCAAACGCGCCCTCGCAGGCCGGACCAAGGTGCTGGGCAAGGACCACCCCGAAACCCAGAAATCCCAGCGTCTTGTGGACTTTCTGGCGAAGAAGCCGACGAAGGTGTGAGACTCACTGCGCCTGAGCATTCAGCGGCCCGCCACTCACCTATGTTTCTCGACACCATCCACGGCATCATCGACAGACGCGTACTGCTCAACTACCGGCTCGATCCAGACGCCCTCGCCCACGTGCTGCCGCCGCCGTTTCGCCCCAAGCTCTACGCCGGGCACGGCGTCGGCGGTGTCTGCATGATCCGTTTCAAAGAGCTGCGCCCAAGCTTTCTCCCGCCCTGGCTCGGGCTCGGCTCAGAAAATGCCGCCCATCGCATCGCCGTTGAATGGCCGCAGGACGGTGATCTGCACGAAGGCGTTTTCATTCCCCGTCGCGACACCAACTCGTGGCTCAACAAAACCCTCGGTGGCCGTGTCTTTCCAGGCATCTTTCAGCGCAGCCGCTTTGTGTCTCATGACACGGACACCGCCGTATCTCTCCGCATCATTCGTGCGGACGGCGGCACTGAGATCGCCTTTGCCGGCCATCTCACAGACAGCCTGCCCGCGACCAGCCTCTTTCCCACGCTTGAGGCCGCAGCAGGCTTCTTCTCGCTCGGAGCCACCGGCTATTCCGCCACCCATGCAGACGGCCACTATCACGGCATGGAGCTTCACTCGTTGAACTGGACCGTCTCACCGCTCGCCATCGACGAGGCCCAGTCCAGTTTCTTCAATGACACCCGGCGCTTTCCCTCCGGCACAGCCGTGCTGGACAGCGCCCTCCTCATGCGCGGTATCGCACACCAGTGGCGCAGCCGGCCTGATCTCTATCTCTCCCACACCCAGCTCACCACCCGTCCTCCATCACACGCTTGACGAGCCCGCGCCACCTCACACGCCAGACTTGCGCGTCCTCTTGTTGAGGTGCTCTTCATCCATGCCCCCTGCGCGGCCACCGTGCAGCTCGCAGACCTGTCAATCGTAGCTTGAGCGCAGCATGGGTGAAGGAGAACATGGGGCCTCGCTCATGGCGCAACGCATGCCCGCCACTGCCGCAGAGGAGCTGAGAGGCGGAGGTAGCAGAGTATGAATTCAGCCTCAGTGACGAACACATAGAACCACATAATACCACTTTTTTGCACAAATTACCTGAACTTCATAAATCACGCCCAAAGCTTCCCTCATGAACCCCTCTCAAAAGCCCCGCAGCCTCTGCTTCACCCCTCGCACACCCTGGGGCAGATACCCCCAGCACCGCACCGGCCAGAACTACCTGCGTGCTTCGGAGGACGAGCAGCCCGACATTTCGCCCAAAGAATATTTGGATCGTGCTGGCGTTCCTCGTTCCCTCTCCGGCCAGACAACCCCTGAGAGAGTCGAAGAAATCCAAGACGAGTCCATCAGGCTTCCTTCGTATTCGATGCCACGGCTCGAAGCACCAGACAGCACAGCTGCGCCCGAACCAGCCTGCACGCCCCCGGCCGTGACAGCTTCGGGGCCATTTAAGCGCGAACCTACCATGGAAGACTTAAAGAAATCGGGCGGGCATGAAAGAGCCATTGAAAAACCCGCCAAGGGTTTGAAGGAGCTTCCTCCTTATGTGCCTTCTTTGGATATTTCGCCTGACTATCGAGGACTCAAATTTCGCAAAAACTTTTGAATACCATGAATCATGACGCAGCACTTTCCTAAAAAGAGACTGCCACACAGAGCCCCCGTCGATCGATCATGCTGAATTGCCTTGTCGCAGCCTCTTTCAGCCTGCACCGGCTCATCATGACTCCGCCGCCTTCAGCCTTCCAGAGGTGGTGCCATATTCAGCTTGTCACTCACCTGGCCATCGCTCACTCTGGAGAAGCTTGCGCTAAACTCATGAAGCAGTTCTTCGCTATCGCCGCCCTCCTGCTCCTTGCCAAGGTGTCCTGTGTCGCGGAAGTCTCAGCACCGGACATCAGCCAGAAAGCCTATGACGCCGCCCTCGCGCTGCGTGATGCCGGAAAGCACCCCGAGGCGGAGCAGGCTTTCCGGGCACTGGTGGCAGCACGCACGCAGGCGCTGGGTGCGGAGCATCGTGAAACCTTGCTCGCCCGAAAGGATCTTTTGAAGCTGGAGATCAACCGACACAAAGATGCTGCGGCGGAGGCCGAGGTGCAGGCCTTGCTCAAGAGCCTGCAGCGCGTCCTCGGCGAGGAAGACCGGGAGTCGTTGAATTGCCGGAGGTGGCTTATCAATGCCCAGTGGGACCAAGGCCATTACGCCGAAGCAGTGCAGGCCTGCCGCAGCTTGATCCTCACCACCACCCGGGTGCTCGGCCCTGAGGATGATGAAACCCTGAGCACACGCATGGTTTTGAGCGGCATCCTGTTCGACCAAGGAAAACTGGACGAAGCCGAAAAGGAACTCCATCAGTTGCTCGCCATCCACAGGCGGCTGCACGGCGCTGAGGCTGAAGACACCTTGAGCACCCAACATCACCTGGCTATGCTTCGGGTCAGTCAGGAAAAATACAAGGAGGCGGAGGCCACGCTGCGCGGCGTCGTCGCCGTTCAGGTGCGGGTGCTCGGCCCTGACCACCCGGACACCCTGGACAGCCGCAATCTTCTGGCGGCAGTGTTCAACGAGGAGGAAAAATTCACCGAAGCGGAGGAGGAACTTCGCACTGTGGCCGCCATCCAAACACGCAATCTAGGGCTGGAGCATCCGGCCACTTTGAGAAGCCGCGCGAATCGGGCCGGAGCACTGGCCATGCTGGGCCGGGCGACGGAGGCCGAGCAGGAAAACCGCGCTGTGCTGGCCTTGCAGGAGCGAGTGCTGGGCGCGGAGAATCCGGAAACACTGGGAACCTGCTACAACTTGGCCAGGCGCCTGAACGAGCAGAAGAAGACCCCAGAGGCCCTCAGCTACGCCCAGCGTGCCTATGCAGGCCAGATGAAGCTGCTGGGCGAGGACCACCCCGACACCCGGAGCTCACGGCTGCTGGTGAAACAACTGCTGAAGCCCGAGGCCAAGGCGTGTGGAGAGGAAAAGTGAGACTCGCACCCCGCCAGGGTGATTTTCTCACGGGCAGGCATCACTTCAGACAGTTCATGTGCATGAACTGACGAACAACAGCAGCAGGGAGTGAGGCCACCCGCCCCCCATCTCAGCGTCTCCCACCCGCCCGCATGAGCGCGACAAAATCAATGAACAACCTAGAAACCACACTCCACTACTTCATACCACCATAGATTACAAACCACTTGCGCTCCAAAATTCACGCCCAAGACTTCCCTCATGGCCCCCTCTAAACCCACCCGCAGCCTCTTCTTCACTGCCCGCACCCCCTGGGGCAGATACCCCCAGCACCGCACCGGTCAGAACTACCTCCGCGCTTCGGAGGACAAGCCGCTCGATCCTGCCAGCAAGAGCATGCAGGGACTCGGCGGGCAGATGGCCCCGAATCAACTGAGCGGATCACAGGGCTCGTCCGGACAGGCGGGTGGAAATGCTTCTGATGTGTGGAAGGTTCCGCACACGGACCCACGGGACTACCAGGTGCAGCAGCAGCCAAAGCAGCCTGATCCAGCGGACTGGGCAAAAGCTAAAATGTGGGCACAAACGGCGAATCCAGCCCAATACCCGCCCAGCGCACAAGAAGCCGCCCGGTACAACGACAGCGTCAAGTACGTGCCGCAGCAGGAAAAGGGGCTCTTCGGAGGACACCTCAGGGGATCATTCGACTACGGACGCGATCATCCAAAAACGGACCGAACCGACGGCAGCTTTGAAGGGGGTTACCATTCAAATCCTCGACTGCAGGATGAGCTCGAGGAGGAGGAGCTCAGAAACCGACCCATCCAAGTCCCTGAGACGGGCGAACAACCGAAACCCAAGCTGCCTGCCTACGACGAAAAGAAAGAGAAAGAGATGCAGCAGCAGCAAAGCTGGGGTACTCCCCAGCCACTGGGATGAGCCACCGTGCTTGAACCCGCCGCTTCATCCGCATCAGTTCATCGCCCGCAAATCGACTACGATTCCGGCTTGCCCCCCTCATGCGCCCCCCTTTATTCCGCGCACGCATGAAGATGAAGAAGAAGCCACCCCTCGCTTACGCATTCGTCCTGGCCCTGCTCGTTTTCCTCTGTGGCCCCGGCCCCGTGAGCGCGGCCGATGCAGCGCCGGACATCGGCAAGAAAGCCTACGATGAGGTGGTGGCACTTCAAAAAGCAGACAAGCTGCCCGAAGCGGAGAAAGTCGCGCAGGCGCTGGTTGCGGCACGCACGCAAAAGCTCGGCGCGGAGGACAAGGAAACGCTGCGCGCACGGCTGCTGCTGAGCGAGGTGCTCTACGACCTGGACAAGTACCCGGAGGCCGAGAAGGAACTGCGCACGCTGCTGCCGTTGGTGACGAAGATCTACGGCGCGGAGCACCCGGGGACGCTCTACACCCAGGCCAAGCTGCTCCAGTGCGTGTACTGGCAGCACAGATATGCCGAGGCGGAGCAGGGTTACCGCAGCTTCGTCCCCCTGGTGCAGAAAGTGATGGGCGCAGACGACAAGGCAGCACTGGAAACTCAGTTCTACTTTGCCAAGACACTCTACAAAGGCGGAAAACTGGAGGAGTCGGAAAAAGAGCACCGCGCGGTGCTGGCCGCCTACGAGAGCGCACCCGGCTTTGAGGACCCGCTGACCCTTTCCACTGCGGCTTTCCTGGGCCTCGTCCTGCAGGCCAGAGACAAGTATGCGGAGCAGGAGGCGCTGATGCGCAGGGTCGTCACCGCACGCACGCGCGTCCTCGGGCCGGAGGATCGGGACACTCTGCTGAGCCGGGCCAGTCTGGCAGCGGCCCTGCGTGGGCAGAAAAAATATGCTGAGGCGGAAAAGGAGCTGCGCGATCTGCTGCCGGTCATGGCACGGGTGCTGGGCGCCGCGCATCCCAAGACCTTGTTCTACCAGGAGGAACTCCTCTCCACGCTGCATTTCCAAGGCAAGGACGCCGAGGCGGAGGAGCCCTACCGCCTCTTCATTCCCCTGGCGCAGAAGGTGCTGGGCCCGGAGGACAAGACGACGCTGAGGGCACGGCGCTTCTTTGCACGGGCGCTCAAAAATCTCGGCAGGTTGGATGAATCCGAAAAGGAATACCGCGAGGTGCTGGCCATCCGCCAACGCGTGCAGGGGCCGGAGGACGCAGCCACCCTGCTCGCCGAAGCCGACCTGGCCATGGTCTGGTACGCCCAGAAGAAATATGCTGAGGTGGAGGCCACGGAGCGCCGGTTCATTCCCGTGCGGCAGCGCATCCTGGGCCCCGAACACCCCGACACGCTGCAATGCCGCGGAGCCCTGGCCGCAGCACTCCTGGCGCAGCACCGCCACGCCGAGGCGGAAACGGAACTGCGCGCCCTGCTGCCCCTCGACGAGCGGGCGCTCGGTGTTGAGAATCTTGAAACCCTGAAAACGTGCTACAATCTCGCCACCTGCCTGATCGAAGAGCACAAACCCAGCGAGGAGATCCTGCCCTACGCCCGCCGTGCCCTGGAAGGCGAGCTGAAACTCCTCGGCCCGAACCACCCTGACACGAAAAACGCCCGGGAACTGGTGGATGAACTGACGAAGAAAGCCGCCAAGGCGTGAGGCGCACTGCGCCTAGGCCGCAGGCCCTGACTGTGCAGGCACGTGCAACTCCTGCGCTTGGTAGAAGCGTTCCATCCGCTGCAGCAGCACGCCGGGCAGATGCTGCCGCCATTCAGGAATGGAGATGAGGCACATGCCTGAGTGCGACTCCGGCGCATGAAAAACCATGCCCGGCATCTCCCATATCTTTATGCGCCTAATACGATAATCTCGTTTTATCGCTTTTAGCACATACTTTCTTTTTATGCGCCTCTTCCGATATTGACACTTTATCGCACTTGGCACATAATCCGGAATATGAGTGATCCAGCACGAGACCCCAAGCAAATTGGCGCCCTCATCCGGCGTGCGCGCAAGCGGCAGGCGCTAAGCCAGCAGCAGCTCAGTGCCAAAACCGGGCTGCGGCAGGAAACCATTTCGTTGATCGAAACCGGCAACCCTGCGAGCAGGATCGAGACGCTGCTGACGGTGCTCTCCGCGCTTGATCTGGAATTCCAGATCGCCCCGCGCTCGAAGGACTGGCGCGAGACCATGGTCAGGGAAATGATGGAGAACTCCTGATCTGATGGCCCGCAAACGCCCATACGCGCCTCTGCGCGTCCTGCTGAACAATCACCTCGTCGGGCATCTCGCGAAGGAGCCCGGCGGGGGGATCGTGTTTCGCTACGCTGAGAGCTGGCTGGCTCGCGAACGCGGCATTCCAGTTTCGCTCTCCCTGCCCCTGCGGGAGGACGCCTACAGCGGCGCTCCTGTCACGGCATTTTTTGAGAACCTGCTGCCTGACTCTGAGGCTCTGCGGCGGCGTGTCGCGGAGAAGGTTGGCGCGGATGGCACGGACTCCTACAGCCTGCTGTCCCGCATCGGGCGCGATTGCGTGGGAGCCTTGCAGTTCATGCCCGAAGGTGAGGATGTGGCAGGAGATACCACAAAGATCGAAGGTCAGCCCGTCAGCGACCGCGAGATCGAGAAGCTTCTCAGCAATCTGGCCCAGGCTCCGCTGGGGCTGGATCAAGACCAGGACTTCCGCATTTCTGTGGCTGGTGCGCAGGAAAAGACGGCGCTGCTCTTTCACAAAGGGAAATGGTGGAAGCCTCATGGCACGACACCGACCACGCACCTTTTCAAAACTCCGCTCGGCAAGCTGCCCAATGGACTGGACCTCTCCAACAGCGTGGAGAATGAATTCTATTGCCTGAAGCTCATGGCCGCTTTCGGCCTGCCGGCGAATGCCGTGAAGATGCAGCGCTTCGGCAAGATCCATGCCCTCGTCATCGAGCGTTTTGACCGGACATGGACGCCGGATGGGCGGCTGCTGCGCATTCCGCAGGAGGACTGCTGCCAGGCCCTGTCCATTCCGCCCACGCGCAAATATCAAAGCGAGGGCGGCCCGGGGATGGTGGACATCCTCACCCTCTTCAAAGGCAGCGACACTCCCACCGAAGATCAGAAGAAGTTTTTGAAGGCGCAGATTCTGTACTGGTTGATCGGCGCGACGGATGGCCACGCCAAGAATTTCAGTCTGTTTCTCGGGCCTGCCGGCCGCTTTTACATGACACCGATTTATGATGTCCTCACGGCTCAGCCCAGCCTGGACGCGCGCCAGATCCTCAAGAAACAAATGAAGCTGGCGATGTTCGCCGGAGACAGCCGGCACTACCGGATGGACTACATTCAGGGGCGGCATTTCATCCAGACTGCCGTGAAGGCCGGACTGCCGGCGACTCTCGCGCAGGAGGTTTTGGCGGACGTGGCAGAGCACGCCAAGGCAGCCCTGAAGGCCGTGGAAAAACAGCTTCCCTCCGGTTTTCCTGAAAAGATCCACGCCTCCGTGCAGCGCGGCTTCACGGAGCGGCTGGCCAAAATTTAAACCATGCGCCGTCGAGCAGCCCCATGCGCGCTTTTCGGCAATCAGTTTTGGAAAACGCTGCAACAGCAGACCTGCGAACGCTGCATGAATGAACTCAGCCTTTACCGCCATAAAATAGACCCCCAGCTTATGCAATGATGCTTGCCTCTCGCTTCTGTTCTTCATTTAATCCGTGAGCCTAACTCGCGCCAACCATGCACCAACCGCTCGCCTGCCTCCTGCTCCTTTCCACCTTCGCCCCAGGCGCAGCTCACGCCGCAGCAGACCTCGGCACGAAAGCCTACGATGCCGCCACGGCACTCCAGCAGGCGGGCCAGTACACGGAGGCAGAAAAAGCCGCGCAGGCCCTCGTGGCGGCGCGCACCCAGACATTCGGTGCTGAGAACAAAGAAACGCTGCGCGCCCGCCTCCTGCTGGCAGAAACTGTCTTCCTGCTGCCCAAGGAGGCTGAGGCCGAGTCCCAGCTGCGCAAGCTCCTGCCCGTGGTGACAAAAGCCCTCGGCGCAGAAGATCGCGAAACCTTGCGCTGCAAGTCAGACCTCATCTCCATCATCGGGGCCCAAGGCAAGCACGCGGAGGCAGCAGAGCAGTACCGCCGTCTGATCCTAGTCGCCACACGGGTGCTCGGCGCCGAGGACACGATCACCTTGAAAACACGCAGGCGTCTCGCCGGAGCCTGGTGGGATCAGCAGAAAGTGGAGGAAGCCGAAGCGGAGTATCGTCAGGTGCTGGCCCTCTATGCGCGCGTGCTCGGCCCTGAGCATTACGACACCCTGCGCTGCCAGTCAGACCTCACCGCCATTCTGGAAGACGAAGGCAAATATGATGAGGCAGAAAAGCAGTGCCAGAGCTTGATCGCCATCGAAAACCGCGCGCTCGGGGCCGCGAATGCCCAGACCCTGCGCACCCGCATGCTCCTGGCCAGAACCTGGTTCGACCTGGGGAAACATGAGGAAGGCGAGCAGGAGTTCCGTCAGGTGCTCGCCATCTGCGAACGCACGTTCGGCACCGAGCATCCGGACTCTTTGACAGCCTGCTACAACCTGGCCGTGTGCCTGGAGACGCAGGGCAAGATCCCCGAAGCCCTGACCTACGCCAGGCGCACCCTGGCAGCCCGCGTGAAGATATACGGCAAAGACCACCGCAAATCCAAGTCTGCCCAGCTGATGGTGAATGACCTCATCAAGAAAAACGCCACCGCATGACACGCTGCAAACATCCAGCATCCAGCTCCCGCCTTTTTTCACTTTTTACTTCTTCCCCCACCATGAAGCACGCATTCGCCGTTGCTCTGCTCCTTGCCGCCCTCGGCTTTGGCGCGCTTCACGCCGCTGACGACACAGGACCGAAAGCCGCCGATGCCATCACCGCGCTCCGGGACCTCGGCAAGTATGCTGATGCGGAAAAGGCCGCGCAGGCACTCGTGGCGGCGCGCACAAAATCACTCGGCGCGGAAGACAAGGAAACGCTGCGCGCACGGCTGCTGCTGGCGCGGATCATCCTTGAGCTGGACCGGGATGCGGCAGCGGAAGCCCAGTTGCAGGCGCTGCTGCCCCTGGTCACGCGCGTCTTCGGCGCGGAACAGCGCGAGACCCTGGCCTGCAAGTCCGACCTCATCGATGCCAGGTGCGCCCAGGGCCGAATCGACAAAGGGGAAGAGCAATGCCGCGACTTGATCTCCATCGAAGCACGGGTTCTCGGCCCTGAAGATCTGGAGACACTGCGCACGCGCAGGACTCTGGCCATCATCATGTGCGTGACGGGCCGGCTTGATGAGGCTGAACCGCAACTGCGGGACCTGCTCTCCCTTTTGACACGAGTCCGGGGTGCGACGCATCGCGACACGCTGGGCTGCAGTGCCGATCTTCTCTCGATCCTGACGTTTCAGGGCAAATGGGAGGAGGCCAGAGAGGAGTGCGAGAGCCTCCTGCCCATCGCCACCCAGATGCTCGGCCCTGAGGATAAACACACGCTGGATGCGCGCAGTTCGTTTGTCAGAATCTTGACCGGCGAGGGGAATCGGCATGACGCAGAAACAGAGCTGCGGGAGCTGGTGCCCGTGGTGCTGCGCGTCCTCGGTGCGGAGCATCGCGGCACCCTGGCCTGCCAGTACGAGTTCATCATGAGCCTGCTGGCGCAGGAGAAAAATGTGGAAGCCGAGGAGACCTGCCGCCAGGTGCTTCCCAACGCCGACAAAGTCCTCGGGCCAGAGAACGCGGAAACGCTTAGCATCTGCTATTTCCTGGCACAAAGCCTGGCAGCCCAGGACAAAACCGCCGAGGCCCTGACCTACGCCAAACGCACCCTGGACGGCCGCCGGAAAACGCTGGGCTTTGACCACCCTGACACCCAGGCCGCGCAGGAACTGATCAATGAGCTGATGAAGCAGCAAGCCAAGACGCCGTGAGCGGCGGGCATTGAGCACCCGCTTTTCACTTCTTCTCCCACCATGATACTTCTTCTCGTCGTCCTTCTGCTCATGTTAGCATGCTGCGCTGCACCTTACATCCTGGCACCGGCAGACATCAGCCAGGCAGCGTTTGAATCCGCCAATGCTCTCATCAGCTCAGGCCAGATTGCGAAAGGAGAAAAAGCCTTTCAAGCACTCGCTGACCAACGTGTGAAAGCTCTCGGCCCTGAGCACCCCGACACCTTGAGCGCCAGGCTGGGCCTTTCGGCTGCCTTATACATAATGGGCAGGTATGCACCCGCAGAGATGCTGCTTCGCGATCTGATTCCCATCATGTCGCGTGTACTCGGTCCAAAGGATACCAACACCCTGACGGCACGGGGCCACCTGACTGGAGTCCTGATCAAGCTGGGCAAACTGACCGAAGCCGAGCCGGAACTCCTTCAGTTGCTGGCCACTCGGGAGCAAACGCTCGGCCTTGAGCATCGCGATACCTTGGGCGACCGGGGCAATCGAGTGGCGCTGCTGTTCTCTCTGAAAAAGCACGATGAGGCTGAAACCTTCGCGCGCGATTTGATGGCAATCAGCGAGCGTGCTCTGGGTCCGGAAGATGCCGACACCTTGCTCTTTCGTGGCTATTTGGCAGCCATTTTAATTGGCCAGGAAAAATTTGTCGAGGCAGAGCGGGAGAATCGAAACTTGCTTGGCATTCATGAGCGTGCTCTCGGGCCGGAGCATCCGATCGCTTTGATGGCCAGGATTAATTTAGGCCAGGCTCTGCACGGTCAGGGCAGGCACCTGGAGGCCGAGCCGCAGTTTCGCACCGTGCTCGCCATCCGGGAGAAGGTGTTTGGCGCAGAGCATCCCGACACCCTGTTCGGCTGCTACAACATCGCTCGGTGCCTGAAGGTGCAGAATAAAACACAGGAGGCGTTGAAGTTCGCCAGACGCGCCCATGCAGGCCTCCTGAAAGTATTCGGCACGGACCAACCCGAAACGCTTCAAGCCCAGCAGCTGGTGGAAGCACTCACGGATTCAACTGCGATAGGATAAAATTGCGGCAACGCCATATCCTGTTCACATCCGCCCTCATCCTTCCCCCCATCACTCACTCCTCTTTCAGGTGCGCATAATCCTCCGGCACATGCCCCAGATATCCTTGCGGCAGGCTGCGCCCCGCCAGCCAGGGTGTCAGCCCCTTCAGCGCCTGCCGTATCTCTTCCAGCACGGTGAACGGCAGCATCAAGCACACCGACCATGATTCATCATCATGCCCGATGAGAATCGACAAACCCTCACCTTCGGCGCTCCAAAACACACCGCTCTCATGGCACCGCCCCAGCCGCAGAGATTGGCGGTCCGCCCACACACCGGGGTCCTTCTGCAGCAGCTGCTCCACCTCCTCCGCCGTCAGCACGATGGCGACCCCATAGTACTCCGACATCACGTTCAAAGCCGCGCACCTCAGCCCCGCCTTGTTCGTCGTGGGATTCGCAAAGATCGAGTAGGGGATAGGAGGAGTGGGGGCTTTCATTCGATTCGAGATGGGCTTTCGTCAGTGACCAAGAAAAAGACTTCCGCGCCTGTGGGAGCCATCATCTCGCGCATGCGCCTTTCAAAATCAGCCATCGCAGCAGCCGCTGGGAAATCCTTGCCTTTGTAGATCACCGCAAGCTTCACCGGCTTCGGCACGAGCTTCCGCAGATAATCCCCAAGCTCAGCCTCCGAGACGTGGGTCTTCGCGCCGGACGCATCACCTGGCCGCACAGCAAACGACTTCCCAGTGGCGTCGTAATTCAGCACCCAGTTCACATCCGCATACCGCCGCGCCGCCTCATCCAGAGCACTCATGCCCACATCAACAAAACCTCGTATGCCGTGGCCCACGCCATGAGTCAGCCATCTGAAAGCAAGCCACGCACACACCACCGCAAGCGCGACAAGCACGAGCACCCTCCTGATGATGGAGGGCAGTTTCAAACGTCGGCCCCCCTCTCATATTCAGTCACACCGCGCACGGAGGCCCACCTTTCCCTGAGCTCACTTTCCAGCCTCTGCGCCGCCTCCTTCGACTCCAGCCAGTTGAGCGCAATGCCGTGCTTTTTGCCCACCGTCTGCAGCATCAGGATTCTCTGCCCGCTCACCTCCATCAGGCTGATGTTCTCGATCTTTATGAGCGGCAGCACAAAGGGGCGCTTCACCGGGAATCCCACCGGAAATGAGACCGACCCCGCGCACAAAATGATGTCCGGCATTTTATAAACCAGCGTGGTCAAAACGATCCCCACAGTGAGCAGGACAACGAGAGCGAAAAGTCCTGCCAGCACCCAGTAGAAGAGCGTGGCTCCATCCACGTTGAATCGAATCCCCCCGTTTAAAACCAGACCACGATCATTCGTATGCGCGATCCACCCCAGCATCACCGCGCCCACGCCAAACAGCAGCACCCCCATCAAAGGCACCTCCAGACGTGGCCGACACCGAAAGGAAAGACTCTCTGCAGGCATGGACATGCGGGTCATGTTTCATGGCCGGGCCTTGAAGACAAGAACAAAAAGCCCTCTCACGTCTGCCCAGCCGCCTTCTTCTCACGGTGCAGCCGCAGCATCTCCCGCTGCCTCAGCGTCTCATCGCGGTGCTTCTTCCGGCAGGAGCGGCAGCGTATGGCGCGGGCATGTACCGGACCTTTGGCAATCTCATAGTACCAGCGCTGCTGCGTCGCACTCCACACCTCGCGCTTCCTGCAGTCCTCGCAGCGGAAAGAAATGTCCCGGTAAAACAACGGCGGAGACCAGGTGCCCTGCGGATTCTGCAGCTCCAGCGCCGCAGGGATCGCATCCGCCGGAATCTCCGCAGCCGACTTGATCCTTCCCGCCTCCAGCAGTCGGGCAATGCGGCTCTCACGCTGCTGGTGAAGCGCCCGGGCAAGGTTCTTTTCTTTGTGTGGGGTCATGAGGGAAGCGTCTGCGTATCGCGTGAGATAAACAACCTTTATTCATACCACGCCATGCCAGTAACGCCACAAGGCAAAGGCCACAATGGCAAGTGCGAGCGCGAAGTGAAAGATCGTTGAAGCCATGAACCGATACGGTGCCTTGGAACGGTGCGCGCCTCGGTTGCCAGGAGAAAGATTGCGCCAAAGGTAGCCGCTGCGCAACTGCGCCACGCCAATGGCAAAAAAGATCAGGCTGAATGCTGACAGGCAGATAAACGATGCAAGATGCGGCTGTGAGTGCTGAACACGAACAGCGATGAGACACAGCACAAACATGAGAACAAAGGCGCTGATAACAATCGCACTATTGCTTCGTGGTTTGTCTTGGTAGATCAAGTTCATGAAACGAATTCAGTCACATCCCCTGCCCTCACTCATCACGAAGCGCAGCCCCATCCCGCGCCTCCCGCATTTTTTTCACCATGTCCCCCATCCCGGCCAGATCCAGCTTCGCAGGCTTCTCCTGCGGCACCTCGCGCTCGGCCGCCGTCATTGGCGTGGCATGGACGACATAGGTCTCCGGCCTGTCAAAGCAGCCCTTCGCTGAGTCGTACGCGATCAGCATGATAAAGACAGGATTGTAATACAGCAGGTAACGCTGCCGGATCAGATCCTGCATCACACTGCAAGGCCCGCCATGCCGCGCCTCGATGACCTTCAGGCCCATGGCACGCTTGCCCAGGCTGGCACCGCTCATGAGTCCGCTGCCAAGGAAAAGATAAACGATCCCGCCCAGCGTTAGAAAACCACCCACCATCTCCCCGCCCAGAGCACAGCCCACCATGATCAACCCAATGTCCAGCCCCCGCGCCACCACACGCTGCGGCCAGCCCGCCACCTGATACTGCTGACTGCCAGCGGTGATGATTTCAGTGTCCATAAATCCAGGAGATAACGGCCCCCATGCTCAGCCACACTCCATCACGACGCAAGCACCTGCTTTCCCTCTCTCCTGCTCGTCCTCCTACCCCTGCTCGTCCTTGATCATTGCGCGCCGAAAAAAACATGCCGTTCAGAGCCAGCTTAATGGTCAATTTCCATCCCCCTTCCCTTCTCACCGCCTTTCACAGTCCCCGCCTTCCCATCCCTGGCCCGCCTCAGCGCCTCCTGCCTGCGGCTGGAGTAGCGCATCGCGGGGCATCCTATCTCGCTCATCCCTGGCCCCCACGCGCACTCAAACTCCCCTCTTGCACCGCACCGCGCAGTCGCTGATCTTCCAGCGCGCAGCCACACCCGCCACGCGTCCATGTTATTCCCCACCCTCCATGGCATGCCCGAAAGCCACTCGCTCCACAGCCACCGGCGGCGTGCTTCACGCGCCCTGCTTTCACTTTCAGCCCTGCTGCTGCTCACACTCGCTGCCAGCCTCGTCGCCGCGCCCCTCACCTTCCCCACCCTCACCACCAGGCAGGGCGTGACCTACCGCGACGTGCAGGTCTCCCGCTTCGATGCTGTTGAAGTCCGCTTCCTCCACGCCGCCGGCGCCGCCACCGTCCTCCTCGCCGACCTCCCCCCGGACCTGCAAAAAATCTTTGGCTACGATCCCCGCAATGCCTCCACCGTGATGGCGGACAAACATCAGGAGCGCGTGCAGACCATCATCACCGAAGCCGACAAAAAAGCCAAAGCCGCCGCCCTCCTGGAGCAGGAGCAGGCAGATGCCGCCGAGCTCAAAACCATCCGCGCCAGCCCCCTGCGCTGCCATGTCAATCACGTCTTCGCTACAGAGGATTCCCTGCAGGCCTCCGTCTCACCCGCCGACAAGCTCCCTGTAAAAATCACCTCCAAACGCGGCAAGTATGAGCGCGTGAAACTCACCCCGCAGGGCAAGCCCCTGCTCGTCGAGCAGGTCGTGCCAGATCAGTCCTTCATCCTCGGAGACACCCTCCGCATCCTGCCCAAATCCGCCCGCGTCGTACCGCAGACCTTCATCACCGTCTATCTCATCGAGTCCGGCGTGGGAGACCTGCCCCTCTGCGCCCTCACCCCCGAGGACACCCTCCGCTTCCGCAAAAAACTCGCCGCCCTCAAAGCCGCCGTGCCTCCTGCACCAGCTGAGCAAGCGCCCGCCCCCGCCGATCCTTCAGCCCCCGCCAAATAGGCTGCCTCGCGCCGTGCCGGCCAATTGGCATATCTCAGTTTACAATCCTCATTCCCGCCAGCCACGCGCCAGGCATTCATGCCCTCGCCAGAAAGCCCGTCCATACTTCTGCTACATCATGGCATTTGGCACCAGACGCTTGATCCAGCCAGTGTGGCCAAACGTGACTGCATTGTCACTTTCTCTGCGCAAAGAGGCATGGCACGAAAGCCGGAGGCAGGCTACTCCTCCTGCTGAAAGCACACCCCCTGAATGGCACAATCAGTTGCAACTGAATATAATAAACCTGCACAGAGGATGGTTTATTCCACTGCGAAGAAAGAGTCGCAGTTTGAACTGTTACATCTTTTGCGTGTCAAAATGACCGAACTTTTTACTGAATGTACCTGAAGCTGACTGATCCTGCCCTTCTAGCTCTTAAGGCCGTCAATCATATTTCGGCCATGGTCGCGTACTGGGATTCAGAGCAGCGCTGCCAGTTCTCCAATGATGCCTACAGGGTGTGGTTTGGCAAAAGCCCGGATGAAATGGCGGGCATGCACATTCGTGATTTGCTCGGACCTTTGTATGAGATGAACCTTCCTTACATTCTAGGGGCCCTGCGCGGGGAGAGGCAGCAGTTTGAAAGGCGCATCCCCCTGCCTCAAGGCGGGGCCAGAGACAGCATCGCCACCTACACGCCGGATATGGAAGAGGGTGTGGTGCGGGGGTTCTGGGCCCATGTGGCAGACGTGACACCCCTGCGCGAACGTGAAGCTGCGCTGCAACGCGCCATCTCCGAAAGAGACGAGGCCCTGGCAGAAGTGCGCACCCTGCGTGGCCTCCTGCCCATCTGCGCCGCATGCAAAAATATCCGCGATGACAGGGGTGAGTGGCATGGCCTTGAGGCCTATGTCTCCGCACACACAGAGGCAAACTTCACGCATTCCCTCTGCCCCACATGCCTGCCCATTTACTTTCCTGAAATCTGACCGTCAGGAGTTGCAGACGAATCAACGCCTCATTTGCCTCCACTTCACTTTGAGATGCCTAAAGGGGTGTGTCATGAGAGTCAGGAGATTTGCACCGCTGCTACCAGAGGCAAGGCTGCTGCTTGCGAATCGCTGGACACTTCGCAGCGCGAAGCGGATGATGCCGCAAACGACTTCATGAAACTCGCCTGCACACTCCTCGCCGCACTCATGCTTGCTGCACCAGCCGCGCTCCACGCTGACCCAGCAAAGCTGGAGCCCGATGCGCAGCTGACCCTCGAATTCCCTGAGCTGCCCGCCACCTACTACGAGCAGAAGACCGGCAAAAAGACCGTGCCCATGCTTTCCACGCAGCTGCCGGAAAACTACACCGCCGACAAAACCTTTCCCCTCTTTGTCTTCATCGACGGCGGCAATGGCGGCGCTGGTGGCAATGCCTCATTCGCACGCCGCATCATCGGCGCGCGTGACTTCATTGCCGTGAATCTGCCTTTGTTCAAAGACGCCAAGGCGAAACCGCCATCGCTGCCGGGAGTGTCCGTCAACATGGGCTACATCATCAACTCCAACGACGCCACCGTGCTTGGCAGCAGCTACCGTGTCATGCTGGAAAAGCTCGCTCAGACGATTCCCAACATCGACGCCTCACGCAGCACCCTCGGCGGATTTTCCAACGGCGCCCACGCCACCAGCGTGCTCGCCGCCGCCAAGGACGAGTACATTCTCAGCCACTTCACCGCCTTCGTGCTGCTGGAGGGCGGCATCGGCTTCGCTCTCAATCCCTCCTCCCTGCAGGATCCCGCGCTCAAGGGCCACCGCTTCATCGTCCTCTACGGAGACACCGACAAAGATCCCAAGCAGCAGATCCAGCGCACCTTGGTGGGCGGCCCCATGGTTCTATTGATGGTGCAGCAGGCCCATGCCGCCGGGCTTGATCTCACCCACATCGTCATGCGCGGTCACGGCCACGAGCAGCCCGCAGAATACCTGAAGCTCATCGGAGCATGGGCTCGTGGAGAAACCCTGCCGGAAGTGAAGTGAACCATGAGCACATGATATACACTTCGCACTACACATCTCTGTTTAGCGCGCTGTCTCTGGCGAGAAAGTCATGGGCTCCGTTGGCGGCTGGCTGGGGACAGCCAGCCCTACCCGCTCTGGGCTGGCGCGTGCCTGGCGCGAGGTAGGGAGGCTTGTCCTCAAGCCTCCGCCGAGTGTCGCCAGGCCTGCATTACAGAAATCAATTTCTGAAAACGCTGCAGGTCTTGATCTCGCACCGCCCTACTCCGTCTCAAACGCCGCCCAGCGCAGCGCCTCCAGGATGTGACGCCGGCCAAACTCGCTGTTCAGCACACGGCAGTCATGGCCGATGATCGTGTAGAAGAAGCGCCCGCCCTGCGTCTCGCGCGTCCATGCTGCCGGGTGGTCCGCGCCCATCGGCTTTGCGTTCATCTCCAGAAACTTGTCGCGCACCGGTTGAAAGGTGGACTCATCCAGCCGCATCAGCACCTGCACACCTGGCTGGCCCGTCACGGCGCGGTCAAAGCACAGCCACTCCTCATTGATCCAGATCTCCGGTGCGAAACGCTTCACCGCAGGGTGCTCCGCCGCTGCGGGATCAATCACCACCCGCGCCGGCATGCGTTCAGAGTCCGCCTCAAAGTCACAGCCCACCAGATCCGCATACCAGTCCCACACACCGTGGTTCACCGCCGCCGCATGCACCGAGACGATGCCGCGCCCCTGACGAAACCAGGTAATGAGCGCCTCGCGCTGCTCCGCGTTCAGATCCTTGCCAAAGTCCGTCGTACTGTTCAGCACCAGCACCTGGTAACGGCTCAGGTCATCCAGATTGAACTTCATCGGATCATCTGTCTGGTCGATGTTCACCCCGTTGTCCCAGCCAAAGTGCATGAACCAATGATTCGTGGCCGAAGTCGTCGCATGCTCATACCAGGCCGACTTGCTGTACACCAGCACGCTCTCCAGCGCACACTTCGTCGGCTTCAGCGCCGCCTTGGTGGATTCAGCAGTGCCCACCCCCTTGTTTTCCAGGTTCGCTTTGTAACGTGCAGCGGCGGATGAGTCAGGCGTGGCGGGTGTGTTCATGAAGTGAGGTGGAGAAGAAAGAAGAAAAGCTCAGGCATCTTTCAATGAGATGTCATCTCACATTTTAAAGCGCTGCTCAGTCACAAGCCTCTTGCACACAAGCCCGCATTTTGATTAGCTTCGGGCGAAATATCCGGCGGCCATGGAGGCACCGCAACTATACCAACCACACGGTTCATGATCCGCCATTCAGGCGATTTTGAACACCAAGCATGAATCATTGATGAACCAGTCACCAACAAAAGGTCAGGCGTTTGCAAAGGGTGGATGTGGCTGCCTGCTGCTTTTTGCAGCCATTTCTGTTCTGGTGGTGATCTTCGGCGGAACGGCGCACATCGATGCCGGAGGTGCTGTGATGCTCTTCGTCTTTGGCGGCATTGCAGGTCTCGTCGTGCTCACCATCTACAACCGTGGTCGCCATGATGCTGGCGGCAAGTAGCAGTGATCCAACCACAGTGCCTGATCATTGCGGTCTCACTCGTTGCTTCGGCAGGGCAGTCTTCCATCGAGTGGCATCACTCGAATGTCACTTCCAGCGAAGCCCCAAAACAGTCACACCATCTTTCCAATCGAACACCCCGCATCCACTCCCCATGAAGCCCCTCCTTCTCCTTCTCCTCTTTCTCACCGTCACCGCATCCGCCGCAGACATCCGCGTGCTCGTCTGGGACGAGCAGCAGCCGGAGCAAAAGAAGGCCTACGGCGAAAAATTCCTCGGCGAAACCATCGCGGCACATCTGGAAAAGCAGCCCGACCTTGCCGTGAAAACCGCCCGACTCGATGACGCGGAGCAGGGCCTCAGCGATGCCACGCTCGATGCCACCGACGTGCTCGTCTTCTGGAGCCACCGCCGCGCGAAGGAGCAAAACGACGCACGCATGGAGTCCGTGGTGCAGCGCGTGCTCGCCGGCAGGCTCGCGCTCATCGCCCTGCATTCCGCGCACTGGGCCAAGCCCTTTGTCCGCCTCATGCAGGAGCGCGCCAAGGCCGATGCGCTGGCGCAGCTGCCCGAGGCGCAACGCACGACGGCCAAGTGGGAGTATGTGAACGACCAGCCGTATTACAAGGTGCTCGGCCGCGCCGCGCGCATCACCCCGTTTGTCGAGCCATTGGAAGGCGGCGCATGGAGGCTCACGCTGCCGCAGTGCGTCTTCCCCGCGTATCGCGCCGATGGCGCGCAGGGCCATCTCACCACGCTGCTGCCCCAGCACCCCATCGCCGCAGGACTGCCCGTGCAGTGGGACATTCCGCAGACCGAGATGTACGGCGAGCCCTTCCACGTGCCCGCGCCGGACGAAGTCGTGTTTGAGGAAAAGTGGGACAAAGGCGAGCACTTCCGCAGCGGTAGCCTGTGGCAGGTGGGCAAAGGCCGCGTCTTCTACTTCCGCCCCGGCCACGAGACCTACCCCGTCTTCCTGCAGGCCGAGCCGCTCCGCGTGGTCGAAAACGCCGCGCGCTTCCTCGGCGCAGCCACCGCCTCCCGCTGATTCACACTCTCCCCCACTACCACACCTTCACATTTCCCAGCATGCTTTTAAAATTCGTTTCACCCACCGTCTCGCTCCTCGCCGCCCTGCTGCTCGCTTCGCACGCAGCTCTGCCCGCTGCCGATGCACCTCCGCGCATCGCAGGAGGCAACAAAATCATTGCCAGAAAAACATGGCGGACTTCGGATTCCAGCAGGAGATGCTGCACTGCAGCATCTCCAATCCACTATCATGAAGGCACTTGAACTACTCCGACAGGAGGCAGACCAGCGGCGGGTTTACCGTGCGGAAATGGACATCGTCGATACAATCACTCCGCTGGTGGATTACTTTGGTCAGAAGTACCCCGACACAGACTGGCGGAGCTGTTGCGAGGTGATCTCGGACCAGGGCGGGAAATGGCCGTATGATCTCGCAGTTCGTCACATGATCCGCTGGGGCAAGGCGGACGCGCGCGTGATCGAAGACGCATTTCAGATCAGCCTGCCACCGTTCATTCACGAGCTGTACTCGCAGATAGAAGAGGCTGTTTTCATCTGGCGCAATGTCGTCCGCCTCATGCCTCCTGAAGAAGTCGTCGCATGGGAACGCGAAAACCGCGAGTGGGAGGACAAAGAAGGACAGCCTGTCCGGCTGGTACGGTTCATGAAATCCAGGCGGCTTTCAGGAGACATTGCAATCAGGAGAAGCGTTTGCGATGACCAGTGGCGCATGTATTACGTAAGTGTGGACGATGACTCGGATTATGATGAGGAACGGCTGGACCAATACACGCTGGCCGAAGACCTCGACTCATGGCTGCAGTACATGATGGCCAATGATGGTGCTTTTTCATCAAGCGAATACCACCAGGCCCAGGCAGCGCGCTTGATCAAGCGTATAGCCTAAAGCTGAGCACTTCACACCGCAGACTTTGATCTTCAACTAACTCATGGAGGTCCTGCACCGGCAAATGCGCATTGACATTCAACCCTTGAATCTTAAGGCGCGGCATACCACACCCTGGCGTGAGGACCATCCATCCAACCAACTCACACCCATCTCCCGCAGAATCCCATGAACCTTCCCCTCCTCACACTCACCGCCCTGCTGCTCGCCTCACACGCAGCCCTGCCTGCTGCCGATGCTGCCACGCCCTCGCTCGAACAAGCCGTTGACCAGGCCCACACCGAACTCTGGCGCCGCTTCGTCGATCCCCATGGCATCATCCGCGACTACGTGGGAGAGCTGCCCACTCCCGAAGACTGCAAGCTCGGCAAGCCCAACGCCATCGGCTGGTGGAGCCCCATCGAAAACGGCCCCATGTTCAACGGCCTCTACCTCCCCGCCGCCTGCGAGCGCGCACGCCGCAGCGGTTCTGCCACCGATGCCGATCAGGCACGTCGTCTCGCGCAGGGCCTCATGAAATGCGCCTCCGTCTCGGACGTGCCCGGCTTCATCGCACGCGGCATCGGCACCGATGGCACGTGCCACTACCCGCTCAGCTCAGACGATCAAACCCATCCCTGGTTCCTCGGCCTGCATGCCTATTTGAAAAGCGGCATCCCCACCGCCGCAGAGCGCCAGCAAATCGTGACCAAGGTCAAAGAAGTCGCCAATGCCCTAGAGGCCACGCAGTGGCGCGTCCCCTGCGAAGGCGACTTCAAAGGCGACTTCCGCGGCGGCTTCACCGGCCACCTCTTCCGCGATGCCGTCCGCTACCTCTACCTCCTCCGCGCCACTTATGAGATCACCGGCGACAAAATCTGGCTGGAGCGCTACCACAAAGCCCGCTCCGAGCGCCCCGCACCCGGTGGAAAAACGCGCGCCGATATCTGCGCCGCAGGTTATCCCCACGACCGCGAAGCCATCCCGCACATCGATGAATCCCAGCTCTGGATCTACGTCGGCAGCCAGGCCTCCCTCGCCCAGCTCATCGCCATGGAGACTGATGAAAACGGCCGCTCCCCCAGCACCACCATCTTCTACCGCCAGGGCCTCACCGTCAATGCCACCAACGCCCTCCCCGCCCTCAAGGCCCACGAGACCTTTGACAACAACGACACCAAAGTCTTCGGCAACGCCAACTGGCGCGCCCTCTACCCCACCTGGTTCCCCCAGCCCACCCAGGCCGATGCCGCCAAGCTCTCCCAAATCGCCGACAACACCAAGCGCGGCCAGCGCAAAGACTACGAATCCCGCTACATGAAAAATCCTCTCGCCGCCGCCGCCATCATCGCCCTCCTCGGCGACGGCACCGAACGCGCCCTCATCGAGCACACCCTCCGCCACTACGACTACTCCAAACTCAACATGGCCGAATTCTTCTTCGCGGAGTGCGCGTATTACGCACTGCCTGCGAAGTAGACCAGTTGCGCCGCAACTGGGTTCATATGATTTTTACAAATTTGCTCAATGGTAGTCCAAACTGCAATCCACTAGCGCCATTGATTCTTTATGAGCCACTACGAGGTCTCACAGCTCCAGTCAAAAATCGAAGTGATCGAAGCACTCCAATCGCTTCTGAATCGTGGGGAGCAATGGGATGCGGGTGACAGCCTGCAGACCGAATGGCAAACCATCCAGAATCATCTCTCCACAATCCTCAGCCCCCTTGGGAAAGATGGTTGGGACTACCATCTGATGGACTGGCCTGCCGACGTTCCACTTTTCAACGTTAGCCTAGACAGCAGCAGTCTTTCACTAGCGCTGTCCTTGGATGACCTGGTATCTCTACTTTCCACTCTCCATCTTCCTTGGTGCATCCGTATCGAGCACCTGAACCGCATTCATTACGGCCTCATGACCGCCGGAACTGAGCAGCGAGATCTCCTCATCACCCAAAACAAAGTGTACGAATGGAAAGCTTAAACAGAGTGCAACTCAAGCCCTGCATTTCACCCTCTCACCTTCATCACCGCCCAGCTTGCCGTGCCGCTGCCCACGCTGAACTTAAACTCGCCGGCATGGACCAGTCCCCTCATTGCTTGTCCGACCCCACGCATTGTTAAACAGTGAATCAAGCGTCCAAACCCTTCCACTTTCTGCTTAGGACCTTGGTCCGAACGCTCACGTCGTTGCTGTCGATGTTGGTTGGGGCGGTGATCGTGGTTTTGGTCTTCATGCTGTTCTCTTATGTCGCGAATGCCTTGCATTGGTTTCACGGATCAAAACCTGAATTGCACTGGGATGAAGACATATTCTATCTCGTTATCTTTTTGGTGGCCGGACCGGTCTGGCTTTTCGCTTTTCTACCGCTTCAATTGATCCTTTCTGCGGACTCCCGCTGGCGCAGCCCACGCCTCGCCCCCTTGTTGGGGCTGGTGTGGTTGTTGTTCCTGCCTTTCAGCCTGCTGCTTGGAATGGCTTTCTTGGCCGGTGTCTGCTGGCTGATGGCTGCTTGCATATCCATGAGTGTCGCGGGCTTTATCCAATCCCTGCTGGAGCGCCGTTTGAAAAGTGTCGGCCTCTGATCCGGCACATTGAAGCCCACCATCGAGCAAGTCATCATCCACTATGACTACACCAAGCTCAACAAGGCAGAACTCTTCTTCGCCGAGTGCGCGTTTTACGCGCTGCCTGCCAAGTAGCCTGCGCCGCAGCTTACACCACCCTGTTCCCGGACTCTGGGCATCAGGCAAAGGTGCCCTGCTGCGTCTGGTGAATCATCGCCCAGATCAAATCACGCTCTCCAGCCTGGATGAGCGCCCATGGTGTTCGTCCGCCAAAGCCGCGATTGGGCTTCTGCAGCCATTGCGGCACTTCCTGAAACCACTGAGGCATTAGAATCCAGGATGCAGCATGAGACAAATCATCCCACAGCGCCTCCATGTCCTTCAAGGGCAGTTCGTGAAGGGCGTCGAGTGCAATCATTCTAAATGGGTAAACAACGGCAGCAACGGCGCAACGAATTTGATGCCCTGCCCCGTTCACACCTCCAACCTTCCCTTTCCATTCACCCGCACTGCGCAATCCACGCCGCCCATTGCACATTGACAATCAAGCCGCCGATTCTAATGCGCCGCATACACTCCATGAACTCCTCCCTCGCAGCTGCCCGCATGCTCTTAAAACACCTTTCTCACGCACTGCCCCTCCGCCCCGCCCTCACCGCGCTGCTGCTCTGCGCCGCACTTCACGCGCCTGCCGCTGACGACCTCGTCACCATCACGCCCAAGGCCACCACAAAACCCATCTTCAATCCCGGCAAAGGCTGGTCCGTGCACGACTGGCCGAAGTGGCAGGACAAAGAAGTGCTCCCCTTCGTGCGCATGGGCGTGCGTCGTTTCGACTGGGGCAGCCTGGAGCCCAGCGAAGGCCAGTATGACTGGACCAGCGTGGAGGAAACCCTCGCCGCATGGGATGCCCTCGGCTGCGTGTGCAATCTCGGCGTCATGTGCGCCAGCACCCACAGCAAGCTTCCCGGCGGCTACGTCACGCCCAAGTGGGTCTTCGATGCTGGTGCCAAAATGCACGAGCTCGACCTCACCCCGCAGATGGCCACCCAGGGCACGCCCGGGCACAAGATCGCCCCCGTCTTCGATGATCCCATCTTCCTCGCCAAGTATCGCGCGTTCTTGCAGGCCTTCGCCAAGCGCTTCGATGGCGATCCCCGCATCGCCGTGCTCGACATCCGCTCGTATGGGAACTGGGGCGAATGCCACATGCACCCCTTCAAGGTGCCCGACATCACCCCCGAGAAATTCCGCGAGCACGTGCAGATGCACATCGATGCCTTCAAGAAAACACAGCTCTGCCTTTCGCGAAACAGCCACCTCGGCCACTTCGGACCGCTCAAAGAAGTGTTCGACTGGGCCGTGCTAACCCGGCACATCGCCCCGCGTCGCGATGGCATCTGCGGCAACAGCGACGGCCGCGAAACCGCCATCGGCCTCGGCATCGCACCCGGTGTGTTCGAGTTCTACGCCGGTTACGATACCCTCAAGCAGCTCGGCTGGTGGGACGGCATCAAAGACAAAAACGGCCTAGGCTTCCGCCTCGAAGACTGCATCGAAAACGGACACCCCACCTGGGTCGATCTCGGCGGCGGCAAATCCACCCTCCGCCTCCTGCAGGAAAACCGCGCCCTCATCGAGCGCCTCACCAACCGCATCGGCTACCACTTCATCTTGAAGGAGGCAAAGTATCCCAAGACCCTCGCCGCAAACCAGCCCGCCACCCTGTCACTCACCTGGCAAAATCAAGGCGTCGCCCCCATCTACATCCCCGCCAAAGTCTCCTTCGCCCTCCTCACCCCCGATGGCAAAGCCGACCACATCTGCGATGCTACCACCTCCATCCCCTCCGCATGGCAGCCCGACACCACCCTCACCTTGGCAGACCAGCTGACCTTCAAAGACACCCCGCCCGGCGACTACAAACTCGCCATCGGCCTCCGTCAGCCCAAAGACACCCAGCATCCCTCCATCCAGCTCGGCATCGAACTGCCCACCGCAGACGGCTGGTATGTTCTGGGATCTGTCAGCGTGAAGTAGTAAACCATGCCCGGCCTGAATTCCGCTTGGTTAAGGCGGAGTGTCGTTCATTTTGCAGGGGCTGCCTGGCAGTGATTTGGCCAAGCATTCCATAGAGCGTACTGAAGCCTCCGATATGGAGTGCGGTAGCGGAGTGAGGCACGAACGCAGCTACCGCTTTCGCACGCCGGACGACGGTCTGTGGACAAAGAACGTTCTACGCCCCGCGAAAGCGGTGGCTCCGATGCAGGCTTGCGCCGTGCATCTTCGCGACCGCACTCCAAAAGCCAGGCTTGCTGAAGTGGCCAACCTTCACCAAAACGCGATGCATGCCCTTAAACGAGTGCCATTCATGCCCGGCATGAATGCCACCCGGTTAAGGCTGGGCATGTTGGTCTTCGTTCGGCTGTCGCATCCCAGAGATCCGTTCATGCTTGGAGCAGCTCATTACGGAATGCCCGACTCTGCACCTCAGTCATTCTAAGACGCTGCAAGACCGCGCATCAGCCTTCATCAGCCCCAAAGGGCTGCGACATATGGCTCAGGCCATCCAGCGATGCCCCCTACTCCTTCCCCTCCTCCTTCATCCGGATAAACGGTCGCAGCACCAGCAGCAGCAGCGGGGCCATCAGCACCAGTCCGCCGACGATGCTCCACATGGTCACGGGGTCATGCGGGCCCACGGCGGGGCAGTAGCTGGCGAGCAGCCAGCCGAACACGGCACCGGTGGTGATCTTTCCCATCAGCAGCGGCACGGCGGAGAGCGCCGCGTAGCTGGCCTCCTGCCCCTTCGGCGCGATGGACACGGCATACTCATACACACGCGGCGAGTAAAAGGCCTCGCCAATGGAGAAGACCACCTGCCACAGCACCACGGTGAGAAAGAGCGGATTCGCCGCGCCCTGCCAGTCGAAGTAACCGCGGATGATCCACTGCCCCAGCGTCCCGTCGGCGAGTCCTTGGAATACCGACTGTGGCAGTGCCAGGAAGATGAATGACGACGCCGTGATGAAGCCGCCAAAGATCACCATGGGATACGCCGGGATCTTGCGCGTGAGGATGCCCGCGATGGGCGCCAGGATGAGGATGAGCACGCTGTTCACCGCGTTCGCACGGCCCGCGCGCTTGCCCCCTTCCACCCCGAGCTCGCGCTCCAGGAAGGTGGGCAGCACGCCGTCCATGATGCTGAAGACGATCTTGAGCAGCCCGATCACGGCAAGAAACATGAGCAGGCGGTGAAAACCCGGATGCCTGAGCAGCATGCCAAACAACCGCGCCGACTCCTTGATGGCACCGCCCACCGTCAGCTTGCGCACCGGCGCGTCTCTGTCCTCGCCGGGGGCGTCGCGTTCACGCAGCAGCAGCAGCACGGGCAGCATGAAGATCTCGATGCCCGCGCTCACCGCAAAGAGCACGTGCTGGATGCTATGGTCACCCACCCAGGTGTGGATCGTGGGGCCGCCACCGCCCATCTGCTTGATGCCGTCAAAGATGAAGTATCCGGCCATGAAGCCGAGATTGAGCAGCGAATAAAAGACAGAGAAGGCCACGCTGCGCTGCTCCGCCGTGCTGAATTTCCGCGTGGCCGCCACCAGCACCGGCGTGCACAGCGCCTCGCCCACCGCCACAGGAATGAGGCCCACCGTCAGCGCCAGCCATGGCTGCGAAACCGAGATCATGACAAGGCGCGCCAGCACCGCCAGCGTGACGCCGATGGTCAGCGTGCGCCGCAGCCCGATGGCATCCGTGATGGAGCCCGCCAGCAGCGTGCAGCCGGACATCATCAGCCCCAGCAGCAGGTAGCCATGCTGGGCCTCCGCATCGCTCATGCCGCAGTCCTTCATGAGGTAGGACACCATCACCACCATCATGATTTTGTAGCCGGTCACGCTCAGCAGCATCAGCGCAAACGTCACCCACAGCCCGGGGGGCGCATCCTTGAGATTGGCGATGGCGTACAGCCCGATCCCAAACGTGGCCCCGCCGATGACACAGCCTGCCACCGCACCCAGCGCCAGCTTCGTCATCGCCATCCATCCCACCGCCCAGCAAAACAGCGCGAGCACGCCGCCGCAGAGGACGGTCTGCTTTAACGAAGAAGGCGCAGGCATGGAATCAGGCATGCGGTGAGGTTGAGAGCCTTTCTGCCACCGGGTCAAGCTCCATGGTCTTCGAAATGACGCCGCTGTCTCTGTGCCAGGCCGCTTCTCATGAAGGCCAGCACGACCGCTTAGCCACCCGCAGGATCTGCCCGGGAATCCATTGACCCCTTCCTCAAGCCATCGTAAAAAATGCAGCACCTCATTATTCGCAGGCCATGACAAAGACCGCAGTGCTCGCATTGACCCTCGGTGCCTTCCTCCCTCTCAAGGCGGACACTGCACCCTCCCCGCCTGCAGCTCTGCCCCAGACGACCACGATTATTCTCGTCCGCAAGACCAGCGCTAAAAAACCACCCAAGCCGGAGCTCATCTTTGGCGATGCCAGCGCGCTCAACATCAACTGGCTCAAAGCCCGCGAAACCGGCGACTCCGTTTACATCGTGGCCAGGGACGGCGTCCAGTGGGACAACCTGCTCAACCATACCACCTCACAGCCAGGGGAGACATACTCAGTCCACCTGCCCATCACGGCATTTCCCAGCATGCCAAGCCCCAGCCTGGCGCACAGCATCTCCACCCTTGTCAGTTGCTGGATGTCGGAGAAAGACCGGGACTCCCTGGTGAGCCATACGGAGATCATCGCATTTCACGCCATCCCCGCCCTGCGCGAAAAATATGCGGCGGAAATCTTCAGCCGCACCATCAATGATCCCTTCAGAGGAACATGTGCCGCCTGCATTGTTTCCCGGTCCCACCCCACCCAGGCCCTCCGGGTTTATTTCAAAGCTCTGATCACGCCTCCGGCAGGCACCGAGCTCGAAAAAAACATGATCCAGTTTTTCCGTGACAGCACATTCCAGGCTCTAGGCCTCGCCACCGACGCCTCCAATTTTGAAACCCACTGGGCGCTCATGCTCAAAGTCCCTGAACCGGCAAGAAGCCCTCTCCTTGACTTCCTGCTGTCAGACCCGTTTTACCGGAGACAGAACCCGCTGGACCTTCAAAAGCACCTCGCCCCGCACCGTGCAGAACTTCTCGCCATGGCCAGAAGCACCGACATGCGCCTTTCTTATCAAGGCTACCTTGGCGTCCGCATGCTTAACAATGCCACTGGCAATGCCTACCATTCGCTCGAAGCTTTCGTCAAATATCGTGACAAAGCCCTCAAGTCGCTGGAGCCATAAAGCATGCCATGTGAGCCGCGCCGCGAGAGTGCACGATGAGCAGCGTATGAGTCACCCCGCAGAACCTCCTTCATGAAACACATCCTCCCATTCCTCATCACTCTGCTGCTCACATGGGCGCCCGCTCTCCATGCCGTGGATCTCCTCCACGCCTTCACCCCGGGCTCGCGCATCCTCTTTCAGGGCGACTCGATCACCGATGGCAATCGCGGCCGCAGTGCGGACCCCAACCACATCCTCGGCCACGGCTATGTCTTCATCACCGCGGCCAAGTTTGGCGCGGCATTTCCGGCCTTGAAGCTGGAGTTTCTCAATCGCGGCGTCAGCGGCAACACCGTGCTGGATCTCGAGAAACGCTGGCAGGCGGACACGCTCGATCTCAAGCCGGACCTGCTCAGCATCCTCATCGGCGTGAATGACCAGGCCCGCGGCGTGCCGCTGGAGGTGTATGAGCAGACCTACGACAAGATCATCACCGCCGCGAAGACGGCCAATCCGAAGCTCAAGCTCGTGCTGTGCGAGCCCTTTTGGCTCGACCACCGCGCCACGGAGCCGCAGGAGGGCTGCCCCAATGCTGACATCGTCAAGCGCCAGGAGATCGTCGCACGCCTGGCCCAAAAACACGGCGCCGCGCTGGTGCACTTCCAGGCCGCGCTGAACCGCGCCACCGAGCGCGCCCCCGCCGCTCACTGGATCTGGGACGACATCCATCCCACCTACGCCGGCCACCAAATCCTCGCCGATGAATGGCGGCGCACCGTGCGGAAATTCTGGCCTTGAGGCGTCACACTACCCCGTGCATGCACACCTGCACCTCCAGCTTTGTTCGCATTCTTTGCATGGGCCTGGCTTTTGGCACAGCGGGCCTCATCGCGGAGGAAAGCCACGTGCAGCTGAAACTCGACCGCGGTGCCACACCTGCGGGCCAGTGGTCGCCCTATGGCGTCGGCGTGCCGTTGAAAGAGGGCATGCTCAAGGACGCGCAGCAGGTGGGCATCGTCAGCCGCACACGTGGTGCGCTGCCCGTGCAGTGCGAGGCGCGCACACGCTACCCGGATGGCAGCGTACAGTGGCTGTGGGCGGACTTTCAAGGCCCTGCGGAGGATGGGTATGATCTGGTAGTCAACACCACGCCCCGGGCTCTCCCAAAGGGCCTGCAGGTGGTAAACGGTAAGGACAAGGTCAGCGTGATGAATGGCATCATGAATTTTGTGTGGGACACACGCTTTGCCACGCCGGTGCGGATTGATTCACTGCCCCCCAATGGAACAGCCACAACTCTGGCCGCAGGCAATGGCGCGGGGGGTTTACCTCATCGATGACAAAGGCGCACACGCCGTGCTCGGCGGTGCGGCGGCGGAGCTGGACTTTCGCGTGGAAACCGCGAATGCGCTGCGCGCGGTGCTGCGCATTGAAGGCTGGTATGTGCGCGAGGATGGCTCGCATGTGGCACGCGCCGTGATGCGCTACCACCTGCACTTTGGCCAGCCGTGGATGTGCGTGGAGCATCATTTCATTTTAACTCAGGACAACACCGAGGTTTCCTTCCGTGAAGTGGGCATCACCCTGCCGCTGCAAACAACGCCATCTGCGCGTGCCCTCTTTGGCGTGAAGGATGCGAAGACTGTCGCAGTGGCTTTGAATGATCAGGCGCGCGAGGCCTTCATCTTTCAGTCCCGCCACCCCGTGTACTACAAGCAGGAAATGGAATGCCTCGTGGGCGGCGGTGGCAGGACTCTGCCTGCGGGCAAAGAAGCGCAAGGCTGGTGCGATCTCAGCAACGGCACCACTGGAGTCATGGTGGCGGTGAAGGATTTTGCGCCGCAGTTTCCCACCGAGCTCTGCGCGGATGCACAGGGCATCACCGCCAAACTGTGGTCTGGCCGCGATGGCAAGCTGCTGGACTACAAGCCCGCCACCCTGGCCAAAGACTGGTGGGGCGACTGGCTGGGCCGCGTGAACAAGATCGCGCCATCCTCGGTGGATTCCCTCTTCACACCGGAGCAGATCACCGCGCGCAATCCCAGCTGCGTGGGTGTGGCGCGCACGCATGAGCTCATCGTAGGCTGGTATGCCGGTGCGCAGGATGAAGCGCGCGCACGCCTGTGGCATGGCCGGTCCCAGACACCGCCCGTGGTGTATCCGGACCCGCGCTGGACCTGCCACGTGGACCCGCGCTGCTTCTGGCCCATGGCCGCCGCAGGTGAGGGCGGCGAAGCCTTTGCCGATGTGGAGGCCTTCATCTCCACCTGGTTTGATGAATTCATGCTGCCGCTGAAGGTCTTCCCCTACGCAGGCTGGTATGACTGGGGCAAGCACGGCGACCTCCGCTACGTCAAAGAACCCGCCGAGGACAATCGCATCTACGCCCAGTGGTGGCGCGTCTGCTACAACAACCAATACCAGACCACCAAGCATCTCATGCTCGGCTGGGCCCGCTCTGGAGAGCGCCGCTTTCTGGAGGCCGCGCAGCGCTTCATTCGCTTTCAGCTCGACTACAAAGTGCTGCATTGGGGCGGCGGCAGTGAGCGCAAGCACCCCGGCTACTTTGTCTGGGGCAGCGTTCACCAGCTGCCCTACTGGTATTCGGGCGATGGCGTGCTGGGCATGACGGGAGACACCGAGTTCATCACCGGCCCGGCGCTGGAGTATCTCTTCCTCGACAACCGCTGGGCGCGCGACACGCTCGAACTCGTGAAGAAAGCCGTGCTCGCTGATTTTTCGCCCACGGCGCGGATGACGAAGCAGACGCCCGACATGGTGCTCAGCTACATGGTGGGCCTCTACCGCGTTTTACCAGACGCTGCTTTGAAAGCAAAGATCGAGGCTCTCTACCATGCCATCACGGACGTGAAGGCGCCGCTCGGATTGAGCGAGCCCTTCTTCGCCGAGATCGGCACGCACTACACGCCGGGCTACAAGATCAACCGCAAGTCCGTCGCTCTCATTGAATACACCGATGTGCTCGGTGGCGATGAAACCTCACGGCAAATCGCCGCCAAGGCCGCCACCGGCGCAGCCGCCCGTGAAGCCGGTGGCAACTTCTGCGATTACTGCGAATTCTACGGTGCCTCCAACTCCCGCATCTGGCAGTGGACGCATGACCCGCGCTACCTTGAGCCCGTGCGCTATCAAATGCAGGGCCTGCGGGAGCAGTTCGCCCTCTACCAAAAACTGCCTGCCGAAAAACGCCTTGAAGGTCACTTCCGCGAGTTCGCTCCCGCCAATCCCCAGGCGCAGTCAGGCCCTCACTCCACCTACTACTTCCCTGAGTCAGGCCTCAAAGGCCAGGATGGCAAAGCGATGCCTCTCTCCTTTGGCACTCCGACCTCCGGCGTGGCCTTCCTCTCCCTGCCCACCGCCATCTGGGCGCTGAGGCAATCCGGCAGCAAACCATGAAAATCACCTGTCTCCTGCTAATCGCGACCGCGGCATCCCTGTCATCCGCCGCAGAGCCCCTCCGCATCGACATCTCCCGCGACACCTGGGTCTCCTCCTACCCCACCGAGGTCGAAGGCAGCAACGGCGCCTCTCCCAAGATGAAATTCAAAGGCGTGCAGGAGCTCGCCTTGATGGACATCGATGCCTCCGCGCTCAAAGGCAAACGCGTCACCAAGGCACAGCTCCATCTGCATGGCGAAGGTGCGGAAATCCTGCAGCGCTTGACGGTCTCAACCATCGCCGAGGAATGGACCGAAGGCGATGGCACCAGCTACAAAAAAATCCCCGGGGCCAGTTCCTTTGCCTGGGCACGCACCGGCGAGCAGCGCTGGGGCGGCGATCAGCCGGACATCACCGCCGTCATCAATGGCTCCGGCGGCTCCCTCTGGGGCTTTGCCGACCCCACACCGCGCGATGCCAACGGCTGGCAGATCATCTCCGTCGATCCCGCCGTCGTGCAGGCCCGCATCGAAGGCCGCAGCTTCGGCTTCGCCGTCATGGATGACGTGGGCAGCGAGTACCTGCGCGAGGGCAGCAAATTCACCTACCGCCCCTTCCTCAACCGTTACGTCTCCAGCAAGGACGACAAAAAAAAGCACCCGCCCCTACTTCACCCTCTGGCTCGAAGACGGCCCGCCCGCCACCACGCTACCACGATATACCAGACCCACCGCTGCAAAGCCCGCCACGCTGCCGCCTTCGGTCCCACAAGCCGCCACCACGCGCCTCCCAATCGATTGCCGCGATGAATTTGGCGAGCCCCTCCACTCCCTGGAGTTCTTCGCCGCCAAAGGCGAAACCATTCACTTCACCGTCACCACCAGCGCCAGCCTCACCCTCCCGCAGGTGAAGACCCAGACCTACGCCATGCCGCAGGTCGCGCAGCATTGGGATCCCCTCGTCCCCGGCCCCTCCACCGGCCCCACCTGCATCGAGATCCACGTGCCCAAAGACGTACACGCCGGGCGCATCACCGGCCAGCTCATCGTCGGCAGCCAGTCACTGCCATTCACGCTCACCGTGTGGGATTTCACCCTGCCAGACCGCCTCTCCTTCATCCCACAGATGAATGCCTACAGCCTGCCCGGGCATGAGCGCGCCTTCTACCGCCTCGCGCATGAGCACCGCACCACGCTCAACGTGCTGCCTTATCACTGGACCGGAAAGATCGATGCCGGCCCCGTCATCAAACCCGACGGCCAGTGGGACTGGACCGCGTGGGATGCCACCTACGGCCCGCTCTTTGACGGCAGCGCATTCACCGGCCTGCCACGCAGCGGCGTCCCCATCGAGGCCTTCTACCTCATGCTCAATGAAAACTGGCCCATGAATCAGGAGCTGTACTTCAAAGGCGGCTACTGGATCGAGACCGCGTATGACGAAGAGTACTGGCGGCAGTTTCGCGCCGCCGCATCACGCATCGCTCAGCACCTCCATGACAAAGGCTGGTCAGAGCCCATGTTTGAGTTTTACCTCAATAACAAAGTCTCCTTCAAAAAAGCCGGGTGGGAGCGCTGCTCCGCGCCGTGGATCTTTGATGAACCCTCCAACACGCAGGACTTCTGGGCCGTGCGCCGCTTCGGCCTCGAGTTCTGGAAAGGCGCAGGCACACAGCCCGGCCTCCACCTCGCGCACCGCGCCGACATCTCACGCCCGCAGTGGCAGCGCGATCTCCTTGATGGCGTCGTCAATGCCGAAATCGTCAGCAGCGCACTCCGCACCTATGGCGCATCCGTCCGCGACCGCGCCCAGCGCTTCGGCAATCTCGTTTACATGTACGGCACCTCCAAAGCCCTCGGCACCCCCAGCGTCAGCAATGCCGCCTGGTGCGTGGAGGCCTGGGCCCTCGGCGCCGATGGCGTCGTGCCCTGGCAGACCATTGGCAAAGCCGACGCCCTGCAAAAGCCCGACGACCTCGCCCTCTTCTACCCCACGCCCACCGGCCCCCTGCCCAGCCTTCGCCTCAAAACCTTCCGCGCCGGACAGCAGCTCGTCGAGTACCTCACCCTCTTCACCGCCCTCTCCGGCGAATCCCGCCCCAGCGTCGCTGCCGCCATCCTGGCAGAACCTGGTATGCGCGCCGTCACCCTCAAGAAAAACGAAGACGACGCCGGCAAAGCCGCCTTCACCCCCGAGACCCATCACTCCCTCACCACGCTGCGCATGCGACTCGGCCACTGGCTCAATTCCAAGTCCCCCGCCCCACGCGACCGCTGGCATGATCCAAGACCTAGTGCACATGTGCCGGAGGCGGTGAAGGTGATTGAGGTAGTGAAGTGAATGCGAGTCATCGCACGGCAGTCTCCGCCCCCGCGAACGGCTTCACACTCCTACCCTCCTCACTTGCAAAGGTGCGCCCCGCAAAATGGCACCTTTTTGCAAAACATCTCCATTGTGCCTTTCGCTGCTTTCGCATTCAATGCCACCACTGCCGCTCCGCCCGGCAGCCCACCTCCAACTGCGCACGGCCTTCCACCGACCATGACCACCTCCCGCCTCCTCGCATTCGCCCTCCTTTCCGCATCACCGCTCCTCGCTGCAGACAGCGGCGTCACGCTGGACCGCACAGCCTCCGGCGGTGTGGACATCAAGGTCAACGGCAGACCCTTCGCCACCTATGTGATCGATCAGGCCAACAAACCCTACCTCTGGCCGGTCCATGGGCCCACCGGCAAGCAGATGACGCGTGCCTACCCCATGAAGGAGGTGCCGTATGAAAACAAAGAGCAGCGCGACCACCCGCACCACCGCGGCATCTGCTTTGGCAGCGAGAGCATCGGCCATGGGACCTGGAAATTCCCCGACAACTTCAATGGCATGACCGGCGATGAAAAGCACACTGGCGGCGCCGATACCTGGCATGAGCGCGCCACCTTTGAGGAGTTCATGAAAACCCCAAAGACCGCCCTGCTCGGCAAGCAGCGCATTCCTCTGCTCGGCAGCATCAAGCACCGCGACTTCACGGAACTCAAAGCTGAAGGCGGCAAAGCATTCATCGCGGAGACGCTCGACTACCTCGATCCCGCCGGGCAGCGCTTCATCAGCGAAGAGCGCCGCCTTACCTTCCAGGTCATCGGCGAAATGTGGGCCATTGATTTTGATCAGGACCTCATCGCCAGCAACGGCGCGGTGACCTTCTACGACCGCAAGGACGCCGGCCTCTACATCCGCGTGCCAGCGAGCATGGCCGTGGACAGCAAGCTCGGCGGCAAGATCATCAACAGCAACGGCCTCACCGATGGCGCAGCCTGGGGCAAGCAGGCCTCCTGGTGCGACTACAACGGCCCCGTGGAAGGCGAGCACCTCGGCATCGCCATGCTCAGTCACCCCAGCAGCTACCGCTATCCCACCGGCTGGCATGTCCGCAGCTACGGCCTCTTCACCGCCAATCCCTTCGCCTCCCGCAGCTATGACAAGGCAAATCCTCGTGCTGACTACGAGCTCAAAGCAGGCGAGCGCCTGAAACTGCGCCACCGTTTCCTCTTCCATAAAGGCGATGAGAAAGCGGCAAAGATCGCCGAGGCGTTTGAAGCTTACGCCAAGTAAAACAAGACCATTAATCCAGGCAATGAAAAAAGCATTCGCCCTCGTCCTGTTCATCTCCGCCGCTTCTCTTCAGGCAGCCGAAAGGCTCACCGCCTTCCTTGGCGCAGAAGGCTATGGACGCTTCGCCACGGGCGGGCGTGGCGGAGATGTTTTTCATGTCACCAGCCTCGATGACAGCGGTCCCGGTACACTGCGCGAGGGCATCAAGAGCATCAAGGCTGGCACACCGCGCACGATCGTCTTTGATGTCAGCGGAAACATCTCGCTGAAGAAGGATCTGCGCATCGAGAACATCAATGGATTGACCATCGCGGGACAGACGGCTCCCGGCGATGGCATCACGCTCAAGGACAACACCCTTAAAATATTGAAGGGCTCGTCGAACATCATCCTGCGCTACTTGCGCTGCAGGCTGGGCGATGAGAGCAAGACGAGCAACGACGCGCTCAATGTCGGCTCGGAGCCCGATCTTACGCATGATGTGATCCTCGATCACCTGACACTGACTTGGGGCGTGGATGGCAACATGGACACGGAGATGCTTTCAAACTTCACCCTGCAGTGGTGCATGGTCGGCGAGGCCCTGAATGACAGCTGCCATTACAAGAAGGAGCCTCATGCCATGCTCATGTCCCTCCGCAAAACGCAGGGCAATGTAAGCATCCATCACAACCTGTTGTTCAGCAGCCGCGACCGCCACCCGACCCTCGGTGGCGGCGAGCCGAAGAAGTCCAACACGAAGGCCATCTTCGACTTCCGCAACAACGTGATCTACAACTGGGAAGGCGCCTGCAATCTCGCCAGCGGCCGGTTCAATCTCATCGGCAACTACTGGCGCCCCGGACCAAACACCGACTTCAAGCGCAATCCCTTTCCCATCGCCCCAAAGGCTGAGGCGAACGATGTGACGACGGGCTTTTTCGCGAACAACCACTTCGAGGGCAGGCCCGGGTGGAACGATGACAACTACAGCGCCTTCCAGTTCGGCACACGCGGTGGAAAATACGTTGGCGAGGTGACCAAGGAAAAGTTCGTGCAGCCCGCAGAGTTCGTTTCCGAGGAGGACCGCCCCGCCACGCAACCTGCTGCGGAGGCATACAATCTGGTCCTCGCCAAAGCCGGAGCCAGCAAGTCACGCGATGCGGCGGACCAGCGTGTCATCGATGGCATCACCGCACGCACCCATCGCCGCATCGACAGCCAGAAGGAGGTCGGCGGCTGGCCGGAGTTGAAGTCTCTGCCTTCACCTGCCGACACAGACCGCGATGGCATGCCCGATGAATGGGAGAAGGCACAGTGTTTGAATCCCAACGATCCCGATGACCGCAATGCCACACAGAAGGATGGCTGCACCCATCTGGAGCACTACTTGAACGGCTTGGTTTCGGGCAGCACGGGTCAAGGCTAGGAGCACGAATCCTCGACTCATCTCCCCTGACAGAGTCCCGCCACTTTGTTGCAATGCCTTTGCCTCAGCAGCGTTTAGGCAAACCATCGGCGGGGTTTACACAGCCTCCGCCATGGCCAAAACATGAAACAACTCCTCGCACTCATCATCTCCCTGCTGCTCGTCCCGCTGACTGCTTCTGCGGATGACAAAACCCTGCCGCAAAGCAACGGCCTTGCCCCCGAAGTGCCGGGGCTGAATCTGAAGGACAAGCTTTACCAGCTGGAAGCCACGCTCCCGGACTTGGACAAGCCTTTCATCAGCACTGCTCCAGAGGACAAACGCGACGGCATTACCGTAGGCAGACTGGGAATGGACGGCGGAGATCTCGCCGCCATTGAAGCTTTCGCCAACGAACTTGCTGCGCCGGCCAAGGACGAGAAGTCAGGCAACGTGGACAGCCTGTTGATCAGCTATCGCGGCAAGCTTGTCTTTGAGTCCTACTACCGCCGAGGGCGCGCGAATTTCCCCCACTACCAGATGTCGATCACCAAGTCTTATACCGCGCTGGCCGTTGGACGTGCGATTCAGATGGGGCTGCTCAAGATGGAAGACCTCGACAAGCCCGCGATCACCTTCCTCAGGGAGCTCGACACCGCCAAGCTCGTCGCCGGAGCGGACACCATCACACTCGCGCAGACCATGCAGATGAGTTCAGGCATCCGGCTTGCCGAGGAGAAGGCAAAGGAATTGCTGAAGAATCCAGCGCAGCTCAAAGGCCAGGCGGAAATCCAGGCGTATCTGCAATACAGCGATCCTATCCCAGCGATGCCGCGTCAGTTTAAATATCAGGAGCCCGACACCGCCATCGCGATGCAAGCACTGAACGCCGTCGCACCTGGCGGCGCGGAGGCGTTCATCAAGAACGAGTTGCTCGGGCGCATGGGCATCACGCAGTATCATTGGGAGCACGCTATCAGCGGTCTGCCCAAGTCCTCCGCAGGCAGCAGCATCCTGTCTCGCGACATGGTGAAGTTTGGCCAGCTCATCCTCAACAATGGCAGGTGGAAGGGCGAGCAGCTCATTCCTGAAGCCTACGTCGTGCGCGCAACCACGCCGAGTCAGATTAACGAGCACTACGGTTTTTTCTGGTGGGTGGAAGATTTCAACGTCGGCGGCAAGTCCTACCACAGCTTTCAAGGCCGCGGCGCAGGAGGGCAGTTCATCTTCACATTCCCCGAACTCGAATTGATCGCCGTCGTCACCTCCCACAACAAGGGCATGGGCGACACGCTGAAAACCCTGCCACAGCGGATCATTCCTGCGTTTTCGCGCTAACGGGCCTGCGGGTCGCTTCCGGGAGTTCGCGAACTTCGACCCGCCCCGATGCTGCAAGGCTCACCCACATCAATACCTCCCCGCCGACCACGCCGGCCAGAGTCCTGTCGGCTTCCGCCCCTGCGGGCGCATGCGTTCTAGCAGCACCAGCGCCGTCTGCGCCTGCTGGTGGATGAGATTGGGCGCATCCTGGTTGCGCAGGCTGGCGATGTCGTAGTTGGTGATCGTCGGTTTCGCAAAGAAGGCATCCAGCGCCAGCGGCAGGAAGATGGACTCCACAAAATTCGCCGGCACCGGCACCGCCACGCCGGGATCGGTGTGGCCGGCGTCATTGTTGTACACATCCTCACGCGTGAGCTCGCCCAGCGCCGTGCGCGCCTGAAACTCCAGCACCGTGTCCGTGCTCACATAGCCCGAGATCATCATGCGCAGCTTCACCGCCCCATTCGAAATCGCGGACTCAATGAAGTAGCGCACATCACCGCCGCAGCCCTGCACCAGTTCCTCACGGCTGCTTGCAGCAGTGAGCATGCGCTTGCTGCCGCGAAAGCGCACCGGCTCCAGCACGGTGATGATGTCTCCGTCCAGCTCCACCGTGTCCACGTTGATCGTCGCGGTGCCGCTGCTGCTGTTAGCTAGATACGGAAACTGCAGCGTGGCCGTGCTGCCCGTGATCGACAGGATGCGGTTCATCGCGGGATCACCGGGCAGGTCCACCCAGCAGCCCGCAGCCCATGGAGGAAAAATCCCGGTGACCGTCATGCAGCCATGCTCGAGGCCGCTGACCGCCAGCGTGGTGGGCGCGCGGAAGTAGGCGCTGCGCTGCTGCTTCGCCGCAAAGAGCGGGCCCAGCGCCGCCATCTGCTGCAGCGCCGCATTGCACGCGGCCAGCGCATCTGGCAAAGGATCATCGTAGTCGGGGCCCCCGGCAAAGGGGATGGCGCGCTGCTCCACCCGCAGGTAGCTCAGCATCGTGGCGATGGTTTCTCGTACAGTCATAATCAGAGGGTGGTCAGGGGTGTGGTCCGGGGTTCAGGCAGGCTGATGCTCACGTTGTCCAGCGTGGCGATGACGTCCGTCTCCAGCGCCAGCCGGTAGCTGCGCCCCTCGCGCATGAGCTCGCCACTGGCATAGCGGCCCACGTAAACCTGCGTGCCGCAGTCCAGCGCCGCACACGCGCACTCCGGCCCGCGTGCGACGACGACGGCCTCCATGCGTGTGCTCGCCCCCTGCACGGCCGTGGTCAGCACGATGCCTGCTGCGGTCTTCTGCTCCTGCGGCGTCACGTCCAGCAGCAGATGATTGGTTAATGGATGAATTCCGGGTGGTTTCATAGTGGTGTGGTTGTTTGTGCAATTTCTTGGTATTTGTGGTCAAAGTTAAACATAGTATCAGCAGCAGATCGTCCTCGTCCTCGATCCTTCAGCTCCGCTTTCACCCTCAAGTGAGCGCTTCGCGTGAAGCGTTTGATTGGTCGTATAAGACGTATAGGACATATCCTCAGTAAGTTCAGTTCATCGGGCTCAGGCAGTCACACATCACTCACGCCTTCCTCCTCACCCATCCCGCATTCGCCAGCTCGATCTGCGCATCCGGATGCACGAGTGCCGCACGCAGCGCACCCTCCGCCTCGCCCAGCAGCGCCGCCAGGGCTTTCAGGCGTTTCGGCTGCTCCACCAGATCATACGCCAGTTCATGCAGCGGCCTGCCCGCGCTGAGCGCCGGTGCTTCTCCTTGAACGATCGAGGCCCCCACAGGCCCCGAGGATGAAAGAATGTCAGGGGCTTCGACGGCGGCGGCTTGGGGACAAGCCGCCCTACCTTCGCGCTGTTCCGATTCGAGTGTCTGCACGGCATCGCTGGCCACAGGTAGGGCGCTCTCTCCGAGAGCGCCGCCGGACGTCTCGCAGTTACCTTGGGGAATTTTCGTTTGGGCTTTGCTACGGCATGCTTCAGCCACCGTCTTCCCCCCCTCCGAGGTGGGCGCAACGGTCGGCTCAGCACCCGGCCCAACCACGTTTCGGGCGTCTGTGCTCGTGTCCGTTGCGCCCATTTGTTCGGTGTCGCTTGTCAGCGTCGCGGGCCTGGCAGAAGAAGGTGTTTCCAGCATCACCACCATCGCATGCGGAAGGCGGCGCTGTTCCATGAGATCATGCGCCAGCCGTCCCTTCCCCGCCTGCCACAGGTGCAGCGGCACACGCAAAACGTGCCCCTCCAGCGCAGACTCAAAGCGGAAGATGTACGAGCGCGTCCCCTTGTCGTGAAAATCATACGGCGCGGAATTCCCCACGCCCACCAGCTTCACCACGATGAGCGGCTCATCCGCGCGGCGGTGCTTTGCCAGCAGCGCAGAATCAACGCGCCCCGGCAGGGTGATGACAGTGGTGAGAGAGGGACAAGGTGTGGTGTTGGGCTTCATGGCGTGTAAAAAGTGAAAAGGGCTGGAGTAGTGCGGGCAATCCTGCCCGTTGGAGTTCTGTTTCATTTCCCTCCTGTTTCCTCCCTGGGGCTCTGGCCGCTGGCCGCACCCGCAAGGGAGGCAGGAGGAAAATTCTAAAAAAAGCAATTCGTGTTATCTGGGTGGTATTTTCTGGCACCTTCTCCCACTCCTCCTCCCTCGGCCTGCACGTTTGCGGCAAGGGAGGAAGAGCGGAAGAAAGATCAGGGAGTGCTAGCCCGCACGGCGCTCTTTCAAGACACCGTGCGGGCCGCTGTGGCGGATCAGGCGCTCAGAGTCGGCACCTCGAGTCCAGGGTGCTGGCCGGCGTGGCGCAGCAGCGAGTAGCCGCTCGTCTTCCCGTCCGTGCGGATGCAGGGCGCCTGGCCAAAGATGGTCTCATAGCCGCCGCCATCCACAAAGGAGTAGTCGTCCTTGTCGCCCACCAGGAGGTCATCCCCCACATAGGCGCGCACGGCCGTGTCCTGCCCCAGGATGAGGCTGCACATGTCCACCGCCCCGTTCGCATTGCACGGGATGATGTAGGCACCCGCATCAAACTCAGACGTCCAGACAAAATCCGGAGAGCAGTTTGATGTGGAGCCCGCGCCACCCGCAGCACGCGTGTAGGAGGTGCCGGCGGTGTTCAGCCCCCAGGTGTCCCCGGTGGCGATGAAGTTCCCCAGCGTGGACACGCCCAGGCCGGAGCCGTCGTTCGTGTTGTCCGGGTTCAAGATCGCGTTCACCGTGATCTGGTTCCCGTTGTTCGCAGAGCCCAGCCAGCTCACCAGGCCCACCGAGCCGTCCGGATTGATCACCCAGCCATAGTAAGTGGCGGAGGTGATGTTGCCATAGAAGGTCGTCCATGCCACGCCGCCGGGAGCGGTGGTCGTGGTGCTGGTGGACTGGCCCTCATACCACTCATACGCATAGCCGCCCATCCACGCCATGTAGGGCGTCTTCGTGTCCGTCGCGTGGCTTTTCAGCACGCAGTTGGTGGAGGGGCTGGTGGTGTCCACACCGAATCCGGTGGAGAGCATCGCACGCGGGGCCAGCGGATCAGCGCACTGGTCGTTCTCAGGATCCACCGACGCATGCTCAAAGAGGCCCACGCCGTTCCAGTCCAGCAGCTTGCCGGAGAAGAGCGGGTTTTCCTCATTGCTGCGCGCGCCGCCGTGCAGAGCCGCCTGCTCATAGCTGGACGAGTTCTTGATGCTGGCGATCGCCGCATCAGGAATGTACACCATCGGCTTGTACACCGGAGAGCCATGCTTGCTCGTCACCACGATGCTGCGGCCGCCCAGACGGCGCCACTGCGGGATCGCATTCGTGATGCCCGATGGCGTCAGCGTGTCCAGCGCATTCAGGCTGGCCGCCGTCTTGCGCGCATTCGGGTAGATGGTGTTGCCCACGCCCTGCAGCTTCAGCGCCATCTTCATGTCGTTCATGCGGCGGCGCCCCAGCTTCTCGCGCAGGGCCAGCAGCACGGCGGACTTCACCCCGCCGCCTCCTGCCATGAACTTCAGCTGCTTCTTGGTGAACTTGAAGGCGTCGCGCCAGAAGTCCACCACACAGCCGAAGGTCTTGAAGTCCACGCTGGACTCATTCCCGCGCAGCGGCTGCTCACCACGCGCACCCGGGCCGCGCGGCTGGCTCATGACGGTGAATTTGACCTCGTCCCCCGCATGCGCGGCGGCGATGTCTTTACGAACGATGAAGGGCTTTCCGGAGCCCTCCGCGCCCTCAAACATCGAAAAGTCATCCACCGAGCGCGCACCCTTGCGGAGCTGCTGGGAATAGACCTTGGCGACGACGGACGGATCAGCCGCGACGGCGGCTGCGAGTGTGGATACGATGGATTCAGCGTGATAGGCGCTCATAGTAGGGTCTCAATCAAGAGATGGATTTGAATGTTGTTGTGTTGAGTTGTGTTCTTGGACTTGATGCAAAAGTAGCATAAACTACCAATAACAGGCCGCAACTACCAGGCTAACGCCGTGATTTGGCGGCGGTCAGCTTGTCGAGGCTCTGAATAAAGGCGTCCTGCTGCTCAGGTGTCAGCCTGTCGATTTCTGCCATGGCTGTCTGGGGAGACAGCGAGCCGGCAGAGAATCCGGGGCCAACCGGTGAACCGGGGAGGCGCAGCGCATGACGCGGCGCGGGCGGCACCAGAGACGCGCCTCTCGCGGGAGTCGGGCTCTGCGCCGCGTGTCCGTTGAAAAACTTGTCGATCACCCGCCGTCCGATCTTCTCAGGCCAGTCAGGATGAAATAGGATTGGGTCATTTTTGGCCTCTGCGAGCAGTAATTCATCATCGCAGTAAGGCACAAAAGAGGAGCTTGGGTCGGAGATGAGTTCGGCGAAAGAATCCATCGCGCGCGTATGGCTTTCCGCCTGCGTGCCCTGCCAGTGCTGACCCACGGCATTGGCCTCGCGCCGTGCATCGCGCAGGTCCATTTTCACATCCGTCATTTGTTCGAGGATGTCGGTGGCGGTGGGGTCGTAGGCTTCTTTGGCTTCTTGGTACTGCTGCTGCAGCGCGGCCAGGTGCTGCTCCAGATCGGTCACTTGCGGTGCCGTGCCGAGTTGCGCTGAGGCATCTGGTGTGCCGTAAAAATCTGCCGCCGTCACCTGCGCCAAATCATGCGTTTCAGGTACCTGCGCCTGGGGCGAGATGCCAAATACTTCCGCAAAGGCGTCTGCAGGTGTCTTGCCAGCGCGGATGAGATCCAGCGCCTGCACCGTGCGCGCACGGTCCTCGGGCTTCAGTGCTTTGATGGAGACGCGTGCGGGTGCGCTGGCGCTTTCATCTCCTGGGGTGCGTGGTGCGAGCTGTGCGGCCAGTGCGGACTCCACGCGCTCGGGATCGCCGCTTTCAAAATCGGCCACCTGTGCGTCCGTCATCTTTGTGAAGTCCGCTTCTTCCAGTGCCTGCTCCAGGGTGCTGGGTAGTGCGGAGTCTGCGGCGTCGGCCGTTGTGGGAGCCTCCGCTCCGGCGGAGAGGCTGTCCAGCACCGCGCTGGCATCGGCTTCCGAAAGATTGGCGAAAACCTCGCCCGCTTCAGAGGCGGTGGGGGTGGATGGGGTGTAGTCGTCAGGCATGGTGTTGTGTGGTTGTTTGTGGTAGTGTGTGGAAATGACGAATGACGAAA
>CAILZI010000200.1 GCA_903838675.1 uncultured Verrucomicrobiota bacterium
CACGCAGTAGCCGCGAGGGGAAGGCTTTCCCCCACCCAACAGGCATTATTTATGAAGATGGAAAACCAGCCCGTGATCCTCCACCATGCCCTCGCTATTGAACTGAAAATGAAACTGAACTCCCACCAGAGAAGCGGCGCTCTTTTCACAAGCCCGCACGAACTCCGGCGTCCCCAGGCTTCGCTCCCATCCCTGTGAGCCAACATAGATACTGGATGATCGCCGATCCGCTGACACGCCACCATTGCCCTCATAGATGGCCCGGCATGTATTAACCACCTTGCCATTCCCGGACAGCTCCCTGTAAGTGCGGTGCCAGGTGATGCCGTTGACGAAACTGATCTGGTCGATGAATTCGAGCCCGGCATAATCTCCCGCTTTTGTAACGCAGACATAGCAAGGTTTCGGGACAGTGATCGACACATTGCTCTGACCCGTCGTATTTGCGGCAGAGGGTTTACCCATCGTTTTGCTGTCCACCATATCATGAACCTTGGCCTTCTGAGAGATGATCATCAGGCGGCCGATGTTTGAGGCCATTGTTACAGTGAGATCGGCCTGTCCGCGATGCCAGTCGCCAGCAGCATTTTCATTGTAAAATTCAATGGTGTAGATGGCCCTCCATAAGCCGGCATCACTGAATGCCAGCACTTGGCCGAGAATTTTCTCACTGCCTTTGATCCACTTTTGACGGTGTGCCGTTTCCTCCGCCAAGATCACATCTTTCGAGATTTTCCCTTTGTCGAGGAAGTCCACGATTTGATCGTAATCGGCGACCATGCCGGCAACGTCGCCTTGAGAGGCTTTGGTGTGATGGGCGGAGATAAACTCTTTCACCTCGACTTCGGTGAGAGGATGTGGAGAGACGGGTGTAGCTGGCGAGGGTGCCGAAACTGATGGGGTTCCTTGTGGGGAAAGTGCAGAGTTTGCTGCTCCCCCTGACCCCAGAATCGAAAAGGGGCTCTGGGACAGGGGTGATGGAATGAGGGCGGCTGCTGAAGCCTGTGTCTTGGGAGCGGGCCGATGTCGTTCCGGTGCTTTGACCACGACAAGAGGCGATGCATTGGCATTCAAAGCGAGGAGTGTTGGCATGTAGAGGTCTGCCAGCTTCTCAGGCAATGCACGCGCTAGCGGTTGGATCGACTTCCACCAATCGCTGATCGCAGTTTCTTTCCAAATTGTTTTGTGGCCATCTGCCCAGGAATGGAGTGTCGTGGCAATGTCGGTGGATTGGATGGGCCTGCTGTAGGTTTGCATCACGAAAATCGCATTGCGTCCCTTCCATTCTACCAACTGAGCGATGCCGCGAACCTGCTGATAATCTGGCCCCACCAACTGATGATTCAGCGGATTGATGAGCGGAGCGCAGACCAGCACACAAAGTTCGCCATCCGACACATGCTGCTTCCATTCCGCTTCTTTGATTGCGTCATAGGCCTGCGGCATGCTGACTTCAAAGTGTAGTGCCGGTGCCGCCGCCTTTTTCATGAAGGTGACCTCCGCCTGTCCATTCCCGAGACGGATCAATTTGGAGCCGTCAGCCGCACACAGCAGTTTGGAGCCGTCATTGACCACCAAGGAGTCAAATCCAAAGGACACCGGCAGGTCTGGATGCGACATCGCACAAATGCTGTCACCAAACAGTTCCCAGTCTGTTTCAGGCTTGAGGCGGGGTGGCGGAGTCACGGAGCGGATGACCGTGCGCACATCCAGCTTCCAGCCTTTTTGTGAAGGCTGGGAGGTTCGAGGCCCCTCAAGCCACTGAAGTTTTGCGGAGGCGTCAAGCTTGGTGAAAAAGGGCGATTCATCGATGGGCTTCAGCAGCAGCTTTTCAAGATCGAAGACTAGAGGGGCTTCGTCGGTTGGGAAAAAGACCAACTCATGTTCCTGCCACCAAAACAATTCACCTCCCGGAGTGTCACGCCCAGGAGGGCGGGGGAGTGAGATGGCCCTGGCTTCCGCAATGCGCAGAATCCAGATGAGCCTGCTGCTGTTATTTAAGATAGTGCAGGCGAGGGATTTTTGATCTGGAGACCATGAAAGTGAGTCCTGCGGAAAGGCAGGGACTTGGATGCTGGTGATCTTTTGGAAATGGTTCAGATCGTAAACGACTATGGCAGGTGAGCCGGATGACGTGTCACAATACGCCAGCAAACGGCCATCTGCGGACAAGCTCAATGGCGCATCTGCCTGGATGCCTTCGATCACCTTGGTGATGTCCTGCTGGATTTCGCCGATCTTCGCCGACTTGATGTCTGGCGGGGGGCTGTACAGGAAGGGGGGCGGCACATTGTGCGAGACCGTGATTGCGGGCGGATCAACTTTGGGAGAGCGCCCCAGGAACACCAATGGCGCAAGCAGTCCCAGCAGAGATGCGCTCATCACGCTCAACGTTGCCCATCGCATCCAGGGAATCGCCTTCAGATCATCCGACGAGGGTTCCTCTGGCGACTTTGCCATCCTAAACTGGCTTCCGAGCAGGCCGCCGACAAAGCCGCAAAGAACGGCTGGCAGAATGGCTGCCAAACTCACCGCCAGCACGAGCCACATGCGCGTTTTAAGCACGCCCTCCGATCCTGCCGTAGGAGCACCGAGGGCATTCAAAGTCGCAATCAAATCCAAGGCGGCACCTGCTGCCAATGCGCAATACAATCCTGTTCGTATGCCGAGCCTTCCAGCGACGCCCTGAAGGCGGGAACGCGAAACCCAGGCGGTGCCAAAGCCTGCAAGCAGGGCTAGAAATAGCACTGTCAAAAGGTGCCAGTTTGCAGGCTGAAGGCCCAATAAACCACTGGTGATCAAACCGTGGAAAAGCATGGCAACCAATCCCGTCCCGATCCCAAACGCGAGGGCAATCAGGCGGGGCTTGTCCGTGATGAATGACTGTGCTGAGTCCGACACGATTCGAGGAGTATCACACTGCATTGGCAACGACAAGTGGGGACATTGCAATTGCCTTGATTCGCTCCTGTTTGGAGGCGGGAGGCTCGCTCTCACCATGTTCCCATTCCCGGACATCTTTGGCGATGGCCTTCACCATGCGACCAATGGCATACTGGCTCAGACCCAAAATTCGACGCGCTTTCAATACCCAATCTGCGGGAGTGTTTTCCGCACCGGGGTAGTAGCCAAGGAACGAAAGGATGGAGGGCCACTCCGACACGACAGGCTGCCGTTTGTCGCGTTCCCAGCGCTCGTAAACCTCGCGTAGGGTGCCGAACTGCGCAGCTACATCCTCCTGCCTTAACCCCAGCACCAATCTTCGATTGCGGAGATGTTGACCAAGAGTCTGGGGCAGGGGGATGACACCTTTCTTACTGAGAATGAACGTTTTAAACGCTTCTGGACTCACCTTGATCGCAAAAAAGCAAAATGGCAAAATAGGGTGATACCTTTTTCGAATAGTGGAGTAGCGCGTTCAATTCCAGTGATTTGCGACGAGTTTCCCGTCCTGTCTGTCCTTTGCCTTTTTGTTGGTGCCTTCGGGTGTGCTCTTGGGAGGGGTATATCAAATGTTCCTGCCACGGCGCAGATGCTCAAGCGAGCGAAGAACCATGTCGATAGTCTCGTCCAGTCGTTTGCTCAAATCGTCGGCAAGGAAGCGCAGGATGAAAAAGCCGTGGAATTGAAGTAGCACGTCTTTTCTCCGATCTCGACGCCATGATTCTGGGGTGGAGAGATGTTGCATGCCATCAATCTCGATCACCAAACGCGTGTCGAGACAGAGAAAATTGACTTCCATTTGGCTGCGGTCGTCAAACGGGATAGGTAGTGAGGCGTTGAGTTTGAACAAACCTCTCGTGGCGGCCATGGATTCCAGCCGTCGGTAGAAGAACGCTTCGCTCGCGCTGCGGGCTCTTTCGATGCCTTGTGCGTCAGTTGAAGCTGGACGCGCAGCGTGAACAAAAAGTTGTGCAAGCGGCTGATCAACGCCATCGCGTATCAAGCGTCGCACACTGGCGGCATAGTCCTGTTTCCATTGCGCATCGACAGGCAGTGACACCTCAACAGGCCAGCCTGGCAGAGCGCTGGCTGGCAGCAAAATGCTGTAGCCCACGGCTTCGTAGCCGGCACAGCGGCGGTCAAACATGCGGGCCAGCATCGGGACATCGAGATCGGCATAGCCATAGACCTGAACCACGCGTTTTCCTTCGTAGAGGCGATGAAGGCGGCCGACATACTGGGCGATGGTCCCACGCCATGAGATTGGCATGGTAAGAAACAAAGTATCCAGGCGCGGGTCATCGAACCCCTCACCCACAAATCTCCCGGTCGCGACCACGACACGTCCATCATCTGGAGGGATGGACTTGAGCTGATCTAAAGCGGCTCGAAGAGCCTTTTTCCCCATGCCGCCTTGCAGCACTATCACATGCGGGATCTCGGGTCGCAGCTCAGCGACAAGTTTTTCCAGGTGCTCCGTTCGTTCCGTCAGAACAAGCGGATTGCGGCCTGCTTTGACCACCCGCGAGACTTCCTCACAGATGATGCGATTGCGTGTGTCGTTTTTCGCCACCGCATCGCACAGACGCTGAAACTCCTTTCGCTGATCACCGTCCGGCTCACCCTGGGGTAAAAAACCCGTTGGTCGAACAAGAACCTCGTGAGAAAAGGGCCGCTCAGCGGCCTGTAGTTGCGCATCTACCCGGTGTCGGATCGTACCGCATTGCATGAAAATGATGGGATGATGGCCGTCCTTTCGAGTCACGGTGGCCGAGAGTCCCAAGACGAACTTCGCTTTTGCCCGCCGAGCTATCAATTCAAAGCTCTGGGCGGACAGATGATGGCATTCATCGACGATCACATGGCCATAATCGGCTACGAGGTCATTGACCACTCCCTTGCGAACGAGGCTCTGCATCAAAGCCACATCAATGCGGCCTGTGAGTTTCTTCTTTCCGCCTCCCCAGCGCCCGATCTCCTTTGAGGGCAGTCCGAGGAAATGGGAGAGTCGCTCCACCCATTGTTCTAGCAACTGCGAGCGATGCACCAACACCAGTGTGTTCTTACCCCGCTGAGCGATGAGCCACGCCGCAATGACAGTCTTTCCGAATGCAGTTGTTGCCGAGAGCACCCCTGTGTCGTGACGAAGCAGCGCATCGCCTGCTCTTTGCTGATCTTCCCGCAACTTCCCGTTGAATTTTACATCCGTTGAATGGCCCGTGAAGCGTTCGTCGCGCAGGCTGACTTCAATGGTAAGAGCCTGCAACAATGCGAGCGATTCTTCCAGGCATCCGCGCGGCAATCCTATGTGCTCTCCGTGTTCTTCGGCGCATGCGATGATTCTCGGCTTGTCATAGGTCGGCAAGCGCATGGCCTGGGCTTTGTAAAACTCCGGGTTCTGAAACGCCGCGAGACGGAGCAACGCATTCCGCAACGACGGAGGCAGTTCTTGTTTTGGAAAATAGATTTGGTCGGCCAAAACCAGCTCAAGCTTTGCTGGCATGTCTCCTTTTGGAAACTGATCGCTGCGGCGGGACGGCGTTAGCATCCATGGTTGCGTGTCAGCCTCCTCCTCGGGCAAGGCAAAGCGTACATTGATCACTCTTCCGCATCCTTCTGCCCCGCGCACCAATTGATTGAGTCGCGATAGCGGTAATCGTTCAATTCCATTCAAAAAGGACCATTGATCGGTATAGGGGGCCAGTGACTCATCGACGAACAGGCTATTCCCATGCTCACGAGCTGCCTTTTGCAATGGCAGAGCAATTAGATTGCCAAAGCCACCCTTCGGGAGCGTGTCCTGATTCGGAAAAAACCGATCATACGAACGAAACCCCAACTCCGGCCTGCTCCCCATCGCTTCGGTCAACACATGTGCTCCCAACTTCCGCGCCAGCGCTGCCGGAACCGCATCGGCGAAAAATATCCAAACATGCCCACCATTGCCTGAACGTGAACGCTCCAAGACCGCAGGAACATTGAGTCGTCCGCAGGTTTCCAGGAATGCTCTCGCATCCACAGCCCAATTCTCCCCATCAAAATCTGCCGCCAAAAACCAGCACTTCTCATCGAGCAGCATAGGATACACACCCATGACAAACGGTTGGCCGTGGTCATCCATGCCTGATAGATGCCATCGAATCACATCGTCAGTAACGGGGAGCCATCGCTGGTGGGGGCACTCACTGCACTTGATGCGTGGTTTCTCACAAACACCGCGCACCCATTCGTTGCCACAGGCTGGCTGGTATCCTGACTTGCCGGTCTTTCGGCTCTCAAAACGTCGTGGGTAGATCTCGGTGCGGCCCCGAAACAAAGATCGAAACAACTCAATCTTGACGGAGGCTGGCGATGTCTGATTAACAAGCATTGGCGAGATTGAGCTTTTTGTCCGGGTTAGTCTCGCGCTTGTCGCACTGTGAGGTTGCACTTTCTGCTGAAGCAGATATGATATGAATAGGACTGAGAATGCTCGGTCGGTGGGCGCTCTCTGGCGAAAGCCGGAAGCGCCCATTTGATTTTACAGACTCGGAAAAACCTTCCAGCCATTTGCGGCATTGGACGAATAAAAATGGTTCTTTACCACCTCAAAAGCGCGATTTGGCTTGGATGGGTTGAGAATGTGTCTGGCGCATGGATAGGCGCAGAGATCCGCAAGTTGTACTCCAACGATGTTGTTCTTTTTCGACTGGAAGGCCAACGGGCAGTCAAGTCGCCGGAATCGCTCGCCAGGAACGTTTTCGGTTCCACGCGAGAGGACGCGGTAAAATACTTGCTCCAAAGAATTGTCTTCATTGCGACCTCTTGCTTCTGCCACAACTGGCAGGTGGGTTTCGCCATGAGACTCCATAAAATGGAGCAGGTTTTCCATGGTAAACTCCAGCGCCAGATCGTATGGATTGGTGGCTTCGACACCGTGCCTGTCAACATGGGCCGATTTCCGGATGGCAGTCACAAACAAAGTGAATGGCAGGGTTTCCATCAATTCCGAAATCTCGGTCATGAACCCTGTGCGCACTTGGGCATTGAGTAAAATCGAAAACGGCCCCTGTGCCAAACGAATATCACGACTGTGGAGGTTGATACCCTCATGATTCCAATAGCGGAGCTTGAAGGCGTTCATTTTTGGTAAGATCTCGTCCTGATAGGCCTCTCTCTCGACCACCACCATAGCGAGCACGAAAAGAGGGAAGTCCGGGTCGATCTTCGTCAGCGAGTGGTCACCGCATTCATCGAAGAAGGCGATGAATCGGGAAGGTGGGGTGACACCAACGGAACTGGAAAGATGGGCCATGTTGAAAAAGGAATCTGGCACATAGCCCCTTCAGATGACAGGGGCTTTTTTCAGCACCTCAACAACGATCCTGAGCAGGGGATTTGGTCAAGGGCATGCGCCGGGTAATCGGGCCATTCGTGCAAGGCAATGCATGGCGTTCTGATCTGGAATTTCGGAACCATGTTCCCATCGCCGTAGCTGCTGGTGGATCACCCCAATCGAATTTGCGAGACGCTTCTGATCCGCCCCTTGGCAGCGGCGGGCTTTGAGGACAAGATCCGCAACGCTTTTTTCCGGAGCAGGGTAGTTATAAAACGCGGTTAAAAAGTGCGGCGGGTGCGCCGGGTGGCGTGGTGGTTTAAAAGTGCAGCACCTCTGGTTTAACCAGAAGGATGTTCACGAATATGGAGCAATGGAACGAGATACGACG
>CAILZI010000201.1 GCA_903838675.1 uncultured Verrucomicrobiota bacterium
CTCCAACTGCTTGACGACAAAGCCGCCAAGTTCGCCGCGACCCACCATGCCGGACTGCGCCATGCTGCGCTTGGTGCGGCCAAACGCATCCTTCTCAGCCGCGTTCTGATTGCTCATGCCCTCGTAGGTGCTCACCACCACCGCCTCAGCGTCCTCGAAGCGTTTGATTTTGAGCAGGTAGCCCTCGCGCTCCGTGGAGCGGCCACACTTGTAAGGGGAACCCGGCGTGCGGATCATGACGCCTTCGTAGCCCTCGGCCACGCAGCGCTCCTCATAGGCCATGAGCTCGTCCAGCGAGCGCATCTCTTCCGGCAGCACTTTATCGACGCGCTCGTAATCAGGCAGTCGCGCCAGTTCCTGCATCCGGCAGGCATAGGGCACATCCAGCCCATCGCTCACATAGTCGAAGACGGCGAAGGTGAATTCCGGCTCACCGCTCTCGCGGCCCACATGCCCGGCGGTTTCATTGAACGTGGTGCCTTTGACGATCAGTTCGCCATCCAACCCATCAGGCAGGTTGGATTCGATCCACTCGCGGATGAAGCGGTTGGACACCGGCTTGAAGCTGCGCGTCAGGGCGCGGCCATTGATCTTGAGGCAGCGGATGCCGTCGAGTTTGGGCGTGGCCAGCAGCGGGAAGCTGAGGGCATGAAGACGCTCGCATTTATCGGCGAGCATCGGTTTGGTGATGGGGGACGAGGCGGTGGTAGTGGTGTTCATGGCTTGGAGTGCCCATGCGGGCATCCTGGGGGCCTCGTCACCGTGGCTGCGTGTGTCGCACCGATTTGATCACCATTTTTCAGGCTCAAAAATACCGACTCACCAGCATGCACAAAAGCAGCCTCTTGGTTGCGCATGGGATGCGTATAGAGGGCACGAAAGGGCCGCCAGGTATGAGAGTATGCCGACCCCCGACATGCACTTGTTGCGACCATCAGCGCGTGTTATTGCGATCGACGGCAGTCATTTTAGTTAACAAACTGATCCAAATTAAGACTGCTATACCTGATAATCATTGACTTAATATCTGATATATCAGATATATAAGGATGAATACCGCTTCAAAGCCATTGCCCGTGATCCACACGCTTCGAAAGCTAGGGCGTGATCTCGCCCTAGCCAGGCGCAAGCGGGGAATATCGACTGCCGACATGGCGGCGCGTCTGTTCGTCAGCAAAGACACTCTTTGGCGCCTGGAGAAGGGGGATCCAAGTGTCTCAATGGGAACTTTGGCAACGGCTGCCTTTGTACTTCAACTGCACCAGCGACTGGGCGACTTGGCAGCCCCCTCAAGCGACGCTCTCGCGCTTGAACTCGATGAACAACGTCTGCCCAAGCGAATTCGGAGGCCACGCCAAAGATGAGCATTGAAGTGCACATCGAATGGGAGAGGACGACTCAGTTGGTCGGACGCCTTTACTCTGCGGGACGAGGGCAGGCTGTGTCCTTCGAGTATTCTGCCGAATGGCTGGCGGGACAATCAACCTTTGCCATCGACCCTACGTCGATACCGATGCAGCGCGGTATGATGCACAGTCCCGTCCTGTTTGGTGCCATTCAGGATTGCGGCCCGGATCGCTGGGGGAAAATTCTCATCGAGAGGGCGGTACGTAAGGGGGTTCTAGAACAGCGCCCCTTTCAGGAGATCGATTACGTTTTAGCTTTGGACGACAATTCCCGCATAGGCGCACTCCGATTCAGAAGGGGTGATGGCGAGGCCTTTTTAGCACAGGGACCTGGGAAACTACCCCCTGTCGTCCAGTTGCCAGCGCTGCTCCGTGCCACCGAGGCGATTCACAGCGAAACGGAAACAGCAAAAGATCTGAGGTTCCTGCTGGGACAGGGTTCACCTCTTGGAGGCGCGCGGCCTAAGTCAGCCGTGGCTATGCCAGACGGAAGCCTCGGTATTGCGAAGTTCCCAAAGCCCGACGACGTGCGTGACATTGCAGCCGGTGAAATTCTCGCCCTGAGTTTGGCTCGTGCTTCGGGTATTCGGACAGCCGATCATCAGCTTGTGCCCATGGGTGGCCATGCTGTCGCAGTGATCAAGCGATTTGACCGAGAACAAGGATGCCGCATCCCATTTATCTCCGCCTCCAGCCTCCTTGGTTTGCCGATTGGCGAAGCGGGCAGCTACACCATGCTTGCGGATGCAATCCGCCAGTTTGGTGACGATGTCTCAGGTGACCTGCGAGAACTATGGCGGCGCATGGTCTTCTCACTGCTCGCAAGCAACTATGACGATCACCTTCGGAATCACGGCTTTCTGATGCATCGTTCGGGGCGCTGGTCACTGTCGCCCGCTTACGATGTAAACCCGGTTCCGGAAATCGAACGAGCAGGCATCAACAAAACCAGTATCTCCGAGGATGGCAATGAGCCGTCGATCGAACTGGCAATCAAGGCTTCGCCTCGCTTTGGGTTGAAGGCAGACGAGGCTGTCCGCATTCTGCATGAGATTATGATCGTTGTTCAGAATTGGAGAGAGCTTGGACAAAGGCTACACCTCAATGCCTCACAGTTGAACGCTTATGCCAGCGCCTTTGAGAATGATTTCGTCAAGGAAGCGCAAGAGCATGTTTGATGAAAACAGCTCGGGTATCGCGGAGGCTCAATCAATCAAGTGATCGAACAACCCTGGCTGCAACGGCTCCAATGCCGCCTGTTCTGCCTTGAAGAAGTCCGCCTTGGTCTTGCCGCGCTTCTTGCCCTCA
>CAILZI010000202.1 GCA_903838675.1 uncultured Verrucomicrobiota bacterium
GGGTCGGCTGGAGACAAATTGGGGGTAGCTTTCCATCAGCGTGTCCACGATGCGCAGCTTGTTCGCGCGCAGGGACGAGCCGGTTTCGGTGATGTCCACGATGGCATCCACCATTTCGGGCACCTTCACTTCCGTGGCACCCCAGCTAAATTCGACTTCGGCCTCGACGCCATGAGCGGCGAGGTATTTCTTGGTCATCTCGACCGCTTCGGTGGCGATGCGCTTGCCCTGCAGATCCTTGACGGACTTCACGGACGAGTCTTCAGGCACCACGAGCACCCAGCGGGTGGGCCAGGAGGTGGCCTTGCTGTAGCGAAGGTCGGTGATGACCTCGACATCGGCACCGTTTTCCACGATCCAGTCGCGACCGGTTATGCCGCAGTCCAGGAAGCCATGGTCGACATAGCGGCCGATCTCCTGGGCGCGGAGCAGACGGAGCTCCAGCTCGGGGTCATCCACCGAGGGGCGGTAGGAACGGGACGAGATGACGATGTTGAACCCCGCGCGCTTGAATAATTCAAGCGTTGGCTCCTGCAGGCTGCCTTTGGGCAGACCCAGGCGGAGGATATTCTTCGGTTCGGACATGGTTGGGGGAAGGGGGCGCGCATCCTAGTGGCATTTTTTCGGCTGGCGAGGGGAAATTTCACGGCAGGGCCCTTCGCCAGTGTAAAGCGGCTCTTTTAAGGCGCTGGGAGACCGCTCCGGGGCAGGGCGGATGCACGATCAGCGAGCAGGTGCGACGTTCAAAAGATCAGCGGGAGGCCTTCAGGCTGGCGACAAGAATGAAGCCGGTCGTGGGTGGTGACTTCAACCCTTCGGCAATTTCGTCCTCGAAGGATTCCCAAACGTCGGCATTCCCAGCCGTCGAGCGTGAACGCGAACCACCGGATGACGAAAGATTCCGGTTTCCAATTTGGCCATTGTGCATGGTGTTCCACCCTTCGTTTTCCTTTTGGGGATAGTCCCCTGGCTCAACACGCAGATGGATTTCGACACCGGTGAGGTCGTTTTCGCGCAATGCTTCGACGCGCAGACCGCTCATGCCGCTGGTTGGTTCGTTCGCAAAACTTAGCAGGAGACTGGAAATGGTCCGGGGTCCAAACGTGCTGTCGCGAAGTTCCAAAGCGCGCTTGATCAGAGAGGTACCCTCGAAGCCTTTGTCCGGCTCGATTTGCACCGAGACGATTTTTAGAGCGTCTTTTTCAGGCAAGGGCGCTCCGGGAGGAGGAGGCAGAGGCAGCAGGGGCTTCCGGAACTGCTGCCCCAACACATTTGCGGCGGCGATCCGCTCCGCATCGCGTTGCCGACGGCCTGCCACCGGAGTGAAGGCGAACTTTTTGGCATCGATCTCATGCAACGCCCATAACGCGAAGTCGCAGATACGGGGGCTGCTGAAACAGAATTCTCCCAAGCCTCCGGTCATTCCGTCTAGAGTCTCGCGGTCTTCGAGCGCATGCACAAGCAGCCCGATGCCCGTGTCTTTGGCCTCCTGAGTGAGAGGGCGCGCTTTGACCGAGGAAAAAGGATGCAATTCGATACCCTCCTTCATCCATTCGCCCATTTTTTGCGCGATGTTCAGCCGCTCTCCCGCCCGAAGGCGGTCCCACTTGCCGACGATCTGGCGCATAGCCTGCACATCACCACTGGCGATGTGCATTTCCACCAGCGTTTCAAAACCGTCATCGTGGTTATGATGCTCAGCAGTCTGCAAAGTGTTCCACTCATGCACCATTGCAGGCAGCGCCTCCGGGTGTTTCTGGTTCATCAACTGCCCTGCTGCCTCAAGACGCACCTCCAGTCGTGCGTTCTTCTTCATGATCTTGAGCAACATTTGAGTGGCCGCGGGTCTTTTCAAGGAGCCGAGCTCCTTGATGAACTGCCGCAGCAGCCAGGCGTCTGATGCCGCCTCTGCTCCGCGTAGAACCGCATCCTCCACGGCTTCCGGGTCTTCTGCTTTCAGCTGCTGGACGAGAGCATTGGGTGATGTCTTTCCTGCTGTAATCGACTCCACTAGCATCTGTTTCTTGCCTTTCTTTTGGTATTCCTCCAACCACTTGCGAGCCGCCTTCTGCACATCCAGCATCTTCTCCTCATTGGACATGTAGCCCGAGGTCGAGGCGGGAGAATAGAAATTCTGGCCTGTCAGGTGATTGAGAATCTGCTGGGCGCAATCGCCGATCGTCAGGACGGTGTGAGAAAAATGGAAGTCGCGATGAAAGCCCACGGAGCGCGAAAAACGCTCATCCGTAAGCGCTTCAATGAGTGCATGAGCAGCGGGGTAGCCGATGTCCAGAAGCTGCTCTGCGGGTGATTTACTTCCTCTCTTTTTTTTGGTGCTAAACACGTCACACCATCCTGGCTGGCCCCATTGATGGCCGTTCTGATCACGCAGCATCCAGACCAGTTCGGCAATGCGCTTTTCCAATGGCAACTGGTCGATCTGTTCCTGCGTGAGCACGGGATGGTTTTGATCCTCTTTGACCATGCGCTCCAGCATGGCGGCATACTGTCCAACTTCTGCAGCCTCGAAACTACGGGGGAAAAGCCGCGCGATCCGGCGAAAGGCCTCCAGTAACGCGGTGCGCGGCTCCAGTTTTCCCGAACCCGCCCAGTCGTCCCAGCCCAGCCGGCCGCCGCCGCAACGCAGCACCGCATCCCACATGGCAGTATGGCCAAGCATTATCTCGAGGCTTTCCTGCATCGTTACTTCTCGATTTTTGATCCTATAATCTCGGAATGGCAGTCTCCGGGCCTCTTCGTAAAGCTGAGCTGCCAGATCAAGCTGGCCTCTTTGCCAGCAGACATAGGAGAGGATGAAAACTTCCGCTCTTTGACCCAGGGTGGCCCTGAAGCGAGGAAAGGCGTCCTTGGGGGGATGGCGAAGCGCCTCAAGATGCTGATCGATCATTTTCGAAAACGGGCGCTCTTCAAACTTCACACTCTCATGGGCCGGAGTCTCTTGCATTGACTTGCTCAGCGTTTCGGGGATGAGGTCCAGTCTCGAAACGGTGAACTCTGAAGCGGTTTCCTTCGTGACGAAACCCATGACGGTGCTGGCCTTTGGTGTGTCCTGCCCGCCGCCGGAAGACCAGCTGCCGGTCCATATTTCCGCCCACTTGGCGTCTTTGACATCGGGGTAGCCGAGGGTGGAGAACCACTTGAAACATTGCAGTGCCTCATCGGGGAGCTGAGCGGGCGCGATGGCTGGCAGGCAAGCTCCCAAGATGAGGATGAGATGGTGAATCTTCATGGCCGGGATCATAATGGGCTGGGGCTATCAACAGCACGCAAAAAACCACCGGATCTTGGGTTCGGCCGCCATTAGGGCAGTCCTTTCCGCCAGTCCAAAGCGGCCTTTTTCAGGCGCTCGGCGGTGTCTTTTTCTATCTCGGCGAGGTTGGTGGTTTCATTGGTGTCGCGGTCGAGGCGATAGAGCTCGGTCCGGGTGCCGTCTGCGTTGACGAGAAGCTTCCAGTCGCCGTCGCGGATGGCGACGTTGGAAGACTTGGAATCCGGTTCTTTGGGGTAAGGAAAGCCGTTTTTGACTTTGCCTGCCTGGCCGGGTTTGCGGCCGTATTCCCAGAGAAGGGGCTTGTGGCGCAGTCTTTTTTCGCCGCGCAGGGCGGCGCTCATGTCTTCGCCATCTTGATCGGCTGCGGGAGCTTTGACCTGTGCCAGGGCGCAGAGGGTGGGCATGAAATCGATGCTGCAGAAGACAGTGGAGTCATTCACTGCACCTGCAGGTACTTTGCCGGGCCAGCGGACGATGAGCGGTGTGCGGATGCCGCCCTCATAAAGACTCCATTTCATGCCGCGCAGTCCATGAGTGCGGGAGTGTTCCAGCGTGGGCTCGGGGCCGTTGTCGCCGCAGAGGAGGATGAGGGTGTTGGGTGGCAGTGCGTCGATGAGACGACCGATCTGGCGATCTGTTTCGACGAGCACATCACGGTATTTTGCCGGGAGGGCGCGGTCATCCTTGTCTTCGCTGGGGCGGTAGGGCGTGTGAAGGTCATCGAGCCAGAGGTTCACGAAGCGTGGCTGGGTTGAGTGCTGCTGCATGAACTTCAGCGTTTCATCCACCATCCAGCGCGTGCGTTCGTGGCGGGACACCTGCTGGGGTTCACGCTTGGTTTCCCAAGGCACGGTTTTCAAACCGAGTTCAGCCGCAGGTTCCGGGCTTTCATAGGTGCCCAGACCGAGATCATAGCCATAGGCGGAGAACTTGGGCGCGTCCGTCACATCACGACCGCCCCCGAGATGCCATTTGCCGATGTGCGCGGTTGCGTAGCCTGCTTCATGGAAGGCGCGAGGCAGAGAGGGCGCCTGCGGATCGAGGAAATCTGCCTGCTCGCATTCGCGATTGCCCGCCTTGGTTAGCAGATAGCTGGTGATCCGCCACCGCGCTGGAAACTGCCCAGTGATCAGGGCACAGCGGGATGCGGAGCAGATAGGGGAGGCCACGTGGAACTGCCGGAACTGCATTCCTTCCTTGGCCAGGCGGTCCATGTTGGGTGTCGGCACCTGCCCGCCAAAGCAGTAGACATCGCCCCAGCCCATGTCATCGACCACAATGCAGAGGACGTTGGGTCGTTCGGCGGCGGCAGGGCCAAGTAGTGCCGCCAGGAGTGCCAGGAGAATAAAGAATCGCATGCGAGCTAAACGGGGGCAGGGGGCGGCCTTATCTGGTACAATCCCCCTGCTCCTATCCAGATCCCCCCCCGCGAGGGCGTGAAATCCACATTGACGCCCCCGTTTTGGGGAATACTCTCCCGGCCTCCACAAGACGCATCATCAAATCATGATTCGTCCATATAACCCATACGACCACCATCATGTCCCGTAGCTACATCTTCTCGTCCGAGTCCGTCGGCGAAGGCCATCCTGACAAAGTTTGCGATACCATTTCTGACGCCATCCTCGACGCCTGCCTTGCGATCGACCCGAAGAGCCGCGTCGCCTGCGAGACCTTTGCGAAGAGCAATGTCGTCGTCGTCGGTGGTGAAATCACCATTCCGAAGCTTCAGAACAAGAAGCTTGGCACCACCAAGCCCATTGATGAAGTCATCAACGTTGGCAAAGTCATCCGTGACGCTGTGCGCGGCATTGGTTACACCAATGACGACGACGTGTTCCACGCCGACAAACTTTTCATCAACAACTACCTCACCATCCAGAGCCCGGACATCGCGCAAGGTGTGGACGCCGCAGAAGCGGATGGCAAGAAGACTGCTGAACAGGGCGCTGGCGACCAGGGCATCATGTTTGGTTTCGCCTGTGACGACACGCCGGAACTGATGCCTGCGCCGATCATGTATGCTCACCGCCTTGGCCGTGAGCTGACACGCATCCGCAAGGCTGGCAAGCTGGCCAAGTGGCTGCGTCCTGACGCGAAGAGCCAGGTTTCCGTCGAATACGTCGATGGCAAGCCTACCCGCATCGTGAACGTCGTCATCTCCACGCAGCACGCTGCGGACGTGAGCCATGCTGAGATCGAGAAGTTCTGCATCGAGCAGGTCATCAAGAAGGTGCTGCCGAAGGACATGCTCACCAAGGACACCGAGTATCTCATCAATCCGACCGGCAAGTTCGTCGTCGGTGGTCCTCAGGGCGACAGCGGCCTGACCGGACGCAAGATCATCGTGGACAGCTACGGCGGCATGGGCCGCCACGGCGGTGGTGCCTTCTCCGGCAAAGATCCGTCCAAAGTGGACCGCAGCGCCGCCTACATGGGCCGCTGGGTTGCCAAGAACGTCGTGGCCTCCGGCCTCGCCTCCAAGTGCGAAGTCCAGTTCGCCTACGCCATCGGTCATCCAGAGCCAGTGAGCGTGCATGTCGACACCTTCGGCACCGGCACCATCAGTGACGAGAAGATCCTCGAGGCCGTTTTGAAGGTCTTCTCCTTCAAGCCTGCCGACATCGTCAAGCAGCTCAACCTCCTGCGCCCGATCTATTCGAAGACCACCAACTACGGTCACTTCGGCAAGATCGACGACCAGGACCTCACCTGGGAGCTCACCAACAAGGCTGAAGCGCTCAAGAAGGCCGCGAAGTAATTCGTCGCGAGCAGCGAACCATCTCACAGCCGCGCAGGGAAACCTGCGCGGCTTTTTCATGCGGCTTGAATGGCGCGATAAAGTCAGGTCCTCGCATGAGCTGGCACAGTCCGGCATATCCCTACGAGCGCAGGTCGTCGAGGTGGAGTGCTTACTTTGCCGCTTCCAGCCGCTTCATCTTCACCTCATACACCACCCAGTTGGCGTTGACGGTTCCGAGGGCGAGGGTGCCGGATGGGGTTTTCCAATTTTTATCCTGGCAGAGGTCGGCGACGGGTCCTATCCACTCGTAGAGCGGCTGGTCGTCGAGGGTGGTGCTAATGGTGGCGTTGCCGCCGTCAGGCCGGACGGTCACTTCCAAGTCGTGCTGCTCGGAGTCTTTAACCTGTTTGCCCTCCACGACTCCGGGCAGGTCTTTGCCCGTCTTGCTATTCACTTTGTTCAGCCCGGTGTATTTTCCACCAAACCCATCCAGATCAAAGCCTACCATGCGGTCAGCGACCGGAAGCTGGATAGTGAAACCCTGCTGGGCAGTGAGTTGCCGCAACTTCACGCGCACTCGATAGCTCGTCCCGTTCAAGTTGCCGGGCAGTGGCAGGGTCGCATAGCTCTTTTCCGGGCTGAAGAGAGCGCCGTTTTCCAGACGCCAGCCGTTGCCGGTCTGCAGGATGGCGGCGCGGCTGAGTGGGGCGAGGAGGTCTTCCCAGCCGTCGGCGGGTTTCTCTGCGGCGGACTGGTCGTTGAGCGACCGCGGCTCCCAGATGCGGGTGGGGCCATTGCCCGCGCAGCCGAGGCGCTGGCCGCTGGGGCTGAAGGCAAGTTCGGTCGGTGGGGCCACCATGCCGCTCAATTCCTCCAGCCGCTGGCCGGTCTCGAGGTTCCAGATCTTCACGCTCAGGTCGGCGGAGGCGGTGGCCATGATGGGCTTTGTGGGATGCCACGCCAGCGCAGTGATGGGGCCATCGTGCGCGCGGAATTCCTGCTGCACGGCCAGCGTCGCGGCATCGCGGATGCGCACGCTTTTGTCCGCCCCGGCTTCGGCGAAGCTGATGCCATCCCGCGCGACGGCGAGTACCTCCATCACGGTGCGGTTGGTCGCCGTCCGCACGACCTTTCCGGTGGCGGCATCCCAAAGGACGATCCATTCCTCGGAGCCGGGATTGCCGCGATCCGCCTTGGCCGTGACCAAGCCCACGAGCTGCTTGCCGCCACAGAGCCAGCCGAGATCCCTGAAGATTCTCATGTCGTTGGTCTTCAGCTTGATCGGTTCCCGTCCTGTAGCAGGATCATACAAAGCCACGATATTATGGTAGGTTCCGGTAATGGCTGCCAGATGGTCGCCCGTGGGGCTGAGGCGCAGCAGTGAGAGTCCGCCGGTTGGTTTGAAGACCGCCGTCTGCTCGGTATGCGCGCCAGGGTTGCGCAGCAGAAAGAGGTCTTGGGATTCATTACCAATGTAACCGATGGCGGCGAAGCGCCCATCTGCGCTCACGCTGGGCCGGCTATACCTGCTGCTGGGCGAATTCCAGAGCAGTTCCGGGGTGCCGGCCCGCAGCTTTTGCAGCGCAGCCTTCTGGTCCGGAGCCGCAGCAAAGACCACATCATCCGACCCCCAGAAGGCGATGCTGGATGCGCCGCCGTTCAATATCCACTTCTCAGGCGTGCCGGTGAGGTCCCAAACGCGGGAGATGGGGCCCGCCACGAGCAGCTCGCCGGAGAGCGGATGCATGCCCGCGTCTCTGAAGCTGCCACTGGCGCCCAGCAGGGACTGCAAAGGAGCGCCCGTGTTAGCATCCCAGAGCTGGAGGGCCTGCCGTCCATCGGGCAGCAAGGTCACGTCGCGAAGCGCGCGCTGTCGGGCGTGAAGATGAAACGTTCAATGACGTAATTATGCGCCCGGAACTCGAATGCGACCTTCCCATCCTGAAGGAACACGCCCTTGATCCCACCACCACCGTTGCCGGCCACAATCATCTTGCCGTCGGGGCGGACGGCGATGTTATGCGAAGCAGCATTGCCAAGGGTGCGCACCAGTGTGCCATCCTGCGCGTTCAGGAGGCGGACGTTATCCTTGGTGCCGTAAGTCACCACCTGCTGGCTGTCCGGGGTGAAGGTTCCCAGAGCCAGCTTTCCCTCCTGCCCATGCTTCCAGCGGGGTTGGCCGGTGGCCGCGTCCCAGACGGTAAAGAATTTCGAGGTTCTCTCCACTTGGAGGAGCAGTTTGCCATCGGGGCTGAACTCCAACCGATACGTGATGGGCGCTGCCCACTCCTGCAGCTTTTTCCCATCCCGCGCGCTGTGGATCACGATGCGGCCTTCACCATCGTGAAATCCCACGGCAATGCGCTCCCCGTCCGGCGAAAAGGCGAGCTTGATCGCTCCCTCGGACTTCGGTGGAGAAACGATCTTAAACTCTAGCAAGCTGGCACCGGTGCGCACATCCATGAGGGTGACTTTGCCCTTGCTGCCGATGGCGAAGACGCTAGGCCGCCGGGGATCTGCCGCCACGCTGTAAATCGTGTCGGTGGTGCGGATGCGGGCGATGGAGCTGTCGGACTGATCGAGCAGGTAGTGCCAGGTGGAGTCGCGCAAGTCCTCGGGTACTTCGCCGAGCGCAGCCTGCATCTCCGGGCCATTGCCCTCGCGCCGCGCCGCCTCGGCCAGGGCGAGATTCGCTTTCATCGACGACTGGCGCGCGGCCTCGCCCTTGGCCACGGCTTCGGCCTCGGCGGCGATGGCGGAGGCTTCCCCCGCGAGGGCGCGCTGCTCCTTCACCCGCAGATTGAACACGAACCACACGCCTAGGGCCGTGATCAGTAGCCACGCGGCGGCGGCGGTGGTGAAGACGCCTTTGTTGCGCTTGATGAGAAGTTTTACCTGCGTCAACGCGCTCGCATTCTCAGCAGTGGTGGCAAAGCCGCCCTGATACTTTTCAATGTCCGCGCTGAAGGCGGCGATGGTTTGATAGCGCTTGGTCTTGTCCAGCGTGAGCGCCTTCATGGCCACGGCGGAAAGTGCATTGGGCACCTGGCCGCCTGGGAGATGCGGAAGCGGCTTGATCTTGCTGGCTTCGAGAACTGCGCCTTTCGCGTGTGCTTTGCCTTTGCCCGTCGTCGCGCCAAACGTGGTCGGCACAGTGATGTTCGCGCTGCTGACTTTTTGCAGCACCTCCCACACGTCCTTGCCTTCCACGGGAGGGCGCAGGGTGAGGATGGCGTAGAGAATGCCGCCGAGGGAGAAGATGTCCGAGCGGGCGTCCATTTCGTTCACTTTGCCCATGGCCTGCTCGGGGCTCATGTAGTTCGGCGTGCCCATGACGGCGCCGTCCATGGTGGCTGTGGGGGGCATGGTAGAGGAGCGGAGAGGCTTTTGTTCGCTGATGGGGTCCGGAACAGAGCGGACAGGAGTGTCCGCGCTCCCATCGAGGATCTTCGCGATGCCCCAGTCCATGACGAGGACTTCACCGAACTCGCCGACCATGATGTTCTCGGGCTTGAGGTCGCGGTGGATGATGTTCTGCGCGTGGGCAAAGGCGAGAGCGTCGCAGACCTTGCGGAAGATGGTGAGCAGGCGGTCGAGGGTGAACTCGCGCAGGTCCTCGGGATGCTCGTGGCGCAGGGCATCGATGATGTGTTGAAGGGTGCGGCCCTTGACGAGTTTCATCGTGTAGAACAGTTCGCCCTCTGCATCGAGCCCAAGATCATAGACCGGCACAATGTTGGGATGCGCCAGCCGTGCCAGCACGGCCGCCTCCTGAATGAAACGCTGCTTCTGTTCCTCGCTGCATTGGGCTTCAGACAGCATGATCTTCACTGCGATGGTGCGGCCGAGCTTGCAGTCGCTTGCTTCCAGAATCGCGCCCATGCCGCCCTGGGCGATGCGACGACCAAAGATGAAGGGGACGGTGGCGGTGGGATTGGCGCTGGTGATGGTCGGAGCCTCCGGCACAGCTCGCTTGGAGGAGGCGGAAGGTCTGGCGACGATGAGTGTTTGCTGCTCATCCGGTGGCACCGAATTCGCTGGCTGGGTGACACGGATAGTCGCCATGTCGTCGGATGATGCAGCAAGTGTTTCTGCCGAGATCGCAGCATGCGCAGCCAGGAGTGCGTGCACTTCGGCCAGCAGCGCCGCATTCTCGCCGCAGGCCGCCACGAGGTACGCTTCGCGATCTTGCGGGAGAAGATCCAGAACGGCACTCAGGAGGGTGTCAGCGCGGTTGGGCGGCGGTGTCGTCATGGAATCGTTCATATATCACCCCTTCATGCGAGATTGGGCTAGGAAAAGGATCATCGAGTGCAGGAAATATTTCTGACCGTGGCGAATCCGATACAACACAACCTGCAAAGCGGAGCGAGAAAAAAGGTGAGCATTTTTGTACTGTATCTGTCCCGAACGCATCGTTAGGTTCTTCGCAACCCGACCCCTACCATGTCTGAAATGCGTTTCAATCCCATCACACTCGACTGGGTCGTCATGGCTCCGGACCGGGCGTTCAGGCCGGATGATTTTCACCGAAAGGACGCGGTGCATCCGGCGCGGGCCAAGCATCGGGATGACTGCCCTTTTTGCACGGGCAATGAAGCGCAGACTCCGGCGGAAATCGCGTGCATGAGTGCGCCGGACGGCTCCTGGCTGGTGCGGGTGATTCCCAACAAGTATTCCGTTTTTGATGCGACGACTGAAATGCAGCGCATGAAGTACGGCACGTTTCGCTCCATGTCCGCTGCGGGTGTGCATGAAGTGGTGGTGGAGCATCCGAGGCATGATCTGGACCTTGGTGAGATGGACCCCGCACATCTGGTGCTGGTGCTGCAAATGTACCGGGAGCGTTATCAGGTGCTGCGTGGACACCCGCTGGTGGAGAGCATCGTTATTTTCAAAAACCAGGGGCAGCGCGCGGGCAGCTCCCTGGAGCATTCGCATTCCCAGATCACGGCGGCGCCGGTGCTGTCCTCCCAGGTGTGCATGCGTCTGCAGGAGGCGCGTCGTTTTCACGAACTGGAGGGCGGTTGTTTGTACTGCACGGTGCTGCACGAGGAACTGCTGGCGGAAGAGCGCATCATTGAGGCAGGAGAGGCCTTCGTGGCCTTCATGCCCTATGCTGCGCTTTCGCCCTACCACACGTGGCTTTTTCCGCGCAAGCATGAGGCGGCCTTTGATGAGATCAGCGATGGTGACATCGAAGAACTGGCGGGCATGCTGAGCCGCCTGCTGCGGCGGCTGAAGGCGGCCGCAAATGCGCCGGACTACAACATCACCATTCGTTCCGCACCGGTGGGTGAGGTGTCCGGGTGTTTCCACTGGTACATTTCCATCGTCTCACGCATCTCCCAGCTTGCGGGCTTCGAACTCGGCAGCGGCACCTACATCAACAGCATGCGGCCGGAGCGCTGCGCGGAACGTGTGCGCGGCATCGTGCTCTGATCACGTTTCAGGTGCTGCAGCACACGCCGTTTACTGTTCTTTGATATTTTTTGAATCCAGAAGAATGGGGCAGACGCAATAGGAGGCGTGAAACGTGAAATCCCTGCGAATAAACCACAAAAACGGAACCTCCTCTGGCAGATAGCCGTGATGATGCGGCAGTGGTTTGACTCAGACTACCGTCCGCCGGGCTGGGAGGGGGACGACAAGCTGACGGACGGGATCGACTGGCGGCGCTGCCTGCCATTCATCGTGCTGCATTTGGGGTGCCTTTCTGTGCTTTGGGTAGGCTTTAGCTGGGCGGCGCTGGTGGCGGCGCTGCTGCTCTATGCGGTGCGGATGTTTGCCATCACGGCCTTTTATCACCGCTATTTTTCACATCGGAGCTACCGCACGTCACGCGGGATGCAGTTCCTCTTTGCAGTGCTGGGCAATACCTCCTGCCAGCGCGGGGCATTGTGGTGGGCCTCGGTGCACCGTCATCATCACCAGCATTCTGATGAAGTGCCGGATGCGCATTCGCCCCGTATGCGTGGCTTTATCTGGTCGCACATCGGCTGGCTGACCAGTCCCAAAAATTTCCCCACGGACTACAGCCGCATTCGGGATCTGGAGCAGTTCCCCGAACTGGTGTTTCTCAACCGGCATGATCAAATCGTGCCGCTGCTCTACGGTGCCTTCCTTTGGTTCACGGGCTGGCTGCTGGAACGCTATGCGCCCGGACTCGGGACCAATGGTGCGCAGATGTTTGTGTGGGGCTTTTTTATCAGCACGGTGATTCTGCTGCACGCGACGTTTTTCATCAACTCACTTGCCCATGTGTTCGGCTCCAAGCGATTCAAGACTGATGACGACAGCCGCAACAGCCTGCTGCTGGCGCTGCTGACTCTGGGAGAAGGCTGGCACAACAATCACCACCGCTATGCGGGCTCTGCGCGGCAGGGCTTCTTCTGGTGGGAGATTGATGTGTCCTACTACCTGCTCAAGATGCTTTCATGGCTGGGCCTGATTTGGGACCTGAAGGCGGTGCCGCCCAGCGTGTATCGTGAGGCGGCGCAGCTCAAACAATCAGCCCAAAATCCTGGCGCATGAAACCTCCGCGTCTTGCCATCATTGGAACGGGTGTTGCCGGGCTGGGCTGCGCACACTTTCTGCATCCGCATTTTGATCTGACGATCTTTGAGCAGAACGACTATGCAGGTGGGCACACCAATACTGTGACGGTGAATGAGGCGGGCCGTGAGCTGCCGGTGGACACCGGATTCATGGTGTTCAACTACGTGACGTATCCGCTGCTGAGCCGTTTGTTCAAGGAACTCGACGTGGCGACGAAGCCGACTTCGATGTCCTTCAGTGTGTCGCATCTGCAAAGCGGCATTGAATACAACGGCACCTCGTTGAATCATCTGTTTGGACAGCGCCGCAATTTGATCAGTCCGCGATTTTGGAAATTCATTCTGCAGATCAATCGCTTTAATGCCGAGGCGGTCGAGGCGCTTAAGGAGGCGCGATTTGCCCGCATGACCCTGCGCGAATACGTGGAGGCGAGGGGTTACGGCAGCGATTTCCTCAATCTCTACATCATCCCCATGGGATCCGCCGTGTGGTCCACGCCGCCGGAGCTGATGCTGGAGTTTCCTGCGCTCACGCTGATTCACTTCTGGCACAATCATGGATTCCTCGGGCTGAACACGCAGCATCCCTGGCGGACGGTGACGGATGGGGCGCGATCGTATGTGAAGAAGCTGACCGCGCCATTCAAGGACCGTATCCGGCTGGGTGCGCCTGTCGTGAGCGTCGAAAGAGACGCGGCTGGTGTGAAGGTGTTTCCTCGTGATGGTGAGGCTGAGGTTTTCGACAAGGTCGTCTTTGCGAGTCATGCGGACCAAACGCTGCGAATGCTGGCGAAGCCGACCGATTTGGAAAACGAGCTGCTCGGCTGTTTCAAATACCAGCCCAACATCGCCACGCTGCACACGGATGAGAGCTTCATGCCCAAATCGAAAAAGTGCTGGGCCTCGTGGAACTACCGCATCAAGCCAACGGCTGGCGGCGGCATCGAGCCGAGCACCCATTATTGGATGAACAGCCTGCAGGGTGTGTCGGACAAGACGAACTATTTCGTGGCGATCAACGCTGCGGAGGAAATCGCCCCGGACAAGGTGCTGAAGCGAATTAACTACGAACACCCGCTCTTCGACCTGGCTGCGATTGATGCGCAAAAGAGACTGCCTGACCTCAACCGGCTTTCTCCTGACCAGAGCACTTATATCTGCGGCAGTTACTTTCGTCATGGGTTCCATGAGGACGCCTTTGGGTCGGCGGTGGCGTTGTGCCGTGATCTTCTCGGAAAGGAGCCCTGGTGATGAAGACTGAATTCGCCCTTTATGAATGTGCGGTGATGCACCACCGGCTGCAGCCGAAGGTGCATCGGTTCAACTACAACGTCTTCTACTTGTGGCTTGATCTCGATGCCATTGACCATTTTTCTTCGAAGATGCGCTGGTTTAGCCGCAACCGGTTCAATCTGTTCTCATTTTATGACCGGGATCATCTTGATCTCGGTGCCGGTGATGTGAAGGCGAATATCCTGAAGTATCTGGCGGAGAACGAGGTGGACACCACGCGCATCGCCAGCATCCGCCTGCTGACTTTTCCACGGGTGCTGGGATACATATTCAATCCTGTATGCTTCTACTACGCCTTTGACGCTGCCGGAGAACCGGTGTGCGCCGTGGCGGAGGTGACCAACACTTTTCATGAGCAGAAGCCCTATCTCTTGAAGGAGTGCGACCGTTCTGAGCGCTTCCGCCTCATCACGCCAAAGAATTTTTATGTGTCGCCTTTCTTCGCGCTCGATCTGAGCTTCGATTTCAAACTGCAAGTGCCGGGCGAGAAACTGGAGATTCACATCGACGACCGGAAGGAGGATGACCGCATGCTGCTGACCTCGCTTACAGGGAAGAAGCGGCCGCTGACAGATGCCGCGCTGCTGCTGTGCGCGGTGAAGTATCCGCTGCTCACGCTGCGCGTCATTTTCCTCATCCACTGGCATGCGCTGCGGCTGTGGCTGAAGCGCATCCCCTGGCATCGCAAATCGGCCAATGCCGGGCTGCAGCTCGGAGTCCTGCGGCCCCACGAATCCATCTCACCCTACAAACCATGAACGACACCATCATCTACGACACCGACATCCCCGTCTCTACATCTGCGGCGGCGAAGCCTGGATTCTATGAGCGGCTTTTCATGCTTTCGCTCAAACCCTTTGTTCATGGGGGACTCAGGATGGTGCACCCCGACGGGAGGGCCCATGTGCTGGGCGAGCATGGCGCTCCGGTCACCGCGGAGATGCGCATTCGCAGCCGTGATTTTTTCAAGCGCTGCGCCTTGTTTGGGAATGTTGGTTTTGGTGAGGCCTACGTCGATGGTGACTGGGAGACTGACGACATCGCGGCAGTGATTGAGTGGTTTATTCTGAATCTCTCCAAGACCCAAGGATCGCGCAGTTCCTCTGGGAAGGTGGCCTGTGTGAACCTGCTGAACTTCGTCAACCGCGTGCAGCATCTGCTGCGGCCCAACAGTGTGAGCACCAGCCGGCGCAACATCGCCGAGCACTACGATCTGGGGAATGAGTTCTATTCGCTCTGGCTTGATGAGACGATGACGTATTCAGCCGCGCGCTTTGAGCATCCTGGGCAGCCGCTGGCTGACGCGCAGCATTCAAAATATGAGGCGCTCTGCCAGAAGCTGCAGATCAAGCCGGGAGATCATGTGCTGGAAATCGGCTGCGGCTGGGGCGGTTTTTCCTGCCATGCGGCGAAACATCATGGCTGCCGAGTCACCGCCGTGACGATCTCGCAGGAACAGCTCAAGTATGCCACCGAGCGTGTGGCGCGTGAGGGGCTTGCTGACCAAGTGGAAATCCGCCTGCAGGATTATCGCCACATCACGGGTCAGTTCGACAAGATCGCCTCCATCGAAATGCTGGAGGCCGTGGGTGACAAATATCTGGAGACCTACTTCGCCAAGTGTGCTGAAGTGCTGAAGCCCGAGGGGCTGCTGGCATTCCAGATGATCACGGTGGCGGACTGCCAGCACAAGGACCTGCGCAACGGGGTGGACTGGATTCAAAAGCACATTTTTCCCGGTTCGTTGCTGCTCAGCGTGGGGCGTGTCAACGAAGCCATCAACCGCACCAGCGAGCTCTTCATGCATGGTCTGGAAGATCTCGGCGCATCGTATGCCAAAACACTGCGTGTGTGGTTTGAACGCTTCAACGCCAGACTCACGGAGGTGAAGGCGCTCGGCTTTGATGACCGCTTTATCCGCAAATGGAACTACTACCTGCAATACTGCGAAGCCGCCTTTGCCTCGCGGAACATCAGTGTCGTGCAGGCCGTGTACACCCGGCCAAACAACGCGGCGCTGCATCGCACTTTCTGAACTTCATGATCTGGTTTCTTCGAATCTTCTTTGTCATTGTGCTGGTGTCCATGCTTGGCGTCACGAGCTGGGCTTCGCAGCAGTGTGCGCTATGGGCCATCCCGGGTTCGGTGGGCGGGCATCCATGGTTCATCGCCACGCTGTTTGACACCTACTGGGCCTTTCTCACGTTCTATTGCTGGGTCGCCTATAGGGAGCGCTCGTGGTTCGGCCGCATCGTCTGGCTGCTGGGCATTCTGCTGCTCGGCAACATCGCGATGGCGGTGTACATGCTCATCCTGCTTTTCCGTGCGGCGACGAGTTCGCGCATGGAAGACATTCTGCTTCGAAAGGCATGACTGAACCCATCCAGCGTGAATCTCTTTGGCGTCGCTGGGTGGTCAAACCTGTCGTGGCGCAGCTCGCGCAGGGAACGACGCCTGCCAAAATCGCGCAGGCGATCGCCTTTGGTGTCACGACCGGGGTCTTTCCGCTGCTGGGCACCACGACCATGCTGGCTCTGGGGGTGGGCATTGTTTTGAAGCTGAATCAGCCGGTGCTGCAAGTGTTTCGCGAACTGACCTATCCGCTCCAACTGGCAAGCATCCTTCTTTTCATGCGCGCCGGTGAGTCACTCTTTGGAGCTGAGCATGTGCCGCTTTCGATTCCCATGATGATGGAGCGGTTCTTTGCCAGCCCGGGGCAGTTCCTGAGTGAATACGGCATGATCGGACTTTACGGAGTGGTGGTGTGGCTGCTGCTCGCACCGCTGCTCGTCGGAGTGGTCTTTTTCGTCAGCAAACCCCTCGTCGAGAAACTCGCCAAACGCTTTAACTTCGCACGCCATGACGCATGAATTTTGGTTCCTGACAGGCACTGGTACACTGGTGGCGTTTGTGCTCTTTGCGCTCACATGGCTGCTCAGTTTGAAGCTGAATAATTTCAGCTTTGTCGATGTGATGTGGTCCTATGCGCTCGCTGTGATTGCGCCGCTTTATGCGGTGCTGGGTGGCGGATTCAAGGAACGAAAAATCATTGCGGTGACGATGGGGGTTTTGTGGAGCATGCGACTTGGGACATATCTCTTGTTCCGAGTCAAAGGTCATCATCCTCACGAGGACGTGCGCTACACCGTACTGCGTGAGAAATGGAAAGATGGGTTGGCGAAGAACTTCTTCTTTTTCTTTCAGGCGCAGGCCTTGCTCATTGTTCTGCTGGCGGTGCCTGTGCTGCTTGCGTGTTTGAATCCAGCGCCGCAGTTGAGTCTTGTTGAAATGATCGGGGCCATGGTATGGCTGATCGGTCTTAGTGGCGAGGCTATGAGCGATGCACAGATGCAGAGTTTCAAGTCTGATCCTGCGAGCAAAGGGAAGGTTTGTCAGGTCGGTCTCTGGCGCTTCTCAAGGCATCCGAACTACTTCTTTGAGTCGGTGGTGTGGTGGGGCTTCTGGCTGTTTGCCTGCGGTTCGCCGTGGGGCTGGGCGACCGTGTATGCGCCTTTGCTGATCCTTTATTTCCTGCTGCGTGTCACTGGCATCCCGCTCACGGAGGAATGCGCGGTGAAGAGCAAAGGGGACGCCTACCGCGAGTATCAGCGCACCACGAGCGCCTTTGTACCGTGGCCGCCAAAAAGTTGAATCCAGCATCCATCCAAGATCGCACAACTCACCAAACCGCATGAGCACCATCAACGCCATCCTCGCCAAGAACATCCTCCCTGACAGCATGATCCGGATCGGCATCCGCCAGCGGCTGGCCGAGACGCTGCGGGAGAACAAGCAGCCCACTGCCGAAGCCCAGCGCGCGGCCTTGATGCGCTATGTGCAGGATCTCAAGCAGATGCCTGTGGCCATCGCAACGGATGAGGCCAACGAGCAGCACTATGAGGTGCCCACGCGGTTCTATCAGCTCGTCCTCGGCAAGCACCTGAAGTACAGCTCCGGCTTTTGGCCGAACGAAAACACGACCTTCGATGAATCCGAAGCGGCGATGCTGAAGCTGACCTGTGAGCGTGCCGAGTTGCAGGATGGGCAGCGCATTCTCGAACTCGGCTGCGGCTGGGGCTCGCTGTCACTGTGGATGGCGGAACATTATCCGAATGCGCAGATCACGAGTGTGTCCAATTCGCGCACGCAGAAGCTGTTCATCGATGCCGAGGCGGCGAAGCGGGGCTTGAAGAATCTGACGATCATCACCGCCAACATGATTCACTTCGAAGGCGTGGGGGCAGGAGTCTTCGACCGCTGTGTCTCGGTGGAGATGTTTGAGCACATGAAGAACTACCAGGAACTCCTGCGCCGAGTCTCCACCTGGCTGAAGCCGCGTGGCAAGCTCTTCGTTCACATTTTCACCCACCGCGAATACGCCTATCACTACGAATTGCGAAGCGATGATGACTGGATGGCGAAATATTTTTTCACTGGCGGTCAGATGCCCAGCGATGATCTGCTGCTCTATTTCCAAGACGACTTGAAGATCGAAGATCACTGGTGTGTGAGCGGACAGCATTATTCGAGGACGAGTGAGGCCTGGCTGGCGAACATGGATGCGCACAAGGCGGAAATCCTGCCGCTGTTTGCTGAAACGTACGGCAAAGACCAGGTGACCAAGTGGTGGGTCTGGTGGCGGCTGTTCTTCCTCGCATGTGCAGAACTTTGGGGCTATCGCGGTGGTGAGGAGTGGATTGTTTCACACTACCGCTTTATCAAGCCATGAGAACGACACTCACAATCGTTGCTGCCATAGTCGTGGCGGGGCATGCGTTTGGCGATTTCGCGGAACTCGTGAAGCAGGGCGATGTGTATGATGCCCAGTTCAAACCTGACGCGGCGCTGCAGTACTATCTGCCCGCCGAAAAGCTGAATCCCAACGACGCGGCGCTGCTGGTCAAAATCACTCGGCAGTATGTGTACCGCATGGCGGATCTGCCTGCCAAAGCGGATCAACTGAAATCAGTGCGCACTGCGCTCGCCTATGCCGAACGTGCGGTCAAACTGGCCCCTGGAGAATGTGACCCGCATCTCTCGTGCGCGATCTGTCTCGGCAAACTCACACCACTCGTCGGCAACAAGGAAGGCATCGAAGCGTCACACAAGATCAAGGCGGAGGCGGAAACTGCCGCGAAGCTTAATCCCAAGAACGATTTCGCCTGGCATCTGCTTGGGCGCTGGAATCAGGAGCTGGCGCAGATCGGCGGCATGACCCGAGCCCTGGCCATGATCGTGTACGGCGCTCTGCCGAGCGCGAGTTATGACGATGCGGTGAAGTACTTTCAGAAAGCCATCGCTCTCAATCCGAACCGCCTCATTCACTACGTAGAACTTGGGCGCACCTATGCGCTCATGGGGCGAAAAGCGGAGGCCAAGAAGTTCATCGAACAAGGACTGGCGATGACGAATCGTGATCAGGACGATCCAGAAACGAAGGAGCGTGGAAGGAAGACGCTGCAAACGCTCGAGTGAACCGTTCGTGCTCGTTATTTTCCTGCTTTTGCAGATGTCACACGTCCTTCACCTTCCACGTCAGGAAGGAACATGGTCAGCAGGCCCAGCAGGGGCAGAAAGGCGCAGAAGTGGAAGACGAAGTTGATGCCGTGGTGGTCCGCCAGTTTTCCCAGCACGGCTGCCCCAATGCCCGCAATGCCAAAGGCCAGGCCAAAGAACAGCCCTGCGATCATGCCCACTTTTCCGGGCATGAGTTCTTGCGCATACACCAGGATGGCTGAGAAGGCGGAGGCGAGGATCAAGCCGATAATGACCGTCAGCACCGCAGTGAGTTCCAGACCTGCATGAGGCAGCCACAGTGAAAAGGGAGCTGCGCCCAAGATGGAGAACCAGATGACGCGCTTGCGACCTATGCGATCTCCCACCGGTCCGCCCACGATGGTGCCAACTGCTACGGCGAAGAGGAATAGGAACAGGTAGTACTGCGAGGTCTGCACCGAGACATGGAAGCGCTCGATGAGGTAGAAGGTGTAGTAGTTGCTCAGGCTGACCAGGTACACGTACTTGGAGAAGATCAGCATGACGAGGATGGCCATGGCAAAGGCAATCTTGCCGGATGTCGGGCGTGCTGGAGCGGTGGCCGAGCGTGCTGGTTTGTGCTGAATGCGGTGCAGATTCCGCGCCTGCCACAGGCCGATCTGCCAAAGCACGGCGACTCCAAGCATCGCGATGATGGAAAACCAGGAGAGGGCAGTCTGCCCATGAGGAACGATGAACCATGCTGCCAACAACGGGCCGATTGAAGAGCCTGCATTGCCACCCACTTGAAACAGCGACTGCGCCAGCCCGCGCCGCCTGCCCGCAGCCATGTGCGCGATCCGCGAGGCCTCAGGATGGAAGATGGCGGAGCCTGAACCCACCAGCCCTGATGCGATGAGGATGGCTGGGTAGCTGTGTGCATTGGAGAGTGCCAGCAGGCCAAGCAGAGTCAGTCCCATGCCCACCGGCAGCGAATAGGGCAGCGGGCGCTTGTCCGTAATGTAACCTACCAGCGGCTGCAGCAGGGAGGCCGTGACCTGAAAGGTCAGCGTGATGTACCCGAGCTGCGCAAAGCTCAGTCCGTACGTCTCCTTGAGCACCGGATAGATCGCAGGCAGCAGGGCCTGGATGGTGTCATTCAACATGTGCGAAAAGCTGATGGCAAAGAGCAGCGCAAAAACGGTCTCCTTTGGATCCGGCGCTGCGGTGGGGGAGATGGCGTGAGGTGGTTGGTCCTCGATCATCGTGTCATTCATAAGGACCGCGACCTTTCGCCTGAAGACTGGCGGGCACAATCTCGCAGGCTGGTGCTAGGTGGGCTCCGGCTGGTATTTTTCTCGGATTGCATCGCGGAACTCGCCGGGTGTCTGTCCGGCATGACGGCGGAAAAAACGGGTGAAGTAGGAGGGGTCTTGGAAGCCAGTCTGGTAGCCGATTTCGGAGACGCTGAGGTCAGAGTGCAGCAGGAGGCGCTTGGCATCCAGCAGGCGGCGCTGGCGGATGAGCTCCCCGGCGGCATGGCCGGTCTCCTGATGGATGACGTCGTTCAAATGATTGACAGTGATGCCCAGATCCTTTGCATACGGTGCCAGAGACTGCCATTCCCGGAAGTGGAGCTCCAGTGAGAGGTGAAACTGGCGGGTCAGCAGCGCAGCGCGCGAGGTCTCCTTGACCGGATGCCTCTGCGCATAGAGACGACCGGCCTGGATGAAGAGGATGCGCAGCGTGGCGCGCAGCACCTCCTGCACCCCAGATTGCGCGGAGTCGTATTCCTGCTGCAGTTCTGCAAACAGTGTAGTGATCCGCGCGGCTTCATAAGCACTCACTGTCAGCCAGGGCGTGACGCCGGAGCTGAAGAAAAACGGGAGATCAAAGAGCATGCTGGGCGGCGGCGCGTGGTGATCAAAAAACTCCTGCGTAAAGGAGGCAACCGTACCGCGCATCAGCGGTGCGGGGCGGATGGTATGCACCTGCCCGGGACTGAGGAAAAACAGCGTCACCTCAGTGACGTCATAATCTCGGAAGTCATGCATGAGCCTGCCAGAGCCGGTGATCAGGAAGACCTGGAAGAAATCATGGAAATGCGGGATCAGCCGCTGGGGCTCCTGCCTCATGGAGAATTCCAGCGGCATGACCACAAAGCCCTCTGAGCGCAGCCGGTCCTGGCCATACACGCTCATCTGCAAAGAGGGGATGGTGCGGCGGTTCATGAGGAGAGTTTTTGTTACGCTGGCGGTTGTGCGGGAGACTGTGCGGACACAAAAAAAGAGAGGCTGTTGCCAGCCTCTCTTCGTGAGTTCTCAGATCGCGTTCAAGGGGTCAGCTCATGCCAGCGCCTTGGCCACAGCCTCAGCTGTGATGCCGAGTTCCTTGAAGACGGTGTTGCCGGGGGCGCTGATGCCGAAGCGGTCGATGCCGATGATCTGGCCCTGGGTGCCGACGTATTTCCACCAAAGGCCGGAGACGCCGGCTTCGATGGCGATGCGCTTGGTGCATGCAGCTGGAAGGACGGATTCGCGGTAGGCGGCGTCCTGGCGGTCAAAACGCTCAAAGCATGGCAGGCTGACGACGCGGACGCCGGGCTTGCCCTTCGCGCCTTCGACGGCCCACTGCACTTCGGAACCGGTGGCGATGACGATGGCTTCGAGGGGCGCGGTTTCCTTCACGAGGACGTAGCCGCCTTTGAGCGTGCCTTCACGGCGGGTGGTGGCGCTGGCGATGCCCTGATGCGGCAGATCCTGACGGCTGAGAGCGAGCAGCGTTGGGCCATCGGCGCGGCTGAAGGCTGCAGCGAAGGCGCCTGCGGCTTCTTCGGCATCGCCTGGGCGGATGACGTCGAGATTCGGGATCACGCGCAGACCGCTGATGGTTTCCACCGGCTGGTGGGTCGGGCCGTCTTCACCGACACCGACGGAATCGTGTGTGAAGATGTAGGTGACGGGCAGCTTGGCGAGTGCGGCCAGACGGATGCTCGGGCGGCAGTAGTCGGCGAAGACGAGGAAGGTCGCGCCACTGGGGAGGAAGAGGCCGTCATAAGCGATGCCGTTGCAGATGGCACCCATGGCGTGCTCGCGAATGCCGAACCAGATATTACGGCCGGTCGGATTTGCAGCGCTGTAGTCGCCCATGCCGGTGAGGTAGTTCTTGGTGGAGCCAAACAAGTCGGCGCTGCCGGTGACGATATGCGGCACGGCCTTGGCGATGTGATTGAAGATCTCGCCGCCGCTGTTGCGGGTGGCGGCTTTGCCTTCGGCCGGATATTCTGGGACCACTTTGAGAAGGTCTTCGGCCTTCAGCGTGCCATGGCGTGCGGCGTCGAGCTGCTTGGCCAGCTCTGGGTTCGCGGCGCTCCAGGCGAGGAAGACCTTGTTCCATTCACCGTGGATGGCTGCGCGCTTGTTCTTCAGGTCGGCGAAGTAGGCCTTCACTGCGTCGCTGACGTAGAAATGTGTGCCTTCGGGGATGCCGAGACCCTTCTTGGCAGCATCGACAAACTTCGCGCCGCCTTCGCCGTGGCCTTTGGCGGTGCCTGCGACTTCGGGGATGCCTTTGCCGATGATCGTCTTGGCGATGATGAGGGTGGGCTTGCCGTTGTCGCTCTTCTTGGCGGTTTCGATGGCGTTTTTCACGGCATCAAGGTCGTGGCCGTCGATGGTCACTGCGTTCCAGCCGAGCGCGATGTAAAGCGCCTGGGTGTCTTCGCTTTGCGTGATTTTTGCCATCGCATCCAGCGTCACATCGTTGGAATCATAGATGACGATCAGATTGTCGAGGTGGTTGTGAGCGGCGAAGGCCACGGCTTCACGCGCCACGCCTTCCTGAAGGCAGCCGTCGCCGGCGAGGGCGATGATGTGGTTGTCGATGATCTTGTGCTCGGCGGTGTTGTACTTCGCCGCGGCCATTTTGCCGGAGAGCGCATAGCCCACTGCATTGCCGATGCCCTGACCCAGCGGGCCCGTGGTGGACTCCACGCCGGGGGTTTCATGGAACTCAGGATGACCCGGGGTGATGGAATGCAGCACGCGGAACTTGGAGACGTCTTCGATCGTCACCGCGTAGCCGCTCAGGTGCAGCCAGGAGTAGATGAACATGGAGCCGTGGCCTGCGCTGAGGATGAAGCGGTCGCGGTTCAGCCATTTCGGGTCGGCGGGATCGCACTGGAGGGTTTCGCCGAAGAGGACGGCACCGATTTCGGCGGAGCCGAGGGGCAGACCGAGGTGGCCGGAGGAGCACTTGTGCACGGCATCCATGGCGAGACCACGGGCTTCGTTGGCAGCTTGAGCGAGGAGGGTGTTGTTCATGTAGAGAGGTTCAGGGGTCAATGAGGGTCAAAAACTGCGCCAGATGCGGCCAAGCGCGGGACGCCTTCCTTACTGGCGCAGGGGTCGGTTTCAAGGTCGAAAACTGGGGGGAATCGGACGTGAGGTGGTCTCTGACCGTTTGCAATGTCACTTTAAAGCGCTTGTCAGAAAGCCCCGGGGTGTGCCACAGGGAGAAAAAATGAAAGCTCTCGTCAATCGCCTTACTTCAAACTGGAATTGGGCCGCCCTGCTGCTGGGGTTCCATGCATGGGCTTGGGCCATGGTGGGGATTTGGATGCACAATCTCCAGGCCAGAATCGTGGCTGCCCTGCTTTCAGCCACTGCGGTGGGATTGCTCTTTCGGCTGCGGTGGACGCGTCTGGTGGGCACGGCGATGCTGCTCTGGATTGCAGGCACGAAGGCTTACGGATTGATTGCCCGCGAATTTACCTGGAAGCAGGCGGTGTTCAGCGCGGTATATGGCATGATCGCCTACCATTTGTGGACCAAGCCTGACAACGGAATCATCGATGATTTCTCTGCAGACGATGAACCTGAAGCAGGCGGCAAGGGCAAGGAGACGAACGCGGAAAATGCCAACCCCATCATCTCCCTCGTTCATCTGCGCCGCCAGCCGCGTTATCTGGAGCCGCAGGTGCTTGCCAACGCCCTATCCGAAGCCTGGGGATTGAAGATCATCGGCGGCGAAGGCGATGCTGATGAGGCGGATGGTTTTGTCGCGGGAGACAATCCTTTGTACTTCGTCATGGTTAAGAAGCCAACCTTCGCGATGTTCATGGTGCACAATCGCGACATCGCCTATTTTGACGATCCGGAGGAGGTGGCCTCGCACATGCCGAACCTGCGCTTCGCTGAAATCATCCGTGATCACAGCGCCTGGCTTGCGGTGGATCTGATGCAGGTGAGCGATGTGAAAATCGATCAGGACGAAGCCTATCGTTTGATCGGCAAGGCCGTCGCCATGCTCGCCGATGACGATGTCATGGCGATCCTTTGTCCGCAGCATCATTTCTTCAACCTATGGTCGCCGGAGCTGGAAAAAATGCTGTGCGGAGACTCGCCACTGGACGCACTGAAGGAGGAGATTAAAGCGCCCGTCATCGGCGTGCCCGATGGCGACACGATCGAAAATGCCATCGCCGAGGCGAGGCGGCGCTGGCCGGAGTTTGTCACGATCTTCAAAAAACGTGAAACCGCTGACGAGCGCTTCATCGTGAAAGCTCCATTTACCGGGGATGACGGGCAGGTGGAGCACATGTGGCTGCAGGTCTTCGGGCTGGAGCCAGAATACGTGCATGGTCATCTGGTCAACCACCCCATGCACACGACAAAACTTCAGCGGGGATCGCAGGTGGAAGTGGCCGTGGCCGAATTGTCCGACTGGGTCTGTCCAGATGATGAAGGCAACCCGATGGGCAACTTCACCCAGCAGGCCATTTCGCAGGCGGCGAAGCAAAAGCGCGAGGCATGACGAGCGCTGACAATTGAATCCATCCGGGCTTGCCAGATCAAAATTTGGCCCGGATGGTATTGCGTGAACAAAGGAAACATCCCTTTCTTGATCGCCGGAGCCGTCCTGCTGTACATCGGCTGGATCGCGTTCGATATGCTGCGTCCGGCCTCAATTGGCGGGGCGGGTCACACCACCTCCATCAGCGCCGTGCGCCTGTCGAAGGTGCCTGTGCTGGTGGAATTTTACGCCGACTGGTGCGGCCCCTGCAAGGTCGTTGGTCCGATGGTGGACGAACTGGCGAAAGAACTGAAGGGCAAGGCGGTGGTGATTCGCATCAATGTCGATGAGGATCCCACGCTGGCGCGTGAGCATGGAGTGGGGCCCATCCCGACCTTCATCGCTTTCAAATCGGGGCGCGAAACCGGGCGTCAAATAGGCGGCATTCCGAAGGAGCTCATGCGGCAGATGCTGGGGCTGTGAGGTGAGGCTGCGGTGCGGGGAGGTTCAGAGACAAGGGTAAAACTGCGGGCGAGATGAAGGCATGCCTCAGTCTCAAACACCAGGCTGTTGAAATTTCAACATGCGGGCTTGACTAATGCATTTGGCTGTTGAAAAATCAGCACCCATGTGGGACGATAAACATTCCAATGAGTTCAGCCGGCGCGAGCGGCAGGTGATCGAAATCGTGATGAAGCATGGGCGGCTCTCTGCTCGTGAGATTGAAGAAAAGCTGCCGGAAGCTCCTACGTACTCGGCTGTGCGGTCCATCCTGCGGCTGCTGGTGGAGCGCGGACTCCTCATTAAAACACAGGCGGATGGACGCGACTGGTTCTCGCTGCCGGTCTCGCCCAAGAAAGCGCGGGTGAACGCCCTGCAGAGTTTTGTGAGCCGGTTCTTTGAGAACTCTGCGGGCGAGGCGGCGCTGGCGTTGCTGGGGCAGAAAAACGTGAAGCTCTCCAAGGAGGAGGCGGAAAAACTGATCCAACTCATCGAGGAGGCACGTGAATAATGAATGACTTGATGGAAGACCTGCTTCGCTTTCTCACGTGGAATCCCAATCTGGGCCAGCTGGTATCAGCTTTTCTCACCAGCACAGCGGTGGTGTTAGTGGCCTGGGCCTTCACCTTGCAGCTGCAGCGCCGCTCCGCGCGCGCTCGTAGTCTGGTCTGGAGAATCGCCGTGGCGGCGCTGCTGGTTGTCGCTGCCTGGCGTCTGATGCCGGAAGCTGCACCCCCGGTGGCCGTGATGGAGTGGCGTGTGCAGCTGCACGCAGAGCCGAGCATGGAAGGTCCTGCCTCTGGAGAAGTGCCTGCACTCATCCTGCCGGAAAAAAGCGCCTGGCAGAGTGCGCTGCTATGGCTGGAGCGTGAGGGCACCAGGCTCTGGCTCGGAGCCGCTGCAGTGCTGCTCTGCTGGCGTCTGTGCACCGCCTTTGCCGGTATGATCTGGCTGCGGAAGCACAGCGCGCCAGCGCCGGAGCCGGTGCTTCGGCTGCTGCACGAGTTGAATGTTCCAGCCCGGCTGGACTGCCACGTAGCGCAGCGCTTGCAGTCTCCCATGCTGTCCGGCTGGTGGCGGCCCGTGATCTGGCTGCCGCCGGAAGTGTCCGCATGGGATGACAAACGCCTGCTCGCAGTGCTGCGCCATGAGCTGGCGCACATGCACCGCGGAGATGTGGCCTGGCACTGGTTGGCGCAGCTTACCGTCTGCCTCTGGTGGTGGCAGCCGCTGGTATGGCGTGCGTGGCGCAGCCTGCGCGCCGAGACGGAGCACGCGGCCGATGACGCCGCCGTTCTTGCCGGAGGGAATACGCATGAGTATGCGCGGACACTGGTGGAAATTGCCGCCGGACTGCCCTCACGGCTCCGCAAGATGCCGGGCGTGACGATGTTTGGCGGCGAGTCCGTGCAGCGGCGTGTGCGCGAGCTGATGAAGGCCAGCAAATGGCGCGGCCGCATTGGCATGGGCGCGATGAGCTTGATCGCCGTCGTGGCCGTACTTCTGGCTGTGCTGGCGGCAACCAAAGTGGAATTCAAGCCCAAAGCGCCAGTCTACCAGAGCGAGGCAAAACTGGTGCCTTCAGGACTCGACGACAAAACCGAAAACGGGGAGGCCCGGCGCGCGGATTATTACGGCACGATCACTGAAACCCTTGAGTCTGGTGAAATGAAGCGACGCGCCTTGGAGCGGGTCAGGGCCTTAAATCCAGGTCTGGAAGAGAAGGATGTGGAGATCCATGCGGCACAGATCCCGGGCTCCGCCATGGTTCGCGTGGAGGCGCTCAGTGGAAGCGGCAAATACGCGCAGGTTTTCCTGAATGCATTGCTGGATGAATTCATCGCCTTCCGACAATCGGTCCGTGAGCAGAGAGGCGAAAAAGATCCGCAGAAGCTCAGTCAGGAAGCAGTAAAAGCTCAAAAGGTCATGGAGGAAAGTGCCGGCGAGCTGGCTGAATTTCAGAGGTTCAACAACTTCATATCCCTGACCAACATCAATAACCAGGCAACGGCTTCGCTGGCCAAAATCCACACTCAATTGGAGGAACAGCGTACGATTCTTGGAGAGGAGGAACTGGCCATGCGCAATATTCCTGCGGCCTTGACCATCGCTCAAACCAGAGTCAGCACAAATCAGCCCCTGACGCAGACGGAAAAAGATTATGTTCAATCTCAAAGCGATCTGCGCCGAGTGGAGAATGAGCTGAAGTATCTGCTCGAAACTCGCAATTCAGATCACCCGCTGGTCGTTGAGATGAAGGAGAAAGTGACCAAAGCACGCTTTTTGCTCAATGCCCTTGTCGAACCTCTGCAGGAAGAAATGAGTCAAAGAATAGAAAGCACACGCCGTAAAGTCACTGCGCTGCAAAAAATGTTTGTTGAGCTGCAGGCGGAAGCTCTCGATGTGGGTGGAAAAATCGCGCACCACGCCAAACTCGAAAAGCAGGCCAACGAAGCCCGAGTAACCTATGAAAAGCTACACGAGCAGGTTAAACACTATCAGGGACTGGCGAACAGAGCGGATTATGTGGCGATCCAGCAACGTGCCACACCAGCCACGGTGATTGCGCAAAGTGGACTGATTCCCGTCTGGAGGTTGTGGAAGAGCGGACCGAAACTGCCAGTTGAAGAAAGCACGCCGAAATCGGTGCCCGGCAAAAAGGAAGCTGTCAAAACTGCGGGCTGACCTCAGCGCGGCTTTGGTGCTTTGATGTGGCTGGCATCTTTGTCCCAGCTGGCGGGAGTGCGGTGGTGGTCCTTTATCTTGAGTTTGAGCTTTTCGCCGGTTTCACGGTCGAAGGAGTTTTACTTGCTCTTGGTCTTCTTCTCTTTCTTCGCGGGTGGTTCACCGCCGTCGTCATCTGCGATCTTGCTGCCCGTCAGATCTGAGAGAAGACGTGCGACGTAGCCGTTGAAACGTGCATTGGGTGATTCGCCTTTTGCTGGCAGAGCTTTGAGCTGCTCGGCGATGGGCTTGGCCTTGTCGCCGAGATCGCCGATGGCATTCAGGGCGCTGATGGCGGTGAAGACATCGTGCTGGCTCCAGTTGGCGAGATTCACAAGGGCAGGCAGCGCGGTGCTGCGATCGGACTCACTGCCGTATTTGGCCAGGGCCCAGTTGGCCACGACTTGCACGTAGGTGGAGGTGTCTTTGGCTGCCTGGGAGACTTCATCGTGCGCGGCGTTCACGCCATCGCCACCACGCATGAGGATGCCCATGGCGGACCAGTAGCGGATGGCGCTGTCCTTGTCGGCAAAGCCTGCTTTGAGATCCGCGATGGCATCCGGCTTCATGGAAGACGCTGCGCCTGCGGCTTTGAGGATGCGGGCGAGGGGATACATGGAGTCATCGTGCGCCATGTCGTAGGGCGTGGTGCCTTCGGATCGGTGGTGCATCTCGCCTTCTGCGACCATGCCGGCGTCGCGGATTTTCAGTGCGAGGCTTTCCTGCGCGGTGCGCATCTTGGCGAGTGTGCCGGCGTGTTCAGGTTGCGCGGCGAGGTTGTGGACTTCATCGGGATCGCTTTGCAGGTCGTAGAGTTCTTCAGGGTCTTTCGGTACCTTCCAGAAGATCGACTGCTCTGGTGTGAGCTTGCCTGCGTCGTAAAGTTGCCGCCACACGCGGGTGCTGGGTGTTTCAAACTGGTAGGTGACATGCTGGCCCTGCGAGAGGTGAGGCATGTAGTTGCGCAGATAGACGAAGCGGCCATCCGTGACGCTGCGCACGCAGTCGTAGCGCTCGTCCATGCGGCCGCGGAAGCCGTAGACGAAGGGCTGCGGCTCGGTCTGGAATTTGCCGGCGAAGGCGTGGCCCTGCATCCACTCTGGAGGCTGCACGCCGATGATGCTGAGCAGCGTCGGCGCGAGATCGACAAAGCTGACGAGGCGGTCTGATTTTACTCCGGCGCCGTATTCTTTGGGGGCGAGGTGTTTCCACTTGGGCGGGAAATAAACCACCATGGGCACCTGCAGGCCGGAGTTGCAGGGCCAGCGCTTGTTGCGCGGCATGCCGCTGCCGTGATCGGCGTAGTAGAAGACGATCGTATCGGCAGCGAGGCCTGCGGCTTCGAGTTCCTTTAGGCGCTCGCCGGCGGAGGCATCGGCGAGTGTGACCTGATCATAGTACTGCGCCCAGTCCTGGCGCACTTCGGGGGTGTCGGGATGGTAGGCAGGGACGCGGACTTTGGCAGGATCATGAATGGCCACATGCGGGCGTTTGCGGAGCTGGCTTTCGTGGCTGCAGAGCTCGTTGAAGATGGCGAAGAAGGGCTGGCCTTCCTTGCGGTTTATCCAATGCGCCTTGCCGGATGACACATCCCACACGCCCTCGGGTTTTTGCAGGTTGTAGTCCTCCTTGCTGTTGTTGGTGCAGTAGTAGCCGGCCTCGCGGAGGAACTGCGGATACATCTTCGTGCCCTTTGGCATGGCCACCATGCTGCGCATGTGCTCACCGCCGGTGGATGGCGAGTACATGCCCGCGATGATGGTGGTGCGTGCTGCGGCGCACACCGGTGCGCAGGACCATGCGTGTTTGAAGAGCATGCCCTTGGCGGCCAGTGCATCGACGTTTGGCGTATCGGCATACGTGTCGCCGTAGCAGCCCATGTGTGGCCCGTGGTCCTCGCTGGTGAGCCAGAGGATGTTTGGGCGGTCGGCGGCGAATGACGAATGAAGAGCCGAGCAAAGCGAGACAGCCAACACGGCGAAGCGCGTGCTGCTCCAAAGGAGCGAACGAAGTGAGGCAATGAGGAATGACGAAAGGAAGAGGCTGAGGGGCTTCATGCGGGCGGGTGGAACGACGGAGGGTGCGGCGATCCTTCAGCGAATGATGCCTGTCGTATGGGCGGAAAAAGTTCGACACTGCGGGCCGGAATGATGGATAACCTGACGGATCATGAAAAGTCATGCGCAACTTGGATCGCTTTGGATGCTGCTCGTGTTTTGCGTGCAGTTGGCGTCGAACGGGAAAGATGAGCCCAAATGGGAAATCAAAACCCGCACTTTGGCGCATGCGCCTGATGGTAGTCCAGATACACGCTGGGATTGGGGATTCGGCGAATGGGTGGAGCTTACTGTTGTTCCTGATTCCGCCAAAAGTGTGGAGTGGGAAATCAAAGGTCAGGCAAGGGTTAGCAACCGGTTCGGAAATCCCACTCTTCTGATGGTGGGGTATGGCAAAGGCGAGGGGCCTATCTCGATCGGGGCTTTTGTGAATGAGCCGTGGCATCCCGCCCCACCTGTGCCAGAGGTGCCAGCGGACAAAAAAGCAGAAGCTGAGACCAGGCGGAAAAATCAGCGAGCGGAACTCGCCAGCCTCAGCACACTGCCCGGCAAGCCGGAGAAGTTTAGCGCTGTATATGGCAGGATCTACTAGGAGATCTTTCTTTTCGAAGAGCTGGATGAGACACAGCCATCAGACCTGCCTTACTACATCAAGACCCTGCCCGAGCTGGACCGGCTGGAGGTCAAGTCACCCCAAATCCAGCGTGCTTTTGCGGAGGCCGCCGCCCTTCGGCTAGCTGCATGCCTTGACCGCACCGAGGATAAGAGGCGGCTGGAGAAAGATTTCTGGGATCTGTTCCACGCATTGGCCGCCAATCTGCAAAGCCTCTACCGGCAGTATGACGATGCGGGTGGCGCGGCCAACAGCAGGGCTTCCCTGGGGGAGATAGGTCCGATGACGGTTGAGCGGCAAAACAGGGCGATTGCCAATGCACTGCACTCTTTTCTTCCCCGGCAACGCTATCTACTCTTTGTGCAAGCGCTCAATGCCTTCCCTGGTGTGCCGGTGGAAAAGGTGAAGGAAGGTCTGTTGAAGCAGGGCCTCACGGAAGCTGAGGCCGATTTCCTGCTGGATGTGCACGTGACCCGCACCCGATGATTCCGTGCCTGCCATGGACAAAGCCATCGCCGGGATTGTGCTGCGCAACCCATGCGGATAGACATCATCGCCAGCGGACGATTTCTATGCGTCAATCCCTGCCATGACTCTCCGCCACGAACTTCAGGCCGAATACGCCCGCTACCGCACCCGCCGCTGGTTTTTCAAAGACTGTGGCGTGGGCTTGGCGAGCATCGCGGCGATGGATCTGATGTCGCGCACGGCCAGTGCGGCGGCTCCTGTGAGTCCGCTAGCGCTGAAGAAACCGCATTATCCCGCGAAGGCGAAGCGGGTGATCTATCTTTTCATGGGTGGTGCGCCGAGTCATCTGGAGTTGTTCGATAACAAGCCTGAGCTCTCGAAGTGGGACGGCAAACTGCCGCCGCCGGACCTGCTCAAAGGGTATCGCGCTGCTTTCATCAATCCGAACAGCAAGCTGCTGGGGCCGAAGTTCAAGTTTGCGCGGCATGGGCAGAGCGGCGCGGAACTGAGCGAGCTGCTGCCGCACACGGCGAAGATGGCGGATGATCTCACGATAGTACGCTCGATGAAGACGGACGCCTTCAATCATGCGCCGGGGCAGATTTTGATGAGCACGGGCTCACAGATTTTTGGACGGCCGAGCTTTGGGGCGTGGACGCTTTACGGCCTCGGCACGGAGAATCAGGATCTGCCGGGCTACGTGGTGATGCAGAGCGGCCAGAAAGGCCCCAGCGGCGGCATGAGCAACTTCGGCTGCGGCTTCCTGCCCACGGTCTATCAAGGTGTGCCGTTTCGCAGCAGTGGCGAGCCTGTGCTCTTCCTCAGCAACCCGGAAGGCGTCAATGATGCGACGCAGCGTGACACGCTCGATGTTTTGAAGCAGCTCAATGAGGAGCGGCTCAATGTGGTGGGAGATCCCGAGATCGCCAGCCGCATCAACAGCTTCGAGCTGGCCTATCGCATGCAGCAGACGGCACCTGAGCTGATGGACATCAGCAAGGAGCCCAAGCACATCCTCGACATGTACGGCGCGAAGCCAGGAGAGGCCTCGTTTGCCAACAACTGCCTGCTTGCGCGTCGCCTGGTGGAAAGTGGTGTGCGTTTTGTGCAGCTCTTCCATGAGGCCTGGGATCATCATGGTGGATTGGTGAATGGTTTGAAGACGCAGTGTGGTCTCACGGACCAGCCTTGTGCCGCTTTGCTGCGCGATCTGAAGCAGCGCGGTCTGCTGGAAGACACTCTCGTTATCTGGGGCGGTGAATTTGGTCGTACGCCGATGGTGCAGGGCGGTAACGACGGGCGCGATCATCACCCGAACTGTTTCAGCATGTGGTTTGCCGGCGGCGGCATGAAGCCAGGCCTCACGCTAGGCCAGAGCGATGAGTTCGGGTTCAACGTCACCGAAGACCCTGTGCACGTGCATGACCTGCACGCCACGCTGCTGCACGTGCTGGGCTTTGAGCACACCCGGCTCAATCAGCGTTTCCAGGGCCTCGACATGAGGCTCACTGGAGTCGCGGGAGAGCTGGTGACGAAGATGCTGGCGTAGGGCGCTTTTTCAAAGTGCCAACAATCGGGATGGTTGTGCTAAGTCAGATGCCATACCCCGCGCGATAGGCCTTGTGGATGATCGCGTCGGCCTCGGGGGTGTTGGGTGATTTGAGGGCCTTGGTGTCCCATTCGACACGTTTGCCGAAACGTACGGCCAGCAGGCCGACGAGAAGCGATTCGGTGAAGGGGGCGGAATACCAGAAGCCGCTCTTGGCATCCTGCGGGTTGCCGGTTTTGCAGGCTTCGAGGAATTCTTTGTGGTGACCGCTGAGGCAGCGGGGGATCGTTTTCGCGGGGATGACGAACTGCTGCATTTTGGTCTCGGGCACGATGCGCGGTGTGCCGGACCAGCCGCCAGCGAGGATGCAGCCTTTGTCTCCCACAAAGTAAATGCCGTTGTCGCCGAGGTTGCGCGTTTCTTCGAGGCCTTCCGGGCGTGGCGGCAGCTTGCCGCCGTCATACCAGACCATCTTCACCGCAGGCCGGTCGCCTTTGGCGGGGAAGTGGTAGGTGATGATGCTCCATAAGGGATACGATTGATTGTTGTTCGGGCCGTTCTCGGCCTCGACCCAGTCGGGGGCATCGAGATCGAGCGCGTAGAAGGCGGGGTCGGCATTGTGCACGGCCATGTCGCCGAGGGCGCCGCAGCCAAAGTCCCACCAGCCGCGCCACTTGCGGGGGCAGAAGTCAGGATGGTAGGCGCGTGCCTTGGCAGGGCCGAGCCAGAGGTCCCAGTCGAGGTTTTTGGGCATAGGCGGTGTGTCGGTGGGGTAGGCCTTGCCCTGGGTGTCCCAAAATTTGCCGGGGCGGTCGGACCACACATGCACCTCGGAGACTTTGCCGATGGCACCGGCCTGAATCCACTCGCGGGTGAGGCGAATGCCTTCGCTGGCGTGGCCTTGGTTGCCCATCTGCGTGACGCGTTTGGTCTCCGCAGCCACATCGCGCATGGCACGCGCTTCCGCGATGGTGTGGGCCAGCGGCTTCTCCACATAGACGTGGCGTCCGGCACGCATGGCCATGATGCTCGCAGGCGCATGCACGTGGTCAGGCGTGGCCACGAGCACGGCGTCGATGTCCTTCTGCTTGTCAATCAGCTCGCGGTAGTCGCGGTAGAGCTTTGCGCCAGGGTATTTTTTGATCGTGGCTGCGGAGCGGTCGAGATCGACATCGCAGAGCGCAACGATGTTGGCGAGGCCCGAGTCATCCAGATCCCTGATGTCCCCACCACCCTGTCCCCCGATGCCGATGCAGCCTAGATTGACCTTTTCACTGGGGGGCGTGAAGCCCGGGCCGCCGATGACGTGGCGTGGGACGAATTGGAAGCCGAAGACCACTGAGGCGGTGGTTTCGACAAACTTGCGGCGGGACAATGATTGTGGTTGGGGCATAACCATGAAACGCAAAACAAAAACAAGCTCTTGCGTAGAGTCTTCACTGGGGTTCGTATTGGATATATATGAAACGCCCTTGGAAAGATGTCTCTGTCCCTTTGCGCGATGGGATGATTCACTGGCCCGGTGATCCCGAGTGCCACATCAAACGCGTGAGCCGCATGGAAGATGGTGCGGTGTGCAACCTGACCCATATCACCATGAGCGCCCACACGGGCACGCACATGGATGCGCCCAGACATTTCGTCGCCGATGGTTTGACGATGGAGCAGATGCCGCTGGAGCCTGTGATCGGCCGCTGCCGCGTGTTTGAGCTGCTCGACTGTGGGGATCAAATCACGGTGGATGATCTGAAGAAGCTCAAAATAGCCCCGCGCCAGCGCGTGCTGTTCAAGACGCGCAACTCGACGAAAAGCTGGGCGATGAAGGAGTTCGACAAGGACTTCGTCTCGATCCGTGCGGATGCCGCGCAGTACCTCGTCGATCAAGGCGTGGTGACCGTGGGCGTCGATTACCTCAGCATCGGCGGATTCAACAAAGACGGCGTCGAAACCCATCAGATCATGCTCGGCGCAGGCATCTGGGTGATCGAAGGCCTCAATCTGTCTGAGATCAAATCCGGCTACTACGAGCTGATCTGTCTGCCGCTCAAGCTTGAAGGAGCTGACGGCGCTCCGTGCCGTGTGGTGCTGCGCTAGCTCAGGATCTCAAGGTGCTTTGACTCCTATCACATGCGGCAACAGCCAGAACTTCTGGCTGCCGTTGGTTTCGTTGAATCCTGATTCAAAGCTGCCCATGCCGCGAATGACGACACCTCCGCAGTTCAAATAGAATGAAGCGGGCGGGCCGCCGTCCAGATGCTGGGCGCTCACCAGATTGATGGGCAGCTTTAGCAGGTGCTCATTGAAGTCATGCATCGTGGAGGGCGTACGGCAGAAGATGAACAAGGCGTTGCCATCCTTGTCCTCTCCCAGCGCCGCCTCGCTCCACATTTTCGGCTGCTGCTTCCAGCGGTTTTCGCCCGGGTTCTTGATGAGGCGGAGGTTCTGCACCGCGACTGCATACTGAGAGAGAATGTTTTTCTCGATGCCCGCATTGTCGGTGTCGAGCAGTCGAAATGGCGCAACTTCTTTTGCAAGCGGCGCGAAGACGCAGACAGACGAGTAGTCGCTGCGAAAAGCAGCGGGCAGAATGACGTCATGGTTTTTCAGGTAGCCGCAGTGGGTGCTGCCATCTTTGTCATACATGCCTGCATTAATGACCAGGCAGAGTTTCTGTTTCGACGCCCACTCTTCGACGGTGAGCATCGGCTGACTGGCTGAAGAGGAGCACAACTTCAATGGATGGCTGCGCGCATCCACCCGTACAATTTGCATCTGCCCCTGGCCGCCGGGTGCTGGGAACAGGCCAAGCTCAATGCCTGGAACAAGCTTGCGCCAGGATGCGTTTGCGGCTGTCTGTGGTGGCGGAGTTTCAGACTGTGCATTCACCTGCGCAGCGGCCAGTGAAATCCACGCCAGCGTGATGGGAACAGCGGTGAAGCATTTCATGACGCGTGGGCATCAACGTTTGCGTTTCATCTGATCGCTCGCTTGGTCGAGAATGCGGCGCTCTTCGGGGGTGAGGCTTTGCATGCCTTGGTGGCTGATCTTGTCGAGGATGTCATCGACAGTCGGAGAGCTGCTTTTTTTCGCGGGCTTTTTGGCCATTGGCGATCGTTTGGGCAGGGAGGGGAGCGTCAGCGCGCCGGTTTCAAAGCGGATGAAGGCGTAGGCCGTGCCGACATTGGCTACGAGGAGGAGCAGGGAGGACCAGTCACGGGCGCCAATGCAGCTCAAAGCATTGATGCCCACAAAGACAGCGGCGAGCACCCAGGCATCGATGGTGAGAATGATGACGCTGAGCTTTGCATGTGGATAGAGCGTGGCGAAGGCGATGAAGATGCCGAACTCAAGCTGCATGATCCCCACGCAGGCGAATCCACGACCACCGGCGAGAGCAACCAAGGTAACGAGCAGGGGAGCAACGAGCAGCAGCAGAAGCAGCAGACGAACAAAGGCACGGCGTCCTAGGTGGCGCTCCACCGCTTCGCCAAAATTCCAGAGCAGGAGGCAGCCGACGAGTGTCCAGATGCTGGGAGGGTTAACGAGGATGTAGGTCAGAGGCGTCCAGAGGTGGAACTGACGAAAGGCGCTTTCGTAGGTGAAGACAAAATGCCCCATCAGTTCATAACCGAGCACAGCAGTGATGACCATGCTTGCCGCTCCGACGAGTGCGACGATGGCGGCAAGAAAAACGGGGTGCTGCTTCCACCACGTCAGCGGAAGGCGGTCTTGAGATTCGGGAAGCCAGGAGTTGAACATGATTTTTGGATTCTCTACTTACGCACACGATCGACCAGCACGGCGCCCAGAATGACGAGGCCAAGGACGATTTTCTGCGTGTTGCTTTCGACGTTGGTGAGGTTCATGCCGTTCTGGATGACGGCAATGATGAAGGCACCAATGAGGGTGCCGGGCATGGTGCCCCGGCCACCGCTTAGGCTGGTGCCGCCCACGACGACGGCGGCGATGACATACAGTTCATACATCTGGCCGTAGGTGGGAGAGCCGCTTTTGAGCAATGAAGCGGTGACGACACCGCCGAGGCCGGCGAGCAGCCCGCACAGGATGTAGGCGATGAGGATGACGCGCTGGACCGGCACGCCGGAAAGGTGCGCGGCTTCCACATTGCCACCGACGGCGTAGAGATTTCTGCCGAGGCGGGTCTGCGTCATCACAATGTGCGCGGCGGCGTAAAGCAGCAGCATGAGCACCACGGCATTGGGCAGGCCCAGAAGGTCGGAACCACGCCCCAGCCGGACAAAGGAATCCGGCACCTGATAGATCGATTGATTCTCAGCAAGGCGGTAGGCAAGGCCGCTGCCGACGAGCATCATGGCCAGCGTGACGATGAAGGGAGGCATGCGCAGGCGTGTGATGAACGCACCGGAGACGAGACCACACGCGCCGCATAAGGCGATGCCTCCGAGCCCGGCTGCGAACATGCCGGCGGCACCTGCATTCGATCCTTCGCAGAAATCCCGCACGATCATTGTCGTGATGACGGCAGAAAGGGCAATCAGGCTGCCAACGCTCAGATCAATGCCGCCGGTGATGATGACCAGCGTCATGCCGATGGCGAGAATGGCGATGACGGCGATCTGATTGGCGATGTTGAGCAGGTTGTCGGTCTTGAGGAAGACCGGCCATGCCTGAGCTCTGGGCTGCACCACGCGGGTGTCTTTGAGCGCGGGGAAGTCGGAGGCCAGGTCGCTGAAGACGAGCCAGGATGCGGTCGCCCGATTACAGGCGATCACATTGAGACCTCCCGCCTTCGCAGCGCGGAGCAGTGCGGCGCGTGCGTCTTTGGGCTCGCCCTGCACGATTTCAGCCCTGGAGCCGAGTTCTGTGCTGAGGGCTTTGGCGAAAGCACTGTCTGCGGCAGTCGGACGCACGACGATGAGCACTTTCGCGTGCGGGGCGATTTGTGTGGCGACGTCTTTGGCAGCGGCGGCATTCTGCGGATACTGCCATGTCCAGGTGGCGATGCTGAAGAAGACGCAGAGCAGCAGCAGCGCGACGAGCATGCCGGAGCCGGCGAGATGATGGCGGATGAAGACAAGGAGGCGGCTCATGCGGAAAGAACGATCATGCGTGGCGGAAGAATGCAGTTCAAGGCCAGAGACGTTGGAGATTGACCCCGTACTCTGCTTTGGGGTAGCTTGCGGCACTTATGAAAACGCGCTTCCTTTCTTTTATCATCCTGGCGCTGGCCGCCACTCATGCCCGGGCCGACTGGGTGCTGATAGACAAGTCCAACAGGGCTGGGCAGGAGAGTGTGGTTACGATGAAAATCAAAGGAGACCAGGTGCGGGTGGACATGGGAGAGGACAACACTGTGATCGTGGGCACAGAGGGCATGACCATGATCATGCATAACCAGAAAATGATGATGAAGACTGACATGGCCTCGCTCAAGGCACTCATCGAAAAAGCGGGGAAAGGTGCATCCGGCCAGCCACCTGCCAAGCCGGTGGCCACGGGGCAGAAGGAAAAAGTCGGCGAATGGGACGCCGAGATTTACACCTGGGAGGGGACGATGGCGAAAGGCCGCTACTGGGTGGCGAAGAACTTTCCCAAGTTTGCCGAGATCAGCGCCGTCCAAGACAAGCTCGGCAAGCTGTTGGGTGGTGCGGTGTCCGGGATGGCACCGCAAGCTGCCGATTTCGAAGGCATGGTGGTGAAGTCAGAGATGACGATCATGGGCAAGAGCGTGAACTCGCAGCTGGTTTCTGCCAAAGAGGAGGCGGTGGATCCCAAGGAGTTCGTGCCGCCTGCCGGCTACAATGAAATGAAAATGCCCGGTGCGCCGAAATGACTTACGGCGTCAACACACATGCATAAGCGGCGGTGTTGGCACCGGGCATGGAGATGACCACGGGCTGCTGCGTCTGCCGCACCGCCAGAGTTCCCAGCACAAGCTGCAGGGCGCTGCTGGCCCCCATGCTTTCACCGAGGATATACTTGGGACTGAGCACGGCGTCCCAAGGACGACCTGACCAGGCATCCGCCTCGGCGTGGTCGAGTTTGGTGATCCCGGTGCGGTCATTGATGAGCGTGGCCGGACCTTGGACCTGAGCGAGCGTTTGTGCCGCGAGTTCCGGCAGCAGGTCGCAGCGTTCCTGCCAGGACAGGTAGCCCAGCGGACCGATGATGTCGCTGACGCGGGGGCCCCCGCCGCTGGCGGAGAGCAAAAGTGCGCCGGCACCTTCTGACCCGATGAGTTTGGGATGATAGTAGGTGAGCGCCTCGGCGCTGAGCCAGTCGCATTCTTCAGCGGCGATGAGCAGGCAGTCCTCCACGATGCCGCTGCTGATCCAGAACGCGGCGGTGTCGAGCGCCTCCATGATGGAGTTCGGGCTGCCCAGCAGGGTGCTGACCGCGCCATCGACCCCGAGGAAGGAGGCGACGTGCGAGGCGGGCGCGTTGAACACGGTTTCTGGAAAGATCAGCGGACTGGCCTGGGCGGGATTTTGCAGCACCTCATTGTAGAAGCGGCCGGTGTAGTTCACGCACCCGTTCATCATGACAAAAAGAATGCCCAGCCCGGGTGGCGGAGCCGCAGGATCGTGCCCGGCATCTGCCAGAGCTTCCAAGGACGCAGCGACCGAGTAGCGCGTGATTGCGCTGGAGCGGCGCAGTCGTGGATGACGTGCGATTTTTTCCGGGGGAGAGGCGGGGGCGAAGCGTGACTCACAGGGCCAGCTGCGTACATCTCCGGGGCGTGTGCATGGGGTGGCGGGCAGCGGTGTTCCTGCCAGCACGGCCTCATGCATGGCGGCGGCGCTCCAGCCGGCGGAGCTTACCGCGCCAACGCCACGGATGCGGATATTGCGCGCGTTCATGCAGACCTCCTTTGCAGGACGAGGGTTGCGTTTGTGCCGCCGAAACCGAAGGAATTGGTCAGCGCATGATCGAGCGCGGAGCGCCGAAAATGGCGCACCAGATCAAAGTGCACCGCAGGATCGACCTCGCGCACGTTCAGGCTCGCGGGCAGCCACTGACCGTGCAGGGCCATCAGGCAGATCACCGCTTCGACGGCTCCCGCCCCGCCGAGCAGGTGGCCCATGGAGGACTTGGTGGAGCTGACGGGGATGGTGCCGACAGCATCACCGGCCCAGGCGGCGATGGCGGCGGCTTCGGCCACGTCGTTGAACGGCGTGCCGGTGCCGTGGGAGTTGATGTAGCCGATTTGAGATGGCGAAACACCGGCCTGGGTGCAGGCGGTGGTCATGGTGCGGATGGCGGCTTTGCCTGCGGGGTCAGGCTGGGTGAGGTGGTGCAGATCCGTGGCGGTGGCATAGCCGGAGACATATCCCAGCGCAGCGCTTTTCCGCACGTCCTCGGCTTCCAGCAGCATGACGGCGGCCCCCTCACCGAGTGCCAGTCCATCCCGCTGCGCATCAAAGGGGCGCGGAATGCCGCTGGGTGCGAGAGCGTGCAGGCTGTCAAATCCGGCAAACACGAGCCGAGCGAGGGCATCATAGCCGCCGGCGAGCACACGTTTGGCCCGGCCGGAGCGGATCATGTCCGCCGCCCAGCCGATGGCGTTGGCCCCGGAGGCGCAGGCATTGGAAACGATGATGATCGGGCCGCGCCAGCCGAACTCGGCGGCGATGCTGCTCATCTGGCGCTGCGGCTGGTAATGCTCTGCGCGCGAAAGCTGCGATGAGACGCGGCCTGCCTCAAGGTGCGCGTGTTCAAAATAGGCCTCGCCCAGCGGCATGGCACCGGCGGAGGTGCCGATGACCATCGCATCGATGCCCTCCATGTTCTGCCTGCCTGCCTGCGCCAGGGCTTCACGGATCGCCAGTAGCAGCATGCGTGTGCCGCGATCAAAGAACGTTTGTTTGTGCGCGGAGAAGCGGTGGAACAGGTTTTCTGCGGGCAGATCGACCACTCCGGCGGTTTTGGAGATGAATTCGCGGGTATCGAACAAATCGACCGGCCTGAATGCGATGCGGTCAGCGGCCAGAGACGCTTCATTTGCCCGCCAGCCCATGCCCAAAGGGGAAACGATCCCCGCTCCGGTGATGGTGATGCTCTGGCTTAAAGGTGAAGGCACTAGGGATGACAGGATGAGATTCGTTGTGTGGAGGGTTGAACTGCCAACGCAAGTGTTCATTCTACCGCACGGCGCGGCCTATCGTTTACGCTTCGCCGCAAGGACTGCAAATGTTTGGTGATCGCTGGGAACGTATTGTAGCTGAGCGCGGCGCGCAGGCAGCATTGTATCTTGCTGATGGGCGTGCCACCACGTTCCGCCAGCTGGATGACGAGGCGCGTGCTGTGCAGCCTGCTGGCGATCATGTCATGGTGCAGGGCGACGTACCCCAAATATTGCGCCTGCTGCTGGCCGGATTTCTGCACGGGGTGCCGGTGCAGCTGGTGGAGAAAGACCGCTCCCGCCGCATCCCCGCCTGCCCACCGCCGGCCGGTACGGCCTTGATCAAGCAGGCGGTCGGTGGCTCGGGAGTGCGGCGCTGCCAGTTTTTCACCTTTGATCAAATCGCCGCCGATGTGGACCGGCTGCATGCAGCGCTGGATCTTGAGGCACGGGGCACCGGGGTGGCGGCGATTTCCTGCGCGCATTCGTTTGGTCTGACGATGACCGTGCTGCAAACCTTGTTCAACGGCGTGCCCACCTGCTTTGCGCCCCAGCCGTTTGCGCAGCCTTTGATGGATGCGATGAAGCACTACAAACGGGTGTTTCTGCCCGGAGTGCCGGCCTTGTGGAAGGCCTGGCTGAGGGGTGGGGTCAATTTTGACAACATCAGTCTGGCGATTTCGGCGGGGGCACCGCTCACGCTCGACCTGGAACGCATGGCGCTGGAGCAGCACGGGCTGAAGATTCACAATCTCTACGGGGCAAGCGAATGCGGCGCGGTGTCCTGGGATGAGACGCTGGATCTGCGTGAAGATGGGAGCGACCTCGGCACCCTCCTGCCCGGCGTACAGGCAGAAGCCGACGCCAAAGGCCGTTTGGTGGTGACCAGCAGCTCGGTGGGCCTGGGGTATGATGAACCGCTGGCGCAGGAGAGCTTTGGCGCAGGGGTGTTTACCACCAGCGATCAAATCGAGCGGAATGGGGATCGCCTGTTTTTTCAACGATGCATCGGTGCCGGGATCAATGTGGCGGGCCGCAAACTCAGCCCCGCCGAGATTGCGGAAAAAATCATGAGGGCCTCCAAACTGGACCGGCTGAACATTTATGGCGCACAGAGCCGCGATCCCGAACGCTGCCAGGACATCGTGGTGGAACTCGACCTGCCGCAGGCTGAGATCGACGCCGCGTTCAAAATTACGGCCTGTTCATTGCTGGCACCGTGGGAAGTGCCGCGTAAGTGGATCGGCAGGCCATGAATGCTCCCGTTTCATCCAAATCTCTGCGGCGCATTGCGAAGCTTTGTTCCCTGCGCTCCAAGCGCTGGGAGCGCTGCTACACGATCGTGAAGCTGCGTTCCGACCCCGTCTATGCGGCGGTGACGCAGGAACTGGCGGGTTCCACCCTGCCAGTGCTGGACATTGGCTGCGGAATCGGCCTGCTGGCGTTTTATCTGAGAGAGGCTGGGTTCACACCTGCCATCGCCGGCTTTGACTATGATCCGCAAAAAATCGCCTGCGCGCAGAGCATGATCTCGCGCAGCGACTACAGCGGCCTGAGCTTCATGACCGGTGATGCGCGCAAAGGGCTGCCGGAATGCAGCGGTCATGTGGTGATCCTCGACATTCTGCAATTTTTGACCCGGGATGAACAGTCGGCACTGCTGACTGCCGCGGCAGCCCGCGTTGCGCCAGGTGGCAGTTTGATCATTCGCACCTGCCTGCAGGACGAGTCCTCACGCTTTCGCATCACGGTGGCGGGGGACTGGCTGGCCAGGCTGACGTTTTGGATGAAAGGATCACCCGTCAGCTACCCGGATCGCGCCTTGTTTGAGTCCGTGCTCGGTGCTGCCGGGCTGCGAGTGCGGGTGCAGCCGCTATGGGGCGTGACGCCGTTCAACAACCATCTCGTCGTCGCCGAACGCGAGTGAGGCGGGTGGAGTGTCACCTTTCAGGCCGCTTGCGGCCAGCAAGGAGGTCACTGCCTGTGCGACTTCGACGGCCACGGGGGTGCCTTCATGAATCAGGACGATCGCTCCTGCTTTTAATCTGCTGGCGATGCGGCGTGTGATGGTCGGCACGTCCGTCCTCACACCGTCAAATCCCCGTGCGCTCCACATCATCATCTTCAGGCCCAAAGTCTGGGCAATCAGCGCGGTGAACAGGTTGTGATGGCCTGCGGGCGGGCGGAAAAAACGCGGTGGATGTTCAGGGCAGAGGGTCGTCAGAGTCTCCTGGCAGCTGGCGATCTCCTGCCACAACCGCACCGGGCGCAGCATCCAAAAGGTGGTGGCGGGATGCGTCTGGGTGTGGTTGCAGACCTCGTGGCCGCGTGCAATGATTTCACGCACGAGCTGCGGATGCTGGGCGGCACGTTCCCCGACCAGAAAGTACAGCGCTTTGATGTGATGACGGTCAAGGATGTCGAGAATCGCCGGCGTGTGCTGCGGGTGCGGGCCGTCATCGATGGTGAGCAGCACCTGCTTACCGGACGGCGGCAGATGTTTGATCATGGGACCGAACATGGCGCAGCGCGGCACCAGCGTGCCGATCATCATGGTGGTCAGGACCGTGCAAAAAAGCAGCACGGCGGCCAAAGGCTGCCCATGACCGATGAGCCAGACCACCACCGGCGCGGGTGAGAGTCCCAGAGCCAGGCGAAAGTAGGCACGTCGCAGGGCGCTGGCACGGATGGCAGCATTCATGCCGGGTCGCGGGTGACGAGCGGTTCAAACACAAACCATTGGTCCCAGTGCTTCAAAAGAAAACGATGCATCACCTTGAGCCAGGCGGCGCTGATCTCGTCGGCCTTGGCTTTGCGTCCGCCCTCGAAGAAAGGTTTGCCAATCTCAATGCGGTAGGAAAGCCGGCCGCGCCGGCTGAGAAACACCGGGAAGCACGGCACGCCGGTCACTTCGGCAAGCACAAGCGGTCCACGTGGGATCTGGTAGGTCACGCCGTCGATGCTGGCATGTGCAGGCGACATGTCTCCCATCACCCGGTCTCCCTGGACGCAGACTACGTCTCCAGCGAGGAGCCTGCGGCACAGCTCCATGCCCAGATGGTTGCCAGGTTCGTTGTAATGAATGTGAAGGTTTGGTTCGCGGCGCTCTTCATTGCGCAGCTCCTCCCCGCGCAGCTTTTTGAGCGAGTCCGAGGCCTCCGGCATGCGGACAGTGTGGATGGAGCGGTCGAATCTGCGGGCAAAGAGGCCGGCACCGATGTCATAGTTGCCTGAATGAACGGTGAAGATCAGCGCGCCACCCGAGTGCTTTTCCAGATCATCGAAGTCTTCTTTGCCGATGATCTCCCAGTCAATTTCGCGTCGGAAATGCAGATGCCAGAGCCTGTCGAGATAGGTAAGGGCAAACTGGAGGAACACCTGGTATCCCGCCAGGGAGCTGGAACCGGTGCGAGGATTGAGGGCGCTGAGATTGGCACGCACAGCCTCGCGCGGCCTGGGAGCCAGGAGATAAATCAGCGCTGACACGGGATAGGCGAGCAGCGTGAAGACCTGCATTGGCAGCCAGCGCATGAAAAAGAGCATCGCCTGTGTCCAGAACGCGTCATGCAGGCCCAGGCGCGGGGGAGGCACGTGAGCATTCGGCTGGTTGGTTGCAGAATCAGCGGACAGCATTATTTAAAGGCGTACCATGGATAGGATGAAACGTTCTGTTTCGACTGTCACACCCCTTCCGACAACTGACATTTTCAGCACTTGCACGCATGATTTCCTCTAACACAGATTACGACGTGGTCATCATGGGAGGAGCCTTTTCTGGCGCTGCGGCGGGAATGATGCTCAAACGTGAGGATCCGGCCATGCGCGTTTTGATTGTGGAGCGGACCTTGCAATTTGACCGCAAAGTGGGGGAAAGCACCTCCGAAGTGGCTGGCTGCTTCCTCACTCGTGTCCTGCATCAAGGGAGTCATCTTAGTTCGGCTCACTATCAGAAACATGGTCTGCGCATGTGGTTTTGCAAGGCTCAGGACGATGATGTGGGGGATCTCACTGAAATCGGCCCCCGGTACCAGTCGCGGCTGCCCACCTTCCAGCTTGATCGTGCCATCCTCGACGAGCACCTGCTCAAAGAGGCCTGTGATTTCGGCTGCGAACTGCTGCGTCCGGCCACGATCAAAACCATCACGCTCGCGGAGGATGACGCGCCGCACACGCTGGAAATCATGCCGCAGGAAGGGCCGATGCGCACGGTCACCACGCGCTGGCTGATCGATGCCTCGGGCAAAGCCGCCGTGCTCGCGAGGAAACTCGGAGTGCTCCGCAGCATGGAGGAAGAGCATCCCACCTCGTCCATCTGGTGCCGCTTTCGCAATGTGAACGGCCTCGACAGTTTCAAAAGCCGCAAGATGCATCCGAAGCTCATGAAAAACGTGAGCCAGCTCCGTACCACGGCCACCAACCATCTCATGGGGCACGGCTGGTGGTGCTGGATCATCCCGCTAGCCGATGGCAGCTACAGCGCCGGAGTCACCTGGGACCGGCGTTTTTTCACCCTGCCGGAAGGGCCTTCGCTGCTGGCCCGACTGCAGGCGCATTTGATGACGCACCCCATCGGCCGGCTCATGTTTGAAAACGCCGTGCCGGATGCCGACGACACCTTCTACTACAAGAACCTCGCGTATCGTTCTGAGCGGGTCGCGGGAAATCGCTGGGTGATGGTTGGTGATGCCGCCGGGTTCATGGATCCTTTGTACAGCCATGGTCTCGATTTCTGTGGTCACACCGTGTCTGCGGCGGCTGATCTGGTGCGGAAGAACCTGGCAGGTGAAAACACCCAGGTGATCACCGATTACCTGAACATGGCCTACCCGCAATGCTATCGCCTGTGGTTCAACTCGCTGTACAAGGACAAGTACTCCTACATGGGCGACGCGGAGCTGATCAATGCGACGTTTCTGCTCGACCTCTCCGCGTATTTCCTCGGGCCGGTGAGGGGGGTTTATGATACCCCGGAGATCGAATGGGTGCGCATGCCTTATGAAGGGAAGGCCGGCGCGGCTTTCGCCTGGTTCATGGCTTTCTACAACCGCCGCTTTGTGCATCTCGGTGAAGTACGCCGGCGCAAGGGCATCTATGGGCGCTGCAACAACGGGCATGTCTGGATGCCGTTTATGAGCCTGTCTCCAGACCACACCGCCGCGCGTCTGCTTTGGGCGGGGATCAAGGTCTGGATCAAGGCGGAGATCACCACCTGGCTCGCGCCCACTCCGGCCAGCGCACCTGTGATGATGGCGGAAAAACCGGTCGAAGCCTGACCTTCACTCCGCCACGAAAAACATCGCCGCGAAGGTGTTCGGTGTGAACTTGGCGTCTGCTTTTGGATCCACGAGCATGTTGGAGATGTCGCCGTCGAGATAGAGAGCGTCTTCGCAGCCGAGGTGCAGGAAGAACTGGGAGAACTGATGAAACGTCACGCGTCCTTTCTCGGCGTCTTCACGGTCGCTCATGGCAAAGAGGATCTGCCCATCTTTCTTGCGCACGCCCACGGCATTGCGAAGGCGTTTGTTGGGTGAGTTCTTCTGGAAGGCGGGATGAAGCACGCCATGGCGCAGCATGAGCGGGCCGGATTGCGTGGCGAGCCGGGGCTTGAGCCCGCTTTTGATAAATTCCTCCGCTTCCATCACGCCGGGGCCGATCTGGTCGTCGAGGAAGAAGATACCGTTGGGCTTGAGGAAGAAGTTGCCTTCACCTGGGCGCAGATTCAGCGGCACCAGCTCCTTGCCGGCGCAGATGGTCAGCCCGCAGGGTTTCGGGCCGCGTTCGTAGATGCCGGCGTTGGTGGCGAAGATGATCTGTTTGTTGCGCGTGGCAAGCTGCCGGCGCAGGCCGCTGAAATCTCCCAGCGGCTGGCCGTTTTCACCCAGCCAGGCGAGATGCAGACGGGGCCAGTCGGCCTTGTCCACGCGGTAGAGGTGATAGCGCCCGCCTTCGTAATCCATCGTCTCCGCGCCGTGCAGGTGCGAAGTGATGGTGGCGCAGCCGAAGAGCGTGAGCAGCCAGCGGGGAAAGGTCATGGGACAGGATGCTGAATTCACGCCATTGCACAACCGTCTTGAACCCGCAACGGATTGCCCCATGATGACACCCCATGTCCAGCAGTCTCGGTACCCTTTTCCACATCAGCACCTGGGGTGAATCCCATGGCATCGGCGTCGGCGTCGTTATTGACGGCTGCCCGCCACGCATCCCCCTGACCGTGGAGGACATTCAGGCCGAACTCGACCGCCGCCGCCCTGGCCAGAGCAAGATCGTCACGCCGCGCAAGGAGGACGACAAAGCGGAGATCCTTTCCGGCGTGCTCGATGGCCTCACACTTGGCACTCCCATCGGCATTTTGGTGCGCAACACGGATCAACGCCCTTCGGCCTACACCGAGATGCAGCAGGCCTACCGCCCCAGCCACGCTGACTACACCTACGATGCTAAGTACGGCATCCGCGCCGTCTCCGGCGGTGGGCGCTCAAGCGCACGCGAGACGATTGGCCGCGTGGCCGCCGGTGCCATTGCGCGCAAGGTGCTGCAGCACTCGCTCAGCGGCTACGAATGCCTCGCCTACGTCAAAACGGTGCAACACATCGAGGCGAAAGTGCCCACGGGTGCCGAGCTCAATTCAGCCGTGATCGAATCCAACATTGTCCGCACTTGTGATCCCGTCGCGGCGGAGCAGATGATCGAGCTCATTGAGAAGATCCGCAGCGAAGGCAACAGCGTCGGCGGTGTGATCGAGTGCGTCGTGCGCGGCGTGCCGACGGGACTGGGCGAGCCGGTGTTCGACAAGCTGGAGGCTGATCTGGCCAAGGCGATGATGAGCCTGCCCGCGACCAAGGGATTTGAAATCGGCAGTGGATTCGCCGGCACCACGATGACGGGTCTGGAGCACAACGACGAATTCTACATGGAGGGCAAAAATGTCCGTACCCGCACCAACCGCAGCGGCGGCATTCAGGGCGGCATCAGCAACGGGGAGGAGATCGTCTTCCGGGTGGCCTTCAAGCCCACCGCCACGGTGCTGCGCGAGCAGAAGACCGTGACCAACACCGGCGAGGACACAACACTCTCCGCGCGCGGCCGCCACGATGCCTGCGTGCTGCCACGCGCCGTGCCGATGGTGGAGGCCATGGTGCATCTGGTGCTGGCCGATCATTTCCTGCGCCAAAGGGCCATGAGGGGGTGATGGGATGAGGTGGATCGCATGGCTGTTCACCGGCACGACATGCCTGGCAGGCTATGGTGGTCCGCTGCCAGAGATCGTGGTCGGAAACAGCCAACGTGAAATGGTGGTGGAGGGGGCGCCAAGGTCCTCGGAAGTTGGGGCCTCTCCGACGTTTCTGGTCGGCACGGTCACGGAGGTGTCTGCTGAAGAAGACCGCCAGCCGCAACGGATCAAGCTCTCTGAGTCATGCTCACTGCGGGTTGAATCTGCGTATGGACTCCTGCCGCAAGTCGCGGGCATTCAAGCGGCGGTGCTCAAGGCAAGCTACGAGCAATCGCCTTACGTTCCAATTGATGAAGATTGGGGCAAGCTGTGGCATTTTAAGAAGGGGCAGAGGCTCATTGTGATTCTCCACCCGAGTGAAAGGGAACCGTGTTTTGACTCCGAGGAGCTGATGGTTCTCAATGAGGGCACGGCTTCGCTGCCGGACATCCTGCGAAGAACTGCGTTGCTGCCGGCGGAGTTTACGGATGATGACCTGGAAGTGCTCAAGGTAGCTTCGCCTTTTTTGCATCGGCGGGTTCTCGCAGAGAGCGCCGGAGAGCGTGCGAAGCGTGCTGAACGGGCGAAGAGGCGACGTGATGTGATGATGGCAGTCGCAGGCATCTGCGTGGTGGCGGTTCTGGGTGCCTGGGGAATTCGAAGGATGCGGAAGTGAGATGTGTGTTGCTGGGATGTCTCAGGCATCCAGATTCAGGTGGTGAGCACGCTGTCGCCACACGCTCAGAGTCGCGCAGTCACCCTTTAGAACCCCACGACGTAAAAGTACTGCTGGGAGACCTTCTCGGCTTCGGGGAGGGTGATCCAGCGTTCTTTGTAGCGTTCGCCCCAGCTGTCGCTGAAGGCGATTTCGTTGGTGTCCTTGTTGTAGCCGACGATGAGGACGACGTGGCTGGAATTTCTGTCCGGGCCCAGATTGCTGGCGGCGGATTCCTCCGTGACCTTGGTTTTCCATGAGGCCCAGTTGGTGACGTCCTTGCGCTCCTTGGTGCGTTTGTTGGCGATTTTGTTGAACTCGTCCGTGCTGTAAAGGCACCACATCAGCGGCACGCCTTTGTCGATGTATTTGGCGATTTCCTTGAGCTTGAGCTCGCCTTTCCAGGCGTCAAAGGAGCGGCGCTTGTTGCGGATCTGCGGCGCGATGCCTTCGAGGAGCGCGGAGACACTGGTGCCGCCGCCAAAACCGGAGTTGCCGGCATTGGCGAGGATGTACATGTCTGCAGGGACTCCGAGATGGCGCATGGCGCGCTCGGCCGTGGCGGGTGCGCAGTAGCCTTTGGGGCCCTGGTCCACCATGGGGATGTCGCCGACGACGACGTCACCGTTCTCACGCTTTTCGAGGTTGGCCAGGGCCTGGGCGCGGATGATTTTGTCCGTGGTGTCCTCCACCTTGCCACCGGCATCGGCAAAGGCGGTGGTGACAATCTGCACGCCGACGTACACACCTTTCGCTTCCGCCAGGAGAATGGCATGACCACGCCAGTCCCAACGCTGCACGGTCAGACGGCCAATGTTGCTCGGGCCTTCCCCAAAACGCGCCTCTTTTGGCACACCGAGCTTTTTGGTGAGGGTGTCCTTGATCGCGGCCAGATCCTTGTCCATGGCGGTTTTCACAATCTTTTCCGCTTCGGCAGGCGGGGTGTTTTTGTCGAAATGCATTTCACCGCCGCCCTTGGCGCTGAAGAGGTCGCCCTTGTTGGCAAAGACGAGGGAGAAGCTGGTCACCTTGTCGTTCTCCGCATACATGGCCACGGAGAAAGGATGTGCGCCGAACATCTGGTAGTCGTCCTTGGTGTAGGAGCGGTAGCTGCTGGCGGTCTTGGTCTTGGACTCCTGAGGGATTTTCAGCCGGGCCGCGACGGCTTCGGCGGAGGAGGTGAAGAGCGGAGCCTCGTCAAACATGGGCTGGCCGACAGCTTCATTTACCGAGGCGGGCTCCAGCTTGTCATTGGGGCCGGGTTTGAAAGTGTACTTGGGAGGGGCTGCTGCTGCCGATTTGATGTACTGCTGATCTGCTGCGGAGAGAGAGGTGATGGCGAAGGTGAACTTCTGGCCGTTGGCCATCTCGAGCGTCACGTTGGGTCCGCTGACACCGGCGAGCCTGGCCTGCACCGCCTTGCCCTGGGCGTTGGTAAAAGTGCGGAGTTCGGTTGACTGGGAGAACGCTGTGGCAAGGGACAGGCCCAGTACTAGAAAAACATTGGCGGCATGCTTCATGGATACGCTTTTAACGCATCCGCCGCTGACAGTGTTAGTACTATTTTGGGCGCCTTAGATCCACGTCCCGGACGGGATTATGGCGTCTTTCGGTATGCAGATGATGCCGTCGCGAATGTAGAAGTTTTCACCGTCCATGTTGTCCGGCTTGCCTTCGGGAGTGATGACCACGTTGTCCCCGATGTGGACATTCTTGTCGATGATGGCGCGTTCGATGCGGCAGTTGCGGCCGATGCCGGGAGGCGGGCGGTTGGGGTCGGTGCCGACGGCGCCTGCATAGTAGTCCGCACCCATGATGATGCAGTCACGGATGGTGGTGCCGGGTTCGATCTTGGCGCGCAGGCCGATGACCGCCGTTTCAATGTGGGCGTCCGTGAGCACGCTGCCGTCTGCAATCAGAGCACCGCGAATGGTGGCGCCGTTGATCTTGGTGGCGGGCAGAAAGCGGGCGTGGGTGAAGATAGGCGCGGAGCTTTCAAAGAAATCAAACTGCGGCACCAGACGGCAGAGGTCGAGGTTGGCGTCGAAGAAGTTGCGGATGGTGCCGATGTCCTCCCAGTAGCCCTGGAAGTTGAAGTTGAAGACGCGCTTGTTCTTGATCGCCGTCGGGATGATGTGCTTGCCGAAATCGTTGAGCGTGTTGTCGAGACACTCGATGAGCACGTCACGATGGAACAGGTAGATGCCCATGGAAGCCTGGAAGCGCGCCTCGCCGGGATCAATGCCCATCGTCTTCAAAGTGGCCGGAGGGATGCGCAGTTTTTCAAGCACTTCAGGGTCCTTCGGTTTCTCGATGAACTCGTAGATCCTCCCGTTCTCATCCGAGTGCATGATGCCAAACCCTGTCGCGGCCTGGGCATCCACCGGGATGGTGGCGATGGTGATGTCCGCATTGGTGGCGACGTGCTGGCGCATGAGCATGCGATAGTCCATGCGGTAAAGCTGGTCACCGCTGAGGATGAGGTAGTAGTCGTAATCGCCTTCGAGGAAGTAGCGCAGGTTCTGCCGCACAGCATCGGCGGTGCCCTGATACCAGCGCTCGCCATCGGGAGTCTGCTGGGCCGCGAGCACCTCGACAAAGCCACGCGTGAAATTATCAAAGCGATAGGTGCGGGCGAGATGGCGGTTCAGCGAGGCGCTGTTGTACTGGGTGAGCACATAGACCTGACGCAGCCCTGAGTTGATGCAGTTGCTGATCGGGATATCGACGATGCGATACTTGCCTGCGAGAGGCACGGCAGGCTTGGCACGATTTTCAGTGAGAGGGAAAAGCCGTGTCCCGGCTCCGCCTCCCATGACGATGGCCAGAGTGTTGCGGCGTAAGAGAGTGTCTGCTTCGATCTGGACTTTGGAAGACGATGGGGCCTGTACGTTGGGTGGTGTGCTCATTGTCCTAAGTTGATTGGCATTAATTCTCTGCAACAAGGGGAACAAGCAAGCGTTATCCCTGTCCAAATCTTGCGGGCTGACGCGCCTCGCAAATTGTTCAGTTCTATCACCTTTATCCAACCTCATGTCCACCCCGGCGTTTCGTTTCCCCTCCATTATCAGTGCTTGCCTGATTGCGTCCTCAGCACAGGCGGCGGTTAACTTTGAAAAAGACCTGCTCCCTGCCATTACTAAGAAATGCGTTGATTGTCATAAAGCTCCGCATGTGGAGAATGGCCAGAAGAAGGAGCCCAAGGCCGGCCTGCGGCTGGATGCCTCCTGGGCCATTCTGAAAGGCAGTGAAAACGGCCCGGTGCTCACTCCCGGTGCCCCGGACAAGAGCGGCATCTTTGAGTCCGTCACACTGCCCAAGGACGACGACGGCCACATGCCCTCCAAGGGTGAAGATCTGACCAAGGAAGAAATCGCCCTGCTCAAAACCTGGATTCAGGAGGGGGCGAATTTCGGCGGCTGGATCGGCAGCGTGGAAGGCATGCCCGCAGGCGCGCAGACGGAATCCACCAAGCCTTACAAGCCGCGCCCGCATGATCTCTTTTACACCGCGCTTGAAAAAGGGGTGAAGCCGCTCTCTGACGACGTGCTGGCCAAGGCGAAGGCCGCTGGCGCTCAGGTCTCCCCGGTGAAGGTCGAAAGCCCGCTGGTGCGCGTCGATTTCCTCACGGGGGTCTCGAAGTGCGATGACGCCAAGGTGGCCGAGATTTTGCCGCTTAAGGAAAACATCGTGCAGCTTGACCTGGGGCGCACCGTCATCACAGACGGCGCATTGAAGTCGATAGGCCAAATGCCGCGCCTGGTGTCGCTGGACCTGCGCCAGACCAAAATCACCGATGCCGGCCTCGAATCACTCATCGGTCTGAAAAAACTGGAAACCCTCAATCTCTACGGCACCGAGATCACCGATGCCGGATTGAAGCACCTGGCCAAGATCAAAAGCCTCAAGAATGTCCATCTGTGGCAGTCCAAAGCCACCAATGCAGGCGTAAAACAGCTCACCGCCGCCATCCCCGGCATCAAAGTCAGCATCGAATAACCCAACCCATCCGTAGCCTCTTATGAAAACGCGTCTCTTCCTCCTTACCACCATGTCCATGCTCAGCGCACTTTTTGGAACCGCCCATGCCGGCGAAGGCGAAAAGGTCAGTTACCCAGCTCCGGTGGTTTCTGGCATCAACCAGGATGGTGCCACGGTGAACTTCGCCGATGTGTACAAAAAGGGCCCGACGGTGGTCTTCTTCTACCCGAAAGCTGATACTCCTGGCTGCACCAAGCAGGCCTGCTCTCTGCGGGACGCCTTTGCCGATCTCTCCAAAGAAGGCGTGCAGGTGCTGGGCGTGAGCTTTGACAAGGCGGAATCACAGAAGTCGTTCAAGGCCAAGTTCACCCTTCCTTACGACCTCATCGCCGATCCTGAAGGCAAGATTGTTGAAGCCTTCAAGGTGAAGAAGATGCTCAAAGGCCTGCTCTCGCTCGCCTCACGCAGCTGCTTCCTCATCAAGGATGGCAAGGTCGTCTGGCAGGACTACTCGGCAGCCACCGACCAGCAGGCCGCTGACATCAAGCGTGTGCTGGCTGAGGTGAAGTAAGGGATAGCGGGTGCCAACATGAATTTTAGGCCGGGAGTCAGAGATGACTCCCGGCTTTGTTTTTAGACTTTGGCGCTCGCCCCTTTTCCCAAACGTATCCCTGCCATGAACACGCGCACCGAGACTGACAGCATGGGAGAAATGTCTGTGCCGGCGGAGGCTCTGTATGGCGCGAGCACGCAGCGCGCGGTGCTGAATTTCCCGGTCAGCGGGCGGTGTATGCCGCTGCCGGTCATTCATGCCTACGGGCTTATTAAATGGGCTGCCGCGCGTGTGCACCATGAGCTGGGCCTGCTGCCGCAGGACAAGGCCAAGCTCATTGAGCAGGCCGCCTTGGAGGTGGCCGGGGGCGGGCTCGATGCGCACTTTGTCATCGACATTTATCAGACCGGCTCCGGCACGAGCACGAACATGAATGTGAACGAGGTCATCTCGAATCGCGTGTGCCAGATCGTCGGCAAGCCCATTGGCGCGAAAGAGCCCGTGCATCCGAATGACCATGTGAACATGGGGCAGTCGAGCAATGACACCTTTCCCACGGCGGTGCATGTGGCCGTGGCGCAGGAGTTGAACAAGAAGCTTCTCCCTGCGCTGGAGAAGCTGCAGCATTCGCTGGCGGCAAAAGGCGTGGAGTTTTGGGAGGTGCTCAAGATTGGCCGCACGCATTTGATGGATGCCACGCCCGTGCGCCTCGGCCAGGAGTTCAAAGGGTACGCACGGCAGGCTGAGCTTGCGGTGAATCGCGTGCACAAGGCGCTCAACGCCATCATGGAACTGCCGCTGGGTGGCACGGCAGTGGGCACCGGTTTGAATTCCCACCCCGAGATGCCCGGGCGTGCCATTGCTCTCATCGCCGCGAAGTCGGGCCTGTCCTTTCATGGAGCGCAGGATCACTTTGAGGCGCAGTCCGCGAAGGACGGCTTCGTGGAGGTCAGCGGCCAGCTCAAGACGATTGCCACCAGCCTCTTCAAGATCGCCAATGATCTGCGCTGGCTCAGCTCCGGCCCGCAATGCGCCATCGGTGAAATCATTCTTCCCGCCACGCAGCCTGGCAGTTCCATCATGCCCGGCAAGGTAAACCCTGTGATGTGCGAAAGCCTCTTGCAGGTCTGCGCGCGGGTCATGGGCAATGACACCACCGTCACCTGGTGCGCCGCCAATGGTAACCTGGAGCTGAACGTCATGATGCCCGCGCTCGCGGCCGCGCTGCTGGAAAGCATCGGGCTGCTGACGAATGCCACCACTCTCTTCGCCACGCGTTGTGTGGACGGCATCGTGGCGAACCGGGAGCGCTGCACGAGTTTCATCGAGCACAGCCTCGCCATGGTCACGGGCTTGAATTCCAAGCTCGGCTACGACAAGGCCGCAGAGATCGCGAAGCAGAGCTCCAAGACCGGCACTCCCGTGCGCCAGCTCTGCATGGAGCGGCTCGGCGAACTCGGCATCACTGAGGCAGAGCTGAATGAGGCCCTGGATCCTGCGCGCATGACGCAGCCGGATGCGGGCATGGTGGGCGGGGGAGGGGGCTGATCTAACGCTGCTAGATCAAGCCGGGACGGGAATCCCACTCAGTGTGTCGAGTTTCGCCTGCTGGGCTTTCCTGGCAGCCATCTTCACCAGATGGGTCTCCGGTACGGGCACGCTCGGAACCACCAGCACGGGACGGCTGGCATGTTTGATGACCCCTGTCGTGATGCTGCCGGCGAACAGATGGTAGAGCGCGCCGTGGCCGTGGGATCCCATGATGATGACATCCGGGTCAATAAGCCCGATCTGTTCCAGCACGGTTTCCAGCAGCAGGCCGCCAAACAAATCCGCCGTCGCCTCGATGCCATGATCAATCAAGCGGTCGCGCATGGCGAACAACTGCTGCTGCCTGGACCTGAACAAGTCCGGTGGGACAGCAGGAGGCTCAAAATCCACCACCAGCGGTTCCGGCGGCACGACGTGGACGAGAACAACATGGCCTCCGAACGCCTTCGCGTGCGCTTCGGCTTGTTCGAGGATTTTTGGACTGACATCGGAAAAATCGATGAGTGCAAGAAAGGTTTTCATAGCGTGAAAGGATGGGGGTGGTGCGCCTGAAGAGGCCCTCCTGCTGAACGATACGTTTTTCGCGCCCCCTCCGGGTGGGGACATCTGCCGGGCGGCACACCGGCTTTTTTTTGATCGCCTTTCCAGATGGCATCGCTCAGCATGCTTTGAGCATGAGCTCTTCCACCCATCCCATCTTTGTACTGGCTGTGCTCGGCATCGTGGCCACGGTGATCATGCTGATCACGGTGTTTCGCGTGCGCAGCAAGGGCCTGAAGGTGCTGCTGGTGCTGATCGGCATCGCGACGCTGACACCCGCCGGGTTCGTGCTCGTGGCCATGCATCCCGAGTGGGTGGATGCGCGCTTTCGCAGCTATAAAGCCTTTTATGATGGCATCCGGCTCGGCATGACGCGCGATGAGGTTATGGCCCTGCAGAAGCAGCTTTACCCGGAAGGCGGCCCCCGGCAGAAACCGCGCATCATGATGGATGAATCCAACAGCCTGACGTTTTTCATGCACCCCGAAGATCCTGACAGTCCGGCGGACTGCGAGGCCATCCTCCTGGAGCTCAAGGACGGCAAAGTGACCGCGAAAACCTATTCACCCGACTGACCACCCATGCCGCTCTGGAAACGCCTCCTGCGCTTCGTCGCCATTCTCATTCTCACGCCTGTGATCTTCCTTCTAAGCTGCCAGTCCAAGCTCATCTACCACCCGAATCCTTACCGGGCGGAGTATGAGACGCTGCTGCGCAGCGCCAAGGGGGAGCGTGTGCGGTTTGAGACTTCGCAGGGCCACCAGACGGCTTTCTACATTCCCGCACGCACCCCAGCCACGGGCCTGCCGCAGACGGTCTGGCTCTGCTTCTCCGGGAATGGCTCGCTGGCGCTCGACTGGCTGAGAGACACGTCTTTGTGGGACGACCACTTTGCGTACCTGCTCGTCGATTACCCGAGCTATGGCGACTGCGAGGGCACGCCGAACCCGACGACGATTCGTGAAAGTGGCAAGACGGCCGTGGAGGCGCTGGCAAAGCGCCTGCAAACCACTGCGGCGGAGCTGCAGCCCCGCCTGGCGGTGTTGGGGCATTCCCTGGGCGCGGCGGCGGCCCTGATGGCGGCGGATGATCTGGACCTCCGGCGCGGGGTGCTGCTGTCCCCATTCACCACAATGACGGACATGGGCCGCATCGTGCTCGGCTGGCCGCTGTGCTACCTGAACCGGCACCGGTTCAACAACCGCAAAACCCTGGGCCACGTCGCCTCCCGGGCCGGGGCGCACATGGTGATATTCCACGGTGCGGAGGATGAAGTGATCCCGGTGCGCATGGGGCGGGAGCTGGCGGCGGCGCACCCGCAGGCGGTGGTCCTTCATGAGGTCCCAGGCGGGCACCACAACGATCTTTTGGACCTGATTTCACCGCAAATCGGGCGGGCGATGGCGGAGGTGGCGGCAGGCAAGCAGCCCTGAGCCACACGGTGGTTGCTTTCAGGCGCTGCTGTGCTCTGATGGGCGCTCAATCCCCACACCCAAGCCCATGTCTGCGTCCTCCACTACTTCGGAAAAATCCTCCATCTGGTCTGTTCTCAATGTCATCATCGGTTCTGCCATCGGCGGAGGCGTGCTGCTGTGGGTGCTGGCCTTTATCTGTGACGGTCTGGGCTCCCTGCGCACAAAGCCAGCCGCCGCTGCTCCTGCCGCTGCTGTGGCCGCCGCTGCTCCTGCCCCAGCCCCGGGTGCCGCACCTGCCGCCGCCTCGGCTCCTGCCCCCGCAGCCGCCCCGGCTGCTGCTGCCGCAGATCTGCCAGTGCTTGAAATCACCATCAAGCCTGACGCCGCGAACCCGCTGGCCTACGACACCAAGACCATCAGCGTCAAGGTGGGCCAGAAGGTCAAGCTGACCTTCAACAACACCCACCCCACTCTGCCCCAGCCGCACAACTTTGTGCTCGGCAAGCTCGGCACCAAGGACAAGATGATGGCCATCGCCATGGGCGCCATGACGCTGGTGGACAAAGGCTACATCCCCGACTCCCCGGACATCCTCGCTCATACCAATCTGATCCAGCCCACCAAGAGTGAGACCATCGAATTCACCGTGCCTGCCGCCGGTGAGTACCCCTACTTCTGCACCTTCCCAGGGCACGTCGCTATCATGAACGGCGTCCTCACCGCTCAGTAATTTTTTACCGTCCACCAGCCATGGCCGTCTCCATCAGCGTCGA
>CAILZI010000203.1 GCA_903838675.1 uncultured Verrucomicrobiota bacterium
CTCCCGGCGACGAGACCGGCAGCACCGACGAAGCGGCGACGTGAGAGAGGCGTGGGTTGGGTGCTCATGGCACCGCATGAAACGACGCGCGGAGTCGATCTCAAGCACCAAGGTTGGCTGATTCCCGCTTTTCCCCGACCAGACAGGCCCGGGAAAACGAAGCTTGCTTAACAGACGCCAATTTCAGAAACTGCCCCCAACAACCTTAAATGTCATGGAAATCTCAACCGCAGCCAAGACCCTGTTGGAACACAAAGGCCGGGACATCTGGACCATCCCGCCAACAGCCACCGTCTATCAGGCCATTCAGATGATGGCCGAGAAAAACATCGGTGCTCTTCCAGTATTGGAGGGCACCAAGCTCGTCGGCATCATCTCAGAACGTGACTACATGAGCAAAGTGGCGCTCCATGGCAAGTCCTCCAAGGAAACTCCCGTCAGTGACATCATGGCCAGAGATCTGGTGACCGTGGGTCCAGACCAAACCGTCTCAAGCTGCCTTGAGATTATCACTGAACATCGCATCCGCCACCTGCCTGTGGTGGATGGAGATGAACTGCTCGGCATTGTTTCGATTGGCGATCTCGTTAAGTGGATCATCGCCACCCAGCGCATGACGATCGAACAGTTGAATGCATACATCTCAGGCGGCTACTCCGCCTGAGCGCGCACACCACGGTCAGCTTACTTCGCCGTCGGCGCTGGCTTCGGCTTCTCCGGCAGGCCCTGGCCGGGCTTGGGATCAAGATTGGCCTTCATGTCTTCTTCAGTCACTGAGGAGGCGACGCCACCCTCGGGAATCTTCGCCTTCGCGGTCCACAGGATCGCATTCAGCACGAGCTTGCGCTGGTCGTTGTTGGCCCATCCTTGATGATAATGACCACCGGTGAAGCCGAAGCCACGACCGCCATCCGCACGCTCACAGGCCCAGGCGACATGCTGCTTCTCCTTGTTCTTCACAGACTCACGCACGGCAGGGTTGCCACTGTGCGCACCATCCGGGCGGCTCATCGTCGAATCAGGGGCAACATCGCTCAGGATGGGAGTCACACCCTGCATGTTCGGGCGGAAGCGCATGAAAAAATACCATTCATCATTCGTGGCGAAAGGCTTCACGCCTGTGCTGATCGGGTGCGCAGGCAGTTCTTTGAAATTGGCATCCCAGTGCGGGTTCACGCTCCAGTTGATCTCAAAGCAGCCGCCCATCCAGTCGATGAACTCCTTGCCACCCTTCTCAATCGTCGGCTCCACGGCGTAATGCAGCGTCAGGAAGCCGCAGCCGCGCTTCATTTCCTTGTCCAGCTGGGCAAGGCGATCGCCCTGCAAGGCTGGATGCCCGCCACCGCCGTCTGAGTAAATGACGACCGTGTCCGCTGCAGAAAGCTCCTCCTGAGAGGGCCACTCGCCATTCAGATGGAATTTGATGTCCACTTGGTCGGCCACCCCCTGCTCAAGGCACTTTTTCAAAAGCTGGATGCCCGCATTGTGCTCATGCTGAGCCGGGCCATGCGAGGGCTTTCCCGCAATCATGACGATGGATTTTTTGTCCGCAGAAAATGCGGAGCCGAGGAGTGAAAAGGCAAGGAGGGCGGTGAGCAGATGCTTCATAGATTGGGGTTGGAACGTGGCAAGCAAACGTCCCCAGTGCACGCGGCATTTCAACGAGCAGGAAGGATCTGCGACGACAGCCCTGCTTCTGGCACGCCTTACGCTACTTGTGATACTCCGCCCGACCGCATGCCCATTTCCAAGAGCCGCCCGACGACCAATGTTTTCTATGCCTTTGCCTTTATGGCCGTGGTCATGGCGGTCTTCACCGTGGGATACCGCATGGCGGGCTGGTCGTGGAGCGATGCGTTCTACATGGTCGTCATCACGGCCTTCAGCGTCGGCTACAGTGAGGTGGTGCCCATCACCGACCCCTGGCTGCGGGCGTGGACGGTGACCCTGATTCTCTTCGGCTGCACCGGCATCATTTTTGTGACCGGTACTCTGGTGCAGTGGCTGACGGAGGCACAAATTCAACGAGCTTTGGGAGGCAAACGCATGGAAAACGAAATCGAAAAACTCAAAAATCACGCCATCATCTGCGGCTACGGCCGCATCGGCCGCATGATCGCCACCCAGCTGCAGGCAGGCGGCATTCCCTTTGTCATTGTCGATCAGGCAACTGACCGCGTGGCGGAGGTGCGTGATGCAGGGTTTCTCACGCTGCAAGGCGAGGCCACCGATGAGTCCGTCTTGAAGACCGCCGGCATCAGTCGCGCGCGGGTGCTGGCCACCGTGCTGCCCAATGACGCCGCGAACGTCTTCATCACGCTCAGTGCGCGAAATATGAACCCGGGGATTCAAATCATCGCGCGCGGTGAGGTGCCCTCCACCGAGCGCAAGCTGCTGCAGGCCGGTGCCAATCGTGTCGTTTTGCCCGCACACATTGGCGCAGACCGCATCGCCCACTTGATTCTGCACCCAAACACGCGTGACCTCATCGGCGGCAAGACGAAGTCCAGCATCGACTTTGACCACCATCTCACCGAGCTGGGCCTCGACCTTGAGGAGATCGAGATCGGCTCGGAATCACCCTGGGTGCACAAGCGCATCTCCGAAGTCGAAACCGGTACCGCGGGTCGCATGCTGCCCGTGGCAATCCTGCGCAAAGAAGGCGCCACGGATTTGAACCCCAGCCCCACCGCCATGCTTATGCCCGGTGACGCCTTAGTGGTGATGAAACGGGTCTTGCGGCGGGAGAGAACCTGAGGGTTGCATTTTTCGCTCAAGCTGGCTCGCTGCCTGCGTCTGCACTGCGGACCATGCCCAAGCAACCCGACCGTATTTTTAAAGTAGCCATCATTGGTGGAGGGTTTGCCGGAGTTTACTGCGCACGCGAACTGCTGCGTCTCACCCAGGAAGCGGCCAATATGACCGTGGGCATCATTGCCAGTGAAAACCACATGGTCTTTCAGCCGATGCTGCCCGAAGTCGCAGGCGGTTCACTGTCGCCGCAGCATGTGGTCAATCCCATTCGCATGATTTGTCGGGGTGCAGAGGTGCTGAAAGGCGAAGTCACACACATCGACCTCGAAAACCGCGTCATCACGCTGAACGGAGGCATGTTCACCCCCCAGGTCACGGTGGGCTTTGAGCACATCATGCTGGCACCCGGTGCGGGAGTGGACCTCAGCCGAATTCCAGGCATGGGCGAGCACGCCTACCTCATGCGTACTGTCGGCGATGCAATGAAACTGCGCGCCGCCATCATCAGCCGCCTGGAGGAGGCCAATCTCATCATCAACCCTAAGCTGCGCAAAGAACTGCTCTCCTTCGTCATCGTCGGTGGTGGCTACTCGGGTGTTGAAACCGCCGGACAGATCCAGGATTTGATCGTGGGCGCGCGCCGCTTCTATGAGAACATTGAGCCCGATGAACCCAGCGTCACGCTCATCCACAGTGGGGACCGCCTGCTCGGCATGCTGAGCGACAGCCTCGGCACCTACACGGGCAAGTGCCTCACCGAGATGGGCGTGAAGATCCTCTTCAAAAGCCGCGTCCGTGCTGTCACCGCACGCACGGTGCAGCTGGGAGATGGCGTCAAACTTTCAGCCACGCTCGTGGTATGCACCGTCGGCAATGCGCCACACCCGCAAATCACCGCGCTCGGAGCAAAAAGCGCACTGCCTGTCGAGCGTGGCAAGGTTGTCGTCGAGTCCAGCGGACAGGTCAAAGGTCTTAAAAACGTGTGGTCGGCCGGTGATTGCTCTGTCTTCCCCAAAGCAGATGGTGGCAATTGCCCCGAGACCGCCCAGTTTGCCATGCGTCAGGGGGCGCTCGTCGCCAAAAACATCGCCGCCAGCATTGGCGGACGTCCCTTGAAGCCGTTTCGCTTCACCGGACTTGGAGAGCTCGCCACCATCGGCCATCGCAAGGCGGTCGCGCAGGTGTTTGGCATGCGTTTTTCCGGCTTCATCGCCTGGTTCATGTGGCGCAGCATCTACCTCATGAAACTCCCCGGCTTTGACCGCAGACTGCGCGTCATGGCGGAGTGGACCTTCGAGATGTTCTTCCCGCGTGACATCAACCTGCTCACGCCCAGCTTCTCCTCCCCGCTCGGCGAGATGCATCTCGAACCCGGGGACTCCCTCTTCCATGCCGGAGAGCCTGCCCAGTCTCTGTATGCCGTCAAAAAAGGCAATGTGAACATCACCGATGCCCAGGGTCAGCTCGTCAAAGCCGCCGGACCCGGTGAGCACTTCGGTGAGCGCGCTCTGCTCAGTGATGGCATCTGGCGTTTCGATGCCCAGGCCACCGAGTCCAGCGAACTCGTCGCCATCGACGGGGAGACCTTCAAGACCCTCGCCAAAAGCATCGGCTCGCTGGATGCACTCTTCCGCGGCACCGCGCAGCAGTACCATCTCCCTGAGGAGATCCAGCACACTGTGGACATGATTCCGGAGGCCACCCGCAAAGCCTGCGCTGCCGATGTCATGACGCGCAACATCGCCTTCCTGGATGCCCAAGTGACGGTGCAGGATGCCGTGACTGAGTTTCAGGCCCATCCGCACAGTACATACCCCGTCACGGCAGAGGGCTGCGTCATCGGTCTGCTGCGTCGTTCCGTTGCCTACGAGTGGCTGAAAAACCACGGCCTCACCTGTGTGGACAAGCTGCAGGACCTGCCGCTCACCAAACCCTTCTGCATCACCGCTGACACTCCCGTGCCTGTGCTCGTCGGCACATTGATGCGCAGCGGTGTCAGCAAGGCGGTCGTTGTCGATGAACAAAAACATCTCCTTGGCATGATCACCTTGTTCGATCTGCTCAAAGGGACTCAGCACTCTTAACGGCATCTCGCCAGGCCAGGATGCCGCACAGCCCAAAGCCAAACGCATTCAGCGTCCCGTGGATCGCCCACATTTGCGGCATCGTCAGCGCAAGGTTCGGGATCACATAGCGCAGGCCAAATCCTAGTGCCAAAACCATCGCAGCAAACAGTGAAGCGCCTGAAGTGAGAAAGCAGATGCGTGTCAGAATTGAGCGCTGCCAGTCTAGTCCCCGCCACACTTGTGAAACAGCAACCCCCAGTGCACCCAGCACCAAAACCGCCACGCCAAACGGCTCCACGAACTTCAACGCGCCAAAGTGCGTGCAGGTAATCCCCACGGCCACCAAGGGAACACCAAGCAAAATTGCCACACATGAAAAGCGCGTCCAGCAGCTCGGACTCTCCTTGGCGTTCAGCCCGGCTATCAGTGGCAGCGTGAATCCCGCATGATGGAAATGCGCCGCCGTGAGCAGCACGATCAAGGGATCAAATCCCCACGGCGTCCAGTTGGCACGATGGGCCACGAACCATGCGGCACCGATGGCGGGGAAAATCCGGGCCGAGACCAGCGTCAGCTCAGCCGGATCACGCAGCGTCTTTCTTGAGCAGTTTCGGACGGCTTCAATCGCCGCTGCCGAACGAACCAACAGCCATGGAATGGCTTCAGCAGCCGAGTTCGTGAAAAAAGTGCAGGTCATCAGCAGAGCGCTTCCCGACTCCACCTTGGGCCGCCATTCCTGCCGCGATTCAGAATTCCACAGACGTCGCGACAGCGGCATCAGGACCATCGCTGAAAATAGCAGCAAGATCACAACCCAATAGCTTTCCGCAGGCAGTGACTGGAGCATCCAAAACTGCGCCGCCCACGCCAGCAGCCCAGCCTGCCACTCATATTTAAATTTGTCAGCTGTCGTCATAGGCCGGCCATCCTCCGCTGCGAATCCCGCACAAACCGGCACTGCCACCACCGCGCCAGCGGAAACCCGAGCCACGCCATCCAATGACGCGGATGTGAAAACGCGCGGATCACATACCACACACTGCCATCCGGCCGATGCTCGATGATGAACTGCTCCTCGCCGCACTCCGCATGCTCCGGCAGGGTGCCATAGACGAAGCCATGCGTGCGCTCTGAATCGCAGCGCCGCAAAATCCGGCAGGGGTTCACCCACCATAGACCGCAAATGCACACCACCATTGCCACGACCTGTCCCGCCTCCTGCCCTTTGGCTTCTCGACGGGCAACCTCCGCCCAAGCCGGAAACATGCTCCATTCATCCAGATCCTCGCACGCGGCACGATACACCTCCTCGCCACTGCCAAGCATCACTGCATGCTCATCAGCGATGAATCCATCCGCCAGTGGCAGAGTGTAGCTCAAAGGCTCATGGCTCCATGAATCCAGCAGTCCTCGCAGTTCTTCGGGTGCTGGTTGTCGCAGGCTGAGCATCGTGGCAGCACGCTGCCATGTCCTCTCGGCCGTAAGAAATGAAAAAGCATAAAAAGTGGGGCTGCCAGTTTTCACAGCTTTCGAATCTTTTGCATCTTTCGTCACTCTCGGCCATCCATCCGCATGCCCCCACCCATTCGCGCCGTGATCTTCGACTTCGACGGCCTCATCGTTGACACTGAAAGCACCGGTTACCACACCTGGAGAGAAATCTTCGACCAGCACGGCCATGACCTGCCTGTGGAGCGCTACGCACAGGCTGTCGGCACTGATTTCCTCACCGGTGCCTATGATCCCAAACGCGATCTTGAACAGCTCACTGGCCGCGACTTCGACTGGGTAACCCTCGAAATCGAACGCAAGACCCGCGAGAACGAACTGCGCAAGCATCTGCATCTGCTTCCTGGCGTGGCGGACCGTCTTCAAGAAGCCGCTGAACTCGGTCTGCGCATCGCCATCGCCAGCAGCAGCCCGCGGGTGTGGATCGACTCCTGGATGGACCAACTGGGCCTGCACGCTCATTTCCACCACATCTCCACCGTTGATGACACCGGCAAGGTGAAGCCCGACCCGAGCCTCTTCCTCCATGCCGCCGAAAAGCTCGGTGTCGCACCCGAAGAGGCCGTCATTTTCGAAGACTCCCTCAATGGCCTCCGTGCCGCCATGGCCGCCGGCATCCGCTGCATCGTCGCGCCGGGGCCCATGACAAAGCATCTCGATTTTACCGGTGCGTGGAAACGAGTTGATTCCCTCGCACATGTCTCGCTCAAGGAACTCATGGCATGAAGCTGCACCTCCTTCTTGCCTTGTGGCTCATCAGCACGCTGCACGCGGCTGATCCAGCCTGGTTGAGCACGGGCGAATTCCAGTGGCAAAGCTCGCCACCGCTCATCGGTCCCGCAGCAGACGCAGCCGACCCCGATGTGGCGCTCAAAGACCCGACCATGGTGTTTCATGAGGGGAAATGGCATCTGTTTGCCACGCATCGTCGCGCCTCGGGCAAGGTGGACATGCAGTACCTCTGCTTCGCCGATTGGAAAGACGCCGGCAAAGCCACGCGACACACGCTCGACCTCCATGATCAATATCATTGCGCTCCCCAGGTGTTCTTCTTCACCCCGCATCAAAAGTGGTATCTAGTCTACCAGCTCGCCGATGAACGCCGCGCTCTGAAGATGGCGCCTTATTTTTCCATCACGGCCACCCTCGCAGATCCGAAGTCCTGGACCAAACCCCAGCCCATGATCGAAGCGCTGCCCGAAGGCGGCGACAAAATCAAATGGATCGACTTCTGGGTCATCTGCGACGCCACCAAGGCCCACCTCTTCTACACCAGCGACGACGGCCATTTCTGGCGGCGTGAAACGGCCCTATCCAATTTCCCGCTCGGTTGGTCCAAGCCCGAACTCCTGCTCAAAGACACGAAGGAAGAGCTCTTCGAAGCCTCGCACACCTACAAGCTCAAAGGCCACGACCAATACCTCACCCTCATCGAGGCCATGGCCCCCGGACAACGCTACTACAAAGCCTGGCTGGCAGACAAACTCGAAGGCCCTTGGACTCCGCTTGCCGCCACACGCGATCACCCTTTCGCCTCCACCGCCAACGTCACACAGAAGGAACCCTGGACCACCAGCATCAGCCATGGCGAACTCATCCGCAGCAACAATAGCGAAACACTCGAAGTCGATCCCGCGAATCTCCGCTTCGTCTTCCAAGGCGTCGATGCCGAAGGCTACAAGGCCAAAAAATATGGCAGCATACCCTGGCAGATCGGGATTCTCGATCTCCGCACCAGCCACATGGAGCACCCCTGGTAATCCCAGGAAAAAACTGAGCCGCGAGCGGACGCCGGGGGCAATTCACTCACGCAAGTTTCATCGTGCCAACTCATCCAACAAAAAGGCCGCCGCCTTGCGGCAGCGGCATTCTTGCTGTTTTGGGCTGCTCATGAGCAGCCTTCTCACACCAGCCATGAACCGGCTGGAGACCACTTCTTATTTTGGGCCTGCAGAGGCTGTCGGATGATTGAGAAACGTGTTGAGGTGGACCTTTTTGCTCACTGGGGTTGTGACGGGAGCAGCTGTGCTGGTGGCACCCTCTGCGCTGGCCTTTTGGACAGGTGCGCTCGCCTGCTTAACGTCTGCACTTCCCTGCTGAACAGGTACACTGGCCTGCTGGGCAGGTGCTTTGGGTTCGGAGCGGGGGAAAATACTCGTGATCTGGCTAAGATGCAGCGGGCGCTTGATCTTCGCTGGGGTCATGGGTGGTCCAGCCAGTGCCATGGAGGCAGAGGCCAGCAATGCGGCAAGCATGAGTTTCGTTTTCATGGCTGATTGTAGGGTCGGGTTGTGTTGGCTGGATTTGAAGCTCATCCAGGAAAAGACTCCACGTTGATTAACGCGATGAGGCGCTCCTGAAGTTATTCAATAAACGTAGTCAGAATCATCCCCATTGCAATGTTTGGGGGTGTGGAGGTTTCTGTCTGGCTCAGACCGGCCTGCATGCGCACTTACTTCCCATCTCCAACTTCGATGGCACTGACAGGGTAAAGCCAGATCGCAATCTTCATTCACTCAATGATAAGGCCGCCGCCTTGCGGCGGCGGCCTTCTTGCTGTGTTGGGCTGCTCATGTGCAGCCTCTTCACACCAGCCAGACACCGGCTGGAAGGCACCTTTTATTTCGGGCCTGAGGCAGTATCTGGATGGTTGAGGAACGGTCCGGAAGAGGCTTTCTGGCCGACAGTGCCTGCGCTAGACCGCTGAGCAGACCGATTCAGCACAGGCCCTTTAGTCTGTGGGGTGGAGATGGCAGGTGTGGCCTGTGCCAGGGCAGCGGAGGCCAGTACAGCGGCAAGCATCAGTTTCGTTTTCATGGCTGGTAATGATCGATGGTTGGTTTGGTTGGATTTGAATCTCATCCGGGAGACGACCCTTGCGTTGGTTGTAGCGACGAAGCGTTCCTGGATTGTGCCTCTTAGAATGCTTAACTCATGCCAGCAGCGCGCAGCCGGGCTGGAACCCTTGATTTTGCTGGGCTCCAGAGGACTTGGGGTTTTTTCTACTGAGGCTTTGCTACCCCCTGATTGTAAAGTTTCAAAGCACCTCGTGTAAACTTCCAGAGCGTCCACCAGATTCAGTGAGACTACTTTTTGGTCCGCTTGGGCAGCAGATCATAGCGGTCCAGCTTCTCCCGCACTGTGACGCGAGAAACGCCGAGCCATTCAGCCACCTGGCTTTGATTGCCAGCGGCCAGCCGCAGCGCGCTGGCATACAGCGACTGCTCCAGCGCCTCCACCGCCGCGTTCAGTGCGCCGCCAGGCAGCGTGCCCGCCTGCGCGGCATGAAGACTGGACTCCACCAGATCAGCGATCGTGCGCGCCTGGGATTCTGCCGGTGGTGCCTCCAGCAAGGTGCGAACCATCTCCGCCGAGATCGGGAATCCGCGAGCCTCGATGAGGAGAGTGCGCGACGCATTTTCCAATTCACGCACATTGCCCGACCACCGATGCTGCTTGAGCACCTCCAGTGCCTCGCGCTCAATGGCCGGCTCGGCAATGCCGAGCTGCGCCGCCACCTTGGCCAGAAAATGCCGGGTCAATGGCGTGATGTCCTCCACTCGTTCCCTCAGTGGTGGCAATCGCAGCACGGCACCATTCAGGCGGTAGAGCAGATCTTCGCGAAACTCACCCTTCTTGATCATTGCGGTCAGGTCACGGTGGGTCGCGGTGATGACGCGCACATCGAGCACCAGCTCCTGGCTGCCGCCTACGCGGCTGACACGCCGCTCCTGCAGCACGCGCAGCAGTTTCGCCTGCACCGGCGGGGGGATGTCGCCAATCTCGTCCAAAAACAAGGTGCCGCCCTGCGCCTGCTCAAAGCGCCCGGCACGACGCGACACCGCATGGGTGAATGCGCCTTTCTCATGCCCGAACAGCTCGCTTTCGATCAGGTTCTCCGGAATCGCCGCACAGTTCACGGCCACAAACGGCTGGTCGGCGCGGCTGCTGTGCAGGTGCAGCGCGCGGGCGACGAGCTCCTTGCCCGTTCCCGTCTCCCCCAGAATCAGCACCGGCACCGGAGTGGCGGCATAGCTGCCCAGCTGCTTGAAGACCTCCTGCATCGCGCGGCTGCGGCCGATGAGCGCCGCCTTCCCGGCCTCACCTTCTCGCAGCGGCACCGGTCGGGCGGCGGCGTGAGTCATGTGCAGGGCTCGCTCAAGAACCCGCAGCATCTCAGGGGGATCAAACGGCTTTAGGAGGTAGTCGAATGCGCCCGCCTTCATCGACTCGATGGCGCGTTCGGTGGTGGTGAAGGCGGTCATCAGAATCACCGGCATCCGTGGCTTCGCTGCGTGCAGCTGCTGCAGCACCTCCAGGCCGCCGATACCCGGCATGCGGATGTCGCAGATCACCACATCAAACGGCTCCGCCATGGCCATCTGGATTCCCGTGATTCCATCACTGGCGCGCTGCACCAGGTGCCCGCTCGTCTCCAGCACGGTGAGGAGCGACGACGCGAAATCGTCGTCATCATCGATCAGCAGCAGCCGTGCGCTGTGTTCAGACATGCGACATGGTGCTGCCGCCACCGCCATCATGCAAGCGCCTCTAAATTCGTGGCAGCCGGATCTCAAAGCGGGTGCCTTCTGCCGAAGTCGAAGCCAGTACCAGATCACCCCCATGCCTGCGGGCGATGCTGCGGCTGATGGTCAGTCCAAGGCCGGTGCCACCGCGCTTGAGCGTGGCAAAGGGCTTGAACAGCCGCTCCTGCAGATCTTCCGGCACACCGGGGCCGTTGTCCGTCACCGCCAGCACGATGCGGCGCTCCAGCGCCAGCGCCTCCAGCAGCACGCGCCCGTCCGCACGCCCGCCACAGGCTTCGGTCGCATTGCGGACGAGGTTCAGCAGCGCCTGCCTGAGCAGTTCAGGATCGGCATGAAAACGGGTGTCCTCCACCACGCCCAGCTCAAAACGCACCCCGCGCTGCTGCATCTCCGCCTGGTGGTCGTGATGAAACATATCCACCAGTTCTGCCAGCGAGCACGGGATGATGCGCGGCTCCGACGGACGGGCGTAAATCAAGAAATCACCCACGATGTGTTCCACCCGGTCCAGCTCGCGATTCATGCTGGCCACCTGCGCCGCCACTTTGGGCTGCAGTTCGGCGTCCACCAGCAGTCCCAGCGCGTAAGCACGGTTTTTCAGCGCGCCCACGGGATTGCGAATTTCGTGGGCCAGTCCGGCCGCGAGGCTGCTGAGGGAGGCCATCTCATCGCGGGCTGTTATCGCATGCTCCACCTGAGCCGCCTGCTCCTGCAGCGGACGGAACCAGCCGCGATGGATCATCCACAGCAGCACTCCGAACAGCGGTGCCATCACCGCCGCCGCAGTCACTATCTGCCATTGCATCTCATTCATCGAGTCGCGCATTTCACTCACCCGGTCCAGCAGGCGGAAACCGCAGGCATCCCGCAAAGCCTGAAGGTCACGCAGCAGTTCCCGGAACGGCTCGTCCACCCGCATGACGCCTACGAGCCGCTCCTTGTCAGGCAGCGCCAGCCACGACTGCACCTGCTCCCCGTAGATGCGCAGATCCTTCTGCACTTCCTCCAGAGAAGTGGCCGCTGCACCTGTCAGCAACACGGGAGGGTGGAGGAAAAAAGCCTCATTGCGCGCAAACAGCACGGCGTACTGGTCCTGCTTCCCGACATTCACCTCACCGTCGCCCAGCCGCAGCGCAGCGCTGTGCAGGTCCAGCATCAATGCCGCTCCATCCCGGTGAAAGCGCAGACCGATCTCCTGCTCCTCATGGGCCAGCACCCGCAGCTGCTCCACCTCCCGCAGCCGCAGCACGATCAGCAGCATCAGGCACACCGCTGCCACCACCAGGCACAGCGCCAGCGCCACAGCGGCTTGTTTCCATGAGGAAATCGTCATACCGCAACTATACGCACAGGATGCGATGGATTCACATTCATCCTGCAGGGTTGCCTGCCGGCTCTCAATTACCCTAGGATTAAATCATAAATCCAGTGGCAATCTGCTCCAAATCATCCTTGGTGCACTCCTTATCAATCGTCATGACGCCGCTCCCGCTCGCCGACCACTACGCACGTTTTCGCGACGCCGTGTTTTCCAGCGTTGCCGAGGCTCTGCCCGGTTTTGCCGAGCCCATGACGGAGATGGAACTGCAAAGCCTCTGGTTCTCCGGTGCCTTTGGCAGTGAGTTCACCACCACAGATGGCAAGGTCGTACGAATCGCTGATTTCGGTGTGTGGAATTCCGGTGCGGGTCCGGACTTCAACGGCTGCGCCATCGTGATCGACGGACAAACCCTGCGTGGTGACATTGAACTGGATCCCGATGCCCGTGACTGGGAACGGCACACGCATGGCGCGAACTCAAACTTCAACCGCGTGGTGCTGCACCTCTTTCTGCATGCGCCGGAGGAACGTTTCTACACGCGCACCAGCGAGCACCACGCTGTGCCGCAGGTGCTGCTGCACGCCGGCATGCTGCCGGAGGGCATCAAGCCAAAGCGCCACCTCGCCTCCGCAAGACTGGGCCGCTGCGCCGTCCCACTTCGCGAAATGGATGCCGCACGAGTGCAGTCCATCATCGAATCCGCCGCACAGCATCGCCTTGAGCTCAAATCGAAGCGTCTGCATCGCAGCGTGGCCGCACAAGGACGTGAGCAGGCAATCTATCAGGCGCTGGCTCAGACGCTGGGCTATCGCAAAAACCAGCAGCCCTTCGCCATTCTCTCCCAGCGGCTGCCGTTGAAAAAAATCACCCAGCTTGATGCAGCGAAGCGCGAAGCCTTGCTCTTTGGTGTTTCAGGCTTCCTCGAAAGCGTACGAAGTGACGACACCGAGCCTGCCACGCGCTCCTACCTGCGCCAGCTCTGGAGCGAATGGTGGAAGCTGCGCAGTGGCGTGGGACGCTGGCTGGATGACCGCCAGCTGCTGCGTTGGAAGCTCAACGCCATCCGCCCGGGCAATCATCCGCAACGGCGGCTCGGATCGCTCGCTGCTCTGCTGCGCTCCTGGTCGTCAATCGTCACGCCGCTCGCCGATGCCACCCGCTGGAGCCAGGCCTCATGGCGCGAGTCCCTGCTCGACCTCACGCATGATTTTTGGACCACCCACTACACACTGCTCGCTGAGGCGGCCAAGAAACCGGTCGCTTTGATTGGTGAGTCACGGGTGCAGGAGATGCTCGCCAATGTCGCCTACCCGCTGCTGGTGCCTGAGCGCACACGCCTGTGGGCTGAATACCTCGAGCTCCCCGCCATGCTGGATAATCAAAAGGTGCGCATCGCAGTGCTGCGGCTCTTTGGCGATGACCCGCGGAGTCGCGACTTCACCAAGAAACTGCACCACCAGCAGGGCTTGTTGCAAATCTATGAAGATTTCTGCCTCGAAGACGACTCCGCCTGCGCCGACTGCCCTTTTCCGGAAAGATTGAAGGAGTGGAGCTGACGCCAACGTTTTTGGCTTCCCAACCATGCGTTCGCTTCTCCTCCTCGCGCTCTCCTCGTCATTCGCCCTCGCTGCAGACCGGCCTGATCCTGCTGTCGTCACAGCAGCTATGCAGAAGGCGGTCACTTACGCTCACACGCATCTGGCCCGCGAAGGCGGCTATGCCTCCTCGTATGACAAAGACGGCAAGATCGGCGAAGTCGAGCACGCCAAATCGCCCACAATCATATCCATCCAGCCGCCCGGCACCACGACGATGGGACTGGCGATGTTGAAGGCTTATCAGGCCACGGGTGATGACGTTTTCCTCACCGCGGCCAAAGACGCCGCAAAAGCACTGCTCAAATGCCAGCTCGCCTCCGGTGGTTGGAGCAGTGATTTCGATTTCGACCGTGAGAAAGCCAAAAAAAGCTACCTCCGCAGCGACCTCGACGCTGGCGACAAAACCGTCGGTAAACGCCACAACTACTCCACCCTCGACGACAACAAGACCGAGTCCGCGCTGCTCTTTCTCCTCGAAATGGTCCACGAACCGGCCTGCAAAGACGATGCCGAATTGAAGCGCTGCACGAAGTTTGCCTTCGACTCCCTTCTCGCCGCCCAGGCCCCTGTCGGCGCCTGGCCCCAGCAGTTCAACGGCCCTGCCGATCCCACCGCACCCGTTCTCAAAGCCAGCTATCCCGCCGAATGGTCACGCACATGGGTCAAGACCAGCTACGAGCATGATTACACGCTCAACGACGACAACCTCCAGCAGGTCGCCCGGGTGCTCTTTCGCGCTTACGATCTCGAAAAGGACGAGCGCTATCTCGCTGCCTTGAAAAAACTCGGTGAGTTCTTCCTGCTGGCGCAGATGCCTGAGCCGCAGCCCGTCTGGGCGCAGCAGTACGACCGCGACATGCACCCAGTCTGGGCGCGCAAGTTCGAGCCGCCCTCAGTCACCGGCTACGAAAGCCTCGGTGCCATGGAGGTGCTCCACCAGCTCTGGGTGCTCACCGGAGATGACAAATACCTCCGCCCCCTCCAGCCAGCCCTCTCATGGTTCGAACGCTCCAAGCTGGCCGACGGCACGCACGCGCGCTTCTACGAACTTCAAACCAACAAGCCCTTGTTCTTCGTCAAGGACACCTACGAGCTGACCTATGACAGCAGCAACATTCCCACCCATTACTCCTTCACAGACATGGTGCAGGACAACGTCGACGACTTTAAAAAGAAGCTCGCCAAAGGCCGTGAAGAACTGCAGCAAAACCTCGCCGGACCCCAGACCCCCAAGGAATGGAAAAGCAGGGCGAATGGATTCATTGGCAAGGTCCAAAAAGCCATCAGCTCCCTCGACAGCGAAGGCCGCTGGATCAAGGACGACGCCATCGACTGCGCTGAATTTTCCAAACACCTGACGGCGATGGCCGCCTACGTCGAAGCACGGAGAAAGAGCGGGGAGTAGCCTGCTGCCAGGGCCTTACTTCTTTGCCACCACAAACGCGCTCATCACCAGGCCAATGATCACACCCACTGCCGTGATGAGCCAGAAGTTCGTCGGCGTGTCGGCCACATCCGCCCGCACATACATGCTGAACAAGCCCGAAAGTGCGGTAAGCGGCAAAAACAGCGCGGCCATCACGTTCAAGCGATGCGAGGTGTTCGCCATGATCTTCGCGCTTTGCGCCTGCGCTTCGGCCTGTTTCGCCACGGTGAAGTTCAGTCCAAACTGAGCATCTTGCAGCAGCAGTTCGGCGGTGCGCTCCACACTCGCGGCCTGATCTCGCAGATTGATCAAATCGCGGTCCGCTTTGACGAAGTCACGCGCCTGCTGCAGCGCACGATGCAGGCCGCGCGAACTGCGCAGCACGGGAGCGATGGCTTCGAGCGCCTTGTGGTATTCTGCGGCTGTTTGTGCGGCGTGCTCCTCCTTGTCGAGTTCCTCCAACCTCGCCACATAAGCCGTCAGGTGATTTTGCAGCGCAAGACTGCCTCCATTGTCCGGGCTGGATTTCCAAGCACCATCCGGCTGCCGCCAAAACAATGCTGGCCGCCGGATTATATCATCAGGTCCAGGCAGCTGGTGAAGAATGATGAGCAGGTGCTCCTCCTCAAAGATCGCACGCTGCGTACCTGCTTCACGCCCGACCCGGTTGCGGATGGCCTCCGGAATGGTGGCCCAAAGTTTAGGAATGATTTGAATGTCTGGTTTCATGATTGGGAATAAAATTCACTCCCGCTGCTATCAGAGCAGATGCGCGTGAAACGGGCGATTGGAAAATGCAGGGGCGTTTGTCAGCGACCGGAAGAATCGGCGAGGTTCCCTTAGGTCCCACAAATTTGACAATCTTGAGGACATCACGCATTGTTAACCATGGCAGCTGGCGTCAATGTTCGATTCGCAGGGGAGCTTCAGGGCTTCATCCAGCAGCGTGTTCTAAAATCGGGCCTTTACAGTTCGACTAGCGAGTACATCCGCGACCTAGTCCGCCGTGATTACGAGCAGGAGGAGAAACGAAAATGGGCCTGGCTCAGAAATGAATTGAGTGCAGGTGCCGAAGCTGCTGAATCAGAGTTTGTGGCTCTGGACGCGGAGGATTTGATCGCAAAGGCCAGGAAACGCAAAAAGGCACATGCCCGCTAAGATCTATCCGGCCGCTCAGGAGCGGATCCTGGAGATCTGGGATTACACAGAGCGGAAGTGGAATGACAAGCAGGCCGATGCCTATGTGCGCGAACTCATCGCCGAGATTGAGACCGTCGCGGGTCAACGGCACCGCTGGAGGCCTGTGCTGGATGAGGCCTTGAAAGGCGTTTATTTCTTCCGCCATCGCCATCACTACATTTTCTTCCGCGAGCTCTCCAAAAGGCGGCTCGGAGTCATCAGCGTGCTGCATGAGACGATGGACATCCCGGCCCGGCTGCGTGAGGATTCGGAACGCGGATGAGCATTGTGTTTCCTGCCGGGCTGAAAGCACTTTTGCTGAAACTCTGTGTGCTCGATTAACCACAAATCTTGCCCCCACCCAATTCACGGCCTAGCTTCCCTGCCCATCATGACCCACGCCGTCCTCAGCCTCCTCAAAGAAAGCCGCCACCCCATGCGCATCGACCTCATCGGGGTCGCGGGCTCGGGGATGAGCGGTCTGGCGCTGCTGCTGCTGGGTCTAGGGCACAAGGTCAGTGGTTCGGACAAGGCGACCACGGTTGAAACGGACCGCCTGCAAAAGCTCGGCCTGCAGTTCTTCCACGGCCACACGGAAAAAGAAGTCGAGGACTGCGACATGGTCATCTACTCCAGCGCCATCAAGCCGGGCAACGTGGCCTATGAAGCGGCCTACAAGCAGGGCATCTCACTCATCCGTCGTGCAGAGGCCCTGGCCGCTGTTATGGCGAACAAGAAAGGCGTCGTCGTCTGCGGCACACATGGCAAGACCACCACCTCCGCGCTCACCGCGCATGTGTTGCGCCAGGGTGGCCTCAAGCCCAGCCACTACGTCGGCGCGGAGATCCCCATCCTCGGTTCCAATGCACACTGGGACACCGAGGGCGAGCTCTTTGTGGCCGAAGGAGATGAAAGCGACGGCACGCTGGTAAACTTCCATCCGGAGCACGCCATCGTGCTGAACATCGAACCCGAGCATCTCGACTTTTACGACGGCATCGAGGCCATCAAGACCGTGTTCCGCCAGGTCCTCAGCCAGACACGCACCCACTGGGTGTACTGCGCGGAGGATCCCGTCGCCAGTGAAGTCTGCGCCGGGCCGCAAGGCGTGAGCTATGGCTGGAGCCGCTCTCACGATTTCTCGGCCAACATCCTTTCGATGAAGCCGGACCATTCCGAGTTCGAAGTGTACCAAAAAGATCAGCTTCTTGGCACGGCCACGCTGGGTATTCCCGGCAAGCACAATGTCAGCAACGCACTCGCTGCCATCGCCCTAGCCACCCGCTGTGGTGTCACCTTTGAGGCCATCCAGCACGCGCTGCGCACCTTCCGGGGTGCAAAACGTCGTTTCGAAATTCGCCATAGCGGCGAGCGCTTCACGGTCGTGGACGACTACGGCCATCATCCTAGCGAAATCGCCGCCACGCTGGCCACTGCGAAAGGCTTGAACGCAAAGCGCATCGTCTGCTTGTTCCAACCTCATCGCTACAGCCGCACGCAGCTCTTGAAAAAGGAGTTCGGTGCCAGCTTTGGCGATGTGGACGAACTCTTCGTGACCGATGTCTATCCCGCGAGCGAGAAACCGCTCCCCGGTGTCAGCGGCGAAACGATTCTCGAAGAGGTGCGGCTGCAAAACGACCACACCAAGACCGGCAGCACGCCCACGATGCCCATCGCGCGTGACAAGGTGGGCAACGCGCTGCGTCCCGGCGATCTGCTCATCACTCTCGGTGCTGGCAACGTACACGAAGTCGGCCGCTGCATCGCCCGTGACCTGCCCGTGCTCGAAAAACTCTGCGCCATCCTCGAAGCCAACGGCAGCGGTGTGGCTCGCTTGTATGAGCCCATGAACCGCCACACCACATGGCTCATCGGCGGTCCCGCGCAATTCTGGATCGAACCCCGCAATGAAGCCTCCTTCGCCGAAGTCGTGCGCTACTTGCGCTCGGCCTCGATTCCGATCCGCGTCATCGGACGCGGCTCCAATCTCCTCGTCAAAGACGGCGGCATCCGTGGCGCGGTGATTCACACCAAAGGCGATTTCGAAAACGTGACGGTGGATGGCGATCTCATTACCGCTGGCGCTGGCGCACGACTCAAAAAGATCGCCAGCGCGGCCCGCAATGCCGGCATTGGTGGCTTTGAATGGATGGAAGGCATTCCCGGAAATCTCGGCGGCGCCATCCGCATGAACGCTGGTGCGATGGGTTCCGAAACCTTCGACCAAATCGTCAGCGTGCGCTTCATCGACACGGATGGCAGCATCAAAGAAAAGCCACTGGCCGAGATCACCCACCACTACCGCAGTGTGCCGGAGTTTGAGGAGCGCTACGTCGTTTCCGCCGTGCTCAAAGGCACCCCTGCCCCGCAGGTCGAGATCGACACCAAGCTCGCCGCCTCCCATCAAAAACGCCGCACCTCCCAGCCCGTCGGTGCCAGCGCCGGCTGCACCTTCAAGAATCCGGAGCTCTGCGGTGCCGGCAAACTCATCGATGATCTCGCCCTCAAAGGCCGCAGCGTTGGCAAAGCCATCGTCAGCGACGTCCACGCCAACTTCATCGTCAATCAAGGCGGCGCCACCGCCCGCGAAGTCCTCGACCTCGTGGCCCAGATCAAAGACACCGCCTTGCACGAACGCGGCGTGAGTTTGGAGATGGAAGTGAAGGTCATCGGCGAAGACCAGCCGCTGCCGCTGTGACAAGAGTCTGACAACTCAGACACTTTTTCAGTGTCCAACATCGGAGAATCGGTGTTCAGTTTCCTCTTGTTCCGTCTGCGGGCGGTCTTTTTCCATGCAGAAACTCGCTCTCATTCTCTTTCTCCTTGGCTTGTTCGTGACCGGATTGCTCGGCACAGAGACACGGCTGCTGTTCTTCTGGCCGGGGTGCTTGCTGCTTGGGCTGGCGGGCTCGATCGCCGTGCTGCGCTGGAAGCTGCGCGTGAGTTTTCAGCCGAGTGATTGGTGTTTGCTCACGATGCTCATGCTCGCAGTATACGTGGGCTGGCGGGCTTGGACCTCGCCCGTGGAAGTCTATGCACGTGAGGATGCGGCCGTGCTGCTGGCGGGTTTCGTGGCCTATTTACTGACAGTGACGGCTGTCAGCGATTCGAAATGGCGGCTGGGCATCGTTTGTGTGCTGCTCGTGCTGGTGGCAGGCAATCTGACCGCAGGCTGGCTGAATTTCAAAGGGCGCTGGGATTTCCATCTGGTGCCGGGCTTCTCACGTTCCTTTCCGCCTGGTCGCATCGGCGGCTTCTTCAACAATCCTAATCACCTGGCCGCATTTCTGTCCTTCACGACCTTTCTGTCGGCTGGCATGATGCTGTTTGCACGCATTCACATCGCTTCGCGGCTGCTGCTGGGTTTCGGCATTTTGTCGATGCTCGCCGGAGTGGCTCTGACAGCCAGCCGGGCGGCGATGCTGGGTTTTGCCGTGGGTGGTGCTGTGTTTGTACTGCTGACGTTGTGGATCGTCTGGCGCACCAAGCGGTCGCTCTTCAAATGGCTGATCATCGCCCTGCTGTTGGTGGGTGGTGCTGCGGGCGGCGCGCTCTACAAGGTGAATGAGGAATCCATGGTTACCCGGCAGCTGACGAGCCCGCTGGGCGAGGATTTGCGCGTGCACATCTGGCGTGCCGCGCTGGCACAGAATGCGGACTCACCCTGGATCGGCGTGGGGTCGCGGATGTTTTACGAAGGCAGCATCACGCATCGGGATCCGGAGTCTTCGGCACACATGGGAGATGCCCTCTTTGCCCACAACGAATACCTGCAGACGCTGGCGGATTACGGCTGGGCCGGCCTGACGCTGGTATTGCTGGTGATTCTGGCACACTTGATGAACGGCCTGCGTTTCCTGCGCTGGTTCACGACGGAGAAGTTTCCGGCCACCGGCATGCTCGGCAGCAATGCGCTGGCGCTCACACTCGGCGGCATCGCCGCACTGCTGGCCACGCTGGTGCAGGCGGTGTTTGAGTTTCAAGGCCACATCCCGATCACCGCGTTGGTCGGTGCCATCCTCCTGGGCCTGCTCGCCAATCCGGGCATCGAGAGCGAGGTGTTCAGACCGCGCCGCATCTGGGGACTGCGCTTCCTCATGAAAATCGCCATGCTGGCTGCATCCGCAGCACTGGTGGGTGCCGCTGCGATCTTTGGCACCGCCGATGGTTATGCAGCCTATGCACGACTCCAAATCCGCCGTGGCGAAACCGGAAAAGCCCTGGGTCATTTCGCACGTGCCGCACTCATGGACCCCCGCAATGCCATACTGGCCTATCAGCACGGGGTTGCCTTGATGGACTCGATCAAATCAGACATGACCAAGGATGCCTACCTCCGCACGGTGGACGCCTCGTTAAAAGAACTCACCCGTGCGACGGCCCTGAATCCCTACAATTACCTCTACCAGCTCGCACTGGCGGATGCCCTGGATGCCGCCGGTAAAAATGACGCAGCGTTTCAGACCATCCAGCGGGCGCTGAACCTGGCACCACTCTACGAGGAGCCCCGCATGGCCCTGGGAATGCACTATCACCGTCTGAAACGCTATCAGGAGGCCGAATTTGCCTACCTCTGGGCCAGCAAGGCGAAGGCGATGAACCCTGAAGGCACCACCAACTGGCTGGACAACTACCGCGAACTCCTACGCCAGACCGCCCTGGAGGCCGACCAGGCACGCACCGCCCTGATCCAGCAGCAAGGACGTTGAGAAGTGCATTTGCCCTTGCGCGGAATTCCGCTACTATCGCAGCCCCCATGGCACTCGCAAAAATCACCCAAGTTTCCGGCACCGGCGTTTATGTTTCCGGCTCGGACATCGACACCGACCGCATCATCCCCGCACGCTTCATGAAATGCGTGACGTTTGACGGACTCGGCGAATTCGCCTTCTACGACGTACGTTTCGACAAGGACGGCAAGCCGACCGGCCACCCCCTTGACGATCCCCGCTTCAAAGGCGCCAACATCCTGCTCTCCGGCACCAATTTCGGCTGCGGCAGCTCGCGTGAACACGCCCCTCAGGCGCTCTATCGTTTCGGCATCCGTGCCGTCATCGCCGAGAGCTTCGCGGAAATCTTTTTTGGCAACTGCACAACGCTGGGCATCCCCTGCGTGTGCGCAAGCGCTGCGGACATCCGCGTGCTGGCCAATGAGATCGAGCGCAACCCTCAGCTCGAAGTCACCATCGACGTCGCCGCCGGCAAGGTGTTCTTTGAAGACCAGGAGTTCTCCATCACCCTGCCAGGTACCGCGCATGAGGCGCTGACCACCGGCAAGTGGGACCCGATCGCCGAACTTCTTGAAAACAAAGACGCCGTGCAAGCCCGCATCACTGCGCTGGGCTTTGCCTGAGTTTGTCCCCCCTACCGCATCACGCATGGCCGCTTCTGAAACAGCCGCGATGGACAATGCATCACTGATTGTCCGCATTTCGTCGGCTATTCGTCAGCCTGCTTCACCGGATACGATCCATGTGATCGGGCATCGCAATCCTGACACTGATGCCATCTGTTCCGCCATCGGTTACGCGGCTTTTTTGCGTGATGTCCGCGGAATGAAGGCCGAAGCCGCCTGCTGTGGCGAGCTCAGCGTGCGCACCAACTGGGTGCTGCAGACCGCAGGTGTTCCCGGTCCCAAGCTGCTCCTGGACGTCCGCCCCATCGCATCGACCATCTGTCGGCGTGATGTGTTCACCGCCAGTCCGCACCAGACTTTCCTCTCGGTGTATCGGATGATGATGGATCACAACTTCCGCAGCATTCCCATCGTCGATGACGAAGGCCGTCTGCTCGGCATGCCGGCCATTCAGGAGCTCGGGCAGCTCTTTTTACCCGCGCAGACCAACGACAAAACAGACGCGGCCAATCGTGAAGTGCGCAGCAGCCTGCTGAACATCGTGAATGCTCTCGACGGCATCCTCGGCGGCGCCGCCCCTGATCTGGAAACGATTCAGGATTTTGTGCTCGTCGTCGCTGCCTCCAGTTTGGAGACCACCCGCAAACGGGCCCAGCAGTTCCCTGCCAACCTCCTTGTCATGATCACGGGAGACCGCCCGGAGATTCACGAACTGGCCATCGAAATCAATGCGCGCTGCCTCATCATCACCGGCAAATTCAAGGCTGCCCCCAGCATCCTGACACGGGCGGCACAGCAGGGTGTTGCTGTCATTTATTCGCCCTACGACACCGCCAGCACATCGCAGCTGCTGCGTTTCTCACGCCCCATTGGCGAGGCGCTGACACATGAGTTTCTCTCCTTCGGCTCACGCACTCCCCTGCGCGAAATCGTCCCGGCGGCCCAGCATTCCAGCCAGCCGCTGTTTCCCGTGGTCGATGAAGAAACCCAGAAGCTCCTGGGCGTCTTTTCCAAGTCGGATCTCATTGACCTGCCGCGCATGAAGCTCGTGCTTGTGGATCACAATGAATTTGCCCAGGCCGTGGCCGGTGCCGATGAAGCTGAGATCATCGAGGTGATCGATCATCATCGTCTCAGCGGCAATCTGCGCACCAAGGAGCCGATTCGGTTCATCAACGAGCCTGTCGGCAGCACCTCGACCATCGTGGGCATCATGTACCGCATGCGCGATGCGGCTCCTGACAAATCCACCGCCATCTGCCTGTGCGCTGGCATCATTTCCGACACGCTGCACCTGACCAGCCCGACGACTACGAGCACAGACAAGGAGATCCTCGAATGGCTCAGCGGCATCGGCGGCATCGACAGCGCCCAGTTCGTCAAAGACTTCTTCGCCGCCGGCTCCATGCTGCGCGAGCAGACGCCGGACCGCGCGCTGGAAAGCGACCGCAAGATCTTTGAGGAAAACGGCTGGCACATCAGCATCTCCCAGATCGAAGAACTCGGTCTCGACGAGTTTTGGAAGCGCGAAACCGAGCTGCAGGGCGCTCTGCAATCCCTGCTCTCCAAGCACAATCTCCACTTCGCCTGCCTCATGGTCACCGACATCACCCGCCATCACAGCGTCCTGCTGGTTGCAGGAGATCAGCGCGTCATCGACGCCATCGACTACCCGCAGGCCAAAGAGCACGTCTATGACATGGCTGGCGTTGTGAGTCGGAAGAAGCAGCTTTTCCCGTACATGAGCCACGTCGTCACCAAGCTGGCAGCGCCATAAGGATAAATGGAGTTCATCCTTCGAGTTGGCATTCCGATCTATGAATCACTTTTGTGCTTTGCATACAGTGGTCTCGGAGAAAAACTCCTCGAACATTTTCCTGAGGTGGTAGTAGAGGAAGAGTGGTTCGAGATCGGCGAATACTCGCGCTTAGAAAACTTTTTACAAAGCGAGGAGACTGATGCAGAAATCAGAAAAACCATGCTGAGGCAAATTCGCTCAAAGCAAATTGCGCATGGTCCCACTTTGAGATTCAGCATGCCGTCCTCAGACGAAGGCATTCCTATTTCCGGCACGTTCAACCGCTGGGGACTCACTTTCATGAGACCAAGTCAGTTTGCGAAGCATGATCGAACACGAATCCTTGAGTTTCTAGCATCACTCGGACATGGGACAATCGAGGAATACTCCGGGGAATAAGGAAACCGCAGCCGTTTACGCTTCTTCTTTAAAGCTCCCCGTCTTCAAAAACCGGTGTACTGCTCTGAAAACCGCAGGCTGTAAAATGATCGTAGCATGATTCGTCGGCAGCAGCGTGAAATCCGCCTCGCCTTCCCCGTGCGAACTGGCAATCGTGACAACACCATCAGATTCCGCACCCAGCAAATGCCGAAAGACCGGCAGCGTGTCCTTGTTTCCCATGATGACCCCCGTCTCGGGTGGCAGCGGCCCCAGCGTATTCGGCGTGCTGCCCGCATCTGTGCCCAGTTCCGCTGACACCGGCCCCAGCAGCCACCGCACCCAGCCCCACTGGCCCAGTTCATCAATGATCTGGCTGCCCTGATTCGGCGGCGCTAGCAGCACCGCACGCCCCAAAGGAAACGCCGGATCACGTTGCGCCGCCCAGGCACGAAACACGATGCCACCGAGCGAATGCGTGACGAAATGCACCTGCGAACCCGACTCAATCTCCAGCCGTTCCAGCGCCGGATTCAGATGCTTCTGCACCGCATCTGCAATCGAAACGCGGTGCGACGGATACCCGATGCTCTTCACCCGATATCCACAAAACCTCAACCACAGCCCCACCAGCCACATGCTGCGCCGCGAACGCCCGAGTCCGTGGATGAGAACGACGGTGGGGGTGGGTGGCGCGGGTTTCATTTTCAAGCGAACGCCCGGATGATGGCAAGAAGCTGCATGCGTGCATCCATCTTGTCGAACAGCATCCACCTGGCAATGCCCCGTTCAGTCTTCAAACGGATTGTACACAAAGAGATAAATCAAGCCGCCAAGCCCGGCCGCAACAAGGGCGATGCCGAACCAAAAATCTGACGACTTGTCCACAGAGCCGCCAATGATGATGGCAAGACTGGGGTCAGTTGGCAGATACCGAATCTCGACATTCGGATTCACAATCGACCCCATCAGTCCCTGACCTTGCGTTCTAGCTTCAAAGAAGCTTGGCGTCACTTCAAACTCCGACTTTTTTGGATCACCCGACTGGGTGGTAAATGCTGCGACAACAAAATAATCGGTCGTTCGACGACGTCCGGACTTCGACTCCTTCGTCTTTGCGCTTTCGATGATGCCGGGAACAGTCACGCCCTTTTTCTCCAGTTGGGCCATCTGCTTGCCAGTGCCTGATCCATTTGAGGCCAGATAAACCCCCCATAAAACAACAAAGACGGCAGCGATTTTGTACTGAATGGACTTGGGGATCATGAGTGGATAGGCTTTTCCGATATAACCTTTCGTTACAGCAGGATTTCGTCTAGAAGACAATCCTTTCTTTAAGACTGTGACTTTGATCCTAAAATGTTAACGCCGTGAATGAACTTCACGCCGAAGGCTGGCCAAGGTTCAGGAGACGCCCAGTTGCGGCGCAACTGGGCTGCTTTGACAAAGCGCCTTAATGATTAAACAAGAACGCCGGTGAGTTGATCAAGGCCCAGGCCAGATCCTGCGCAGCGGTGAGGCGCTTGTTGCCAAGCTGCTTCTGGCTGAGGTCAGCATCGCGGCGGAGCTGGACCAGTTTAGGATCAAGCGTGATGGGCTTCTGCGTGTCGGTGTGCTTGGTCTCAAGCGCCACGAGCTGCGCATCCACAGGCAGCGGTCTGCGCGCGTTGGCGAGAACTTTCTTCTGGGTCTGGTAGTCTTTGAACTGATTGAGGAAGTGCTGGGTGAGCAGCGCGTTTTGCTCAGGCGTGCGTTTGGGCGCCTTCAGTGCGGCCGCGACGGCGGCTGGAGTACCAAAGCGGACGGTGGGATTCGTCGTGACCCACAGGCGGAAACGGCCAGGGTTGTATTTGCCGTTCTGGAAGTTGGAGGTCATCACGATGGTAAACTGCGAACCGCCGTCATAGGCAATGGGTTTGGCGAATTCAAAGGTGGCCTCATGACGGAACCCACCCTGCGGGCTGACAGCCCAGCCGCGGTCACGATTGCCTTTCTTGAGAGCTTCGGTGACGACAAACTTGTCCTGCTCGAAATCAGCCTTCGGATTTTTCAGCAGCTGCTCTTCACCGCTGTTTTTACTGCGCTTGGCGTCGATGGGGTCCGTGCGGACGGTGATTTCGCCGAGCACGAAGTTGCCATCAGGCGCGAGGCCGGGACCATTGCTGGGCAGGCGGTCGTCAGGGATCATTTCCAGCTTGATGGCAGTGATGTTGGTGAGCGTCGTTTTGGCGATGAGCATGTAGTTGCCGGCGGCCTCACGGCCTGCAGGCAGCGCAGTGGCAAACAGACTGCCATCGGGCTGGACTTCGAGTTTTTCGACGCCCAGCGCACGCTGCACCTTGATGTTGTCAAACGGCTGCCATTCCGTGGTGAGGTCGAGGTAGTTTTCCCACGCAGGCTGATTGGCCGCAGCGGTGTCTTGAGCGGTCTTCACCTTGGCCTCGGCAGCGGCGATGGCGGCCTTGCGTGCAGCCTCCTGTTTGGCGACCTCCGGAGCGATCTTGGCTTTGTAAGCTTCGAGCTCCTTCTTCGCGGCATCGATGGCGGCAAGTCGATCCTGCTCGGCTTTGGCGATGATCGGCTGCTGCTCGGTTTCCTTCACCTGCAGCGCGGCAGCGAGCTGTTTGTTCTCTGGGTCGAGTTCCTGCATTGAGGCCAGGGCTGCGTTGATTTCCTTCTCATTCGCATGGCTGTTGAGGATGCGGAGGAAGATGGCATCCACGAGCTGGCGGTCGTCTTTGATCTCGCTGGTGAGCTTGGCAATCGCGTTACCGGGGTCACTGATCGCATCGCCCACGGTCGGACCGCTCATGAGGGCCATGACTGGACCGAGATTCACCTCGTTGCTGCGTTCGCACTCACACACGGATTCACGGGCAGGTTTGCCGAAGTTGGCCAGGAAACCGTCCTGCAGCTTGATCTGTCCATCGGCCAGAGCGGCCGCACGGATGCCTTTGGGCACTCCAGGGATGTTCGGCATGCTGCCGGTCACGGCAAAGACAGAGTCAAACAACACTTCAGCAGGCAGGCGGCGCGCTTTTGCATGGCTGTAGTTGATCTTGTCGTCCTCGTTCCACTTGTTGGTCGCGAGGCTCAGGTTGTAGGTGCGGCTGTTGGCGATGATCTTCATCAGGTGGCGCACGTTGAATCCGCTCTGGATGAATTCGTTCGTCAGATATTGCAGCAGTTCAGGATTGCTCGGCGGATTTCCGGCGCGGATGTCATCAAGCGGTTCGATGACCCCGGTTCCGGTGAGGTAGCCCCAGATGCGGTTCGCATAGCTCATGGCGAAGTAATCGTTCTGCGGGCTGGTCATCCAGGTGGCGAACTGCTCACGACGTGTGTTGGCCGTTTTGCTGACGAGTTCGGTTTCAAACGGCACCTGGGGCGCGACGGGTTTGTTGGTGCGCAGGTGCAGCACGTCGCCGTCTTTTTTATCGGAGACGATTTCAAACAATGGCTTGGCACCTTCAACGGCACTGCCACCGATCGTCTGACCTTTGGCGGCAGGGTCGCCCTTGAGATTCACCTGGGCAAAGTAGGACGCGGTTTCGTAGTACTGGTCCATCGTCCAGCGCTCGAAAGGATGGTCATGGCACTTGTTGCAGTTGAATCGGGTCGCGAGGAAAAGGTGCGTGGTGTTCTCGCTGATCTCTTCGGCGGTGCGCACTGTCTTGAAGTAAGCCGCAGGCGGGTTGTCCTTGTTTGAACCCGTGGCGGTGATGATGCGATACGCGAAACGGTCATACGGCGTGTTGTCGGCAACCTGCTGTTTGATCCAGGTGCGCAGACCACCGGCACCTTCGGCACCGAGGAATTTGGAATTCACCTGCAGCATGTCGGCCCACTTGTTGGCCCAATGCTCAACGAAATCGGAATTGCCGATGAGCTTGTCCACCACCTCGCTGCGCTTGGTACGGGTGTCACGCTTGTCAGCCAGGAAGGCGTTGACTTCTTCGGGCTTCGGCGGCAGGCCGGTGAGATCGAGATGGATGCGGCGGAAGAAGTCCTCATCGTTGCACAGGCCGCTCGGCTCGATCTTCATGCGCTGCCATTTCTGCGCCACGAGTTCGTCGATCTTGTTCCACTTCTCCGGCTCTTTCCAGGCGAAGCCTGTGCGGTCGCCCATCACCGTGATGGTGGTGGCGGCGTAAGAACCTTCAAAGCGCGCAAGGATCGGTGCCTCACCACGACGCAGGCTCGTCATGAGACCTTTCTTGTCGGCTTCGATGACATCGCCATTGCCGCTGTCGAGGAAAGCTTCGGCGGTGACGTCTTTGACATAGCCGTCGGCATACCGGGCGATGACGCGGAGCTGCTGGCGGCCGCCAACACGCTCGATGACAGGATTTTTCGGCGAGAGCTCGATGCTGGTGACGCGCGGCGTCTTCATGTCCAGCTTGGCACCCTGGCCGATCCAGGCTTTGAGCGACTCGTAGTAAAGCTCTCCCGGCACCGTGAGCTGACCGCCCTCATGCGGCACGCTGCCGCTCGCCTTCAGCAGCATGAGCGAATGCTCTGGTGACGCAACGTTCGCACGGCGGCTGGAGAGATCGTCGGCAAAGGCGAGCACGTCATAAACGGGATCATAACCACGCAGCGAGAGCTTGAAGCCCGCTTTGCCTTCCTTCGCACCGTGGCAGGTGCCTTGATTGCAACCGAGCTTCGACATGATGGGCATCACATCGCGCACATAATCGGGGTGGAGGGCCACATTCATGCCGCTCACAGTCACCGGGACATTCGCGGTCTTGCCCAGGAAGGAGATCTTGACGCTGGTGGCACCATCCTTGTCAGGACGTACCATTCCGCGGGTGTTCACATCCACGATATCCACGTTTTCAGAGGTGATCTTGGCCATGCGGGTCACGTCCGCACGTGTTCCATCGCTCATGCGGGCAGTGACAAGCAGCTGCGCGTATTCGGTGGGCTTGCCGATTTTGACCGTGGTAGGCTCAACATCGATGGAGGCAACGGTCGGACCCGTGTGCAGCGTCTCGACCTTGTTGTCCTTTTCGACCACCACACGCACGCTGTCGTCCACGATCACGTCCGTGGCGGCGAGGATCTTTTCCTTCTCCAGCGGCACGGAGACAAACTCCTTGGCAATGGCACCCGTGGCTGAGTCAATCAGGCGGATCTGGCCGTCCTGCCCCGCCACGGCGACAGTTTTGCCATCCGGGCTGAAGGTCACGCTGAAGATGCCGCAGGGGATCGCCGTGCTGCTGAGTTGCTTCACATCTTTGGTGACCCAGTCATCCAGCTCCTGGCCCTTGCCGCTCACCGTTTCGACGATCTTCTTCACCGCCTCAGGCATGGTGCTGTCGTAATCGCTGGCGTAGATGTTCACCGCGCCGGTTCCTTCAAACGAGGTGCCTGCGGCGATGCGCTTGCCGTCCGGCGCGAAGTCGACGCCGAAAATGCGGCCCTGCATGCCGGGGAATTTGCGGATGAGATTGGCGTTGTCGCCAATGACGCGCTTCGTGATGCGCTCCATGCGATAGATCGCAGGCACGCCGTCCGTGCCGCCGATGAGCACTTCATTGCGCAGCGGATGCCGCGCCAGCACCTGCACCCCGCCTTTGAGCGCGCCAGGGGTGATGGAGGTGATGTTGTCCACAAAGCGCTGCGTGGCGACTTCGGTGAGCTTCACACTCATGTCACGACCGCAGGAAACGACATGCTTGCCGTCCACTCCCCACACGGTGTCCAGCACCCAGTCGCTGTGCCCGCCCATGAACAAAGTTTCCTTACCCGTGGCGACTTCGATGGCACGCACCGCATTGTCACCGCAACCAAACGCGAGGTATTTACCATCCGGCGACCAGCTCGCACCATACAGCGTGTCAAAGGTCAGCGACTTGGAGAGTTCCAGCTTCTTCGCCGCCACGTCCCAGATCTGGATTTCACCCATTCGCGCCGGGCTGCCGCCAGTGAGCGCGATCTTCTTGCCATCTGGCGACCACGCGAGCTTCTGAATGCGCTCCGCCAGACCCACGAGCCGTGAAACAATGCCGCTGCCGTCGGCCTTGTGGATCAAAACCTCATGGTAACCTGCCACCGCGATCATGCTGCCATCCGGCGAGTAATCGATCGAAGTAATGGCCGGAGCCTTCACATACACCGGCGGGTGCGCCATGTCGTATTGTGCCTTGGCAGATGCCGGCGTGTCATCCTTCGCGCCTTCAGCGATCCAGCGCTCGATCAGGGCGATCTGCGTTTCATGCAGCGGCTCGGCCTTCTGCGGCATCTCCACCTTGCCCTTTTCGTCGGGTTTGATCAGCTTCAGCAGGTTGGACTCCGCCGGTTTGCCCGCTACCACCGCATGGCCTTCTTCGCCACCTTTGAGCAGCGCCACGAACTCCGTCATGATGTAGTCACCCTTCTTTTTCGCGGGCTGGTGGCAGCCATTGCACTGCGCCTGGAAAATCGGGCGGATGTGCTTGTAAAAGGAGACCGGCTTGTTCGGGTCAATGCCTTCCTCCTTCTTCGGCGGTGCAGCATGCACGGCGGCGGCGAGGAAGAGTGCAGGAATGAGGAGACGTGTCTTCATGGGTTGGCGGGCGTTTTTTGACAAAATTGGAGCAGTTCAGCACAACGCCGGTCCAATGTGTCGTCTTACGCACGGTCCACCTTAGGGCGGAATCGTCCATGCGCAGAGCGGAGAATGACGGGCAGTTGCCTCGCCGTGAAGTCTCCCCCATGATGCGGTGCCCGATGATCCCCGAATCTCTCAGCACCCGACTCAGCCGCAGCGTGTCGGCGGATTTCTTCCGCCCGCTCGCCCGGCCCTCCGCGCCCGTCTATGTGGACTGCGCGGACCGGCTGATTGAGGAAGCCGGTGAAGCCGGACGCCTCTCGCAGCGCGAAACCAACGAGATCATCCGTGAAGTCATCGCCCGGCATCCGCTCTCCCTGCTGGCCGAAGACGAAGGTTCGGCGCTGCGCGATGCGCGTCAGCGCGCAGGCCAGTTTTTCAATCGTCTCATCGCAGCGGGCTGGCTCGAAAACCAGACTCTCGGCCTGCATGAGCGCTGGGCCGTCATCACCCCGGGCCTGCGCCCCCTCCTGCGCATGCTGCGTGACCTCGCCGAGGATCGCGTGGCCGAGCTAAAAACCTTCGCCGACACCCTGCGCGGCCTCTGCCAGACACTCGAGGAGCGCGGCGTGCTCGATCCCGTGCTCAAGCAGCCGGATCAGCTCCGCTCCACCGTCACCGACCTCTCCCAGCGCCTCGAACGCGCCATCGAACAGCTCCATGCCGTCGAAAAAATCGTCACCAGCTTCGAGCAGCGCCAGCGGCAAAGCGCCACCGCCGCCGACACCCTGAGCCTACTCTACGAAGAGTTCGGCCAGGGCCAGCACATGGTGTGCTACGATGCCCTGCGCCGCGGCGGACTGCTCATGCGCATCGAGCAAGCCCGCAGCACCATCGCGGAACGCCATGACGATCCGCTCATGCGCGAACGCCTCTCCGAAGGTCTGCGCGAGCACTACGGCTACGACTCCACCGAATCCTACGACCTCGCCGTCTCCCTCCTCACGCGCCTCGACCGCGATCTCGGCGGCCTGAAGCGTCGTGCCGAGGCCATCGACCTGCGCATGGCGGCCTTCAACCGCCTCAGCCAGCAGCGTTACCGCTACCAGACCGAGCTGCGCGGCCGCCGTCCGGAGATCATCAAAGCCTACTGCGATGCCATCAACACCGCCCACGCTGGCGGTCGCTTCTCCGAGCTCGGTGCCAAGCCCGCCGACTTCGCCCCCCGCTGTGTCGAAACCCGCTTCTTCTTCGGCACCGAGTCCCTCTACAAGCCCCGCCGCACCAAAGCCCCCGTCGATCTCACCTTCGGTGAAAGCGGTGCCGTCAAACAGAGCGAAGACGACGTCCTCGCCGCCTGGAAAGAGCGCCAGCGCCTCGCCCTCACCCCCCAGCGCGCCGCACGCCTCGTCGCCAAGCTCATTCCCGCCAAAAAGGGCACCACCAGCACCGAAGACATCCACCTCGAAACCACCGACGACCTCCTCGATCTCCTCGCCGTCGTAGCCTACGAACACGCCCCCGCCCTCGCCGGCAAACGCATCCGCTGGACCGTGGATGGCCTCCGCCGCCGCAACGGCCTGGAACCGCACGTCGTTGAGCACGACACGCATGCCGGGCATCGCATCGAGCGGTTTTCGGTGAAGCGGGAAAGCTGAGCCGTATCATCAATTCAGGGCTTGGCAGCCCTTGGTGACGGACTATTTTAATTCAGACTTCATGATAAACCTGCAGACATCCACCTTAGACCTCCAACGGGCCATCCGCAGGGAGAAGGTGATGCGTGCGCGTTCTATGAGCGAGGAGGAGCGTCTTGTGGCTACTTTGGACCAGATTGATTCTGCGTTTGAGTGGATGCTGGAAGGAGTGCGGCAGGAATCGCCGGGTGTTACGGAGGAGCAGGCCCGCCAAATCCTCACCGAACGGCTGGACCGTCAACGCCGCCGGGAGGATCGCGGACTGTTTGTTCCTGCCACCATGAGCGTCTGATGGAAAAGCACCTTGTCATTGCCATTATTGAGGCACTGGACGCCGAGCATGTGCCATACATGTTGGCAGGTTCGTTTGCCTCCATGGTGTACGGCATCCCTCGTTCTACTAAGGATGTGGATTTCGTAGTGGAGCTTGAGGAGCCTGCCTTCAGCCGCTTGATCAAGAGGCTGGAACCCGAGTTTGATCTTGATCCTCAGCAGTATCTGGAAACATCCACGTGGACGCGCCGCTACATTCTCAAAGCAAAACGTTCGGCCTTTAAGATCGAGTTCTTTTTGCGCAGTGACGACCCTCATCATTTGTGCCAGTGGTCGAGAAAGAGAACTGTGTTCAATTCCATTCTCCAGCACCCTGTGACAATGCCCACAGCGGAGGATGTGATTGTGCAAAAACTGCGCTGGGGTAGGCCACAGGACCGGATTGATGCTGAAAATGTGATGGATGTGCAGTTTCCTCAGCTGGATTGGAGCTACATCGAGCACTGGTGCGGTCAGCATGACCGGTTGGTATTGCTACAAGAGATTCGTTCGGGCCTTGAACCATTGGCTTGAGCAGTTCTTCAATCGTTGCATCGTCCCCACCCCCATGTCCGCCTCCACCTCCGATCCCCTCTGGCCGCGCTCCTTCTGGAGTGACGTGCCGGATGCTGACCGCGCCGCCCTGCGTGAGGTGCTGGCGGAGCTGCTCGGCCGTGGTGTGCTGCTGGGTGATGAAGGCAGCGGGCGCGAACTCTACATGCTGGCACGCGATCACTACCGCACGCATGTGGAGGATTACCTCGCACCTCTCGCGCTGGAGTTGATCGTCGATGACGAAAACTCGCTGCTGCAGGCTAGGCCGCGCACGGAATCCTGCCTGCTCCTCGGTCGTTTTGACAAAGACGAGACCCTGGTGCTGCTCGCGCTGTGGCGGCTCTACGACGATGAAATCAGCACCGGCAGCCAGGAGGCCGTCATCGTCACCGTGGATCAGCTCTGGGCCGCGCTGAAGGTGTATTTCGACAAGGTTGCCACACCGGAGAAATCCCAGATCGAGTCCTGTCTCGTGCGTCTGCGCCGGCATCGCCTCGTGCGCACGCTCAAGCCCGAGGGCATGACGCAGGCCGGGGAAATGCAGATCGAGATTCTGCCCAGCCTCTCGCGTGTGATCCCCTTTGATGACATCGCCGCATGGCAGGCGCGTGTGGAGACGTTTCAACCGCCCAAAGACGGCAGCGCCCTTGAGGAGGTGCCCGCATGAGCCAGTCGCGCATCACCCTGAGCCGCATTCTCGCCGTCAACTGGTACGGTTATCGTCAGATCATCGACGTCTCCGGTCTCTCACTGATCACCGGCGCCAACGGCAGCGGCAAAAGCGCCCTGCTCGACCTCATCCAGTTCGTCATGCTGGGCGAGCAGCAGAGCAAGTTCAACAAAGCCGCCGCCGGTGCGGGCAGCGGTCGCAGTCTGCGTGGCTACTGCCTCTGCGACACCAACACCACCGGCCGCGACGGCCACGAGCGTTACCTGCGCCCCAGCAGCGTCACACTCGCAGCACTGGAATTCACCTGGCCCACGCAGCCCGGCGAAGAAGAGCCGCGCCGCGAAACCTGGGGCGCACGCATCGAGTACGAAAGCCCCACCGCCAAGCCCTCGACGATCTGGTTCTGCGCCGGTCGCCGTCTCGCATGGCAGGACTTCCTCAACAGCGAAGCCGGACCGCAGGCGATGCAGTTCCTGCAGGAGGACGAGTTCCGTACCCGCGTGAAGCGCGAACTCGACGGTGATGTGTGGGATCGCCAGAAAGCCTACCTCGATGAAATGGCCATGCGCAGCCACCTCGGCTTCGATGCCGAACAGATGGGCAAGACCCTCCCGCGTGCGATGGCCTTTGAGCCGGAGAGCAATTTCGAAAAATTCGTGCGCGAATTCCTCCTCGAACCCGGCATGCCCGATGTGAAAGCCGTGAAAGCCAGCGTCGATGCCCACCGCCGCGCGCAGGAGCGTCTGGAGAAAATGCACGATCAGCTCGAGCGCCTGAAACGCATCTCCTCGCATCATCAGGACTGGATCAATTCAAAGCGCGAATCCGCTCTCTACACCCACCTCAGCGATGCCTTGAAGCACGAGGAAGCACTGGAAAACCTTCAGCGCAGCCGTGCCGAGCTGGACGAAAAACAAGCGGACTACGAGGACAATCGTAAAACCCACGAGCAGACCCTCGAAGAGCGTGACCGCCTGCGCCGCTCGGTGGAGGCAGCCCGCGCTGCCCTCGGCGACAAAGCCGTGCGCATGGAAGAAAACGATCGCCGCCGTCGCGAAGTGTCCAAGGAAATCACCCGCCTCGAAGCTGCCGCCTCGAGCCTGCATGAGCAGATCCGCTCCCATCTGCGCCATTGGCAGGACTGGACGCTTCACGCTGCCCGTCTCGGCCTGCAGGACACCTCGGATGCCTCCGCCGCCATCTCCGGGATGCAGAGCAAAGACGAGAGCAAAGCCCTCGCTGCTGCGCGCGATTCCTCCCATGCCTTCATCAAGCTGCGGGACGAAGCCATGGAACAACTGCGTCCCGTTGAAGCGCGTCTGGCCGAACACGAAATGCGCAAAAGTGCGCTGCACAAAGACCTCACCCAGCTCCGCGAAGGCCAGGCCTCCCCTTCACCCCTGCTCAACGCCTTGCTGTCTCGCGGCCAGAAGGCGGTTGCACTGGGCCGCGTCGTGGAAGTAAAACCCACGGCAGAAAAATGGTGGCCGCTGCTGGAAAGCGTGCTCGGCATGAACCGCCGCGCCGTCATTCCCGAGGACTTCCGCGCCGCCTGGGATCAGGCGCAGCAGACGCCCAGCCCAAACGAACTCCTCATCCATCCCGAGGAGGCCACCAAGACTACCGCGAAAGTCGAGAAAGGATCTCTGCGCGAGATGCTAGAGACCCAGCATACAGTTGCTGGCAAAGTGCTCGATCACCTGCTCGGCGGCATCGTCGCCGTGAACAAAGCCTCACAGCTCGACAAGCACGAACGCGCTCTGTCCCTCGACGGCTGGCTCAAAGACCCGCCGCGCCGCCTGCGCCTCTCGCCGGAAAAAGAGCTCACCCTCGGCGAGGAAGGTCTGCGCCGTCTTCGCGACGTGCGTGAAAACGAACTCCGCGAAACCGACGCCGTCATTGAAGAAGTGCGCCAGGATCGCGATGACCTTCGTGCCTTTGTGAATCGCGGCATGGAATGGCGTCTCGACCGCTTCAGCGTGCCAGACGGCGCGGACGAAGTACCTCTGCTGCCCAAATTCCGCAAAGAACTCGGCGAACTTCAGGCCACCTGGGATCTCCTGGCCACGCCCGACAATGTAAAAGCGATGGAAAACCTCCGCGTGGAAAATGCCTCACTTGAAGGCATCCACGAGCGCATCGGCAGCCTCAAATCCGCCATCACCGCCTTCGAACTCGCCAAGGCCCGACTCGAAGAATCCATCAGCGAAGACATCTTCCAGGAAGAGCAGACCCGCATTGCGCGCCAAGCTTCGCGCACACTCGTGCGTGGCACATCCGATGATGACATAGCAGCGCGCATCAATGCCGAACGGCAGAAATCGACCTCATGGCGCAAATCCATCGAAATGGCCGCCACCCTGGCGGTACAGCTCGAAACTCATGCGCAGGAAGCCCGCCGACTACGCGATGTGCAGCGTAGCGAACTCGTCGCAGCCCACGCAGATCTCAGCGATGCCCTCGATGCTGAAGCCGAAGACAACGAAGCCTACGACAAGCGCCGCGAAGACCTCGAAACCCACGAACTAGAGCGCTACAAGACCGCCGCCCTCGATGCCAAGCGCGAGTGGGAGGACCGCCTGCAGCACCAGGTCCTCGATGTGCTGCGCGAAAAACTCAGCGAAGCCGACCGCACCAAGCGTGAACTGAATCGCGCCATGGATCACGAGATCGGCGGCTGGCGCTACCAGCTCACCAGCCGTGCCGACAAAGCGCACACCGCGATCTGGACACTTGTCGAAAAAGGTCTGCCCAGCGGCTCCGAAATGGAGCTCTTCAACGCCGTCGGCCGCGAAGACATCGAGCGTGCCAAAAACGAACTCATGGCTGCCATCGACGCCGCCGACAATCCCGAAGACAAGCGCCACCAGCGTGCGCTGGACTACCGCTACTACCATCACTGGGACATCGAAGCCAAGCCCGCAGGCCGTGGCGATGCCGCTGCGATCAGCTTGAACAAAAGCGCCAAGAAACAAAGCGGTGGCGAAAACCAGGCCCCCTTCTTCGTCGCCACGCTTGCCGCCTTCCGTCGCGTGTATGATCTCGGTCGCCGCGACGATCCGCAAAACCTCGGCCTCGTCGTCATGGACGAAGCCTTCAGCAAGCTCAGCGGCGACCGCATTGATGACTGCCTCGCCATGGCCCGGAACTTCGGCCTGCAGCTCATCATGGCCTTCCCCGAAGACCGCCTGCCCACCATGTTCCAGCACGCCGACACCGTCGTTCAATGCCGCGTCGAACGCACCTACGACCCTGATACCGAGCAGATTCAAAACATCGAAAACTGGGTCGTTCGCGTCGAAGGTTCACGTCTTGCAGAACTCATGGAATGAAATGGCTCGCCCAGTTGCACCAAGACTGGATGGCCGCCCGGAAGCGGCGCGTGACAGCATCAGTGCAGCCATTTCGTCGCGACTGGGAAAAGCTGCTTGAAGATGCGGGCATCAAGTCAGCAGAAGACCAGCAGACCGCTCTGCGGGAAGCTCAACAGCTTGCCAAATTCCAATTGATACCCCGCAAACGAAACCCGCGCTTCATCGACAAGATCGTCGTTCCACTGGAATCAGAAGACTGGCTCCACGAACAGTTCGGCACACAACCCGGCGTGGCAGCACAGCGGCATGCTCTTGAGGTGGTGCGCGCATGGTCAGCGAAAACACATCCGCTCATGCCAGAATCATGGAGCGAACTTTGCCACCGATTGGAGTCTGCCTTCAAAATTCCACGAGCGCTCGAACCCTTCCGCTGGCTGGAGCCGGCACGAGTGAATGAACTTCTGGCCTTGCTGTTTCAAGTCACCGGCAACGAATGGCCTCCAGGCACGCTGATCCGTGATGCAAGCCAGCATCTCGGCTACCATTCCAAACATCTCGAAGAGCAGCAGAGCTTCCTTGAACGCGCCTTGGAAACACTCTTCGGTCGTGAAACTCCGCTGGAAGCTGTCGGCATTCAGACCAGCAACAGCACCCTGCACTACTGCGGACCGCTGGTCCTGCATTTCGCAGACCACTCAAAGCCTCTCGACCTGCGCTACGAATCCACGCTGTCTGTCGCAGAACTCGAACAAACCACTCACATCACCACCACCGCCCAGCGCCTGCTCACCGTCGAGAACCGCAAAACAACCTTCCTGCAGCTCGCCCGTGCAGATGAGCATCGCAGCACCTTGATCATCGCCACCTCCTTTCCCACCCAGGCTGTGAAACTCCTGCTGCAAAAGCTGCCCCCCGGTCTTCCACACTACCATTTCGGCGACACCGACCCCAGCGGCTGGGACATCCTGCGCAAACTGCGAGAACTGGCTCCTCATCTCGTGCAATCCATTCAGATGTCATGGCGGCCTGCCGCCCACGCAATACCCCTGACCCGGCGCGACCACCAGATCATCGACCGTCTCCTGGCAGATCCGTGCATGGCGGACTGCCGCGCACCTTTGCAGGCCATTCAAAACTCCGGTACCAAAGGTGCCTTTGAGCAGGAGTCCCTGGGTTTGCCGAATCTGAAGGAATGGCCGTTCTATGGGCACTCCGAGTCTGACTGAAACCTGCGGTCATTCTACTTCGCCGCATTCGCAGTCTCTGCCGGACGGTGCTTGGCGCAGGCGGCGTTCTTGGCAGGAGGGGGCGGAATGGCGAACACCTCGCGATCCGGAAAGGCAACGGTGGGAAAGAGAGACCTCCGCAGCAGCCATACCAGCCGCTGGATCAGTGGATTCCGGTGGTGGATGCCCAAAAAAAGTGGCACTGGCCGCGCTCCCAGCTCGGCCTTGATCTCGTAGCTCGTCTGCCCGAGGTGCACCCGGCTGAAGCCGCGCCGCTCTGCTTCTTCGATGACATGGTAAAACATGTTGAAGTAAACGTTAGAGTCCCGCTTGAATCGGTAGTCGAAACCACTGTAAACCGGGTGGAGGGTGCCCCGGTCGCGGTCGCAAAAAACGAGCTCGCACGCCACCAGTCGGTCGGTGCCTTCAATCTGCTGCCATCCCAGAACATAGAAGGCATCGCCGCCGGGCATGCGCTCCACTTCCTTGAAAAAATCCTCATTAAGGCGCTCGAAAACAGAGTCCGCGCGGTCAACCACCTCCTTGTACAATCGGTGGATGGTCGCCGCGTGGCCGCTTGAGTCTGCGGCCACGCGCCAGGTGACCCCATTTTCGGCGCAGACCGCCTTTCGCTTTTTGAGCTTGTTTCGGTATTGCGTGTTGATCGAAGCGAAGTAGCCGCCTTGTTCCTTGGCGGGCAGTCGCAGAAGGGTCGTGGGGAGGCTTTCGACGAAGAAAAACCGTGGTTCGAGCCTCGCTCGCAAGATGTCGGTGGTGGCCTTCCCGGGCTCTTTGATGATGACGAAACCTATGCCGAGGGCTTTGGCCTGGCGGCGGATTTCATCGAAAACGGAGGTCAGTCTTTTCGCGCTCCAAAGGCTTTCGTCGGCCAGGTTTTTGAAGCCCAGCAGATCGTCGCCATTGGAAATGGCGCTGCCCACCACGAAGAGCCGGGTGGTGAGGAATCCTGGGATCACCTTTCGGATCGGGTTGACGATGCGCTGCAACCACGGACTGCCCAATGCCACAAGCGACAGCTTGAAAGCAAAACATGGCACCACGCAGGCCACGCCGTGGCTGTCCCGTCCGGTCAGGTAGTATGTCTCGACATGGTCAAGACTGGCGTTTTCCACCGCTTGATGGAGCGCGTAGGAGCGGAGTGCAGACTCACGGCCAAAGCAGTCTTCCCATGCCGCCTCAATCTCATCGACCCTGCGGTGCCATTGGAAAGTTAAATTAGGAGAGGTGATTCGAGGGGGGCCTGACATGGGGTCTGCATCACAATCGCCTGTGCGGCCGTTTTGGTTGCCACTTCTCGCAACCTCGGTGCGAATTGGCAATCTTCGGCTGTTGAGAAATTGCTCTCACAGGCTCCGTGCGTTGAGCGCATCTGGGAGGCGATGCGACGACATCGAGGGTTGACCTGAGCTGCGAGTGAAAGGAGTCTGCCACATGGCCTCTCCCACCGACCGCACGCACACCATCGCCGTTTTTTGCGACTTCGAAAACCTGGCCATCGGCGTGAAGGACGCGCAGTATGACAAGTTCGACATGAACAAGGTGCTCGACCGCCTGCTGCTGAAGGGCAGCATCGTGGTGAAGAAAGCCTACTGCGACTGGGACCACTACAAAAGCTTCAAGGCCGGCATCCATCAGGCCTCGTTTGAACTGATCGAAATCCCGCATGTGCGCCAGTCAGGCAAAAATTCCGCAGACATCCGCATGGTCGTGGACGCTCTCGATCTCTGCTACACCAAGCCGCATGTCGATACTTTCGCCATCGTCAGCGGCGACTCCGATTTCTCCCCGCTGGTGAGCAAACTGCGCGAGAACAACAAAACCGTCATCGGCGTCGGTGTGAAGCAGTCCACCAGCGGCCTCTTCATCGACAACTGCGACGAATTCATCTTCTACGATGACTTGGTGCGCGAAGAAGAAAAGACCAAGAAGCGCATCGCACGTGCAAAGCCAGCCCCCTCCACCCTCAAACCGACAGCCACTCAGGAACGCAAACCCGGCGGCGATCCCGAGAAAGCGATCCAGCTCGTCGTGGAAACTGTCGAAGCCATGCTTGGTCGCAGCGGCAGCGACACTGTGTGGGCCGGACCGGTAAAGCAGGCCATCCGCCGCCGCCAGCCACAGTTCGACGAGCGCTTCTACGGCTTCAGCACCTTCAGCGCACTCCTGGAGGCAGCCGCAGATCGCGGCCTGATGAAGCTCGAGAAAAACGAAAACGGCTACCGCATCAAAGTCTCAGCCTCCGAAGAATAGTACGATGGGCCCTCTTGCCCGTCGATCAGCGGCACCGCAATCCACGAGAGTCGTCGCACCTCACTGCGCACTCCTCTCAAACTCAGCCGATTTGTTCTCCATCAGTGCCAGCACCTCACCCGCCAGATAAAGCGAGCCCGCGATCAACACCCGAGCCTCTGGTTTCACCGCCCCAAGGGCATCAACAACACGCTCATGCGTAGTCACAGCTCGGGCCTCAAGCCCCAGTCCATTCCAAATCTCCCGCAGCGCCTCCGGCGTCAGCGCACGCGGTGACTCAAATCCTGTGAAATGCCAGCACGCCGTTATAGGCGCAAGCTCACGCAGCACCGCAGCCGTGTCTTTGCCGGCCACCGCACCAAAGATGACCTCCGCCTTCTTGCCCGGGAACTGCTCGCACCATGTACGCATCAGCACACGCGCCGCATCGATGTTATGCGCCCCATCGATAATGCAGCCGCCCACCTTTTGGAAACGCGCAGGCCACTGCACCTCACGCAGACCACGCGCGATCACCTCCTCACCAAAGTCGAATCCTGCCGCTCTCAAGGCCGCGACAGCCATGGCCGCATTCCAGCGCTGATGCGGCCCCGCGAGACCCGTCTCCTCATCCCATGGCGTTTCGACAATCGTCAGTGGCGCACCGCACTCAGCCGCGACGCTTGAAATCACATCCAGCACCTCAGCATCCTGCTGCATCGTCACCACCGGCACACCCGGCTTGATGATCCCAGCTTTTTCAGCAGCAATCTTCGCCAGCGTCTCACCCAGCATGTCCATGTGATCCCAGCCAATCGCAGTGATGACACTCACCGCAGGCATGACGGCATTCGTGGCGTCCAGCCGGCCTCCCAGCCCAGTCTCCAGCACCACCCAGGGATTGCCACGCTGAGCAAACCACTCCAATGCCAGTGCTAGCGTGAGTTCAAAGAACGTAGGATGCGGATCCCACCCGGCCACACGTTCACGCAATCGGACAACGCCTGCCACGATCTCCTCCGGCCTGATGATGCGCTCTGCATCACGAATGCGCTCACCAAAGTGAATCAAATGCGGCGACGTGAACAATCCGGCATTGATGCCCGCCGCCTGCAAAATCGAATGCATGAAAGCGCAGGTCGAGCCTTTCCCATTCGTCCCGGCCACATGGATGAACTTCTGCTCAGCCGCAGGCAGATTGAGTTCGTTCAGCAGTCGCTGCACATTGTCCAGCCCCAGCTTGATGCCGAAGAGCTGCGTGCTGTAGAGCCAGTCGATTTGTGTTTGCGCCGTGTCGTTTGTCATTCCCTGCGCCCACGGTGCCTGCGCCGCAGCAAGGCGCAAGCACCGAGGAGCAGCAACAGCCCGCGCGCAGGCTCTGGGACGGCGGTGAAGTCGATGCCTTGCGCCGTCATTTGATCGAAATAAGTCGGAATGAAAGTGTCAATGGAGTACGGGATGCCCCCGATCGTCGTGGTGCCCGAGTGCGTACCGATCAGGACAAGTTTGCCATTCACAACGGCAAAAGTCGGGCTGCTTGAGTCTCCTCCCTCAAGCATTGAATCTCCAGGCTGGTTGCTGTGGTAGCTGTAGCCGATGCCATAGTTGTCAGCGATGGTGTCGCCGTTGAAATCGTAGGCACCATAGGCGTCCACCACGTTGGCACCCAGGACCGGACTGCTGACGCCATGGCCATACATCAAGACATGCAGACCGGCGTAGTCTTGAATGGTGGGCAGATTGAGCACCGCATAGTTGGCGATGCCGTCCGCCGGGTTCAACGCTGTGGTGAGCCTGCCGACGGCAAAGTCACTTGTCTGGCCGTTGTAGGAGAATTGGTAGGTTGTGGCGCTGACGCCGTAGCTGACGACCGTGCCCTGCGTGGGGCTGTAAAAGTCGAGCGAGGAGCCGGGCCCGGAATGGTTTGAGTAAACAAAGTATTGATCGCTGATCATGGCGAAGCTCTGTGAGCTGTCGGCCGGGTTCCAGCCCACGCCCGAGAGGTCATATCCCGCACCCAGAAAGGATACCGAGGCATTCGCCACAGGATTGCCCGGGTAGCCGGAGCTGAAGCGGTCATTCGTGGCAGAGTCGTAGCCCACAATCGTCAGCGCTCTGGCCATGGTCGTGGTCAGAAGGATGAAAGAGAGGATGATCCGGAACATAGGCGCAATCAATTCTTCCTGCATTTCCCCCGCAGCCAAGAAACAAGATCGTCAGATTGGATTCCCATTTCCCACCCGGCACTCACGGCTATCATGCACGCGCATGTCTGTGACTTCTGCCCCTGACCCCTCGATCTGGATTAAACGCTTTTGGTGGCTGCTTGCCGCCGTTTTCATCGTGCGGATCGGTGTGTTGCTGCTGTTTGTACATGGGGCGGACTTGGCCGGAGACGAGGCCTACTACTGGGACTGGGGCCGCAGGCCGGACTGGTGCTATTACAGCAAGCCCCCCATGATCGGCTGGATGATGGGCGTGATCGGCGCACTCACGGGCAATGCGGAGTGGGGCATCCGCTTTGCGGCGTTGCTGCTGGGCACGGCCACACTGGTCATCATCCACCGCATCGCGCTGGTGCTGTTTGATGCACGCACGGCTTTTCTTGCCGCCGTGCTGGTGCTGCTGACCATCGCAAATGCCGGGCTGAATCTTCTCCTCACCATTGATGCCCCCCTGCTGCTGTGCTGGACGCTGGGTCTGCTCCTGTTCTGGTTCGCTGCACAAAAACCGGCATGCCACACGCGCTGGCTCGCTTTGGCTCTCGTGATCGGCTTCGGCACCCTGAGCAAGCAGATGATGCTGGCCTTTCCCGCCCTCATGCTGCTCTTCGCTGCCGTTTCACCTGAAGATCGGGCGCTTCTGCGCAATCCCCGCATGTGGCTGGCCATCCTTTGCGGCATGGCCTTCATCATTCCCGTGCTGCGCTGGAACCAGCAGCATGCATGGATCACGCTGGAGCACACCAAGCATCACTTCGATGCAGCAAAGCTCGGCTGGGATGACCAGCTGGGACGCACTTTGGAAAACGTCGGCCTGCAGGCGCTGATCTACACCCCAGTGACGTTTGCCGCGCTGGTTGCGGCGATGATCGCAGCGGTGAAGCTGCGCAAACAGCTCACCCGCCCGCTGTTGTTCCTCATGCTCGCCTCAGCTCCCGCGTTGGCCTGCTTTGCGGTGCTGGCCTTGCGTCAGCGCATCAATCCAAACTGGCCTGCCGCCTTCTTTGTGCCTGCTTTCATTCTCGCAGCGGCATGGCTGCGTGGAGCCGCACCGTTCAAGTCGCATCCCGGCTGGGAGCGCTGGTCCCTGCGGGTCGGCGGTGCCTTGGTCCTCATCGTCCATCTCGCGCTCGTCATCATCTTCTCCACGGAACTGAAAGGCATCGACAAGCTCGCCAGCCTGCGCGGCTGGGATGAGGCAGGCATCGCGGCCCAGAAGTTTCTCGACCAGGTGCCGAGGCCGGAGCAAACCTTTGTCATGGCCCTGGGCCATCGCTACCATGCCGCGGAGATGGCCTTCTACATGCCTTCGCATCCGCGTGTCTATCGCTGGGAGCCGAGCGGCGCAGTGCAGTCCCAGTATGAAATCTGGCCGGGACCGGAAGAATGCATCGGCAAAGATGCCCTGATCCTGGAGCCCGGCCCCGTTCCAGCCCTGCTGCAAAACACCCTCTTCACCAACGCCTTCGAAAAACTGGAATTTCGTGGCAACGTTCGTGTCCCGCTGGGGAAGGAGACACGTGAGTTCAGCGTGTATCTCGGACGAAATCTAAAAAGTTGGCAGCCTGTGCGCGCAAAATGAACGCCTGGGATCTCAGCCTGCTGCATCAAATCAACACCGCGTGGTCGCATCCGGTGCTCGACTGGCTGATGCCTGCCCTCTCCGCCATTGAGGCCTGGCTGCCGCTCATCATCCTGGCCGTGCTGATCACCGCCTGGCGTGGTGGGAAACGTGCACGCATCATGCTGCTCTGTGCCGGCATCGCGATCGCACTCGGCGACGGCATGATCTCCAACACTTTGAAAAAGACCATCGGCCGCGTAAGACCCCGCGATGCCCGCAGCGATGTCATCGTACGCGACCTCGGCACCGCCTCACCCGCGTTCATGCGGCTGTTCCAGCAGCCGGTGGTCAAACCGAGCGAACCGAACGGTGCAACAACGGGCAAGTCCTTCCCATCCAGCCACACCATCAACCTGTTCGCCGTCGCCACGGTCATCGCCTGCTTTTACCGCCGCGCCGGCTTGATGATGTACCTTCTGGCCGCAGCGGTCGCTTACTCGCGCGTCTATTGCGGCGCACACTGGCCCAGTGACATTCCGCCCTCGATGGCCATTGGAATACTGGTGGGGCTGATGGTGGTGTTCACAGCCCGGCGAATCCTCCGTGAGGTTTGACGAAACTTCAGACTGCCCTCACTCAGACACCAACCTTGGCGCATTCGGATACTTTTCCTTGGCTTCCTCAGTCACGCGGATGTCCCCGGCTAAGCCTTTGTGCAGTAAGGAGGAATGGCAGCAGGAAAGGCCTGTTCATGGCATGGAGGCAAAGAAGGAATAGAACACTCCACCCTGGATCAGCGCCCCGACCACAAACAGAACGGCAAACAATTTCAGCAGGAG
>CAILZI010000204.1 GCA_903838675.1 uncultured Verrucomicrobiota bacterium
ACATTGATGTGGTGACGTGCTGGCTGAGTGGCTGGTGTGTGTTTTGTTTTAGACATCGCACTCCAAATCAAGCCGCTTCCCGCCCTCAGTCAGCACACTTCACTTCAAAACTTCAACCGTCCATGGGATGCCTGTGTTCCCAGTTTTCAGTTCATTGCCCCGGCTCGCCCCAGCATCGTCACTATTGGTCACTGCTATTTCATTAATATCAGCCAGCGTCTTTCGGCTTGAGCATCATTTTGATTTCCCTTCAATCAGCCTGCCAAATTGAGCAAAGTCCTTGGCCACAAACCCCAGGCAACTGGGCAGCCCGTTGGAGATAGCAGCCCACTCGGCAGGCGGAGTCATGAAAAACTCATCTTTGTAGGAGAAGTAAATCTGCCCCCAGTGGGCATTATCCAACATCAAAAAATAGAAACCGGTCCCGCCATCATCAGCTATCGGAAGCACCGCATCGGATCCCACGTTGCTTTCACGCCAACCTTCCTGGATATCAAGAACCCCGGAATCATTCAGCGGAAAAATGTGCCTGACATTAAGCTCCTTCGGCTCTCCATAGAGCATTGTTTTCAGCTCATGATCCACGGAGATCGTCCCGCCATTCAAAGAAACGATGAATTGACGATACTCCTCTGGGAGCCGGCGAAATAGCCGCCTCTCCAAAGCTACAAGAACTGCCAGCTCAAAGCGAGTCTTCGAAGGTGTCATGATGTTGAGCCAGTTCATAAATATCCAGAGCATGAATCTGGCGCACTTCGTTGCCGATTCCAAGCCGCATCAGCCCCCTCCCATTTTCCAGTTTCATCCATCCCTCACCCACCCAGAGGCAACATCGCCCCATGGTGAACAGGCTCCCGTCTGATGTTGTAAACCTTGGCAGCAGACGACCTGGATCTCGGGCTGGCATCCACAAAATCCAGCGGCAGATAGAAGAGCTTCTGGGTAAACGGGCACACCACCAGCCTGCCCGGCTGCAGGCCGCGCACATCCACCAGTCGCGGCGGATGCGTGTAAGGCGTGCGCACATAACCGGCGAGACAGGTCACATTCAGCCCCGTCGGATGCCCCGGCCTCTTCGGCACCGGCACCAGCACGAGATCCGCATCCCCTTTCGGCCTGTCCATCCAAAACGAGATCGGTTCCACCGCGCACCCACTGAGGCACAACACAGCGAGCGAAGCAGCAGGCAGAAGGCGAAGGTAAAGAGGAATAGACATGGTGAAAGGGAACATCGAACGTTGAACAATCAATCTTGAATGCCGGATACAAACGCTCCCAGCACTGGCTGCCCCCGCTGAGAACAGCACCAGGCTACAAGCGCCGATATTCAATCGTCACTGGACTAACGTCCCTGCTGCATCAAACGGCCGTTACCATTCATCGGCGAACACACGTCCACTTAAACTTACGTTAAATTGGACGTATCTAGACTGGTGACAGCAGCAGCATTTGGCCGGTTGTTTTGTCCTGTGGATATAAACCTTTTCTCCAGTCTCAAAATCTACCACCGGCCAACAAATACCCATTTATTCAAGGCTCAACCACCGCCGACAGGAGCCCGACAAAGATCAGAAAGGCGAAGAAGAAATAGCCGAAAATGACGATCGAGAACATCACAAAATTTTCTTCCTGGGTATAGATACCGTCGCGGCCGCGGACTTTGCCGGTGCGCAGGCCCTTGATGGCCAGATACAATAACACCGAGGCGACGAGAAGCAGCACCAAGATACCCCCGATTCGGGACACCGCGAGCATGAGCGACAGATGAAGTTCTGGCATGAGGCATTCAAACATGCCTTCGACTCACTGCCAAGGTTCAACCTAACCGCACATGCGCCCAACGCCATGCACAGAGGTTGCCATTATCGCGAAGCCAAGGGGGCAGGCTAGGAGCCGCGCCTACTGAGAAACGGCATCAGAACCGATTCAGCAGAGGTCTGTTGGCGTGAATCATGCGCCTGTTCGTTGAGTCAGATAAGTTGAGTTCAGATCACATCCACTCAAACCCGCATAAGAACATGAGATCAACCCGCAACTACTCCCTCGAGGCCTTCATCGCCAAAGCCTCCAGAGACGACGCCAAAACACACCGGGAAATGGGCCATGCTACCCCGCCCAAAGGAGCACACACCGGCAAAGAGGTCTCCAACCACAGCAAGACCGCCGCCGGACGAGAGCCCACCGCGCGCTAGAAGAAGATGCCGGGCATGAAGGGCCCGGCCATCGGTACTGGGAGCGCCGGTTTTGTCACCGGCTCTGGCTCAAGACCCCTGATGCGCAAGCCACCAACCAGGCTTCATTCCGCACAAACACGGCAGGGATCTTCGACCAGAGTCGATCAAAATACCGGCGCTCCTAGCGGGCCCTGCAGCACGCGCTGCTCTGGATGGTAGGGATGCGCTGCGCGCGTCCGTAGAATCCTTCACTCCAGCGTTGTCAGCGGCCTCATCGCACTCCCCCTTTTCAAAATCCCCCGCCCTCTTGCGCACCTGTCCTTGCACGTGCCTTCCCCCCTCACCCGCCCCGCTTCCCCTTCGGCCTCATCAGCTCCCGCAAAATCAAATTCGGAAACCGCCGGCTCGGGGTGATCGCATAGAAGCTCTCCTTGATCTGCGGAAACTGGTGCCGCTCCACCAGCTCACCGCTTTCGAGCTCGTCTTTGACCACCACCGGCGGCACCAGCGTCACCCCCGTGGTCTCACGCGCCATGAGGCGCAGCATGGCCATGTCATCCACTTCAGCAGCGATGATCGGCCGGATGCCGCTCTGATCCATCAGCACATCAAACGCCGTGCGGATGCTGCTTTCCAGGCTCGGCAGCACAATGGGCACCGTGCGCAGGTCCGCCGGAAAGCGGAAGGGTTTCATGCCCCGCGTCTTGTGCCCCACGAGGCTCACCGCCTGCTCATCCAGCAGATGGCTGTGCCAGCCCGTCTCCGCATCGCGCCGCACCGGCGTGTTGGACAGCACCACATCCAGCGTGTGCGTCTGCAGCTGCGCCAGCAGCTCGCGCAGACTTCCGGAATGGATGACGAGCTCCACGTCATCACGCGGAATCAGCGGCCGCAAAAAGCTCAGCTGAAAGTTGCGTGAGAGATTGGACGCTGCCCCCACGCGCAGCAGCCCGCGCCCCCGCTCCGTGCGGTTTTTCAGAATGTCCGTCAGCTCCTCCCCGCTGCGAAAAATGGTCTGCGCGTACTCCAGCGCAATGCGCCCCGCTTCGGTAAGCACAAGCGCCTTGTGCTTCCGCTCAAACAGCGGCTGGCCCAGGCTTTCCTCCAGGCTGCGAAGCTGAACACTCAGGGCCGACTGGGAAAGCTTCAGATGCTTCGCCGCCTTCGTCAGGCCGCCTTCCATGGCAATGGCGCGGAAATATCGCAGGTGGTGGTAGTTCAGAAACGGCATGATCTCACATTTAGCAAAACGAACGATAAATGCCAGTTCTTGAATTGGAACGAATGTTAAAACTGGCGGATGAAAGCAGCCTCATGGACCTACTCACTGCCATTCAATCCAACCTTCTCAGCCCCGCCATCCTGTTCTTCGTGCTCGGAATCTTTGCGGCCGTTTCCAAAAGCGATCTCAAGTTCCCCGATGCTCTCTACACGACCCTGACGATCTACCTGCTCGTTGCCATCGGCTTTAAAGGAGGCGTGGCGGTGCATCAGGCCGGCATCGGCACGGTCTGGCTGCCGGCCCTGGCCGCAATGGCCCTGGGCGCCCTAATCCCCCTCTGGACCTATCCCATCCTGCGCAAGGCGGGCGGCTTCAGCATCGCAGACGCGGGAGCCATCGCTGCACACTACGGGAGCGTAAGCGCCGTGACCTTCATTGCGGCAACGAATTTCCTCAAAGGCATCCACCAGCCCTATGAAAGCTACGCCTCCGCCTTCCTCGCGGTCATGGAGTCCCCGGCGATCATCGTGGGCGTCATGCTCGGCAAAGGCGCTCTGGGCGGCAAGCTCTCCTTCACAGATGCAGGCATGCGCCATGCGCTGCGGGACGCCGTGCTGGGCAAAGGCGTGCTTCTGCTGGTCGGCTCCCTCATCATCGGCACCCTCAGCGGGCCAAACGGCATGACCATGGTCGAGGGCTTCTTTGTCACGCCGTTTCAGGGCGTGCTGGCGCTCTTCCTCCTGGAGATGGGCATGGTCGCTGGCCGCAGGCTCGGCGATCTGAAAAAGGTCGGCTTCTTTCTGGTGGTCTTCGGCATCACTGCGCCGCTGGTCCATGGCACCGTGGGCGTGCTGCTGGGCACCTGGGTGGGCCTGAGCGCCGGTGGCTGCACTCTCCTGGGCGTGCTGGCCTCCAGTGCCTCCTACATCGCCGCGCCCGCAGCCGTGCGCCTCTCACTGCCTGAGGCCAATCCGACCTACTCTCTGACAGCCGCACTCGCCATCACCTTCCCCTTCAACATCACCTTCGGCGTGCCTCTCTACTTTCAGATCGCCAAATACCTCCACCCTTGAATCACCCCATGAACCTGCATCCCATGAAACTCGTCACCATCATCTGCGAATCGATCCTCGAAGAGCGCGTGCTTGATCTCCTCCATGAGATCGGCGCCCATGGCCACACCGCCTTCTCCGTGCGCGGCGGCGGCCACCAGGGCGAGCGCAATGCCGACATCACCGAGACGGCCAATGTGCAGATCGAGGTCATCCTGAAGCCCGCCATGGCTGAAACTCTGCTCGAGCGCCTGCAGCGCGATCTCTTCGCCGCCTATGCGATGGTGGCCTACGAGAGCGATGTGCGCGTGCTCCGCCCGGAGAAGTTTTAGCCACCACCAGATTCCCCGGCCCATTTCACCCTCCGTAAAAAAAACCGCCAACACAAACCACATACTACCACATCCTAATACATGAAGACCCTGAACAAACACGCCGTCTATCCGCTCACCCTCCTCGGCATGGCCGCCATCCTGGGCGCCTGCCTGCGCAAGGATGAACCGCCCGCCGACAGCCACGTCACCACGGCGGAGGAGCAGGCGCGGCTCACGCCAGATGAAGTCCTGCGGCAGTTCAAAGAAGGGAACCTGCGCTTCCACAGCGGCCAGATCACCCTGCGCAATCACAGCGAGCAGGTCCGCAAATCTGCCGCCGGCCAGTTTCCCAAAGCCTTCGTCCTCAGCTGCGTGGACAGCCGCGTCCCGGTTGAGGACGTCTTTGACCAGGGCATCGGCGACGTCTTCGTCGGCCGTGTCGCTGGAAACTTTGTGAACGAGGACCTCCTCGGCAGCATGGAGTTCGCCTGCAAGGTCGCCGGGGCAAAGCTCATTCTCGTCATGGGCCACCAGCACTGCGGCGCAGTCCGGGGGGCCATCGATGACGTCAAGCTTGGCCACCTCACCTCCCTGCTCACCAACATCAAACCCGCCGTGGCTCTCAGCCAGGATTCCCCGGGCGAAAAAACCTCCGCGAACTCGCTCTTCATGCAGCGTGTCGCAGAAAACAACGTGCGGCTCGCCCTCGCCAAGATACGCTCCCAAAGCCCCATCCTCAAAGAGATGGAAGACCAGGGCAAGATCAAGATCGTTGGAGCCTTCTACCGCCTCGCCGATGGCTCGCTCGACTTTGTGGAGTGACTTGAAAGGGAGCAGCTGCTGCGGTGTGTTCCACCACACCGCAGCAGCCAGTCTTGAAGACTTTCTAATAGGCAAGGCGGCAATGCAAAACCGGACAAAACCTTATATCATCCCAGGGATCTCATCGCATCGATCATGCATGCTTCGAGGCAGGCAGGTTTGACAACGCGGGGAGGCATTCTAGTCTCCGGCGATGCCAGCGCGTAAAACAAGCAAATCCCCCCTCGACTCCCAAGGCCCGCTATCTCCTCACGAAGCCGCCCCGCATGAATCGGTTTCCGAATCCTCATTGCTCGCGGATCACTCCCCCATCATCAGCCACGTCACCACCGCCGAGGAGCAGGCCCTCCTGACACCGGACCAGGTCCTGCAGCAGTTCAAAGACGGTAACAAGCGCTTCCGCACCGGCCGGGTCACCCGCCGCAATCACCGCGAGCAGGTCCGCCGCTCCGCACCCGGCCAATACCCCAAGGCCATGGTGCTCAGCTGCCTCGATAGCCGCGTCCCCGTGGAAGACGTCTTCGACCAGGGCATCGGCGACCTCTTCGTAGGCCGCGTCGCCGGAAACTTTGTGAATGAGGACCTTCTCGGCAGCATGGAGTTCGCCTGCAAGCTGGCCGGCGCCAAAATGATTCTCGTCATGGGCCACCAGCACTGCGGCGCCATCCGCGGCGCCATCGATGACGTGCAGCTCGGCAATCTCACCACCCTCCTCGCCAAGATCAAACCCGCAGTGGCCCTCAGCCAGGATTTCGACGGCGAAAAGACCTCCGCCAATCCGGCCTACGTCAAATACGTCGCCGAAAACAACGTGCGCCTCTCACTGCTCAACATCCGAACCCGCAGCCCCATCCTCAAAGACATGGAAGACCAGGGCCAGATCAAGATCGTCGGCGCCTTCTACCGCCTCACCGATGGCACCCTCGAGTTCATCGAGTGATCAGCCCTTTTTACTTCCACCCACTCACTGAGACATCGGCGGCTCAGTCGGCTCCTTCGAAAGCACACTCATCCAGTTCAGCAGCGGGTCTCCTGCTCCGTCGTCACTGCCCGCCTGCTCCTCGATCCGCGTGGCTATCCGGCGTGGAAACACCGCCATCAGCGATTCACCACGGTACAGGCACACCAAAGCACCGTCCAGAGTGCAGCTGTCCGCGTCCTTCAATGACGAGCCCCCCCTGCGTGAAATGGATCTTGAATCGATGCATGGCCTTGTTCTCCCACGTTGGAATCATACCGCCTCCTCATGATTTCTGTCTATTTCCATTCCACCCCTGAGCTCTCAATCAGGCTAAGACCCGTCTTTTCAGCCTGATTCAAAATCAATTGCCTGCCGGGAAGTGAGAACAGCGTGGATTGGCCTTTCATGTCAGTGCCATTCATCCTTCCCATCACCTGCCCCCAAACAAACTTAGGCCAATCGCGGTCGCAAAAAACAGCACCATGCCGATGATTGTGACAGGCCAGATCCTGCCATTGGCATCCTTCAAAATCAGCCGCTTCTCCTCGGCCAAGTCTGGCGGGTCTTTGGGATGTGGTTGAAACGCAGTCCATGCGCCATAAGGCATGGCAGGCGGTGGCACCGCCAGTCCACGCTTGGCATAAGCAGCTTGCACCCGTCGGAGGCCGCGGCGGTGGATGACACCCACCATCACCAAGAAGGGCAGGAGCGGCAGAAAATCCATGATGCGGTTCAAAGGTTCAAAGTTCGGCTGAAGCACCGCATTTCAGCTCATGCCCCTCCCTGCGCCCGCTCTCCCATCCTGCGCTTAATCCCCGCCAGGTGCTCCCGATTCGCCGCGCGCTTGTTCGTCCGCGCCACCAGGGCCGTCAGCGCCTCATTCGCAGCCGCCACCTCCTCAGGCTTCAGCAGCACCTCCTCGATTTCGGTGATGTAGCCCGTGAGGCTCGTGTCGATCACATACTCCGGCAGCTCCGTTTTAAAGGTGCTTCCGCCCATGAAAAAGATCACCGATCGAAACTTCGACTCCGTTACATTCAGCAACTTCGCCAGCGCGGCGATGTGCAGCCGGTTCTGCCAGATCGGATTCTGAAACGACACCTTGGCCCCGGAGCCAAAGGTCTGCGTCCACTTCGCCTGATGCTCAGAGCCATAGATCCAGCCACCGTAGTTTTTCGTTTCGATCACAAAAATCCCGAACGGCGAAACCACCACGTGATCCACCTGCGTCAGCCCATCCCCATCCGGGCGCGGCACATACAGATCGCTGAAGCCCCGGTAGTGCTCCTTGTCCAGCAAACAAAACGTTCCTTGCGTTACCAGCGCCTCCCCCAGCGACCCTTTGAAAGACGACTTGAACCGGCGGTAAATGAACCGCGCCACGTAGATGACAAACACCACCAAAAAGATCGGCAGCGCCGGTTTGATGAGCGTGGTGAATAATGCGTTGGGATCTGTCATTATAATACTCATAAACAGCAATCACCCCACCACAAGCTCAAGCCGCACAGCACGCTTCACTCGCGGCAAACGTTAATCTTGTAACTTCATTCTCGTAACACCGTCATCTTCCAATGACGGGCCATGGGATCTCCGGCACACATCGGCGAATCTCTGGCCGAGTGCATCCAGCGTTGTCCATTTGGCCAGCACAAGGTCGCAGCCCTCCCCTCCCGCGTTTAGGTCAAACTAAAGCGTTGCCAGCTTGCCAAAACATTCCTCTTGGCAGAGAGGCCACGAGCTTAATCGGGAAGAGCTTGCATCCATGTTCACTGGCACGGATCTGGCTTTCTCCATTCACAGTCCTGCACGCATCCCGCTTCGTACAACAGAGCTTTAAATCTAAACGTTTCATTACCTGCCACGTTTTGCTGCCATGAAGAATCTCACCTCACCCGCCGTCACATTCCTCCGCATCCTTGCCATCGCTCTTATGGGCACTTCTGCAGCACTGGCGGTCTCTTCACCACCGGTCATCACCTCAGTTTCTCCAGACAACATCCAGGCTGAAGGCGGCGTCCCCCTCACCTTCACCGGCAGCGGCTTCACAGGTGCCACCTCTGTCGTCGTCGGCGGCGTCGAAGTCATGGACCTTCAGGTCATTGACGACCACACCCTCGCCGTCGTCACCAGCGCAGACATGAACGCCTACACCAAGGAGGTCAGCATCAGCACCCCCGGCGGTACCAGCACCGTCTCAGGCCTGCTCAACATGGACCCCGTCCAGCAGGGCACCACCTCCTATGACATCTTCACCAATCCGGACTCCTTCAAGGCCTCCCTCGGCGGCAGCGCTTCCTACACACTTCCCGTGCAAGAGCCCTCAGGCGGCACCGATCAGAATGTCAGTCCCAGCATCACCATCGGAGACGCCACCTACTCCGCCAAGGGTCTCTTCCTCTACCACGACGGCTACTACTCGAACTCCACTTACATCGGCGCTGACAGCAGCAACCTCAGCATCGCCATCGCCGGAGGCCACAATGCGGTCCAGTTCTACCTGGGTGTGTTTGACCACCAGGACCATCTTTCCATTTCCGTAAATGGAGGTCCCGCTTCCGGCCCGTTTCTCATCAACGGCGAGCCCAACGCCACCTTCATCGGCATCAATGGCTACTCATCTCCCATCGTCAATCTGCTGATCTCAGACCTCGACCACCCCAATGCCGAGATCGACATCATGCCCTACGATCCGGCCGCCGTTTCCTCCATGTATGCCGCGCTCGGAGTCGCCAATGCCCAGAGCCATGGCGTCATCTCCGGCAGCCAGACCGTCCTCGGCAATGTGAACGGCCACCTCTACGGCCTCATGGCGGGCGACGGCGAAGAGGATGCCAATGACGGCATCACCGCTGCGCTGGATTACGGCGTCGTCCTCGGTCAGGGAGACGGACCGGAGAAAAACCCCATCGCCCAAAAGGTGCTGCGCTCCCGCCAGTGGGAGCTCTTCACCGCCGTCAACTACGGCAACGCCAACCTCCGCCCCATCAAAAACCAGGCAGGTGTGCAGGTCGACTCCTGGGCTCCCAGCGTCGGCATTGAGCGCCACCTCTCCCGCGGGTTCGCCCTCGGTTTTGCAGTCACCTACCTCAGCAGCACCCAGGGCTACACCGGCAGCCTCGGCAGCATGCGCCTCGAAGGCCCCGCCCTCTCCACCTACCTCACCTACGCCCGCAAAAACTTTTGGGGCAGCCTCCTCTACAGCTTTGGCGACTACGATCTCAGCTCCTCCCGCAATCCCGGCTTCGGCTTTCCGCAGGCCCAGGGCAGCACACGCAGCTACACCAACGCCCTGCAGTTCAACACCGGCTACAACTTCCGCTTTCAAAACAACACCCTCGTCACCGGCCCCTTTGTCGGCATCGACTGGCTACACGGCACCATCAATGCCTACAGCGAAACCGGTGGCGGCACCGCAGCCCTGCGCTTCGGCCGTCAGAGCTACGACTCCCTCGTCACCCGCGTCGGCTGGGCCGTTTCGAAGAAAGTCACCACCGACTGGGCCGTCATCACCCCGCAGGTGCGCCTGAGCTACGAGCGTCAAAATCTCCAAAACAACAACGGCACCAGCGTCTCCCTCATCAATGCCCCCTTTGCCGCCAACGGCGGCGGCCAGTCCCCCGGCCAGAGCTACATGGTGGTCGGTGCCGGCGTAAACTTTGCCTTCAACGACCAGTTCAGCCTCCTGCTCAACTACCAGAACCAGATCCTGCGTGAAAACATGCAGGCCCACTTCGGCAGCGTGCGCCTCAGCTACAAGTTCTGATCCCCGTCCCAGCGCAGGCAGGCATGCATACTGGTGGCTGCGGCCCTCAAAAGTGGCCGCACCACCTCAAATGCAGCGGATCGTGTTTCCGCCCTAGGCCGAGCCCATCTTTTGAATCGCCGCCGACTCGCGCAGCCGGCACAGCCGGTTCTCGATCCTCTCCTTGGCCAGCTCATCCATCAGGGACTTTTTCACCACTTCCTTCACACTTTCATACGGCAGCGGGTCAGACTCACGGATGTCATCCACACGCAGAAGGAGGAAGGTGTCCGGCTCCTCCAGCACCTCGCTCAGCTCTCCCTTCTTCATCTTCGCCAGCACCATGCCCACCTGGTCGTTGATATCTGCAAGACTCGTCCACGGCCACGCGCCACCGTCACCCGCACGGCTGTCCGCGCTGTTCTCACGCGCCATCTCCGCAAAGTCTCCCCCGTTGACCATCCGCGTGCGCAGGCTGTCCGCCAGCATGCGTGCATTGGCAGACGTTTTGAGAATCGTCAGCGTGTGAAACTTCACCGACTCCGGCGCACGCCAGCGCTGCAGATTCTTTTCATAATGCTCCCGCATCATTGGCTCCGTCACCTCGACATTGTTCACGATTCGCGCACGCACCGCGCTCACGATGATCAACCGCTCTCTCATCTCACGATACTTCTCAAAGGGGATGCCGATGGCATTGATCTCAGCCATCAAAGCCTCACGATTCCCATTGAATGATCCATTCGCGGCCTGCGCCAGATCATTATCAAGATCCTCCTTTTGGATCACGCCGCCGAGCCTGAAGAACTCATCCTCCAGCAGCTGAAAGTCGATGAGCTCATTGAGCGCACGGCGCTTCACATCCTCCAGTTCCTTCCTCAGTTGTGCCGGTTCATTGGCCAGCTGGGCCTTCAACATACGCACCTGCGCTTTCACCATCGCATCCAGGTCTGAGGCATAAATAGGCATCCCGTTCACCTTCGCCACCACCTGTTCCTTGGCGCTCACTTTTGCCGCAGCAGCCCCCTGTGCCCAGGCACTCCCGCCTCCCGCCAGCGTCATCAGCAGCCACACCGCAGCCACTCTCACCGCGCCCCCCACACACCACCTGCCGCCCCCCTGCAAAGACTCCTCCGGCAGTTGATGATCCATATTGGTGGTCAGGCTCATAAAATCTTTATATCATATACGCCTCATTTCCGTCGAGCAGCACTGAATAGGTCATAGACCTATACCCGCCCAATCATCCGCCAGCACCAAGAACCGCGCCCTCCACAGATTTCCTGTCACAATCCCGCGCATCCGACCTCTCCCAAGGCGAGCATGAAAACCACACCCGACACCTTGGATGACGCCCGCCTCGTACACCTCGGCCTCGCTGGCAATTGGCGATGCTTTCGGTCAGCTCGTTGCACGCTAATGCAGCCGATGACCGCGTGCAGCCTGCTTCCATCGCAACCTGACCTGTCGCTTTCCCCTACAATTGCGACTTGCCAGAGCAGGCCCCGCTTCGTAAAAAGCCGTTCCTCATGGCTGACTCTCCCACTCCCCCTGCGGACACACCGCCGCTGCGCACCCCAGGGGGAAGCGTTCGCTGGGAGCCGCCGTCACCGGCAGAGCTCCAGGCCCTGATCCCCGGTTACACGATTGAAAAGCTCCTGGGCAAAGGCGGCATGGGGGCCGTTTACAAGGGCGTTCAAATCAGCCTCGACCGCCCCGTCGCCATCAAAATCATCTCCAACGATCTCGATCAGGCAGATGCCAGCTTCGGCGAGCGCTTCAAGAACGAAGCACGCGCCATGGCAAAGCTCAGCCACCCCGGCATCGTGGCGGTGCATGACTATGGGCAGACGTCGAATGGCATCTTGTACATCGTGATGGAGTACATCGAAGGCACCGATGTCTCCCGCATGATCGCGCAGCAGAAGCGGCTGCACTCGGAGCATGCCATGGCCATCACCGCTCATGTCTGCGATGCTCTCGCCTACGCGCACGAGCGCGGCATCATCCACCGCGACATCAAGCCCGCGAACATCATGGTCAGCCATGATGGCGTCGTGAAAGTGGCGGACTTTGGCCTGGCCAAGATGATGCAGAGCGGAGAGAGCGGCCTGACACAAAGCGGCATGGCCATGGGCACCCTGCACTACATGGCGCCTGAGGCACTCATGCTCGGCAGCGCCGTGGATCATCGCGCAGACATTTATGCCGTGGGCGTCATGCTCTACCAGATGCTCACCGGCAAGCTGCCTCAGGGCATTTTTGAGCTCCCCTCCCTCCAGGTGCTCGGCCTTGACCCACGCTACGATGCCATCATCGCGCAGGCGATGCGCGAGGACCGCGACATTCGTTATCAGACCATCCGCGAACTCCGCCAGCGGCTCGACAACATCCTCACCCAGCCCGTGACTCAAGTGGACCCGCAGGCCACTCTAGCCCCAGCGGCAGTGCCTTCGGATAGGCCTCCACAACGCCCCGCCGGGCAGCCCTACCGCCCGCCGCAGAGTTCGTCGGCGGTGCATCAGCCGCCAAAGAAAAGCTCATCATTGCCGTGGGTGGCCGCGTTGGTGCTGGCCATAGCGGGCGGCGTTGGTTGGCTCATTTTTGGCGCTCCGAAGCCGGCAGTGACAGATCAGCCTTTGCCTCCGGCCGTCATTCCTCAGAAAGAGGACGCCATCACCGAGAAGACCGTTGTTGTCGCGACACCCCCCGCCACAAACATGCCCGTGCCCGTGCCCGTGCCCGCAGCCTCCGCCCCGATGCCCAGCACTTCAGCGGATGAAAAACCACTCCCCGACAAGGTTCCGCTCACACCCACGGCCACTCCCTCCTCCCTCACCGAATCCTTCAAGGGCCATCGCTACCAGTTCGTCCCCGGCTCCTTCACCTGGCTGGACGCCAAAGCAAAGGCTGAAAGCATGGGCGGGCATCTCGCCACCATCACCACCAAGGAAGAGAACGAATGGCTGCTGCAAACTTACCGGAAACTGCTCAGCAAGTTCAACCAAAACATCTGGCTCGGCGCCATCGAGTCGGCTCCTGGCAGTGGCTGGAAATGGGTCACTGGCGAGCCCTTCCTCCCTCTCGGCTGGCTCCCCAGCGAGCCAAATGGCGTCAAAGGTGGCGGCGGTTCAGCGGGTTATCCCTTCATGCTCAATCTTTACTGCTTCCGCGATGATATCGTCGGCTGGAATGACAGCAGCACTCATGAATCTCAGGTGCGCGCCAGCATCGGCTTCATCGTCGAGTGGGAGTCCGAACCTGCAAAGGCCCCCTCAGCACCCGTCGCATCCGCCACCACTTGGATCGACACCAAGGGCCGCAGCCTGCAGGCCCAGTTCATCAGCCTCCAAGGCGGCAGCGTGATCCTGAACATCGCAGGCAAGACCACCCCGGTGCAGCTTTCATCGTTGTCCGCAGCCAGCCAGGAAATCGCACAGGCTTTGCATGCCTCGCGGTCAGCATCGGCAAAGCCCGCCACGGCTCAGGCTCCCACCACCACGCTCGATCTCACCAAGGGCTACACCAACACGCTGGGCATGAAGTTCGTACCCGTTCCAGACACGAAGGTGCTGTTCTGCATTCACGAAGTGCGCTACAAAGACTATGCCGCGTACGCGGCGGAGAATCGCGGTGTGAACGAATCATGGAAAGATCAAACGCTGGATAACTACCCGATTACAGAGCGCCCCGAGGATCACCCTGTCATACGCGTGAGCTGGGAAGACGCGCAGCAGTTCTGCGCCTGGCTGAGCCGAAAGGAGGGCAGGACCTACCGCCTTCCCACCGATGAGGAATGGAGCATCGCCGTCGGTTCGGAAAAGCTGCCCAACCGCGCCGTCATCGGCATGCTCAGCGGCAAAGAAATGAGCGAGTACCCGTGGGGTGGCAGCTACCCGCCAAAGACCCCGGATAAAGCGGGCAACTACAGCGATGAGAGCCGCAAAAACTTGCCATCACGTGCAGTAAAGCAATACCTCGAAGGCTATGACGATGGTTTCCCGACCACTTCGCCGGTGATGAGCTTCAAGCCCAACAAATTCGGCCTCTATGACATGGGCGGCAACGTCTGGGAATGGTGTGAAGATTATTGGTTCGACAACACGCAAAAATACCGCGTGGTTCGGGGGGGCTGCTATCTCAGCCAAACCTGGGGCGATCTGATCTCCTCCCGCTGCAATTACGGCACACCCAGCCATCGCGTTTACACCTACGGCTTCCGTGTCGTGCTGGTGGTGCCCGGGAGCTAGGCCAAAGCCGGGTGGGTTTTCATGCAAAGCTCATTGCCTGCTTTGCACCCACCAGCGGCGGCCTCACGCGCCATGACTGCCACCTGCTCACACCTTGGGCACCACACCGCTGACCTGAAGATTCCAGCGCACTCTCTCCTCTCTCACACGGACTCCCGGGCTCGCTGCATGTACTCAGGCGCGCAGATGAACATCGCCAAGGCAAAACCAATGAAGAACACGCCAAACACGATCACAAGTTTGGCCACATCGTTGTTACCGGCTTGCAGCACTGCCTTCGCTGGATTCTCAGGCGAATAGTGCACCGTGACCTCCCTTCCCACGGGATACTGCTTCGCGACCTGCCTGGCGTGAGATGGGTCGCTTGAGCCGTAGTCACCAGCGGAGATTTCAGTGGAAGACTGCGTCAGTCCATCCACCACATACTCGTAGCGCACATCCGCATGGTAAGTGATGCCCCCTCTTGATGATGATGACCCCGTGTTGAAACGTTTGGCTTGGATCGAGGATCCAATCACCTTCCCCACCACGGTCTGCCAGCCCTTGCTCTCGTTCGCTTCGTTCAGCATCTTCACACCGATGCAAATAATGGCCGCTCCAAACAGCATGAAAAACGACATGTATATGCGAATGACTCTTCGACTCATGATGTTTGAAGTGTGGTCAGGCGAATGACTCTGTTTCTTGGTCAAATAATTGATGAGATACAATTGGGTCGCGTACGTCAATAGTATTTACACACAAGCCCGCTGGCTGTGCCAAGGCGTTCAAGACCACTCCGTAAGGCATCGTAAAAAATGCCAGTCAAACACAAGGCCGTATGGGCCTGTGCCCGCTTCAGGAATTCAGGTCTTGAGATTCCTCCGGGCACATGAAAATCAGGCGGGGATGAAACACACCGTAGAGGATGATAGCTTCGACTGTTTCTCAGGGAGCTTTCCCGGTGCTTGAATCGGCAGCGTTCAGGATTGAATGTTCCAAGCGATCTGCAAGCTGATAACGATCCTGAACCTTCTGGGTCATCCCGGCAGTGATGGTTTTATCCTTCAATTGTTCCCCAGCCACCGCAACAACCAGCTCTGCAAGACTTGCTTTGGCCATGGCCATGCCCCCTCTTGGAACAACATCACGAGGAAGCGGCTCCCAAAGGGATTCTTTTCTCAGCATCACCAGGACCAGTCGAACCTTGAATGACTGTTCACGATTTTGATCAAACTCGTCAAAAAAGTAAGAAGCTTGAGCTTCGAGACATATCAGCAATGCATCCATGTCCCTTTGCTTGAATGCATCCTGCACCAAGGCATGCGCCTCTTGATTTGAAGCAGCGTGCAGCCGCGCTTTAAACGCCACAAGGTTCTGCTCTCGGATTTGCTGGCCCGGAAGAAATGATGCGATGCCCACAGTCATTACGATAAAGCAAAGCCAGGAGAGGGAGCGTTTCATCGATGAAGAATTATTTTGGCACCACGCAGTTTTAGACCAGTCTAAAACTGGCGCACAACTGTGGTGAATGGCAAGCGCAGAGATTTTGCATCATGATGACATCTTCGATCCATCGCACTGCATCGAAAGGAAGAACTATTGGCCGCGCTTGGCCGATCGCTGAAGCCTTGCACATCACCAACACTTCTCATCATTAACTCTTTGTACTTCAATGAATGGTGCTCGTGAATGGACTCGAACCCTCAAGCCTTTCGGCACAAGCTCCTTGGTCTTTGCATGCGCTCTATTCGCAAAGTTCACTCAATCTTCACCACCGTCCATTGCGCGGGCGTGGGCGGTTCCAGGCTGACCCGTTGTCCCATCCTGGCACCCAGCAGGGCTTTCCCCACAGCCGTAATCCAGCTCACATTCTCAGGTTCCAGATGCACCTCATCCACCCCCACGATCCGGCAGCTCTTCAGCTCCCCTGCCGCGCTGCGCAAGGTGACATGGGCACCAAACACCACGGACTCCTGCAGGAGGGGATGTTTCACCACCGTTGCTGAATCAAGCATGCTTTCCAGATCAAAGATCTCCGCCTCATCCACCCCTGATTTTCTCAGCTCCGCCACCCGCTGCCGCAAACGCTTCGCCCCGGCTTCGGTCATGTAATTGAGCGCATCCGGCGGCAGACCGGATGCGGTCCGCCGGCGCTTGATGCGTTCGGGAATGTCGATGTCCTCTTTGACAAAAGCGCGGCTCATCTGTTTTGCGTGTTGGTGCTCTCCATCACGTAGATCGCACCTCACACTCTTGCCGCGTCTGGAAGAAAATGCATTTAATTTAAGTGGCCTCAGCGCCTTCCGCGCCTCTGTGTTGACGAACAGGCGTGATATCAACTTTCACAGATGCGCTCCACATGCAGGAGGCTGCATTTCGCAGACTCAACTTGGGTGACTCCATGACATTCAAAGAGTGGTGCTCGGCAAGACACTCGAATCCCATTTTCGGCAAACAGTCGTTGCGTTTGATGGGAGATTGGCTTTGAAAATATCCCAAATTCGCAGCGATGAGTCGCTTCCCACCGCCCATTCAGTACATCGTATGCTTCTGGTTTTCAATTGACTTGAGCCACAAAAAATCCGAGCTAGTAGGTTATTTGCGCCTTTACCCAAATAGCAGCTAAACGCGAAGCACACCAAATATGGGATTCTGGAACAAATTCTCTGTCTGGATAAGGAGATTCCAAAATGGCGAGCGTTGCATGCCCGTGCATGAACGCATGAATTCTGCAAACGACGATCGAGTGACTTGCATGGAAGTGGCAAACCTTATCAGGGAGCACGTCTTAGGATTCAAGTCACCCAAGGGAATGGTTGTCGTTCTGTTAGTAGGCCTCCGAATCGAAATCTATTCCTTCGATGGAATTGAGAAAGCCTCGTGGGGATACAATGATAGTCAGTTCTCAACGGATGCAAATGGCCGTAGATTCCTGACTGGGCCGCCGATATTGCTTTCGCTAGCTCACGACACAGAATCTCAGCTGCCCATAGTTCTTAAGAGAGAGTTTGGCGGCTGTGACATGAGCATTGGCAAGCTATGGAAACTCGACCCTTCTGCACCAGACTATAACATGATGCACTTGATGCACGGAGATGACGTTGGCGTTCGAATATCTTTTGATGAATTGCCGGTCATCAAATAATCGACAAGGAGGTGGCATTGGTAGGATTAGATTTTCAGATTACAAATGTACTGATGTTGGTTTGCTGGTGCAAGCTCGCATGCTTAATGAGTTGTTAAAGATCAACGCAACGGAGCCGCAATCTTGATGTCTCAGACCGCAAGCACTAGGCCCTAAAAAGCGCCATGAGCGCGCGAATCTTCTCCTTCGCCTTCATCTCCGTGTGGCCAGTGGCCATGAGCAAGGCGAAGTAATTGTCCAAGTAGAGGGCCTGAAGTGGATGCTGGTGCCCGTTATCCTTGGTGAACTTCAGCAGAATCTCCACTGCGCGCCGCATCAGCGGCTCTGCCCCACTCAACCGATTGGTGGCGTGCAGCAGTATCGTGAGGTTGTTGAGCCGAATCGCTACCTTGGGATGCTCATTACCATAGCTGGCTTCGTCAATGGCCAGAGCGCGTCGCATCTTCGGCTCCGCCTCAGCAAACCGATTGGTTGCCATGAGGACTTGCCCGAGGTTGTTGAGGTAGGTGGCGACCAAGGGGTGGTTCCCGCTATAGCTGGCCTCGGCAATCGCCAGCGCCCGCCGATACATCGGCTCCGCTTCTGCTATGCGGTTGGTTGCTTTCAACAATAGTGCGAGTGCGTTGAGATCTCTGGCGACATCGGGATGATTTTTCCCGAAACTGTCTTCATCAATGGCCAGCGCCCGCCGTATCATCGGTTCCGCCTCGGCAAGACGGCCGGTGCTTCGTAGCAATTCAGCGAGGTTGACCAGGCAGGCGGCGACCTTTGGATGATCCATGCCCAAGCTGGCTTCATCAATGGTCAGCGCTCGCCGATACATCGGCTCCGCCTCGGCGAGACGGTTGGTGGCCCGGAGCAGTTCCGCGAGGTTGTTAAGGTTGGTGGCGACTTTGGAATGATCCCTCCCATAGCTGGCTTCAATAATGGCCAACGCCCGGTGATACATCGGCTCAGCCTCAGAAAGGCGGTTGGTTATCTGCAATAGGATTGCGAGACTGTTGAGGACTTCGGCGACTCTGGGATGATCCTTCCCATAGCTGGCCTCATCAATTGCCAGCGCTCGCCGCATCAGCGGCTCCGCTTCAACATGGCGATTGGTGGCTTGAAGGAATTCCGCGAGGTTGTTGAGCACAATTGCGACCTCGGGATGGCTCGTGCCATAGCAGGCTTCGTCAATGGTCAGCGCTCGCCGATACATCTTTTCCACCTCACCAAATCTGTTGGTGGCTTGCAGCAAACGGGCAAGACTGTTGAGGCTTGTGGCGACTGTAGAATGATCCCTCCCATAGCAGGCTTCATTAATGGCCAAAGCGCGCCGCATTAGCGGCTCCGCCTCGGCATGACGATTGGTGGCTTGGAGCAAACCAGCGAGATTCGCGAGATCTCTGGCGACGTCGGGGTGATTCTTTCCGGAGCTAGCCTCATCAATGGCCAGCGCTCGCCGCATCAGCGGCTCCGCCTCGACAAGACGGTTCGTGTCCCGTAGCAGGACCGCGAGGTTGTTGAGTCGGAGAGCGACGACGAAATGGTTCCCGCCAAATGCAATTTCATCTACCTCCAGCGCACGGCGGATGAGCGGCTCAGCATTCTTAAAGTCTGCACGAACTGTGAGGAACAGTGCCGCCTGATGCAGCAATACGCTGCTCGGCATGGCGATTCCGCGATCTGCCCCGCTCGTTGCCACCTCAATGGCGTGGGGAGCGAGCGGGGATGCTACGGGCCAGGTCCGAACGTCATCGGCATCTTGCGGCATTTCTTCATTCACCCAACCCAACGCGACAATGAGCGCCGGTGCCGGGCTCGGCGGCTCCTGTCTCTCCCGCGTCACCTGCTGGATGAGCCGATGCACCGCAAACGCACTACCATTCTGCGCGGGATTGGCGAGGGAGAAGTGGATGAGTTCGCCAAGGGCTTTGTAGGGGTCGGTACCGGTGAGCGGGTCGGGCTGGAGCTTCTTTTCGGCGAGCGGCTTCAGCAGGAAGCGCGGGATGGGGTCGGGGGCGAGCCAGCTCAGGAGGTTGAGGAAGGCTTGCGAGGCGGGGGCGAGTTGCTCGAAGCTGGTCAACCAAGTGGTGGCGACGCTGGCGGGGTAACCCATTTGCGCGGGGTCGTGCCATGCACGAACGCGGGCGGCGTTGCTTTTCCACCGCTCGTGGTATTCGGCGATGGTGATGGCGAGGACGTTCAGGTACGCGGCGGCTTGTTCAAGGGCAAGGGCGAGGCCGTCGAGATCGTGCGCGAGCGAAAGGGCGTCGGCAGCATCGGTGTCGGGCGCGGGGGCCTTGGGGGAGGAGCGATATTTCAGCAAAAGATCGCGGCTGTCGGTGTCGGAGAGAACACCGAGCGGGGTACGAAGGATGTCACCGGGCCAGGTGTGCAGGCGCGAGGTGAGGAGCACGTGGCCTGCAGGGAGGCGGGAGAGAACTTCCAGGACGTGATCGTGGGCTTCATCGGTATCCACGTTGTCAATGACGAGGAGGTAGCCGGGATGCGCTGCAAGCCAGCGAAGGACGGCGGCGATGCAGACCTCGGTTTCCTTTTCATCCTGCTCTTCGAGATTCAGGATGAAGAGTCCGGCGAGCGAGGCGAGCGATTCGTCGAGCGCGCCGGCGCTGCCGCCGCGGACGAAAAGACGCGCGGTGTAGTCCGCACCGTGCGAGTGGGCATACTCAACGGTGAGGCGCGTCTTGCCAACACCGCCAACACCGTGGATGACCTGCACGGCGGGACGCTTCGACGCGCTATTGCCGGAGCTGCCAGCTGAGACGAGGCTCTCTCGAAGGCTGCGGAGAGTGTCGGCGCGTCCGGTGAAGACATTGCCGATGCTGCGGAAAGGAATGTTTGCGGGCGAAGCAGGCGGGAGCGAGGTGATGGGGATTGGGATAAGCGCGCTGCGGATGGCCCCAAGGAGATCGGCTTCGCTCTGAAACTGGCGGAAGACGTGTTCGTCCTTGCCGATGACATCGCGAATGAAGTCGCTCTGGAGTTGCTGCTGCTCGGGCGTGCCGCGATCCCCGGGATGAACGAATGTGCAAAGAGAATAAGGTATGAGGAGCGTGAAGGTCGGCTTCAGAAGTTGACGCGCGATCAAGTATTCGATCTGGGTGTAGGAGTATTCCTCGCGTCCCGTGTCGGGATTGCGAAATTCGGGGATCGTTGTTCGCGGTGCAGCGCCATAAGCAGGACCGACGAGGCAGAGGACGGCATCGGCTTCACGGACCTTCTCCATGAGCATGTGGCGGATCTTGCGCCACTCCATGCCGAAGTCCGGCTGATGGATGATCTCGAAGCCGCGCTCGCGAAGGACGACAGCGACCTTTTCCGCCAGTGCTGCGAGTCCAGCGGTGGTGCGAGAAATGAAAACCTTGGGCGGGCGTTCGGTGCTCATGCCGCGAGACTGATAAAATTGCGAGCGTGTGACAAGATAATTCGATGACCTTCAACTCTAGTCAGTCGAAAACGACCAACTCACTCCCCCAGCAATTCCATCAGCGCTGGCCGCGCCTTCGCCGCCGCCTGGGAGACACGCACAAAGCTGGGATTCCAGGCAAGGTGCAGATGCTGCGCATAGGTGCCCAGCAGCGGCACGGGCAAGATGGCGAACTCCTTGCCATCAAAATCACGCGCAGCGACGTGAGGTAGAATGGCGGCGTAGTGGCCGGTGTGCACGGCGCGCGCGGCCATGGTGAAGGAGGTGACGTGCAGCACCACTTTGGGCCGCACCTGCTGGCGGTCGGCGGCACGATCAAGCGCAAGCCGAAAGTCGCCCTCCGGCGGCAGCGCGAGCGGGAGTTTTTCCAGCAGTTTGTTCGCGTCCTTGGTGCCGGCTTTCGCGAGGAGGTCACGCCGCACAAAGAGCCGGTAGTGCATGGTGATCAGCGGCTTGCCCTTCAACTGCGGCGTCAAGGCCTCGCGGCGCACGATGGCAAAGTCGCACTCGTGGTTCCGCACCGCGGGCACGCGCTCAAAGGTGCGCAATGCGCGGACATCCAGATGAAAATCCGGCAGTCGCTTGCCAAGATCACCCAGCGCCGGACCGAGGCACCAGTGTATGACGCTGTTCCCGGCGGTGATGCGGATGACACCGGGCTGGCCCGCGCACTTGACGCGAAAGTCATCCAGCAGGCGCAGATCATGGCGGATGATGCGGAACAACTCCTCTCCGGACTCCGTGGGCACCATGCCGCGCCCGGTGCGCAGCAGCAGCTCCACTCCAAAGAATTCCTCGAGATCGCGCACCTGGCGGCTCAGCTGAGCCACACGCCCCGCATGCCCGTCCGCCGCCTGGGAGAGTCCACCGGCAAGCACGATCTTGCAGAAGGCATCCAGTCGTTCCAGCGAGAGGCCGCGCTTTTGCAACAGTTCGGAGTTCATCAAGCCTTTTCTCTCCGCTTGCTTAAAAAAGCAAGAGGCTTGCGCAGAAGCTGCCTTCTAAAACTGCCGCGAGTGAGGAGGATGCACATCCCGCCGCAATCCCCCCCTCACTCCCCTTTCCTGCTATGATATCAATGCGCCCCATCATCCTGTCATCCGTGTGCCCCATGGGCATCGCCCTGACATGCGGCAATCCTGGAGGGCTGTGAATGACCAGCACCGCATGGATGGAAGAGAGCCTGCTCGTCCCCCTGGCGGTGTGCGCATTTCCCACGCTGGCCTGCCTGCTGGCGCAGCTCTTGTTTCCCAGCTTAATCATGAATGATGACGCCGTCATCCGCACCGCCATGCGCGAAATCGTGCTGTATCGCCAGCTTCCGGGTGGGCGGCGCGTTTTGACGCGCGTGGTCGGCTGGCGCTACAGCATTCACGTCCGGCGCTCCCCAGCCTTCAAGCGCCGGCAGCGCACACTCAAGCAGCTGCCCGCGCGTGGAAATAAACGCCGCCCGCTGCTGCTGCGGCTGCTCAAGAGGCTGCTCCAGCGCCCTCAGCCGAAGGATGATACGCGCTTGCCCTCATCACCTCAGCATCACTCGTTTCCTTCCAATCATCCAACCCCAACCACCCATCATGACCATTCCCCAGCTCCTTGATCAACGCCCCGTGGCCCTGCTCTTCAGCGGCGGCGACTCACCCGGCATGAATGCCTTTCTGCGCGCCGCCGTGCGCCTCGGCATGAACCGCAATGAGGTGCCCGTGCTCGGCATCATGGACGGCTACGTCGGCCTCGTGCGCACGGTCAAGCAGCTCGAAGCCGGCGAGACCTCCCTGGAAAAACTTCGCCGCAGCATCGCCCGCCGCCCCGGCCTCCTCGGCCTGCGGGTCAAGAAGCAGCACATCGTCCTCATGGATCACGAATCCGTCAGCGGCATCGTCGTCAAAGGCGGCATCGAGCTGCGCACCGCACGCTCGCAGGAGTTTCGCAATCCCGAGCGCCGCCGTCAGGTCATCCAGCTTCTGCGCGATCTCAACGTGCGCGCCGTCATCGTCTGCGGTGGCGATGGCTCTCTCGCTGGCGCGGAGATCATGCAGCGCGAGAGCGGCCTTCAGGTCATCGGCGTGCCCGGCACCATCGACAACGACCTCCCCATCACCGATTACTCTCTCGGCGTGCAGAGCGCCATCGAGACCCTGGTGCGCGCTGTCGATTCCATCAAAGACACCGCACGCAGCCATCGCCGCGTCATGGTGCTCGAGACCATGGGCCGCGACAGCGGCGAGCTCACGCAACTCGCCGCCATCGCCTCCGGCGCAGAGTATGCCCTCATCCCCGAAGACGGCTACCTCACCAGCGACCGCATCCGTGCCATGGCCGAAGAAATGGAAACCTCCTTCAAGCGTGGCCGCACCCACAGCATCGTCCTCGTCGCCGAAGGCGTGAAGATGGACAAGCAGACGTGGGAAAGCCCCGCCTGGGTCGTCTCCGCCAAACTCGCCGAAGCCTTCCGCCACGGCCCCTACAAAGACATCGAGACCCGCGCCAGCGTCCTCGGCCATCTCCAGCGCGGCGGTCGCCCCGCCCCCTTCGACTCCATCCTCGCCGCCGAGTTCGCCGAAGTCGCCTGGCACGCCATCGCCGCAGGAAAAGACAGCGGCATCACCGTCCTGCAAAACGGCGAGTACAAGCTCGTCCCCATCGGCTCCCCTCCCGCCAGCGACCGCCCCGCACGGCTGCAGCGCCTCCACCTTCAGCACCAGGCCCTGAGCAGCTGGTGAAAAATAAATGCTACTGGCCAAACCACAGTTCAATAGTTCCTACCATCCGCATGACCCTGCCCGACCTATAAAACGCGGATCAAAAGTGCAGCGGATCGCGGATCAAAAGTGAGTCACCTCTGAGCGATTGAACAGGTGCTGG
>CAILZI010000205.1 GCA_903838675.1 uncultured Verrucomicrobiota bacterium
GATCTCATCGACCGGGTGCTTGGCATCATCCCGCCGGAACGTCTTGGCGATGTGGTGCTGTTCGATCCGTCGGACGAGTCATTCATCGTCCCGTTCAACATCCTCTCGGCGCATTCCGACTTCGAGAAGCAGCTGCTCGCCAGCGATCTGGTCTCGGTGTTCCAACGCCGCAGCACAAGCTGGGGGGACCAGAGGAACTCGGTGTTTCAGAACGCCGTGCTGGCGTTCCTTGAAAGCAGCGAAGGCGGCACGCTCGCCGACTTGCGGCGCTTCTTGATCGACCAGACCTGGCGCGACCAATTTCTGCAGACGGTTGGCGACCCCGATGTCCGCTACTATTGGAAGCGCGCTTTCCCCCAGCTCGGCAGCAGCCGCAGCATCGGCCCGATCATCACACGCCTGGAAACCTTCCTCTCCCCCAAGCCGATTCGTTACATGGTGTCGCAGCGCGAAAACCGCATCGATTTCGGTGCGATGATGGACAGCGGAAAAATCTTTCTCGCGAAACTGCCGCAAGGGCAGATCGGACGCGAAAACGCCTATCTGCTCGGCAGTCTCGTCATGACCAAGTTGCAGCAGATGGCCATGAGCCGCGCCAGGATGAGTGCCGCGCAGCGCCGTCCGTTCTATTGCTACATCGACGAGTTCCAGCATTTCATCACGCCATCGCTGACTGAGATTCTGTCTGGCGCGCGCAAGTATGGCCTGGGGCTGGTGCTCGCCCATCAAGACCTCAAGCAACTGGAGCGTGACAAGGATGTCGCCAACTCAGTGCTGTCGAACGCCTTCACGCGTGTGGTGTTCCGGGTCGGTGACAGCGATGCGCGAACGCTGGCGGAAGGATTTGCCCACTTCGAGGCGCGCGACCTGCAAACCCTTGCCATCGGTCAAGCCATCTGCCGCATTGAAACAGCCGATCATGATTTCAATCTCTCGGTGACCTTGCCTGAGGAGATTGATGAGGATTCCGCAGCGAAACGTCGTGCCGAAGCGATCAACATTTCTCGCTCAGTTTATACCGTTCCACGCAAAGAGGTTGAAGCCGAATTGTTGAAACGATTCGAGGCCGAGGAAGCCGCTGCCAACCAGCCCAAGGAGAAGCGCGGCAGGCAATCGGAACCGGCGGCCATTCGCCAGCAAGCATCGCCGGAACCCAAACCGGTCATGGCAGAACCGCCAATGGCTGAGATTGAGCCTCCCATCCCAACACCAGAAGCCGCACCCGTCGCAACCGAAGCAACAACCACGCCTGCTCCCCTGCCTTCAGAGCCTGGCAAGGGTGGTTATCAGCATCGCATTTTGCAGGATCGAATTCGTGCGGTGGGCGAACAGCGAGGATTCCGCGCGATGCTCGAAATGCCGGTCGGAGCCGGACGCGAAACCATTGATGTGGGTTTAGTTCGCAGTGATATGCGTATCGCCTGCGAAATCTCCGTGACCACCACCATCGATCACGAAGTCGGCAATGTGCGGAAATGTCTCCGCGAAGGGTTCGACTTGATCGCTGTTATCACGGCGAATGATCGCCGACTCAGGCAGATCGAAGCTGCCGTTGTCGGGTGCCTTGATGCATCTGACGCCGCATGTGTGAAGTATTTTCAGCCGGAGGAGTTCCTGGCTTTCGTCAACGCCCTGCCTCAGCCGGTCGATGTGCCTTCCATTCCATCGGCACCCACGCCGACTGAAACTCAGCGCAAAGGCTATCGAGTCAAAAGGGTCTTCACGGCCCTCACTCCAGAGGAACGGACGGCAAAAGAAAATGCCGCGTTCAAGCTGCTTTCTGAGGAGATGAGACTTCCACCACCCAGTTGAAATAACCCAACGCAAGAGTTTTGCTTTAATAACCAGTTGAGCCTTGCTTTTATGTGTACTAATGAACACCATGAAAGCGGCCAACCCTCCCCTCTCTCCCAGCGACCAAAGCATCCCAGTCGGTATCTGGATTCGAGTCTCGACTGACCAGCAAGCGCAGGGCGAAAGCCCGGAACATCACCTCGCGCGTGCGCGGCACTATGCCGCATCCAAAGGATGGGAGGTACGCGAGGTCTATGATCTGGCGGGCGTGTCTGGAAAGTCCGTTCTCGATCACCCTGAGGCTAAGCGTATGCTGCGGGACATCGAGCGCGGGCACATCAAGTCGCTGATCTTTTCCAAGCTCGCGCGCCTGGCACGCAATACGCGCGAGCTTTTGGAACTGGCCGAAAGGTTTCGCGCCAAGGGAGTCAACCTTGTCTCGCTCCAGGAAACACTCGACACCAGCACTCCCTCAGGAATGCTGTTCTTCACCATCATCAGCGCCATGGCAGAATGGGAGCGCGCCGAGATTGGTGACCGGGTTAAGGCTTCCATAGCCATTCGCGCCAAGCTCGGCAAGCCGCTGAGCGGCAAGACTCCCTACGGGTATATTTGGAAGGACCAAAAGCTACAGCAGGTGCCCGCAGAGGCCGCCATCAGAAAACTGATCTATGAGCTGTTTCTCAAGGAAAAGCGGCTCGGTGCCGTCGCCCGGCTTTTGAATGAAATGGGCCACCGCACCCGCACCAACTCCAAGTGGACCGACACTTCCATTGGCAGATGCATTGCAGACTGGGCTGCCAAGGGAACCTACCGGATCAATGTGCGACGCAACACCGGTCCGTGGAAATGGGAGATCAAGGATGAAAGCGAATGGGGTATGGTGCCCTGCGAGCCGCTCGTCAGCGAGACGATGTGGAACGAAGCCAACCAGCTTTTGGAGGAGCGGCGCTCGACTCCCAAGAAGCGCCCAGGCCCCAAGCCCGTGCATCTCTTTGCCGGCCTCGTGTTCTGCGAATGTGGCAAGAAGATGTATGTCGGCCCCAACACCCCAAAATATGTCTGCACCGGCTGCCGAAACAAGATTCCGATGGTCGATCTTGAAGAGGTGTTCGTCGGAGAAATTCATGATGTGTTTTCCAACAAGGCCAAGCTCGCCGAGCAAATTTCAGCCACCGAGCGCAACCTTGCTGACAAAGAGAAGATGCTCACCACCCACCGCCAGGGGATTGAGCAAGTTCGCGAACAAATGGATAAAACGCATCGCCTCTACCTCGACGGCCATATCGCCCTTGCCGACTTTGGCGGCTATCACAAGCCTTTGGCCGACCGACTCACGCAACTTCAGACCGAACTTCCCAAACTCGAAGCCGAACTCGACTACTTCAAAGTCCGCAGCGTCAGCGCAGATGCCGTGCAAGTCGAAGCTGACACCCTCTACAACAACTGGCCCCAGCTCCCGGACGAGAACAAACGCCGCATCATC
>CAILZI010000206.1 GCA_903838675.1 uncultured Verrucomicrobiota bacterium
CGTGTGAGAGGTGGAGCGGGTGACGCGATTCGAACGCGCGACATCTTCCTTGGCAAGGAAGTGCTCTACCACTGAGCTACACCCGCTTTTGCTTTGGGACGGAGATTCTGGCGCATGCCCGAAGATCCTGCAAGTGCAAAGTGCATGTGTTGAGAATGTTTTTATTCAAGCCATGCTGCAGCCGTGAATCTTCCCACACATACATGGATCAATGGCCGCATCCTCAGCACGGCTGAGGCACGCATCTCACCCTTCGATCATGGCTTTCTGGTAGGTGATGGTGTGTTCGAGACACTCGTGGCCCGAAATGGCAGGCCCTTCACACCCACGCGGCACTGGCGGCGGCTGGTGGCCTCGTGTACGGCCATGAACATCACACCGCCTGAGTACGAGGTTTATCTGAAGGCCATGCTGGCAACGATGCAGGCGAATGATCTCACGGATGCTCGCGTCCGCGTCACGCTGACGAGCGGTGACGGCCCGCTGGGATCAGATCGTGGTGAGGCACCGGCCACGATGATCGTGGCAACGACAGCGCTCAAACCCTGGCCGCCGACGGAGACGGTGATGACCGTGCCATGGACACGCAACGAACGCAGCGCGCTGGCAGGCATCAAATCCACTTCATATGCGGACAACGTGCGAGCATTGGCGCTGGCCCATGAGCACGGGGCAGGGGAGGCGCTGTTTGCCAACACGCGTGATGAACTCTGCGAAGGCACGGGCACGAACATCTTCATCGTCAGTGGAGGCGTGGTGCAAACACCGCCGCTGAGCTCCGGCTGTCTCGCAGGTGTGACGCGCGCTCTGGTGCTGGAGGCCTGTGCTGCGGCAGGCATTGCCGTGGAAGAAACCGGGCTGCCCATAGCGGTGCTGAAAACTTGTGATGAAGCGTTCCTCACCTCCAGCACGCGGGATGTACATCCGCTGGCGCGCATTGATCAACGTGAAATGCCGGGAGTGTCCGGTGCCGTCACGCAGCGAGTGGCGCAGGCTTTCCAGGAATTCGTGACGGGGCAGGAGGATCCGTAACGAACCGTGCCATTCCTGGAAGGACTGAAGTTCAGTGCTGCGGGCGATTATCCACCTGCAATGCCTCGACTGAAGCATGCGCAGAGAGACGACGTTGAACCCGCCGCTGCCACAAGTAAGCCAAGAAAAGATAACCTCCGATGAAAAGAACGGAGACTACGATAGGGATGCCAAAGACCCCCAGGACTTTGAGCCAGAAGTTCATGACTTTGTATAAACCCCTCCCAGTTTGCGCATTAATGATTCGAGCTTCATATAATATTCATCCTCTCGAAGCTTTGACCGTTCTGCTTTGAGTTTATTCAATTCACGTTCCAGTGCATCCCGCGTGCTGCGCTGAGCATCGGTGAGCTGCTGCTCCTCCGCGCTTAGCACGAGCACCATCTGTGCCGCGCGTGCGCCATCAAGCACCGTGCCGGGTGCGGCCACTGCATCCGCCTCCAGCACTTCACTGCGCGTGCCGACGCCGTCGCCGTTGTCATCGAGCAGCGCGTGTTCGGTGGCCAGACGGCCGTCGTTCTCATAGAAGATGGCGGTGGCTTTGCTGGAGTAGCGGAAGGCTTCCAGCAATGACACCTGCTTGTCCTGATCAAGATCCGCTGCGGGCAGTCCGCCGATGGCTTCGGCAAAGTATTCGCCGAAGCGTGCATAGAACACTTCATCCGGACTCTTCGTGGAAGTGATGATGACGCGATCGGGGCCTGAGAGCGATTTCAAAAAGCCGCCGCTGGCGGAGGCCGTGTGAATCACGGCGACTTCCTGCTTGAGCGGCTTGATCCAGCCCGCGAGCTGCTTTGCATCAAAGTCCGGTCCTTCCGCGCTGAACTTGGCCTCGCGTCCGTCAAAGGTGCCATGGCCGATGAGCACCAGCCATAAGGAGTGTGCGGGATCCGAGGCGGTGATGCGCTTTTCGAGGTCTTCAGTGGTTTTCTCACCACTCACGACTGCCGGGGTGATGCCTGCCTTGGTGCAGGCATTCGTCCAGGCATCCCTCTGCGTTTTAAACTTCTTGCCGTACTCTTCCGTACCGGGGGCACCGAGAACGATGACGACATCAAGCGCACGCGGTGCGGCATGCAGCAGCGAAGCGAAGAGGGTGAAGCATGCTGCAATCCAGAATTTTACACCGCAGAGATGGAAACGCCGCAGAGATTTTTTTTCTGAGTCAGTTTTCGCTTCGCGGCTTCGCAGCTGCGGCGTTCCAGCCTCTGCGGTGTGTGATCTGTTTCGGAGAGAACTGATATGCGAGCTGATCTTCATGCCATGCCTCCCTTTCTGCGCAAAAACCACTCTGCACCGATGAGGAGCAGCAGAGCCAGGAAGATCCAGGGCGAATGCCAGAGCGGTGTCGAAAGCGTGACCTCGATGGGGACGCGGATGTTCTTCAGCATCTCTGGCAGCCTGGTGATTTCATCGAGCGCGAGCATCTGGCCGTTCGTCTCGGTGGCGATGCGCTGCATAAAGGTGCGGTCGGGAGCGAGACGGCTGAATTCCTCAGCCTGCGGGCCGTAGGTCCAGCCGGTGGTCTTGATGCCGAGAGAGCTGTGTTTTTCCATGTCCTCCACGGTTGCGGTGGCGCGGTAGTTTCCGGAGCTTGAGGAGAAGAACTGAGCTTCAAACAGCCCGGCTTCTTTGAGGCTGGGCTCGGCGAAGAGCTGAGATTTTTTGCCGTCAGGCTGAGTGACTTCGATCTTCACCATCGCATCGCCATGGGCTTTGAAGGCGCGGTCACGCACGCGCACGGAGAGCTTCACGCGTTCGCGGTCGGCGGGATCGGTTTCAGGAGTGAAGGTGATGCTGTCGGCCACATCGACCACAAGCCAGCGCATGAGCTGCCGCCAGGCGCGCTCCATGTCTTTGCGTGAATCCGCATCGTTCATGCCCCAGCGCCACAGGTCGGCCACCATCACGCTGCCCACGCGGCCTTCGCCGAAACGCTGGGACACGATGGCAGGCATGGTGGTCTGCGCTGAATCCGACACCGTGGCCAGAATGCTGGCACCGGGTTTGATCGCGAAAGTTTGATTGATGGCATAAAAGGAGGGCATCGCGGCCAGCCGCTTCTCGTCTTCCTCACGATCCGTGCGCAGCCGCATCCATGACTCCAGCCAGCCTTCGCGGGTGAGATTGAAGCGCGCATCCAGCATTGGGCCCGAGGTGGTGGTGCGGTCAAGGTAAACGGGCAGCATGCTGCCGATGGGGGTGTGATCATAGCCGCCCGACTGATAGCACTCCTGCCCGCCAAGCATGAGGAGCGCGCCGCCGCGCTCGCTGACGAAGCGCTGGATCAGATGCATCTGCTCCTGGGTGAAGAATCCGGCTTCGAGGTCGTCGATGATGATGGCGCGATACTCACTGAACAAATCTTCGGCAGCCTTGGGGAAGCCGTCGCTGAGTTCCTTGGCATCGCGAGTGCCGAGGCGGATGAGCACCGGCTGGTCATAGCGCTGCGCTTCCTCGCCCTCCTTGGCACCAAAACCGCGAAACAGAGGATTGGCGCTCTCACCGGCGTGGCCGCGCCATTCAAACTTGGGCTCACGTTTGGCGATGCGGACGAGGCTGGGCATCTGGATGTCGTCATCCGCCGCAATGGCACGGCGCAGGAATTTGTACTCCCAGTTGGGCCTGCCGGCGATGTAGAGCACGCGGTAGGGGCCAGAGCCACGATCCGCCTCTAATAAGCGTGTGTTGTTGGCCAGGGTGGCTTCGCTGACGCCTTCGGTCTTGAGCTCGAGCTTGTGGAAGGAGACACCGGGCTTGGCCACCGGGATGCGCAGGCGCACGGTCTGCGGCGAGCTTCCATTGAAGGTGACTTTTTCGGTCACGATGGTTTTGCCCTGCTCATCGAGAGCGGAAAGCGTGGCCTGTTTGCCGTTGAGGCCTTGGGCAGACACCCGCGAGGTGATGGTTATGGGCGCGTCTTCAAACGGACTGGTCGCCACGGTGGCATCGAGGATGGCCAGATCAGGGGTGGGGACGTGCTTGCCGGCCAGCACGGTGAAAATGGGGGCACCTTTGGTCTCCGCCTTCCATGTGGTGGCATCGGTGGCGTTGCCATCGCTGATTAATACCACGGCGGCGAGATTCGAGCCGCCGCTGCGCAAGGTCATGAGCGTGCGGCACAGATCGGAACGGGAGCCGTCAAATTTCAAGGCGCGGAAGTGCGGCACGCTTTGCGTCTGCGCTCCCACCGTCATGAGGCGCAGGCGGAAGTCCTCGCTCAATGATCTGATCCACGCGGCATCTTCAGTGCCTGAGTTGAGAGCGGCGGCCACTTGGGCTGCGCGGGTGGATTCACCCGGCTTTTCTGCGGTTTCCAGGGAGGCGCTGGTGTCCACCAGTACAATGACTTCGTTCTCGCCCTTCTTGGGCTGCTGCTTGGTCCACAGGGGATCGAGCAGGCAGAGGGCCAGCAGTGCGAGGGCGGCCAGCTTGCAGGACATCGCCGCGAGTTTGCGCCAGCCGCGCAGTGGTGAGCGGCGATAGCCGAGCCAGAGCAGGCCGATGACAAGAAGAACCACCAGAGCAGCGAGCCAGGTAATGTCCGTGTTTTGCCAGAGGATGCGGGGCATGAGGTGCCAGTTAAACGTGAAGTGCGGCGAAAAGCTACAGGACAACCGCTGTCAATTGCAGTCGTTGCCAAAAAAATGAACATGGAAGCACTTGTCGGATCATGCATTCTCGATTTGGTCTGCGCCCGTTCCCAGACCGCGTTGTCATGCCTCTTTACGATCCATATGCGTTTCAGCTCGCCGGCTTCAGCGAGGGAGATGTCGATGAAATCCTCGCCGATCTCGACTACCTCCACCGCAACTCCCGCTGGACGCACCGGCGCGACCAGATCGAGCGTATGATCGTGGAATCACCGGTGATTTTGCTCGATTTCCTGCGCAGTGTGCAGCCTGAAGTGGTGCGAAATGCGATGATTCCGCGCCGGGTGAAGGACGTGGTGCTCCGGTAAGACGGCCCGTTTGAGTCCTTGCACGAAGCCTGACATCCGCCACATTCGGCCTCCCCCCGACCCGGCCATTGTGCGCCGGGCGGCGTATTCTCATTTCCCATGTTCAACTGGATCATCAAAAAAATCATCGGCACCAAGAACCAGCGCACCGTGCGCAAGCTTCAACCTGTGGTGGTCGAGATCAACCGCATCGAAGCCCTGCTTCAAAACGAGCCGGAGGAAGCGCTGCGTGAACGCACTCAGAAATGGCAGGCCCAGTTCCGCGCCTTTCACACGCCGCCGTTTCTAGGCGGGGTGAGCCTGCGCATTGCGGATGAAGCCGCGGTGGACGCCTGCCTGCAATCGGTGGAGCAGTATTTCAATGCGCTGAAGCCGCATTTCCCTGCGCTGGAAAATGACTACCTCGCCAGCTCCTCTTGGAATGGCGCATCTCTGGATGACAAGAAGGCGCGCATCGACCGCTCGCGTGAAGCGTGGAACGCCATCCAGCCAGACTTTGGCGCGATCGAGCAGAAGATGCTCAACGACATTCTCCCGGAAGCCTATGCCGTGGTGAAAAACGCCGCGCGCCGCATGTGCGGAAGAGAGATCACCGTCTGCGACCAGCCGCTGGGCTGGAACATGGTGCACTTTGACGTGCAGCTCATCGGTGGTGTGGCACTTCACCGCGGGATGATCGCTGAAATGGCGACCGGGGAAGGGAAGACGCTGGTCGGTACGCTGCCGGTGTTCTTGAACGCGCTTACCGGTCGTGGCGTGCACGTCATCACGGTGAATGATTACCTCGCACGTCGTGACAGCGAGTGGATGGGCAGCCTTTACAAGTACCTCGGCCTCACGGTCGGCTGCATTCAGAATGACCAGCCCAGCCACCTGCGCCGCGACCAGTATCAGGCGGACATCACTTATGGAACGAACAGCGAGTTCGGCTTTGACTACCTGCGCGACAACGGCATGGCCTCCAGCAAGGAGCAGCAGGTGCAGCGCGGCCACTACTTCGCCATTGTGGATGAAGTGGACTCCGTGCTCATCGATGAAGCCCGCACGCCTTTGATCATCAGCGGTCCGGTCATGGCTGCTGAGAGCAATCACCAGTATGAGCGTTACAAGCCCCTGGTGGACCAGCTCGTGCGCCGTCAGAACACGCTTTGCAACCGCCTCATCACGGAAGCCAAGGAAGCTGCTGCCGCAGGTGAACTTGAGCAGGCCGGTTTGAAGCTCTTCCAGGTGCAGATGGGCCAGCCGAAGAACCGTGCTCTTACACGCTGCATGGAGGAGCCCGAACTCCGCCGTGCCATGGAAAAGGCCGAGCTCTCGCTCTACGCCGACACGCAGAAGGTGGAATTCTTCAAGCTCAAGGAAGAGCTGTACTACTTCATCGAAGAGAAATCCCACGACGCCGATCTCACCGAGATGGGGCGCAATTTCCTTAGCCCCGACGAGCCGGACGCCTTCGTGCTGCCGGACATCGCCACGGTGTATTCCGAAATCGACGGCGACATGACGCTCTCCGAAGACGCCCGCACCCGCAAGAAGACGGAGATGCAGGACCGCCTCTCCCACCAGGGGCAGCGCATTCACCAGATCAGCCAGCTTCTGCGTGCCTTCTGTCTCTATGAGAAGGACGTCGAATACGTGGTCGAGGAGAACAAGGTCATCATCGTCGATGCGCAGACAGGTCGTAAAATGGCCGGTCGTCGCTGGAGCGATGGCCTGCACCAGGCCGTGGAAGCGAAGGAAGGCGTGCAGATCGACGCCGAAACCCAGACGCTCGCCACCATCACCATTCAGAACTACTTCCGCCTCTATCAAAAGCTGGGCGGCATGACCGGCACCGCTGAAACGGACGCCGCCGAGTTCCATGACATCTACGAACTGGATGTGCTGACCATCCCGACCAACCGTCCGGTGAAGCGTCAGGATCACAACGACAGCATCTACAAGACCCGCCGCGAAAAATTCGCCGCTGTGATCGAGCTGATTCGCGAACTCAACGCCAAAGGCCAGCCGATTCTCGTCGGCACAGCCAGCGTTGAAGCTTCGGAAATGGTCTCACGCATGCTCAAGCTGCAAAAGATCACGCACAACGTGCTCAATGCGAAGTATCACCGCCAGGAGGCCGAAATCGTCGCCCGTGCCGGACATCGCGCCGCTGTGACGATCTCCACCAACATGGCCGGTCGTGGTACCGACATCAAACTGGGCGAAGGCGTCGCCGAACTCGGCGGCCTCTTCGTGCTGGCCACGGAGCGCCATGAAAGCCGCCGCGTGGACCGCCAGTTGCGCGGACGTTCCGCACGTCAGGGCGACCCCGGCGAGAGCAAATTCTTCCTCAGCTTTGAAGACGATCTGATGCGCAACTTCGGCGCCGCCGAGCGCATGACGAAGATGATGGAACGCTTTGGCATGAAGGAGGGTGAAGAACTGCAGCACCC
>CAILZI010000207.1 GCA_903838675.1 uncultured Verrucomicrobiota bacterium
CTGATAAACATAATTAACCTCGTTTAATATGGTTATTCTAGTTAATTATTGATATTTAGGAGATGCTTTAACGGTGTCCTAAGCACCAGTTACCCGCTCAGGATCGAAGTGAACCCTTCCGGCAGCGATCCACGCAGCAGATACCACCGCCCCCGTTTTCCAATTATCTTGACGGCAAAGCACGGCAGGTCACGCGGGAGATTGCGACTGCATTGCCCCCCTGCTCTGCTTCGACCGTTCTGATTTCGTCATCCACTCGCCTCTTGACCATCCCCCAAAACCCACTATTCTGCCCACCCCCACGCCCCGGCGAAAGCAGCATTCCGCGCCTCGCCTGATCACGTGACCTTCGACACCATGAAAGAAAACATCCATCCCAAGACCACCGAGACGACGATCACCTGCACCTGCGGTGCCGTGTACAACACGATCTCGACCGTGCCAAACCTCCGTATCGGCATCTGCTCCGCCTGCCACCCGTATTTCACCGGTGAACAGCGCTTCATCGACACCGCCGGTCGTGTGGACAAGTTCGCCCAGCGCTACGGTTCCACCCGCGCCCGCCGCACCGCTCCGAAGCTCGAAGCCGCCGCTCCTGCTGCTGCTCCAGCCGCCGAAGCGTAGCTCACACCCCCCTCTTTTTAGCCAAACGGTGTCCATGCCTCGTGCTGGGCACCGTTTTCTTTTTGTCTCTGCCCTCTCTTTTCTCCTCCCCTCATGGATTACTCAGGCGTCATCGCCGGAAAACGCACCCGCTTCGCCGATCTCGAAGACATCATCGGCCGCCCGAATTTTTACGAGGATGCCAAGAAGGCCGGTGACATGCTGCGCGAGCACCGCAGCCTGCAAAACCTGCTCACGTCATGGGATTCGTTTGAAAAAACCCAGGTCGAACTCGCCGAGAGCCGCATCATGGCCAAGTCGCAGGAAGACAAGGAATTCGCCGAGATGGCCGCAGCGGAAATCCCCGTGCTGGAGCAGCGCCTCGTCGATCTCGAAAAAGCCATCCAGGAGTCCATCCTGCCGCCTGATCCGCTCGAAGGCCGCGACATCATTCTTGAAATCCGTGCCGGCACCGGGGGGGATGAAGCCTCCCTGTTTGCCGCCGATCTGCTGCGCATGTACACGCGCTTTGCAGAAGGCCGTGGCTGGAAGATCGAATCCCTCGACACCAGTCCTTCCGAAGTGGGCGGGTTCAAGGAAGTCATCGTCAAAATCAGTGGCGAAGACGTGTACCGCGTCATGAAATACGAAAGCGGTGTGCACCGCGTGCAGCGCGTGCCCGCCACCGAGGCTCAAGGCCGCATCCACACCTCCGCAGCTACTGTGGCCGTGATGCCCGAGGCCGAAGAAGTCGATTTCGAACTCAAGTCCGATGAAGTCCGCATCGAAGTCTGCCGTTCCTCCGGTGCGGGCGGTCAGGGAGTGAACACCACGGACTCCGCCGTTCAAGTGCTGCACATTCCCACCGGCACCATTGTGCGCTGTCAGGACGGTCGCAGTCAGATCAAGAACAAGGAAAAGGCCCTCAGCATTCTGCGCTCACGCCTGCTGGAAAAGAAGCAGCAGGAAGAAGCCGCAAAATACTCTGCCAACCGCCGCAACCTCATCGGCAGCGGCGGGCGCGAAGAAAAGATCCGCACCTACAACTACCCGCAGAACCGCGTCACCGATCACCGAATTGAACTGACTCTCTACAACCTCGACCAGTTCATGGAAGGCCGCATTGAGGGAATCCTTCAAGCCCTGCTTGCCAGCGATCTCAAGGAGCGTCTTGCCGAAGCGGGACTCGGCTGAAGACTGGCCACATCCGCATTCACTTGGAAGGCGGGAGAACAGGCGTGCGTGTAAAATTGTAGGTCCCCCATCCAAAGCCCGGGCGAAAGACAAAGCCGTCCACGGCATGCTTATGGGAAAACCATGCGGAGACGGGGCGGAAGGAGGAAACGGGCAGGTAGATGTACTTCCCCTTTTCATTCCCTTCGGACATCCGCTGGACGACAACCAGATTCGCCCGGTGGGTATAGACCTTGATGGGATGCAAACGCTGGATGCCGGGATCCCAGTAGGCGGGCGGGATTTCTGGGTTAAACTTTTCGCGGTGCGCCAAGGCGGCCGTATCGTACGCCGATATCGTTTTCCAGGCATTCCGCTGAATCCCTCTGTGAAACGTGGATCCCGGATCAGCCGGCCCGTGCATGCAGCTGCTTAGAAAGACAAGGAGTGCTACCATGACAACCGCGGTCATTCGGGGCAGCACAGCAACGGGCGAAGAAATCTCAATCATGCTTCTACCTTCAGCATTGCCCTTTGAAGATTCAACCTTCTTCTGAAAATGCGCCCCTGAAGAATTGGCTGATGTTTCTGTCATCCCAAGGTTTCCGCAATTCAGCATCGCGCTTTAGCGTTCCTTCACCCATGCCACGATTCATTCCTGCACTCTGCTCCATCTCAAGATTGCGCGCACCGCTCATGCTGATCTCGATGCTTGCCGTCGGCTGGATGAACGCGAAGGAATACGTCCCTGAAGATCCGCTGGAAAAGGACCTGCTGGAGTTCGTCACTTTTGAAGTCGAAATCGAGGGCGGCACATGGAAAGACAGCAGCCGCTTTCCGCCACTGGTTTGGCAGTCACCCGACCGGGTGCTGTCGATCATCGGCCAATGTCCGCTGGTCATTCGCTGGTTCAACAAGGACCTCGACGAAGTCAGCAAGCCGGATGGCAAGCCCCCGTATGTGGCCTATCTCGAAGGCAGGAGTGAACACGGGCAGCACATCCGGCGCATGATCACCGCCAGCCCGGGCGGAAAGGCGCTCACCAGCTTTCCTCATCCTTCCAATGAAGACTCCTTCGACGAGAAGCAATGGCTGCTGGACGAGCAGCAGATCGCACTGAAACGCAAGCTGCTGGGAGTGGAGCACAAGTTTCCGGAATTCAAGGCACCGCAGAAAACCGATGAATTCGACACCATCGACACCAATTTCCATCCCGGCACACCTGCCATGGCCGGTTTCAAAGAGGAAGCCGCAGCCGCCATGCGCAAAGCCTGCCGCGAATGGTATGAAAGCTCCAAGGAGCCGTTTGTCGCCTTTGTCTCTGGCCACGGCGTCATCGTTTTTCACGAAGCCTTTGATGATCCGGCCACCGGCACGACGGCCCTCGATACGCCGAAGCATATAGCCTCCATCACCAAAACGATGAGCGCCTGTCTCTTCGCGCAGTTCATGGATCAGGGGCTGGTGGGGCTCGACGATCCCGTGGGCAAGCTGCTGCCTGACTTCCCGGTTGAAGGCCCCAAAGCCTTCACCTGGCGCGCCACGTTCATGCACATCGCGGGTATCCACATGAAGGCCGGCTCGGGACGTGAAGTGCACAATGCCTGGAGCGACAACTGGGTGGCAAATCTCCTGCCCTGCCTGGTGGTGGGCAAGGAGCACAAGTACAACAATATGGACACCGAACTCACAGGCAAAGCCATGGAGCTGATTACCGGCAAGAGCGTCTTGCGCCTGATCAAGGATCATCTATTTACCCCACTGGGAATGACACGCTCACGCATCTCTGACGTATGCCACGGCGCCGAATGCACCGCTGCGGACATGGCGAAATTTGGGCAGATGCTGCTAAACCAAGGGGTCTATGGCAGAACCCGCTTTTTCTCCAAAGAGACCTTTCAAAAAATGCTGCCAGTGAAACTGCGCACCTACTGGCCGGACTCGAAATTCGACATCCCCTGGGGCATGGGCCTGACCTACTTCAACGAACGCGACCCACGCGCGGGCAAGGACGGCGTGCCCGCCAACAAGACGCTCCTCAGCAAAAAAACCTTCTGCCATGGTGCCTCCTCAGGCGCGGTGCTCAGAGTCGATCCCGAGAACGAAGTGGTGGTCACCCTGGTGCGCACCAAGAACAGCGAAGGTGATGCCTACAAAACCAATCTCGCCAGGTTCCTCCTGGCCGTCGATGAAGGGATTGTGAATCGAAAGCCCTAACTCCTGAGCCGGGAAATCAGTTCACGGGCAGGTTTTGATGCAGATAGCCGGTCATCAATTCATACAGATGGCGCTGGGTGCCATTGCCGGTGTTGATGGCGTGGTCACGATTGGGATAGGGCATGACGGTGAATCGTTTGTTCTGCGCAACGAGTTCATTGATGAGCTTTTCCGTGCCCTGGTAATGCACGTTGTCATCGCCCGTGCCATGCACGATGAGCAGATTCCCCTTCAAACCCGCTGCATGAGTGATGGGAGAGCCGAGTCGATACCCTTCAGTTTTGTCTTTGGGCAGCCCCATGTAACGTTCCTCGTAGATGGAGTCATAGAGCTGGCGATCTGGCACGGGCGCGACCGCCATGGCCGTTTGATAAAGATCGGGATAACGAAAGATGGCGTCCAGACTGCTGCTGCCACCGCCGCTCCAGCCCCAGATGCCCACACGCTGCCGGTCGAGAAAGGTGAAGCGCTCCAACAATGCCTTCGTGGCCGCCGCCTCTTCCTTCGAATTAAGGATGCCCAGCTTAAGGTGAATGCTCTTTCGCCAGTCACGTCCGCGCGGGCCGGGGGTGCCACGCGTGTCCACGCTGGCCACCACATACCCCTGCTGCGCCAGCATCCAGTGCCAGAGCGCCCCCTGACCGCTCCAGGCATCGCGGACGGTCTGACCTGCAGGTTCGCCATAAACATGCATGAGCAGCGGGTACTTGCGCGACTTGTCAAAATCCTGGGCGGTGATGCAGAGGGCGTCGCAGGAGATGCCATTGCCAATGTCCACGCGCAAGAACTCAACTTTCGGCAGCTTTAACGCAGCCAGTTTTTCTCGAAGCTTGCTCTGAGATTCGAGCACTCGAATCGTTTTGTGGTCTGGCAGGGAGACCAGTTGAATCACAGGCGGAGAGACAGCACTGGAATGCGTATGCACAGCCAGCTGCGCATCCTCCGTTATGTCATAACTGTGCGTGCCTGGCTGATCGGCAGGAGAGAGCCGCTGCGGCTCACCACCCTTGAGACTGATGCGATAGAGATACCGCTGTGTGGCATTGGAGGGAGAGGCGGAAAAATACAGCCAGCCTGATTTGGCATCGGCATGTTTGACGTTAATGACATCGAACTCCCCCTTGGTGACGGGCGTCACTACGCCCGCCATGGTCACGCGGTAGGCATGCCGCCATCCGCTGCGCTCGCTGAGCCATAGAAAATCATCACCGATCCAGCGAATCTTGTTCACGTTGTCCACCCAGGCCTCATCCTTCTCCGTGAGTATGATCTGCGTCGAGCCTGTCGCAGGATCAGCGCGCATGACGTGCAGCCTGTTTTGCAAACGGTTAAACTGCTGCAGCAGCACCGTCTTGCCATCGAGAGTCCACTCGGCATGGGGCAGATAGTGCTCGCGCGGATCTCCGGGCACGGCCAGCCAGGTGACCTCGCCCCCCGCAGCAGAGACCACTCCGAGTCGTGTGGCGGAGTTCTTTTCACCTGCTTTCGGATAAGGAAATGTTGTGAGGCTTGGGTAACGGCCATCGGCCTGATTCACCAGGGTGAAACGCTTCACGTCCTGAGTATTGAACTGCCAGAACAGCAGGCGCTCACCATCAGGGCTCCAGCGAAAACAATCGCGAAGCTCCAGCTCTTCTTCGTTCACCCAGTCCGAACCACCATTAAGCAGCGTGGAGGAGCCGTCTGCAGTCACCTTGGAGATCTTCATGTCCGCCAGACTTTGCACGTGCAGGTTGTTCTCGTGCACATAGGCCACGCGGCTGCCATCGGGCGAAAATTTGGCGAACATCAACGACGCAGGCGCAGCATCTCCGCCGAGTTTGCGCAAGGTCCCTTTCGCCACATGAAGCAGCCAGTAGTCTCCACGCGTATTCTTCCGCCAGACCTTCTGTGTATTGGCAAACAGAAGGACCAGTGATTCATCCTTTGAGAACTCGAAGCTGTCCACGCTCAGAGGTTTTTTCTCACCCTTCGGAGTCAGCACCTGCGCAGAGGCAATGATTGTCTGCGAGCCCGTTGCCGCATCATACCGTACAAGATTCTTGCCCTCCTTGTCCTTGCCCTCCTTGTCTTTACCGGGTGATTCGAGAGTAAAGTAATAGCCCCCTTTCTTGCTCCATTGCATAGCCTCTATTTTTTCGTCTTTAAACTCTTCGGCGGTAAAGATCGAGGCCAGTGTGAGCTGGGTAGGATCAGCGGCAGCTTGGGCGGGCGTGGACCAGTGAATGGCAGCCAGCAGCAGGAAAAACATGCGGTGGTTCATAAAGATGCCAGTTAGCAGCATTGGAGGCCAGGCTTCAATCGTTGAATTGGACTCGCACGGCTGGTGCATAATGCTGACGCCTCACTTCTGCTTGTCGCGCACGTAGATGATCTCGCCTGATTTAAGACGATAAGCAGTTCCAAGTCGTTCGCCTTCACCGCTCTTGCTGGCTTTGCTTTCCTGGAAGCGCTCAATCTTCGTGCGCGCGGCATCGATGCTTTCCGCCGTGGGCGACTTGTCAGCCTTCGCATCCGTCGAAGCCGAGGGAGCATTCTTGGGCAGATTAAAAAAACTCACCACTGCAAGCAGCAGCGCAGCAGCAAAGGCAATCCACACATCAAAGAGATTGATGAGACCGGCGGCGGGGTCATCGCCCTCGGAGTCGTCCCAGAGGCGCTTCTTCATGGGAGGGCCGGCTTGTTGGCGTTGATGAAGAGGTGCTCCAGCGTGCTCAGATCACCCTGATACCAGTTCTTACGCACCAGGTTCATCGTGTAGGAGCAGCAGCCCAGCAGCACCCCCACTACCGTGGCGGTAAAGGCGACAACAAGATTGCTGGAGAGCGTCGCCAGATCACCCGAAGCCAGACCAGTCAGCGCCGGCCCCAGTGGAATGAGCGTGCCCATGAGCCCGAGCATGGGGGCAATCCGCGTCATCCACGTCAGGCGCGATAACGCGGCGGATGTTTCAATCTCCAGATCCACCAAGCAATGCGACAAATCCCCCGCCCCGCCCCACTGCGCGAGCAGCTGATGGAGCCGCGCTGGCAGGCCGGTGGTGGCGGTGCTGAGAATGCTCAGCAGCCGCACTTGATCACCGCCCTCCACATGCGCACGGCGCAGCGCTGCCATGATGGTGGTAATGTGGCGACGCCCCAGCCACTCGCGCAACAGCCCGCCGAGCAGCATGGCGCTCCATGCGACGAGGATGATGATGGCCGCCAGCGTGGGCAGCAGCACCGCCTCGGAGATTAAAGAAAGGAGTTGTTCGAGCAGCTTCATGAAGTGGACCCGGCCCTCTTGAAGAAGCCGACGACCATCAGAAGCACAGCTGCGGCTCCGATCAACCAAGCGAATGAATTCCATGCCGGCTCCAGCACAGTTCCTTCCGGCTGCGGCTTGCTTCCAGCGGAAGGCGGCAGCTCACTGGCCTCGCCAATCTGCGGTCCGCTGACTTTCTCGACCTTCGCATCCGGTGCGGCGGCGCTTTGCTGAAGCTTTGCCTTCATGTCCTGAGCCAGCGTGGCCGACTCCTGATCTCCTGGCGCGGTGAGTTTGGCGCTGACAAAGTCGGCCATCCGCGTGTTCCCACCGCTGACGAGACCGCCGGAGTCACCATGGACCTTCACCGAAGTCGCATAGAGTTTTGTCAATGCCTGCAACTGCTCCGGCGTGGCCTTCCACAGATCCTTGCGCGCAGCCTCGATCAGCGTAGCGCTGATCTCTTGCATGGCATGCGGAGACACCCGCTCAAACCACTCGCTCAGGTTGAGCTTGTGCTTGTCCTTCACGAGCACGTCATAGACTTCATCCCACGTCTCCTGCGTGATGCTTTCCCTCCGCGTGACGGACCAGCCAAAGGTGTTTTTTACCAGCTCGGCGATGTGCCCTGCCCCGGCGTAATCGTGAGCCTTCATCCCTTCCAGCCAGCGGCGGTTTAGCAGCTCAGATTTCAAATTCGATGCCAGCACTTCCTCAAAGTCACGCACCCGCGCACCGCTGGGATCGCGCACATCAGAAATGAGCGCGGCGGGCGATTTACCTGTCACTTTTTTTACCGCCATGCTGAGGCCACCAAGATACTCATAGGCGTGGTGGTTGGACAACTGGCTCGTCATGTTGGACGCCCACACGCGCAGCACGGTGTCCGTGTTTTGCAGCGCCTCCTCGTAAAGCCCGTCTACCTTCTCGCCCCAGGTGTCCTGCGTGTACACAAAGCTCATGTTGTCCGTGTACACATCGGTGATCTCATCGTCCTTGTCCCAGACACCGGAGCGCGGCACGAGGTAGAGGATGTGTGTGCCGCTCATGTTGCCAGGCTTAGTGCCAAAGATACGCGCCGCAGCAAACTGATCCGCACGTGCGGCGGAGTAGCCGCGCTTGAGCAGGCGATCCTTGGTGGCCGCCACCGCTTCACGCACTGGGTTCGCGTTTTCCGGTGCCGTTGCAGCCAGACGCACGGCCTTGTCCAGCAGCGCCACGCGCGTGGGAAAGTTCTCCTTGTACTGACCGCCCATGGCAATGAACACCTCCACCCGTGGTCTTCCCAGTTCCTCCGCAGGAATGAGCTCCACATCGATGACGAGGTTGTTCTGATTCCAAATCGGACGCACGCCGAGCAGCGCGAGAATCTGCCCCTCCATCACGCCGAAATCGCGCATCGTTTCCATGCCATTCAGATCAAGTGCGATTTTCTTCGGCTTCCGTGTCCGCAGCAGTTCATCCACCAGCTTGCGTGCCGTTTCCCAGGCGGGGCGCGTCGGTATCTCCTCAGGATTGAGCGAGTACAAATTGCGTCCGCCAGGAGCCGTTGCGGGATTGCGGATGGGGTCCGGCCCCGGCCCCGGCTCGATGTAATGCCCGCCCAGCGCCGTAAGCAAACCGGCATGCTCCTTGCCTGCATCAAGAAGGCGAGCACGCACATCGCGTGCGAACTCAACATCCTTCTGCAACTCCGGCGTCATACGCATGCCAGCAGGCGGTTCACCATCCAGTGCGGCACTCAGGAATTCCGCCGCCTTGCTGCGATCTTGCTGCTTGTGCTCAAATGTGGCACGCTGAAGTCCACGCGTGGCAGCCAGATGATCCAGCAGCGGCTCGCCAAGGATCTGCACCAGGTATGGCACCATTTCCGCTTCATGCGGCCCTTCGCCCAGCACATGCAGCCGCAGCGGCGTGCGCGACTCAAACAGATTGTGCAGATGCTCATCCAGCCGAGTAACCGCCGCGTCATCCAACACCTCAGCACCAGTGCCGTGCAGCTTGGCCTCGCGCGCCTGCTGGCTCACTCGCTTGCGATACTCCTCCTTGAGCAGACCGTCCTCCAGCGTGCGAAACTTGTGAATGTCCTCGTGCAGATTCTTGAATTCGTCATCGAGACCCGCAGCCAGCGTGGGCGGCGGCAGGTGATCGACCAGCGCTGCATAAGAGCGGCGACGAGCCAGCGTGGCCTCGCCCAGATTGTCCGTGATCCACAGATCCACCACCGGCATGTGTCCCACGCAGATGTCGCTCCAGCAGTCCTTGGAAAGCCCTGCCTCCTTGCCCGGCAGCAGCTCCAGCGTGCCATGCGTGCCCCAGTGAACAATGGCGTCCGCATGGTACTGCTCATCGAGCCACCAGTAGAAGGCGAGGTAGTTGTGCGGCGGCGGCACATCGCGATTGTGCAGCAGGTTTTCATCCTGCTTCTCTCCGCGCTCCGGCTGCGGCATGAGGACGAGATTCCCCATTTCAAGTTTCGGCAAAACGATGTGCGGCTCACCGTTGCGCTTCACCACCATGATGCGTCCGGGAGGCGGACCAAATTTCTCCACCATCGTTTTCCGCGCAGCCTCGCTGAGCTTGGTGTTGAACCACTGCTCATACTGACGCAGCGGCACCAGCACCGGCTGCGATTCATCCACGAGTTTCTCCAGATCCCCCTGCACCCATGGGCCGATGTTGCGCCCACCGCGCTTCATCGCATCAATGAGCGCCGCCGTATTGGCCGGTGTATTCTTCAGCGTGAAACCCGCCTCCTTCATGCGCGGCAGGAAGCGCATGAAACTCTCCGGCGCATCAAGAAAGCCGCCCGTCGGACTGCCCCGCATCAGGTCATCCTGTCCCAGCCCTTTATTGTAATAGATGAGAGCTATCTTCTTCTCCGCATTGCCTTTGCGCTTCAGCGCCGCCCAGCGTGACGCACGTGCAGCAAAGGCCTCGATGCGGTCTGGGATCGGCTCATGCAGCCGGAAGCCCTGAATGTTTTCCTTCAATCCGCCGACAACCACAGGTTCCAACGTGCCCCAGGACTCCTGCAGCGCCATGAACATGCCCACATCCCGATGCGAGAGACCGCGCGGATCCTTCAGCCATTCCTCATTCGTGGTGGCCAGCATGGAGATGGGCCGCAGATACGGAGCATCCAGTTCCTTCAGCAAAGCCGTGCTCTGCCACATCGCCCCATGCCGGTCCTCAATCAGAATGGTGGGCGCGGCCGCACGCGTCAGCTTCGTGACGTTCTCTTCTCTGTCGCCAAACACCGGCACCACATTCAGCCCCTGCTTTTCCAGCGCAACGATCTGCGCGTCGATCACCCGCAAATCATGCGTGATCCAAAACGACTGCTGCAGCAGCAGCACCGCCACAGACGCCCCTTCAATCCAGCGCTGCTTCCCGCGTTTAAAAGCGATGAACTCGCCGATCTCCGCAAACGCATCTTCACGTGCCGGATCATAGTATCCCGCATCTGGGATGAGCACCGGAGGCTCTATTTCTCCTATCGCACCGCAGTGCTTCACCATGCAGTAGCGAATCAACCTCTGCACATTCACTGAACCATTCGGCCTCCAGTAGGCAGGCACCGCTTCGTCCTTCAGCAGCAGCCCTGCTTTTTCGAGGTCCATCTGGCTGCCGCGCGTATCCAATGGAATCACTCGCTGCTCAGGATTGATTTCACGCGCCTGCTTGAGCCGCTGAGTGAGTGCGGGTGCTTGGTCCGCTTCGAGGTTCAGCACAAACACCAGCTTGAAGCGCGCAGCCAGCTCAGCCTTTTGCGTTTCATTGAATTTTTGTCCTTTGAAAAATTCCGCATGGATGCCGTTCTCACGGCACGCAGCCTCCACCTGCGGCATGGAGCGGTCCCACACGCCAATGAAGGCCCAGTTCAGCGGCTCTGCGGCATACAAATGCCCTGCCAGCATCAAGCAGCAGCCGACCAATCCTAAGATGCAGCGCATGACTTTGATATACTAAAAGGTAAGGCGACCACCGACGACCACGTTGAAGCCTGCCGCCTGGCGCTGCTGCTGGGCGTAGGCCTGGCGGTACTTGGTGTCGAAAACATTGTTCAGATTCAGCGTGAGTGAGAACGAACGGTTCCCCTCTTCCCAGACCTTCCACCCGGTGCGGATGTTCGTCACGAAGAAACCGGAGATTTGGTAGTTCGTGTTGATCGGCGGGTTGTTCGTGTTGTTGGGGGAGCCCAGTGCGGGATCCCTGGAGAAACCGGCGTCGATTTCATCATTCGGATTGTGACGGATCAGCGGTCCTGCCCACAGCTCCGAAAGCTCCACCCAGCCTTTCTTTTCGTCGGTCTCAAAGCGCACGCCAAAATTGCCGTACAAAGGAGGAATGAAACGCAGCGGCACATTCTGCGACTGGTTCTGGCCATAGGTCCAGGTGGTGTTGTTAAAGATGGTGAAATGACTGTCCAAGTCATAGCTCAGCGCGAATTCCACCCCCGTGATGTAGCCCTGCGCGGCATTGGAATTGCGCGTGGCATTGTATGTCACACCGCCAATGACCACCGTGCCTGAAGTGGTGGAGGTGATCAGGTCAGTCAGCTTCGTGAGATACCCTGTGAGCGACCCTTTGAGCCGTGCCGTATGTACGCGTGCACTGAGTTCATAGGTGATGCTTTTTTCCGGATTGATATTCGTGCTGGGCAGCGATGCAGTCAGGCTGGAGAACACCGGAGTGCCAGCACTCAGCAGATCACTGTAAGTAGGGGTACGATACCCCGTTGCAATGTTGGCCACCAAATCGAACGATTTGGTGGCCTGATAGACAGCCCCCACGTTCCATGTCACTGCATTCCAGTACTTGTTCGCAGCGAGGTCGTTAACCGTGTACCCAGCGCCAGGAATCACATCCAATGGTTCCGGGTGCGAGTGCAGATGCGTATTTTCATAACGCGCGCCCATATTGAGCAGCAGCTTGTCCATGGGCTTGAGATCAAGCGTGACGAAGGTGTCGAAGACCTCATAAATACCATCTGGCGTGATGCCTGCAGGCTGGGAAATGGTGGTAACCCCGGTGCCGAGCAAAGTTGAGTTCAGCATCTGCGATGATGACAGATTCTCGTGCCGGTAATCCATTCCATAAACCAGGCGCGTATTCTTGTTTTTACCAAAGGTGGCCGCGTTTTGGATGCCCACACCCCAGACATCCTGATTCGAATGAGTGATGGTGTTGTTAAACTGCGTGGCCGTCTGCACGCGCCGTTCACGCTGCTGGTCGTAGTACTGGTAATAGCCGTACACCTTGAGCTCATCACTCAGGAAACCCAGCTCCTTGGCAGTGTAGTCCATTTTGACAATCCCACGCCGTTCCAGCGGGCTGTAGATGCGCGGCACGCCATCGGCATTGAGCTTGGACTGCACATAGCTGTCCACATCCGTACGCTCATTGCCCACCCACGACAGGCGTAGCACATGACCTTTGACCGGCTGAAAGGCGAGATTGGCATAGCCGCCGCTGGTTTGAAAACTGCTGGGGGCCAGTGCTCCCGAGGAGCTGTGGTAGTTGCCTGCATCCTGTACCGCCCAGCCAGCAGCAAATGCCCACATGTCATTGCTCATGTGCACGTTGGCCGCGTTGGTAAACTCCGTGTTGTTGCTGCCGTAGCGCGAGTACACATCTCCGCCCACGTTCAGGCTTTCGGAGAACTCCCCTCGCTTGGAAAACACGTTGATCACCCCGCCGATGGCATCGCTGCCATACTGTACCGACCCGGCTCCGCGCACCACTTCCATGCGCCCCACGGCATCGATGGGAAACTGGTTGAAGAAAGGATTCGGGCCGGAAAAGATCGCACCATTGTTGATGCGCACACCATCCCAGAGATACACCAGTTTGTTCCCCATCTGCCCGCGGATCACCGGCGAGCCCTGCGCCGCCACCTGGTTCACCCACACCCCCGGTTGCTCCTGCAGCATTTCCGAGGGGCTGGTGGCCTGAAAGCGTTCGATGCGCTTCTGCTCCACCACATTCGTGGACTGCGGCACTTTCTTCTGATCCTGCGCCGTGCGGGACGCCGTGATCACCATCGTGGGCAGTTCGGCTTCTTCATCCTTCTCCGGCTCTTCAGCCGCCTGCAAAGAGGGCATGGCCAGCAGCGCGCCGAGCGTTAGCACCAGTCTTGGAAAACGAAAATGTGTGACAATCATTCCCACGCTGTGGCATCCTCCATGAAAGTGCGCAATGCAGGCTCTGTTTGAAAGTGCAGGGATGGACAAAAATCGTCCATTGGCGGAGCCGAAAGGGACATTTCCACCGCGACGCATGCCCGGTGCAGGAGTTCAAAAACAATCCCAAAGTCCGCCCTACCATGAAGTCCTGCCCACTCCTTCTCATGCTTTTCTCCCTGGTATCCTCATGCATCACGCATGCAGCCGATCTTCCCACCGTGGATCAGGTCTTCACCGCATCCACGCACCCGATGCGCTATGCCGTCTCCCTGCCCGGCCAGTGGTCGCCCGGCAAAAAGTGGCCGGTGATCATCGCGCCAAACGCCCACTATGGAAACAAGGCCGCGACACTCAAGATGCTGGCCCCCTTGAATGAAAAGCTGAAGGCAGGCTTCATCATCGTCTCCCCCATCGTGATCAATTCGGACCCCGTGGCGCCGATGCAGGAATATCGCGGCGAGATCGCCGATGGCATCCGCGCCGCCGATGCGAAGATGGGAGAGTACGGGCGCGATGATGATGCGCGTGCGGCCTTTGATTCCGCCGGCATCCGCGCGATCATCCAGGATGTGCAGCGGCTCTACGGCGGCGAGGAGCGTGTTTACATCACCGGCTTTTCCGCCTCCACGCACATCGTCTATCTGTTTCTCTTCACGCATCCGGAACTGCTCAAAGGCGCAGTCATCAACTCCGGCGTGTATCGCGGCCGCGGTGTGGATGAGGATCATCTCCCGCTGCTAAACTCCCCCGAGCGCGCCCGCGTGGAGATCAAATTCATCGCAGGCGAGGAGGACAAGGGGGCCGTTCTTTACGCGAAGAACTGGGCCGAGACCAAAGCCCTGCTGATTCACAGCGGACACCCCGAGTCCAAGTTTCACGAAGAGATCATCCGCAAGGGCAATCCCGACAAGCTGCCTGTCGGACACACCTGGTTTCCCACCCGCATCATGGATTTCTTCACCGGCATCCAGCAGGCTGAGAGCAGGTAGTCTTCACAAAGAAGTTGGAACGCGCAGTTCTTTCTGCCTAGTCTGACTGATCCACCATGAAACGCCTTCTGCTTTCCCCGCGCCTGCTCACCACCGCCTTTCTCCTCGCAGTCGTCTGCACTGCCACCGCAGGCCAGCCCCTGCCCCGCAGCACCCCGGAGGCGCAGGGAGTTTCCTCGCAAGGCGTGAGCGCCTTTGTCGAGGCTGCGGACAAGATCAACACCCTGCATAGTTTCATGATTCTGCGGCATGGCCAAGTCATTGCTGAAGGCTGGTGGAAGCCGGAGGCGGCTGACAAACCGCACATCCTGTGGTCTCTGAGCAAGAGCTTCGACTCAACCGCCGTCGGCCTCGCCATCGCCGAAGGAAAGCTGAGCCTGGATGATCCAGTGCTGAAGTTCTTCCCCGCCGAGGCGCCCGCAGATGCCTCCGAAAACCTGAAATCCATGAAGGTGCGCGATCTCCTGACCATGAGCTGCGGCCATTATGCTGAGCCAAAGATCACCAACAACGCGCCCACGGTGAAGGAGTTCCTCGCGCTGCCGGTGCCGCACACGCCGGGCACCCACTTCCAGTACAACACCTACGGCAGCTACATGCTCTCCGCCATCGTCACCAAAGTCACCGGCAAGACCGAGCTGGAATACCTGCAGCCACGCTTGTTTGAGCCGCTAGGCATTGAAAATGCGAAATGGGACGCGAGCCCCGAAGGCCCCTCCCTCGGCGGTTACGGCCTCTATCTGTGCACCGAGGACATCGCCAAATTTGGCCAGCTTTACCTGCAAAAGGGCAAGTGGAATGGCAGGCAGGTGATCCCGGAAAGCTGGGTGGAACAAGCCACCCGCAAACAGGTGCCGAACGACAAGGCGGGTCACGCCAAGATCGGCGTGGACTGGCAGCAGGGCTACGGCTTCCAGTTCTGGCGCTGCACCCACCAGGCCTTCCGTGGTGACGGCCGCGCCGGGCAGCTCTGTCTCGTGATCCCGGAACAGGATCTGGTGGTGGCCATCACCGCAGACAACGGTGCCTTCCAAACTGAGCTGAACGCCATCTGGGATCACCTTCTCCCCGCCTGCAGTGCCGGGCCTTTGCATGAAAACAGCGCCGCACATCAACTGCTCAAAGAGAAGTTGGCCAGCTTGGTGGCCCATCCGTTGAAGAAGTAAATTTTGCCATGCCTTGTTTTCTCAAGGCTGGCTTGGTGAAGAAGGAGACCAACGGATGAAACCGTAATCGAAGCTCTCCCCCCCGAATACTCGGGGTCGTCGCACAAAAGCTGAGTCAGCCACGTATTGTTCTCGATTCCATGACCCGTTTCGTTTTCTGCCTCTCAGCCATCCTCGTCGTCAACCCCGGCCTGCCAGACTCCATTCGTGCAGCCGAGCCGTTTGACGCCTTCCTGGAGAAACACTGCATCAGTTGTCACGGACCCAAAAAGGAGAAGGGAGACTTGCGGATCGACCAGCTCTCTCGCGATTTCAAATTGGGCGCGGACACTCATCATTGGGCGGAAATGATCGAGCAGGTCAATTCCGGCGAGATGCCGCCCAAGAAGGAAAAGAAACCGACGCAGGAAGAAATCGCGATGTTTGTGACGAGTCTTGATGCGCACATCAAAGAGGGCCGTGCGGCGCGCATGGCGGCCCGTCCGGCGGTCGCCCTTTATCGGCTGAGCCGGAAGGAGTATCAAAACACCGTCTATGATCTTCTCGGCGTTCGCTATGATCCCGCCAAGCCGGGAGAGCTGAATGAGGACACACTATGGCACGGCTTTGAACGAATCGGGTCTGAGCTTTCGCTCTCGCCATCGCATGTGGATCGCTATTACCGCGCGGCGGAGTTGGTGTTGGATCGCGCCTTTCCCACTACCGCTTCGGTCGAGGCGCGCAAAGTTCACAAAACTGCGGCCGATATCCGTTACGATGGCGGCAAGCTCCAGCAGGCGGCGCTGGACCGCTTCGGCATCAAGCGGCCACTGCGTTACCTGATGTTTCCTGGGACGACTCAAAATGCGCTCTCGTCCAACTGGTTCGGCAAGATAGGGCCTGAGCACAGCGGGCTTTACAAGCTCCGCATCCAGGCCAGCGGCATCCGCCCGCCCGGCGGCCAGACCGCGCATCTGAGCATCGGCAAGCACACGGGCGAGGAGACGGTGGATGGCATGATCGAGTTCGACATCACGGCACCCGAGGACAAACCGCAGGTGTATGAATTTGAGGTGTTTCTTGAGATGCCCACAACGCTGGAATTCTGCGTGGTATCGACGGATGGGGTGGACAGGCGGCAAGGCGCGGCCTTCCGCAGTGCACTCGGCAGCAGGGGCAGTTACATCTTCACGCACAGCAGCGAGACCACGCTCCTGAATCCGAACGCGCCGCAAATGTTTGATGACAAAGGGAACGGCCTTTTCTCCACGGTGCTGCTCGATTGGGTCGAATGGGAGGGGCCGCTGGTGTCAGAAGCAGAAAAGGCACGGCGTAAGGATGTGGTGCCGCCGGATGATGCGACGTCCGAGGTGGTCGCGCAGTATTTGCAGCGCTTTGCCGAACGCGCCTGGCGCAGGCCGGTGAAGACCGAGGAGCTGGCAGAGTATTTGAAATCCTACAGTGATGAACGCGCGGCAGGCGAGAAGATGGCAGATGCCTATCGGGTCGCCTTGCAGGGCGTGCTCACCTCCCGCCACTTCATTTACATCGTCGAGGGCGACACCGTGGCGCGCGATCAACTCACCGACGCCGAACTCGCCACCCGGCTTTCGTACCTCCTCTGGAGTTCGATGCCGGATGACGCACTCTTCGCGGCAGCGAAAGGCGGTGCGCTGAAGGGGGATGGCCTCGCGAAAGAAGTGGACCGCATGCTCGCGGACGCCAAAGCGAGCCGCTTCATTGACGACTTCGCACGCCAGTGGCTGCAACTGAACCGCGTTGGCATGTTCCCACCGGACAGGAAACTCTACCCCACCTACGACGCCTGGCTGGAGGAAAGCATGCGCTCAGAGCCGGTGGAGTTTTTCCGCGAGATGTATAGCAAGAACCTGCCCCTCGACAGTTTCATTGATTCCCAGTGGACCATCGCCAATCCCCGGCTCTGTGAATTCTACGGATTGCCAGCGCCAAAGTCCGGCACTTTCGAGCGTGTTTCATTGAAGCCCGAAGATCGTCGAGGTGGTCTGCTCACCATGGGTGCGGTGCTCGGACTGACCTCAGACGGCACGCGCCATCGTCCGGTGCATCGTGGCGTGTGGCTGAGCGAGGTCGTCCTCGGCAAGCCGCCGCCCCAGCCACCGGCAAACGTGCCCGCCATCGAACCCCCAACGGCGCAAAGCCCCAAGGCAACCCTGCGCGATAAACTGGAGGCCCATCGCAAAGACGCAAACTGCGCCGCCTGCCATGCCAAGATCGATCCGCTCGGCCTCGCCTGGGACAACTACGATGCCATCGGCCAGTGGCGCACTCGTGAGAAGGTTCCCGCCGGTGTCGGCGAAGACCCCTTGATCAATCCCTCCGGCACCATGCCCGACGGCCGTGCCTTCAAGGACGCCACCGAATTCAAACGCCTGCTGCTCGAAGATCGCGATGAAGTCGCCCTCGCCTTCATCGAGCACCTCTGCACCTACGCCCTCCGCCGCGCACTCAGCTTTGACGATCAAGACGACCTCAAAGCTATTCAGGCCGCAGCCAAAAAGAACAGCTATCGCATTCAGGACATTATCCGCGCCGTCGCCCTTTCCGACCTCATTCGCAAACGCTGACCGGACTACCATCACGCCACCCATCCAAACCATGAGCAACTACCTCTCCCAATCCTGGCTGATCGACCGTCGGCATGCACTCCGTGCTCTCGGCAGCTTTATCACGCTGCCTCTGCTTGAATGCATGGTGCCGCTCCGTGCCAATGAGAAAGCCACCGCTGCACCAAAGCGCAGCGCCTTTATCTACCTCGCGAATGGTGTTCACTCGCTGAACTACCAGATCACCACACCCGGCAAAGACTACCAGTTCTCCCGGTCATTGAAGCCTTTGGAAAAGCACCGTGAGGTCATCACACCCATCAGCGGACTCCATCATCCGGGAGCACTGAGCCATCACCACAATTGCATCTCTGTCTGGCTCACCGGCGGCAAGCTGGGACCATCGGACCGCAACACCATTTCCGTGGACCAGAAGATGGCCGAAGTCTCCGCGCCACACACGCGCTACCCTTCCATGGAAGTCGCCATCACGCAGGACTCTCTCGCTTGGACTGCGGACGGCGTGCGCTTGCCTGCGATGCGTCGTTGCAGCGAGATTTTCGCTTCCCTTTTCGAAGAGCCGAAAGGTGGAAAAACAGTGCAGCGCAGAGCCTTGCGCCGCAAAGGCAGCGTGCTGGACGCCAACCTCGCAGAAGTGCGCCAGCTTGAGAAAAAGATGGGCACAGCGGACAAGGGCCGCCTGGAGCAATACCTCACCTCCGTGCGTGAGGCGGAGATCCGCACCCGCAGGGCCGATGCCTGGCTGGACACGCCGCTGCCCGTGATCTCAGAAGCCGACCGCCAGCGCACCAACCGCGACATCGCAGCCACCCGGGCGGGCGATTATTTCCGCACGGTCTATGACCTCATGATCCTCGCCTTCCAAACGGATGTGACCCGCGTGGCGACCTTCAGTCTCGGCGGCGAGGGAGATGCCATCTCCATTCCTGAGATCGGCATCACCGAGTCGCGCCATCAGCTCAGCCACCACGGCGGCGATGCCGGCTACATGGAGAAGCTCACCATGTATGACACCTTCGCCATCGAGCAGTTCGCCTACTTCCTAACCCGCCTCGCAGAGACCAAAGACCTCGGCGGCAAGCCACTCCTCGGCTCCACCATGGCACTCTTCGGCAGCGGCATGTCCTATGGCCACAGTCACGGCAACGCCAACCTTCCGCTCGTGTTCGCAGGAGGCACAGACCTCGGTCTGAAACACGGCAGCCATCTCGACTTCAACAAAAAAGCGGCCAGCTTCCAAGGCTATGCACTCGGTGCGGACGGTGGACTGACCACCGCGCACTACCAGCTTTGCAGCCGCCCGGCGAACTCCGACGCCCACATGAGCAACCTGCTCCTCCTCATGGCCCAGCGCATGGGCGTGGAGATCGACCGGTTTGGTGACAGCAATCAAGTGATCGCAATATGAAATATTTTTTCCTGCTTCTGGGTTCCTCGTTCTTCGTTCTTAGTTTGTGCGCCGCATCTGCGGAGGACGCGCCATTTCGTCCCGAGACAGGGAAGTTTCCGCCTTTGGACAAAGCACACTCCTACCGGGGTGAGCTGGTCTTCGTGGATCATGCGACCCGCCGTGGCAGCATTCGCGTGCAGGGCTCGGGCATGTTTTTCCGCAACGATCCGCATCCCTTCGCCATGCTGCCTTATGGCATCGTGCGGTATCACGGCGCACCGGCGGATCTGCGGGACATCCCGCTCGGCACCGTCCTGCACGTCCGCGCCTATCTACCGCCGGACCCCAAGACCTCCAGCGTGCCGGTGTTGCCGGTCAACAACAAGACTTTGGACGCCAATCACAATCGCGGCGCTGGCATCTTGCCCGCCGAGAACCACATCCTCCTCCTCGAAGACGAGCCCAGCCACTGCCAGCGCGAGGGGCTAGTCTGGAAGCTCAAAGACCTGGACATCAAAAACAACGAAGGGATGATCATCGCCAGCCGTGAACCCAAGCAAGGTGGAGACAGCAAGGCCGCAGAGGAAAAATTGACCTTCGATGCCGCCACGCGCGTCTGGCGCGGCAAGGAACTCCTCGGAATTGAGGAATTGATCGCCGAAGGCACCTGGCCCGCTGAAGGAAAGAAATCCCTCGGCGGCCAGTCTGTGCAACTCGGCATCACCTGGAAGCCCACACCCGATGGCATTTTCACCCGCTTTCATATCTCGGACATCTGGCTGGACGACGCCGCCATGCAACGCAGCGCCCACCACCAGACCGAAACACACAAGGCCTTCATCCGCAGCCGCTGGATGCCCGCTTGGATCGATGCCGTCGAGTACGGCAAGTTTGGCCGTGCGACAGTGACCGCCACCTTGTTCGGCGGCATGGACGCCGCCCTCTACGCCGATTTCACCAAAGGCAGCGCCGCCATGATGAACGCGGTCGAGAGCACCTTGAAGCACACCCATGGTGCCTACGGCCCCGGGCACATGGCCTCGCGCGGCACGATTCTGGACGTCATCAAGACACCTGGAGAAGCCCCTCTAGGCAGCAGCGGCATGCAGATCCGGTTTGAGACCGACCTCATCATCGAAGGCATTCGCCCCGGCAGGACCGTGCGTGTCCGCCCCGGCAGTTGGCCCTTGGTCAACGTACCCCGCGAGGAATACCTCAGCGACGGTGCCTCCAGCATCGACGATCGATTCCCTTCCCCGAGCATTTTCACCAAATACTGAAGCCCCAAGGTTCTTCGTTACCCAGCGATGGCCATGATGGTGAGAGCGTCAAACAAGCACAGGGCTCTAAAGGCACGTGGCGGCAGGCGTCTCAATCCAAAGCATCCAAATGTCTTTATGCCGGCGTCTTTTCTGTAGAACTTCTAGCGTACTAATCCTGCCCCTTGTCTAAACAATGAACACCCCTGAAAAATCTCCCAGCCCAACTCGCCGCAGTTTCGTCAAGCAATCTGTCGCCGCAGGATTTGGGTTCACTTTCCTGCCTGCTTACCTGACCAGCGCACGCGCAGCGGACAATCCCAAGCTGCCACCGAGCCGGCGCATCAATCTTGGCTGCATCGGCATCGGCGGACGTGCAGGCAGCGTCATCCCCGGGCTCACGGAAGGAGGCGCAGCCACCCCTGTGGCCTTCACGGACGTCGATTTCGTCACCGCAAAAGGTGGGGAGAAGAACCTGCAGGCCTTCCCGGACGTGAAGCGCTTTCACGATTTCCGCGAGATGCTCGACAATATGGGCGGCGACATCGACGCCGTCAGCGTGGTCACACCTGATCACACCCACTTCACCGCCGCCATTCACGCCATGGCACTGGGCAAGCATGTGTATGTGGAGAAGCCGCTGACGCACACGTTTGAGGAGGCGGCCATACTCATGCGTGCGGAGCAGAAGTTCAAAGTGGTGACGCAAATGGGCAATCAGGGCCACACCTCCGCCGGTGCGGAGCAGTTCAAGCAAATGCTCGCGGCGGGCATTGTCGATGACATTGTGAAGATCGACGCATGGAAGTCCCCTTCGCTGTGGTTCATGAACGCCGCCGAGCGCGCTCTCATCAAAGGCTATCCGCCAGCGGAGCCGATGCCCGAGTCGCTGAACTGGGATCTCTGGTGTGGTCCACAGGAGGTGAAGCCTTTCAGCAAGATGTATCACCCCTTCAACTGGCGCGGATTCCACCTCTACGGTGGCGGCATGTTTGGCGACTGGGGCGCTCACATCATCGACTTCGTCCATGATCACCTCAAGCTCGGCCTGCCCACGCGCATCACGCCTCTGGCGCTCGCGGATTACAATCAGATCAGCTATCCGCTGAGTTCGGACATTCGTTTTGAGTTCCCAGAGCGCGGCGAAAAGATGCCCGCCGTGGAACTGCACTGGAGAGCTGGCGGCGACACCAAGATCGAGATCGCGGAAAAGTTCGGCGATCCAGACGCGGACGGCAAAATCACGATCCCCAACCCCGGCAACACAGGCTCCCTGCTGCATCGGAAGCAAGGTGACTACCTCGTTCAGCGCGGCTCCCATGATCGCCATTCCATCGTGTATCCACGCGCCAAGATGGTGGAGTTCAAGGACGCGATGGCCCTCCATCCACCGAAGTACAATCACTTCCAGAGCTTTATCCAGGCCTGCATGGGCAATGGCAAAACCGAGTCACCTTTCAGCATCGCTGGCGTGCTCACCCAGGTGCTGAATCTGGGCACCATTGCCGAGTATCTGAACGTCGATCTTCAGTTCGATCCGAAGACCAAGCGCTTCATCAACAACGAAGCCGCCAACGCACGCCTGGCAGGACCGCCACCACGCGCCGAGTGGGCTGACTGCTACAAGCTGGCATAAAAGAGGATGCCGCCTCTGGACTGTTCTCATGCAGTCCAGAGGACGCGCCCCTCATTTGAGCCGATACTTGTTCATCCACCGTTTGGCGCAGTCCGTCTGCTCGCGGGTTTCCAGGCAGCACCTCCTGCGCGCACGAATCCACTGCACAGGATCGCTGCCTGCGGGGATCAACCCCGCCCTGGCGCACCAGGCCACAATAAACTGCCCCGTACGCCCGCAGCCCGCGACACAGTGCACCACCACGGGCTCGCGGGCGGCTTTGTGCGCATCCATCAGCGTGATGAAGCGCTCCATCTGCGCATCCGTCGGCACGCCGTAGTCCGGCACATGGATGTGGTGGTAGGCAAAATGAGGCGGCACGTCCTTGCGGTTGTCAAACTCGCAGCAGTTGACCACGGCCCGTATGCCGTGCTCGTCGTAAAGGTCGAACACATACGGATCAGGCCACCACGACGCGGCGATCACGCCCTCCACAATCCAGGTGAAGGGCTCGGTACGTTCAGGCTGGCCTCGTTCAGGCCAGTACCAGGGGCGGATCGGTGACGGCATGGGGTTCTATTTCGTTAGAAAAACCTTTGCCGACATTTTTGGCAATAAGGAATCCGAAGAAATCTCTCCCGCTACCAATGCCACGGTAAACATTCAGGGCATGATGCCAGTGAGGTCATCAATTCACCAATTCGGTCCACTGCGACTCGATGGACTCCCCAATACCAATCAACGCTGGCACACTGCTGTACAGTCCTGTGGTGATCGCGGCATGCTTCGCCCCACCCCAGCGGAGGAGACCAGGGCTGCTGCGGAACACTGACTGAGGCTGGTTCAAGGATTGAATCGGTGAATACGCCTCAAAACCAACTCCAAAGTCGGCTTTCATCATGATGATGTCGCTGAGTCCTGATCCATTGAATTGTGGCGCCAGGACTGGATAGATAGCTCCCGCAGCACTGCCCGAGGAATTCAATTTTTGATTCATTGAGAACCCAAGGGCCGGATTACCAAAGCTGAGCTGATAGTTTGTGCTGGTGAACGGCCCGCCGACAATGGTGTTGTCCGACAAGCCGCCAGCCCAAGCGTCAAACACATCGACAAACAGAGTGTTGGAGCCAGGTCCTCCATCCATGAAGTCTCCCCCGGGTCCTCCCATGAGGGTGTCGTCTCCAGGTCCGCCATAAAGGATGTCATCACCTGTGCCGCCGAGAACAACGTCATTACCTGCACCCGCATCCACGTAATCATTGCCGCCCTCGCCATAGATCAAGTCGTCTCCGGTTCCACCATAGATGGTGTCGTTTCCTTCCATGCCTGGTATGATCGGTGATACACCTATAACTGCGCCATGTGAATCGTACAACAGGACGCCACTTTCATACAAGGTGATGCCGCGCGGATGATCATAAGTGTCATGCAGAAAATAGGCGAGACTGTAGCTGCCCTGGTCACCTACAACGGTATCCTCTCCACTGCCGGCATCGATCCAGTCATTACCGGTGCCGCCAAAGATATAGTCATTGCCGCCGCCGCTGCGGATGGTGTCATTGCCGCCGAGCGTCCAGTCAGTGGTGATGGCGTATGTGATAACACCAGCTGTGGTAAAAGTAACGTTGCCATTGTCTCCCAGGATGAAATCCACGCCACTTCCAGTGGTGATGGTGTCATTGCCAAACCCACCCAGGACGACATTGTTCCCATCCCCGGCGTCGATCACGTCATCCCCGCCGATTTCAGGATTGATGGTCGTGAAATAGGTCGGCGCACCGCTGGTGAAGACAGTATGTGCATTGTCACCCGCCACATAGTCGTTGCCGCCCAGGCTGGTGATTTGATCGCTGCCGTAGCCACCGAACACCATGTTATTGCCTGCTCCGGCGTTGATCACATCGTTGCCACCAAGATCAGGAAGAGTGCTGATCAGGTCACTCATCAGGGCTGTGCCCGAGGAACTGTCATAGATGAGCTTGCCATTGTCGCCCAAGATCGTGTCATTGCCGCTGCCAGTCGTGATGGTGTCAGCATCAACGCCGCCGAACACCACGCTGTCTCCGCCAGCAATCGTGATGTGGTCGTCACCACCGGTCAGTGAAGTCGTGTCGCTGGTTTGAATGTCCTGCAACTGACCTGCTCCAATCATCCCAAGAGGGACATAGTTGATCGTGCCATTGTCGCCAAGAACCCAATGCAGGCCCGTTCCGGCATTGATCGTGTCAGCACCGTCACCACCCAAAATGGTCTTGTTCCCATCACCGGTGTTGATCGTGTCATTGCCACCCTGGTCGGTCGTGCCGCCACCAGCGGAAGCCTGTGAGTAGGTGCCGATCGAAGCAAAGTTGCCGCCTTGTGCATCCATCTGCACATAGCCGTTGTCGCCCAGGATCGTATCCGTGCCGTTGACCGTGGTGATGGCATCGCTGCCCATGCCGCCCAGGATCACGTTGTTGCCGCTGCCGGTCGAAATCGTGTCGTTGCCACCGGTCGCTTCGAGCGTGTCGCTGGTCTTGTAGCTCAGCACATTGCCTGCTCCCACCTGACCGAGTGCCACGTAGGTCACGGTGCCGTTGTCTCCCAGCACGATGTGGTCGCTGGCATTCGCACTGCCAACGCCAAGCTTGATCGTGTCTGCACCGTCGCCACCCAGCACGATCTTCTTGCC
>CAILZI010000208.1 GCA_903838675.1 uncultured Verrucomicrobiota bacterium
CTCCCTCGTTACTTCAACGCTTGCCCCTCATTCGGCACGGCCTATGGGATGGCTGTGACCTTGAATTACACGGCGCACTCGCTCAGCGGTCAGCGTTTGGCATAGATCGACCATTTCATTGGCCGCCTTGTTATACTCGTCGCATTGCACTAAAATGAAACGCCGATTGCCACCATCTTTGGCATTCGCAGCGAGAACAGCATGCGCCGTGGTGCCGCTTCCCGCGAATGAATCTAGTATTAGGGACTCCGTGCTTGTCGCTAGGCCAAGAATACGAGCAAGAAGTCGAACTGGCTTTGGGTAGTCGAAAGCATTCTCGCTACCGAGTATTTCCATGATCTCTTTTTTAGCCTCTTGGTTGTGACCCAGTTCATCATTGGGCCACCACGTCCAACTGCTAACACCAGAGGACTCGTCGAAATATGTTTTTATCCTTGGACGTGCATCGCCTTTAACACCAAACCAGATTCTCCCCTCTTTTCGCAAACGCTCAAACTCGGGCTCAAGCATTGACCAACAACGTCCTGGCGGTGGTGAGATGATGGTTCCGTTTGGCAGCTTGATTTTGTATTGCTGATCTTTCCGTTTACTCGGATCAGGATTCTGTGCGCTGATGTCTGTCGAAGTCCATGATCCATTGGGATCGCCATCGGGGTTAGAGAACGCGTCCGTTTGCTCCTCACTATGGTCAAGCTTTGATAGCTTTACTGCGTTCGTCCTTTTGTAGTATACGTGGACAGTATCGTGAGCAGGGCCAAGACGTTTTCGAGATTCAGGCGAAGTGCGTTTTTGCCATACCGCTGAAGCGATAAAACAGTCTTCACCAAAAATTTCATCCAGCAGCGCCCGTAACCTATGCTGCTCATTGTCGTCGATGGTCAGAAATATTACGCCATCCTCCGCCAGCAATTCCCTCAGCAAGTGTAACCGGGGCCACATCATGCAGAGCCATTTGTCGTGGCGTTCGAGGTCTTCCTTGTCCACAGGGTTCGCGGCTTTTTTGATCCACTCCTTCATGAGCGGGCTGCGGACGTTGTCGTTGTAGCACCAGCCTTCATTTCCGGTGTTGTAGGGCGGGTCGATGAAAATGCAGTCCACCTTGCCCGCATGAGTAGGCAAAAGCGCCTTCAGAGCCTCCAGATTGTCCCCATGGATGATGAGATTGTCGTCCAAACTAGGCTTGGCACCCTTCGCAGGCAGGGACTTCTTCGCCTCCACCCGCAGTTCCCGGAACGGAACGCTGAGGTGGTGCGAGTGGACAAACTGTTTCCCTTTGAAATCAAGCGTGGGCATGGCCGCCTGTTTTACGCAGCCTGAGGCATTCTGTCACGCATGGATTCATGAAGCTCCCCCTTAAAAAGGGCGAAACGTCGGCCCCCAAGGGAGCCGACGCTCGCAACATCCTATAAACAATCTTTCTGTTAATCTTTTGAATCCGCAGCCATTGCAATTGCCTTCAGGCACCACTTCCTCATACCGCACACCCCTCATCCAACAGCCGCCGATACATCTCCTTCTCGCTCAGAGGCTCCAGCGTGCCCAGCGTCCGTGCATACGTGCTTTCCGTGATCACACCGCTGCAATGACCACCCAGCGCCGCCGCCTTGCGCACCCGCCATCCAGGACTCCTTGGACTTCGGTATTCGAAACAGGCCTAATTGGACGCTTTCGTTGGAGACGGGCATTATTTCTTCCGCCTAGCCCGCCAATCCCACGGCGGCACGGGTGCAGGATCACTCCACAAGCCACGCTTTGCCCCTTTTGCTGCGCTTTGAGCGGCAACCCGCCCCCCGCTTCATGAAGCCCAGCGCATACTAGCAATGCTAGTATGTTTTGCGTGAAAACCGGTAAAAAGGCTCATTTCGCTGCTTTGAATCAAGGGGGGGGCTTGGATTATCTCAAAAATGAGAAGGCCGAATCTGAACCGATGCGACGAAATCGAAGGGGAGATGCGATGCAGCATTTTTGCCGCTAGTTCTCTGCTATGCCCTCCTGCGAAGACCGTGTTACGCGTTGAATTTCACCTGACCGCCATCACCTTGCAGACATGCCAGCGCTCACGAATACCAAAGCCGAAGCGTGCGCTCAGTTGCTCGCCAAGGGGGGCATCTCGGAGCACGCTGCCTATGCCCAGGCGTTCGGAGTGTCCAAGCGCTCTGCCGAGGGAAATGCCTCTGCTCAAATGGAGAAGCATGGAATCCGCGCCCGTGTCACTGAACTGCAAACGCAGTCTGCCGACACCTTCAGCCTCAGCCGTGCGGATTGGTTGGAATCATTCGCCCGCCTCGCCAAGAAGGCAGAGGAAGCTGGCGAGTATGCCGCTGCTCGTAGCAATCTGCGAGAGATCGGCCTAGCCCTACCTGGCTGGTATGCCACGGACGGCAGCAAAGAAGGTGCTGACACTGAGATGGCGACACAGATGCGGGAGCTTGTAAGGAGAGTGAGGGTCTAAACCTGCGTTGCCGTGGCTTCCGCTTTGTTGAGGTCTGGTCGCTTTAGTCCTCGATCATCTGACTGATTCGACCCACTAGCGTCAGCGTTTCCGCTTCCTCTCGGGCTTCCGTTTCCAGCATTCGAGGTTGCTTTAGCGCCTCTTCCACGCCCGCCTTCCACTCGTATAGAGGGCTTCCGTACTCCAGTGGGAGACTGGTCAGCAGTTCCAGTGTTCTCGGGTCGTTCAGAAGTTTGTCCGGCATCCAGTCCAGAACTTCCGTTTCCAGTTGTCGAAGAACTTGATTGGCCTCCTGAATTTCCTCCTCGCCCGCCTCCGCTTGCAGGCGTTGGAGCATTTGAAGGTTGGCCGCCAGGAATTGATTGCGGTTTTGGGGTTCCTGCCTTCCCGCTGGGATTACCAGCAGGTACCGAGGGTTGTCCACCGGTGCCCAGAATTTGTCGTTGGCGTTCAACTTCATGGCGTGTTCGCTCTGCGCGTGTCCAAAAATCGTCCCAGGTAGCGTCTGGTCCAAGCTCGCCTGTCGCATCAGCGGCAGGCTTGTCAACGGCGTCGTAGATGGCCTGCCAGTCGGGATTCTCATCCAGTTCGGATTCAAAGCCGGACTTCATTCGCCCGAATGAGCAGGCAAAGGAGGGCTTGGATTGCTTTGAGCCGCCGAGGAAACCCTCCCCCACCAAACCCTTGGACATAGATGGAATATGGTGAACAAATCTGGACCCGTTCCCACTTTCGTTCCCACTTTTTACCCTTCCGTTATCCACTTCCTTGAAAATCAAGGAAGTGGAGGCGAGGGGAGTTGAACCCCTGTCCGAATAGTCGTTGCCCGTAGCGTCTCCATGCTCAGTCTCATCTTTGGTCTCGGTGGGAGGCGGCTTGAGACAGCCTACTCTTCACCCAGCGTCCTGTTTGATCTCGTTTGTGACCCGGTCGCCCGGCCAACAAACCAG
>CAILZI010000209.1 GCA_903838675.1 uncultured Verrucomicrobiota bacterium
AGGGCGCTTGGTCCTCCAAGCGCCGTCGGGCGGCCCCAGATTCGCTTTTCGAACATGAGTTTCGGAAATCGCTATAACCCTGCCCCCCTTCCCTGCGATGAGGCTTGCGCAGTTTTCACGTGACACTCACTGGCATTTCATGACACCCTGCGGCGTATCTGCACCATGAAGACGACTGCCGCGCTTTTACTTTTCGCTTTGCCTGCCGCTGGAGTCTCTGCGGCGGGTGCGGAGGAGCGGCTGATTCCGTTTGATGAGTTTTTCCTGAGCGTGCCGGTGACGGGCAGGCTGAACTTTGACGGGCTGCAGTTGGCGGTGCAGATGCGGCGTGGGGTGAATGAGCCGGTGGGCCGCACGGGCATTGAGGTGGTACGCTCCAGGGTATCGCTTCCGGACCGAACGCTGACGGCGGAGGAGCTGGCGGCTTTGATGGAGGCGCTGAACGCGGCGCTGAAGGCGCAGCCTTACCGCAGGGAAGTCCCCCGGGGGCTCGACAAGTCGGTCTTTGAGACGGCGAAGGTGGATGATCACACGCGGGTACGCATGCACAGGCCGGATGAGGGCGAGGTGCTGTTTGAGCCGGAGGAGACGATCAAGCTCAAGCTGGCGCTGGAGCAGGCGCTGGTGGCGGAGGCGTGGCTCAAGAAGCTGCTGACGGAGCGCACGCTGCCGGTGCAAACGGCGGAGGCGCACCCGCCGAAGGGCCCGTCTCCTTATTTGAAATCCGAGGTCGGCAAAGTCTCCGGCGAGGGCCTGACGTATGAGGTTGCGCTCTCGAACTTGCCCCCGCCCCAAGCGCCGGAGTTCCGGGTGGAGCAGGGCCTGAGTTTCTACACGCCGCGAGGAATTTTCTACAGCAAGCGTGGCGAGAAGGTGAAGCGAATGATGGAGCACGTGGCGCTGGCGCTGGACGCAGTGGGGAGAAAGGAGGCCTTCACGTTTGATGCCATGCAGGATGGCGATGAGGGAGAGCGCGGCGAGTTCACCGTGACGGCGAATCTGGAGACGCATAAGGCGGACGTGGTCATTGACCCGGGCCGCGCCTTTGGCAGGCACGCGCCGGCGCTGGGCTCGTTTGCGGTGGCGCAGACGGCCGCGATCAGAAAGCTCTTGGCGCAGGGAGATGCCTGGCAGAAATGGCTCACGGAGCATGAGGTGTGGTTTTTGGAGGCGGAGTGAGCTGCCCTGTCCTTTTTCAAGCCATGCACACTCACCGACTCTTCAGCGTCATCGCAGCGGCCTGCCTGCGGTGAGTGGTGGCATCGCAGGTGGCGGTGAGCTCGGAGCGGCTCGTTTGCACCCAGTCGCCTGCCCCGGGAGAGGCGAGGAGAGTGCGTAGCTGCGAGAGGGGTTTGAGTTAAATTTGGCAGTTTATGTTTTTCTTGTAAACTTACATAAACTTGTTATAAATGAGCCATGGACCCGATCCGCAATCCATACACTCCTGGTGCTGGCACCCCGCCTCCTGAACTGGCGGGCCGTGATAATCTAAGGGAGATCGTACGCATCGCGCTGGAGCGAATCAAGGCGGGACGCCCGACGAAGAGCATCTTGATGGTCGGACTCCGGGGCGTCGGAAAGACGGTGCTGCTGGACCGACTGCGCGAGGAGGCGGAGGCGGCGGGATTCCTGACGATCCGAGTGGAAGCGCCGGAGAATCGATCACTGCCAGCGATCCTGGCCCCCCAGCTGCGGCAGGCGCTGCTGAAGCTTTCCCGAACGGAGCAGGCCCGGGAGCTGGCGCAGCGGGCCCTGCGCGGGCTGGCGGGCTTTGCCAAAGCCCTAAAGCTGAAGTATGCTGATATTGAGGTGGGTTTTGATCTCGATCCCGAGCCGGGTCTGGCGGATAATGGCGATCTGGAACATGATTTGCAGGCGCTGCTGGAGGTGGCTGGAAGCGCGGTGAAAAAGGCGGGGACCGCTCTGGTGATGTTTGTGGATGAGCTGCAGTATGTGGAGGAAGAGCAGCTCGCGTCTCTGATCACCGCGCTGCATCGGATCGCCCAGCGCAGTCTTCCTGTCGTTTTGGTGGGAGCGGGTCTGCCGCAGCTGCCGGGGAAAATGGGACGGGCCAAATCCTATGCGGAGCGGCTGTTTGATTTTCCGCAGATCGGGCCGCTGCCCGCCGCTGCCGCGAGCCTGGCGATCACCAAACCTGCGAAGGATGAGGGAGTGTCTGTGAACGCAGACGCCCTGGAGCGCATCCTGCGCGAGACTCAGGGCTATCCCTACTTCCTGCAGGAGTGGGGCAAGCATGCATGGGATGTGGCGGACCAATCCCCCATCACCCTGGAACACGTGGAGTGCGCGAGCGTCAGCGCCATCGCCGCACTGGATGAGAGCTTTTTTCGTGTGCGCTTTGACCGCCTGACACCTTCAGAAAAGAAGTACCTGCGCGCCATGTCTGAGCTGGGCCCCGGCCCACACCGTTCGGGGGATATTGCCGAACAGCTCAAGCGCGAAGTGACCTCGCTGGGTCCGACGCGCAGCCAGTTGATCGTGAAAGGCATGATCTGGAGCCCCAGCCACGGAGACACCGCTTTTACGGTGCCGCTGTTTGATGAATTCATGAAGCGCACCATGCCTGGAGACAGCTGGAGGTGACCCCAGCGGCACAAAAACGAAGCGACGCCGCAAGCAACCCGTGCCAAACCTTCACCGCATCCCATCATGACACCCTGGAGACAAAAGGCGGAGGAGATGTTTCCGGAACTGTGCGAGCGGTTCGCGGAGGCGGACACGCCGTACCTGCTTTGGTTTGAGCTGCGCGCGGCGTTTGAGCGTGCGTATGAGGGGGAGCCGCGGGATGAGTCGATGATCCGGCGCATCTACCGGTATTCGGACTGGTGTGCGGATCAGCCGCAGGGCGAGACTGCGGCGGATGATCTGCTCACCTGCGTGGCGGTGTGCTTCTATGAGCACATCCCCGGGCACCCGGCGGCGCGTGAGGACATGCCGCGCTGGTGGTGCGCGGAGGATCTGGACTGTGAGCCGCACGTGATGCAGCACCACCTGACTCAGGAGGAGTTTCGTGAGCTGCGAAGCTACCTGGCGCGGGAGAGTCACCGATATGATGCCAGTCTCAGGGGCGTTTCCTGAGCGCCTGCCCAGCGAGCGACCCTGCCCCCCTCAAACCATGCACCCTCACCGACTCTTCAGCGTCCTCGCAGCGGCCTTGCTTCTTGCGTGCTGCACGAAAGAAAACACCAAGTTTGAGTGGGGCTGCCTGCAGCAGGTGGAGGCGGAGGAGAGGGACCGGGCGGGGGCGGAGGCTTTGAGGTTTAAAACGGTGCACGGCCTGGAGGTGGTGGGCATTCTTTCCCCCGGGCGGGATGGGCGTGTGTGGGTGCTGCTGAACCCCACGGCGGAGCCTTACTACAAGCAGGTGCCGGCCGACTGCGGCTATGCGCTTTCCAAGGCGCAGATCGAGGCGATCTCCGCCCACACGAAGGTGTCCGCCACGGTGCTGGCGGTGCTGGGCAGTCATCGCGCGGGGGAGTGAGGGATCATTGTCCTGTTGCGGCGCGGCTGGGCTGTTTGCGCAGGTGTGGAAACAATCTACGCACCGCAGAGGCTGGAACGCCGCAGAGATGGATTCATTGGGTGTGGCTCTGCGGCGTTCTTCACTCTGCGGTGTGTATAGAGCTTTCCAAAACTGATTTCCGAAAAGCCCGCGTGGCGACACTCGGCGGAGGCTTGAGGACAAGCCTCCCTACCTTGCGCCGTGCACGCACCAGCCCAGCCCAGCGCGGGTAGGGCTGGCTGTCCCCAGCCAGCCGCCGTCGGAGCCCAGGCCTTTATCACCAGAGACAGCCCGCTCAACGGAAATGTGTTTTGCGAACTGCTTTAGATCTGGGTCTTCTTTCGACACCCCAGTTGCGGCGCGTCCGGGCCGCCCGGTTGTGAAAGTTTCTTTCTACCACATCCCACCACATCATTATATTTTCGTCTTGCATTCTCAGATTCGGACCCAAGAGATTAGCCATGTCCTTTATCTTTGCCAGCTCCCACCTGCCCGAAGTCGAACGCCCTCAAGACGAGGAGGAGGAAGACGACGACGCACAGCCCATGCAGCGCAGCGGGATGGTGCGCGCCTTCAGCCACCTGCCGCAGCCGGTGCCCCGGACCGCCGCCGCGCCACGCCCGCCTGTGCCGGTAAACCTGCCCACCGTGCCGGGGGCGGGTGCCGGGCTTGAGCCCGTGGCCAGAAGTGGCGGAGTTTCCAGCGGCGGACTGCCTGCCGCTGACGATACCAGACCGTGGCATCAGCCTCCCATCACCCTCGCGGACCTCCCACCGGAGAGCCACGCGGAGCAGGAACCGAATCCCGGCTTTGGGGGGCCTGCGCCCGGTGGGCAGAGCGCCAGCCACGGCACATCCAGCTTTGCTCCTTCCCCGCAGGACATCCCCAACTCCGACACTTCTGCCGCCGCTGCAGAGGTGGGGCCAGCCCAAGGCAAAGCCCCGCAGCACCAGGGCCTGTGGTTTAAAAGCCGCCTTCCCCCGGGCTTCAGGAATCCTGCCGCAGGCAAGCCCGTGCTCAATGATCTCGTGCAGCGTCAACCAACGCAGGACGCGAGCACTCCTGCCCCCGGTCTGCCGAGCAGTCCCTCTGACCCAGCCCAGTTCCACGACCTCGCTTACCGTACCAACGGCAGCCCTGCGGAGGTGAAAGAGCACGCTCAAAGTCTCTTTCAAAATGTGGCCGACGTCCATGGCCCCTCACCGCAGATGGCAGCCAGCGCAGATGCCCTGGCACAGAAGGGAGGCAGCCAGCCGGTACCAGGCCCCGTTCAGCCTCTCGATCCCAAGTCGACACCCCAGCAACCGTCCCAAGCAGTACCCGCCCCAAGTGCTGCCAAGGCGGTACCGCAGCAGCCGAGCCCGAGTGTGGCCGATCCCTTGACAAAGCTCAAAGAACATGTCGCCAAATCACGCAATCCTATTTTCATCAAAGACTACTATGATGAAAAAACACCCCTTGAGGAAAAACTGCCGCTTAAGCAACTCCTTCTGTCAATGAAGGCACCTCCAGGTGAAAAACGGCCGCTGCCCATATCCAATTTACAGCACTGGCTCAATGTGGAGAATCGGCCAGCATCAGAGAAAGAAGGGCCATTGGAAATTCCCTATTCTGATTTGTCGAAATTTGGCGTGATGAAAGATGGCGGCGAGAAGCTTCTCAAGTATTTCGGTTCTCTTCCCGACAAACAAGCGCTCGAACAAAAAAACATGTTTGATTGGCTGCGTTCCCATCCAGACACTGCTGGTACGGGGGTTTCTGTTCCCGACACCCATTGGGATACCCTGGTGTCTGGACAAGACCCGGGAATCGCCGGTAGTTTCGGGTATGCGCGCCCTGGAAACGAAGAGTTTTTTTACGGGCTCGGCGGAGCCACGCTGACAGGCAATTCTTCTGGAATCAAAGGATCTGTGGACAAGAACAATGCTGCCAGAGCGCAAGGCAACATCGTTTACACACTTAAAGACCGCTATGATTGGAACAAGAATCAAGGGACAACCATACCCATCACGATGGAAATGATCCAAAAATATCTGCCCAAGGGCGTGCCTCTCATAACGCCCAAAAGCAAGTCCATCCAAATCAATGATTCTTTCTTCCATGATCTTGAGAAGCGCGGGCATGGAAGAAGCTTCGATGTACAATCGAAGAGTCCGCCCTTTAGGTACGAATTTATTCAACCCAAGCCCGGACAGCCGCCCACGCATCGGTTGATTCCAACACCATCAACGGGACCTTTACAATTTGAGGGGCCGGGGGTACATCTGTAAAGAATCAATCCATGAACTCCAGCCTTCACCGCCGCTGTTTCATCGTCTTCATGTTCCTTGGCTGCATGGCATTGCCCGTTGCGGGCAGGGCGCAGAATACGTCTCCCTTCCTAAGCTGGGACGAACTGGTGGCACACGCCGGACTGGTGGGCATCAACAAGAAAACCAAGGATCAGTTCAGATCCGATGTTGTTTTTATCGCAGCGCGAAACATCGCAGTGGTCAAAGCCGCCATCCTGCTGACTCCCGACGAGTGGGCCTATCTCAACTCCAGCATCCCCAATCATCTGCTGCACCCATGGGGATTGGGCAAGGTGGACATCGACACCTGGAAACACACGGTGGATCTTGGGCTTCCTTTCGAGGGCACCGTGAATGTGGACCGCCTCAAGGTCGATGACAAATACACCATCCTTCGCCAACCGGACCTTCATTCCATCCGCTTGTACATGCTCTCCCCCAATGCCGACGGCAAAAGCGGCATGCTGTATTACTTCTATAACAAGGATTAGTGGTCTGAGGAAGAGCGCGTGAGCTAAGAAGAGGGGGGGAGTGACCAAGGCCCCACGCCTCCCGCGCCGGGAGGTGCTGCTGCGCGGCAGAATGCGGGAGCAGGCGCTGCCCCGCAAGGAGGCGGATCTTTGGCGCAATACAGGCAGCAGAGACAAGCGCTGCTGGATTCCAAGAACAGCGCCTCCAAGGAGACCCAGACGAAGATCGCATCCATCACGCGAAACATGGAGTCCATCGAGCTGGCGGCTCATTGGATCAATCACACCAAGCAGGAGAAAGAAGCCGCCATCGATCCGGAGTCCATTGATGAAAACTCCGACGAGTTTAAAAACCGGGCGCGCACCGCCATCAGCCGCCTGCATGGTGGGTCAGCTCCGTGGATGGATCATCTGGCGGAGAATTTCGGGGAGAGGGAGGGGCCGAAAGGCGGCCCTGCAAATCCTCGTCTCATCAAGGCTCTCGGAATAGATCCGACCGCAGCGGCATGGTGTGGCACTGCTTTGGGCAAGGCGATGGGTAAAGCAGGCATCAAACCACCTGACGCAGCCAGTTGGGCTGGAAACTGGCGTAATAAAGAATGGGGACAAGATATCAGGCCAACGGCTGCCGGACTCAACGTTGGTGACATTTACCACATCAAGTACCATGACAACAAAGGACATGTCGCCACGGTGGTCGGCGTCAGCAAAGACGGTACGCAGGTTTTTTGCCTTGGCGGCAACCAGAACGATGGGGTAAATATTTCAGCGCACCCGATTGGCGCTTTTGAAAAAGGGAGCAAGATAGGTGCCTATAAAGACGCTACAACCGCTTTCAAAAAGCCCACGGGCCAGCACAACAACCAACCTGCCCCCACCTTTGACTACAATGCAGATCCATCGAGCTTCAATACTCTGGCCGGTCTCACTCGTTAAGGCGTTGGTTTGCCTTGGCATCCTCTGCATTGGCGGAGCCGCTGCTGTCGCAGGCGATCCACCTGCTCAGGCACCTCAGCTCACCATCGCACAACTTGAAGACCTCCTGCTGCCGCCACTTGGCTGGAAGCTGGACAAGCAAGTGTTGAAAGCCCATTTCTGGAGGCTTCTTTCGACAGGCGATGAGCTGCCAGGAGTGCAATGGAGCTTCATGGTCTATCCTTTCTGGCCTGCCTTCTTCGAGCTCGAAGTGGCACACGGGCATGTCATAGGACGCGAGCCGGGGGTGTATGCAGGCGAGCTTGGAGATTTGCTCTATGACGCACTGCATTCGTCTGATCCTGCCATTCAAAAGAAGTCAGCGCTGTGGCTGCGCCAGAGCCTCATCTTGTACTTCGCTGGCTTTAGAATGAGTAAGATCGGCGGGCAGAGACCCTACGCGCCGTGGATTAAGCCGGACGATGCACGCCGCCTGGACCGGCTGGCAGATGAATACATCGCCAGGCAAAAAATCATCCATGCGGGCAAGAAACACGAAGAGGTCTCTGACCGGCTGTTGACCGAATGGATGAAACACCCACGCTCCACTGCATTGCCGGACGTTGTCAGCTATTTTGACATGCTGCAGGCCAGCCATGAGTCCATTGCGGCTGATTACATCTTTCCAATCAGGTGGGCATGGGGCAGAACCAAGGGAAACCGGGAGTTGATTCCCTATACCGGCATCGACCATGATATGCTCGGCCTGTACGAATACCGGCTGCTGCCCGGCACTCTGCCAGAATCCACAGATCCCTTGTGCCTCTGGCTGCGGGATGTTTATCTCTCCTACATTGCCGGGAAGGAGTTGCTGGAAGGCAAGCCCCTGCCAATGTCGGACAAGGCGAAGGCGGCGCTACTCAAAGACGCGTTGCAGCAGTGGTGGGCGGGGATTGAGAAGAGCCAGTGAGATTCTCCCCATCATCCCCACCACCTCCTCCACCCAAACCCTGACGCCACCATGCGCTGCACCCCATGGATCTTCGCCCTCGCTGGAATGCTCGTGCTGATCGGGTGTGGCACGCCGCCGGCTGCCACTTACCGCTACACGGCCGCCGTCACCACGGGCATCGGGCACCAGATCGTTGTGGATGGCAAAGAAGAGCCCGTGGTCTTCAGCGAAAAGTCCGATCCCATGGCGCGCTGGAGCCTCTGCCATCTGAAATCTGAAGTGCTGCATGCGGCTGGCAATGAGATCACCGTCACCGGGAGCATCGAGAAGCGTGTGCCCAAAGCGCCCCGCCAGCCGCCCGTCCACCTCAGCAACGGGCAGACCGCTGAGTTCGCCGATCCTGAGGCCCACCTCTTGTTCCGGATCACCGGCTGGAAACTGAAGGCGCCCTTCCATGAGTACCATGTGGGTTTTGACACCGACATCACCCGGCCCTTCCCTCTCAAGACCCGCCACACCCTGCGGCGGGATGACTTCACCAGCAGCCGGGAGTTTGATCCCCGGCAGCCCGCCTTTGATCCCGCGCGCCACGTGCAGGGGGAGTGAGCAGGCATCGTCATAACCAGGTGTGGAAACAATCTACGCACCGCAGAGGCTGGAACGCCGCAGAGATGGATTCATTGGGTGTGGCTCTGCGGCGTTCTTCACTCTGCGGTGTGTAGATCTGGGTCTTCTTTCGACACCCCGGTGGTGGCGCGCCTCGGCTGCCTGGTTCTGAAAGCTTTTTATACCACATACCACCATATCCTTATATTTTGAGCTTGCATTCTCAGATTCGGACCCAAGAGATTATCCATGTCCTTTATCTTTGCCAGCTCCCACCTCCCCGAAGACAACCGCCCTCAAGCTGAGGAAGAAGAAGACGACGACACACAGCCCATGCAGCGCAGCGGAATGGTGCGCGCCTTCAGCCATCTGCCGCATCCGGCGCGTGCAGCCCCGGCTGAACCCACTGGGCCGCCCCCACAGCGTGGGGTGCAGGCCAGCGGAGCCCGGCTGCAGCCTGTGGTGCCCGCAGGCCTGAGCACTCCGCATGCGGATGGCGTGGCTGCGGCCAAGGCCAGCGGCGTCTTCGATGTCGTCCGTCATCAGTTCAACCAGAGCAGCGCGCAGCACTTCATGGATGAAGACGGCAACCTGCGCCCGCGCAACGGGACTGGCCCGCCGACCTCCCCCACCCCGCCCACGCCCCCCGCACGCCCCGCATGGACCACCGAGGCGGAAGCCCCTGCGGAGCACGAGCCCGATGAGGATGCGGATGACGGCACCGCCACGCATGCACCAGAAGGCAACAGTCCATGGTATATGCCACCCATCACCCTCAAAGACCTCCACCCCCAGGGTGATGACTATAACCCTGACCCCGGCTTTTCGGTGCCGCCGGAGAAACCGGCCCGCGACTACAACCCCGACCCCGGCTTTTCGGTGCCGCCGGAGAAACCGGCCCGCGACTACAACCC
>CAILZI010000210.1 GCA_903838675.1 uncultured Verrucomicrobiota bacterium
ATGAAGGTGGTGGGCAGGGCTGGATTCGAACCAGCGTAGGCGTAAGCCAGCAGATTTACAGTCTGCCCCCTTTGACCGCTCGGGTACCTACCCATTCTCCTTTCGAAGTGGGCCGCGATTATCGAGTCGGTGCCTTGTTTTGCAAACGCTTTGTTCCTCTGTTTTGCATTCTTTCTGAGATTCTTTGCGTGCGATTCAACGACGGCGCTTGCCGCGACGCACATACGTGGGCTGGATGATGGGCTTTTGTGCGTGCAGCACTTTGAAGCCGCCGGTCTCGACGATCTTGTCCATCTGCGAAAAGGCTTCGGTCAGCAGGTTTTCATAGGGGAGCTGGCGATTGGCGACGAGCCAAAGTTGTCCATCTGGGCGCAGGGCTTGGGCGGCGGCAGCGATGAACTTGAGTCCGATGAGGGGATCGGCCTCCTTCCCTTCATGAAACGGAGGGTTCATCACGACGGTGTCAAACTTGGTGCGCTCAAAGCCTGTGGTGATGTCCTGCCAGTGCGGATGCGCTTTGACCTTCGTGGGCACGAGGCCGAGATTGCGCCGGGCACACTCGAAGCAGTCACCATCCGCATCGTAGATGTCGAGGGTGTCGATGTCGTGGCAGTCGCGCAGGAGGTGATCACTCAGGAAGCCCCAGCCGCTGCCGAAGTCAGCCACATTGCCTTCAATTGTGTCTGGCAGGTGTTTGGCGAGCAGGGCGGAGCCTTCGTCGATGCGGTCCCAGTTGAAGAGTCCGGGCCGTGACCAGAAGCGCCCGTCAAGAATACGGCGCATGGCAGCCCCCTGGCGCCAGCGTTCGAGGAGGTCGGCCTTCCAGGGCTTGCCTTCCTGTTTGGTGGCCCAGAAGGCGCGGCTGTGGTGCTTGGAGAGGGATTCGATCTTCCCGGCGACCTCGCGCAGGTACTGCTCGCAGCGTTTGCTGCCGGCGTCGTTGTGCACGGCGGCCATGAGGACGCCACCTGGGGCGAGATGATCGTGCGCACGGGCAAGATCGGCCACCATGAGATCGCGTTGCGGATCGGGAAGCACGAGAACGAGATCGAAGACGCCGTGAACCTCGCGCTCCACGCGATGCCCGGCGGCCTGCAGCAGGTTGGCCTTGGGCTTCCACGTTTGCTGGCAGACGAGGCGGCCTTCGAAGTGCTCCAAAGCGGGATGTGCCTGGGCACGCAGGAAAAGCACACGCCCTTCGGTGCTGATTTCGGGATTAACATCCAGGGCGTAAATGAGGGCGTCAATGGGGTAGGACATGCAGCGAGTGAAAAGGGGTAAGTGAAAAGTAAAAAGGAGAGAGGAAGAGAGTCTGTTTTTTGAATTTCTTGTGTCTTTTTGCGGCCATTAAAGCGCCCAGCGCAGCAAATGCGGTGCGGCGAAGGAGGAAAACTGGAGGAGCAACAGGCCGATCACCGCAGCGGCAAGGCCGACGATTAGGACTTCAAGCACTTTGACGCTGATGAGCGAGATACGCGAGACGCCGACGTCTTCGAGGGTGGCGAATTCGCGCAGGCGCAGACGGAACGAAAGCGCAAACACGAGCGCGGTGACGAGCAGCGCGGCGGTGGCGGTGAGAAGCAGGGCGCTGGCGGCGAAGCCTTCAAGACGCACGAGCTGGGTGAGCAGCGCTTCCATCTCATCGCGCGGGCGGATGAGCTGCTGTTCCTTGGAGCGGGCGAACTGGCCGGCCAGCAGTGCCTCGCTTTTGGCGTCCTGCGGCAGCAGTATCACGGCGCTGATGGGATAGGTGGCTACATCCCCATGGAAGTGGAAGGAGGCGATGTTGGAATCAGTCACTTCGTTGAACATGCGCACAGCGGCGTTGCCGATGAGGTTCCCCTCCTCTTTTTTCAGCACGACGGACGCATCCTTTTGCAGGTCGTCGTGTCCGTGGGAGCGGCCTTCGATGAGCCAAGCGGTTTTCAGATCGACGAAGAGAGCTTCGTCATCAGGCGTGCCATTTGGAGTGAGAATGCCCGTGACACGCATCTTCAATGGATACACACCGGCCATGTCGAAGGCCTGCTCAGGCGTGGAGAAGATGTGCCCCCCGGGCTGCAGACCGCGCTCTCTCGCTAGTGTGGCACCGACAACGCAATCGCCCAGGCGGGTGAGTTGTTTGCCAGCAGCGAGATGCAGGCCGCGAAAGGGAAAGTATTCGAGCTCAGTGCCGACAATGGGTGCGCCCTGCGCCTGATAGCGCACATGCAACGGGATGGCGGTGGAGCTGTGATTGTGCCGCAGTTCGGCGAGTGCGCCAAAGGGCAGCGGCAGGAGGTTCTCGCGCTTGAAATAGAGCGCGGTCATCATGAGATCGAGCGCACTGCCCCGGGTGCCGACGATCTGCGGAGTGGCGGCGGCGCGGGCGCGGAGTTCCTGCTGGGCATGTTCGATCAGAACGCGCAAACACAACGGCAGTGAAAAGACCAGGCCCAATGCACCGGCGAGCAGCGCACTCTGGATGCGATGCCGCAGCACGTAGCGCGCAGCGAGATGGAAGGAGGCCCTCATGCGGTGGCGAGATCCTCCATGCGCACGGTTTGATCAAAGAGCGGCAGCAGATTGGGATCATGCGTGACCATGATGAGGCAGGCACCTCGACTGCGCGTGTCTTCGAGCAGCATGTCCACCACGATGCGGCCACGCGCGGGATCGAGCGAGGCGGTGGGCTCATCGGCAAAGACGAACTGAGGCTCATGCACCAGCGCACGTGCCACGGCCACCCGTTGGCGTTCGCCCTGCGAGAGCTGCGAAACGCGCTTGTCCAGATAACGGTCGATGTGCAAGCGCTGGGTGAGATCGATCATCTTCGTGCGTACTGCCGTGTCCGCAGTTCCCCGGAACTGATGCGGCAGGAGAATGTTCTCGGTGACGGTGAGGTAATCGAGCAGGGCGAAGTCCTGAAACACGAGGCCGATGTGCTGCAGGCGGAAGGCACGGCGTGCTTCGTGGGTCATCGCGTCCATCTGCGCGGAGCCGAGGCTGACCCTGCCCGCCGTGGGTGTCAGCAGGCCGGTGAGCAGGCGCAGCAGGGTGGACTTCCCTGCCCCGCTGGGCCCGGCCAGAGCCAGTGCCTTCCCGGCGGCGAGTTCGAGTTGCGGCACATGCACACGAAATCCCTCGGCCGAGTAGGCAAAGCGGAGGTTGGAGACATGGAGGCCGGTGGTTGCTGGCATGCAGGCCACTCTTTAAAGCAGCAATCCCGCGACACAAGCGGTGCAATAGCAGGCGAGCAGGCCGCCGAGCATGGATTTGATGCCGAGCTGCGCCAGCTCTCCCCGGCGCTCAGGCACCAGCGCCCCGATGCCGCCGATCTGAATGGCGATGCTGCCGAAGTTGGCAAAGCCGCAGAGCGCGTAGGTCGCGATCTCCGCACTGCGTGGCGAAAGAGTTCCGCCCTGCTGACTGAGGTGCAGGTAGGCGAGGAATTCGTTCAGCACCACGCGCTCGCCCAGCAGTGCCCCCACCTGGCCGCACTCGGACCACGGCACACCCATCAGCCAGGCGCAGGGGGCATTGAGCCAGCCAAGCACGAGCTGCAGAGGCTGCGGTACGTTTTGACCGAAGGCACGCAGGCCAAGGGAGAGCATGTAATTAAACAGGGCCACCACCGCGACAAAGGCGATGAGCATGGCGATGACATTGATGGCCAGCTTCATGCCATCGCTGGCACCGAGACAGAGCGCGTCGATGCCATTCTCCGTTTCGCGTTCGATGGTTTTATTGGCACCGTGCGCGGTCTCGCTTTCCTCGGTCTCGGGGATCAGGATTTTCGACATCATCAGCGCAGCGGGGGCGCTGATCACCGAGGCGGTGAGCAGATGCCCAGCGGAGATGCCGAAGGACACGTAGGCCGCGAGGACTCCGCCAGCGATGGTTGCCATGCCGCCGACCATGAGGCAGAGCAGCTCGCTGCGGGTCATGCGTGCGAGGTAGGGTTTGATGACGAGCGGGGCCTCCGTCTGGCCCATAAAGATGTTCGCTGCTGCCGCGAGGGTTTCACTGCCGCTGGTGCGCATGACGCGGCGCATCACCCAGGCAGCTATTTTGACAACCCACTGCAGCAAGCCGTAATGGTAGAAGAAGGATGAGAGCGCGGAGACGAGGATGATGCTGCCGGTGATCGTCAGAGCGAGGATGAAACTATGGCCCGGCCCAAACGCGGTCTGCAGGGTGGCGGGTGCCCCGAGCGGTCCAAAGACCAGTCCGACACCTTCATTCGCAAACTCCAGCAGACGGCGGAACATTTTGTCCAGCAGCGCAAACGAATCGTGCCCCAGCCGGGTGCGGAGAATCAGCGCGCCAAATATCAGCTGCAGAGCCAGTCCGCTCAGCATCACCCGCCAGGGAAAGAGCCGACGTTTTTCCGACAGCGCCCAGGCCAGCGCCACGAACACGACCAGACCGAGAAGGCAGATGAGACGATCCATGATGCGGGCGAGAGTTGGCCAGTGGTTGGGAGGGGTCAAGCGCTCAACGCCGCCAGTACCGTTTCAGCTTTAATCACCCTCGACATTACCGGCGGTCCAGATCCCAGCCGCTACGGCCAAACTCGTAAGGCTCATCAAAACGGCCTTTGCCAGATGTCCAGGTGGTGGGAAAGGCCTGCTTGATCTGCTCATGGTACTTTGAAGGATGTGCGTCGAGTTGAAATGGCACGCCTGGAGTGGCTCGAATATCCTGAGCTGAATTGTTGAGCACGGTCGGTTTCACCTCCCAGTTCTTGCCATTCGGATAATAAAACTGCTTCGATTCATGGTGATAGTAGGCCTCGTAACGAGGGTAGTACGTGTAATTGCCAGCATTGCCGAGCCGGGGGGCCAAAATCGACAAACCCGCCGGATAACCGTAGCCCCGTGTGGGCAGGCCATATTTGATATTGCATGCCGGTAGAAGCAGCAGGAGGGACAGTGCGAGACAAAGGACGAAGCGTGAATGCATGGGGGATGTTTAGCGGGATTCCGACGACAGGCAATGGTGAGGCTGGGTATGAATGAAGGCTGCTGACTAATGTCCAGCAAGGACAGCAAGAAGGCAGCCTATCTCATGTTTCACACAGGCAATCATGCGGCAGGCCCGCACATTATTGTAACGCTTATATAGTTTCTCATTTAAACTCACACTCAGTACGTCTTTTGTGCATGAGCCAATGCGGAGGCCCTTGCGTTTTCCATGTTTCAACAAAGGCGGAACAGACACTCGACAAAGGTGCAGCTCATCGAATACTCAAAGCCGTTCACACGCTTTTACTGTCCCTAAAATCATGTCTACCACCAGCACCGCCACGCCACGCAATGTCCTCATCACCGGAGCTTCAACGGGCATCGGCGCAGCCTGCTCGCGCATGCTGGCAGGACGCGGCTGGCGGGTCTTCGCCGGGGTGCGAAAAATCGCGGATGGCGAGGCTCTCAAAGCAGGGGCTGCGGGGCAGATCATCCCGGTCATCCTCGATGTGACCAACCGCGAGCAAATCAAAACCGTGGTGCAGGACATCAGCACGCAGTGCGGTCCGGCAGGACTGCAGGGCGTCGTGAACAATGCTGGCATCGCGCTCGCAGGGCCGCTTGAATTCATGCCAATGGAAGCATTCGAACGACAGTTTGAGATCAACGTCCTGGGATTGGTCGCCGTGACGCAGGCGGTTATGCCCCTGATCCGCGCCGGTCATGGCCGCATTGTTTTGATGGGATCCAACTCCGGGTTTATGTGCGAGCCCTTCCTGGCGGGCTACGGGGCGACGAAGCACGCGCTCGAAGCCATCGCAGATTCGCTGCGCATCGAACTACGCCCATGGGGCATCGACGTCGCGCTCATAGAGCCGGGAGCGATCAAGACGCCGATCTGGACCAAGTCCCGCGAAGCGGCGGAGCAGCTCTTTGTCGGCATGCCGCCGCAGTGCGAAGAGCTGTATGCAGCGCCCATCGTCGCGCTGCGCAAGATGGTTGAAAAAGTTCCGTCCATGGCCATTCCGCCGGAAAGAGTCGCCAAGGCGGTGACGCACGCGCTTGAGTCCCGCAGGCCCCGCACCCGCTACCCCGTGGGGCTTGATTCCGTGGTGGGTTCCTTGCTGGTCCGGATCGTGCCAGATCGCCTGCTGGACTGGGTCATCCGCAAAGTGATGGGGATCTAAACGGGTACGCTCGATTCTCAATCGACCGTAGTCTCTTAAATGATCGCAAGCTCCTTGCCGATCTTCTCGAATTTCTCCAAAGCGCGGTCGATCTGCGCATAGGTGTGGGTGGCCATGAGGCTGACGCGAATCAGTTCTTCTCCCGGAGGAACGCCCGGCGGGATCACCGGATTGACGAAGACGCCTTCGTCCTGCAGGCGTTTGCAGAAGATGAAGGTCTTCATCGTTTCGTTGACGTACACTGGCAGAATGGGGGTCTCTGTGGCACCGAGTTTGAAACCGAGGGCGAGCAGCCCCTGCTTCATGCGTTCCGTGTTGGCCCAGAGCTGCACCATGCGCTCTGGTTCGGCGATCATGATGCGCAGCGAGGCGAGCGCGGCGGCCACATTGGCCGGACTCATGCTGGCGCTGAAAACGAGCGGGCGGGAGTGATGCTTGAGGTAGTCAATCGTGTCCGCATCCCCGGCTATGAAGCCGCCGAGGCTGGCGAGCGACTTGCTGAAGGTGCCCATGATGAGGTGCACGTCATCCACGAGACCGAAGTGTGAGGCCGTGCCCGAGCCATGCTCACCGAGCACGCCGATGCTGTGTGCGTCGTCCACCATGACGGCGGCGTTGTACTGCTTGGCCAGTTTCACCAACTCGGGCAGCTTGATGATGTCCCCCTCCATGCTGAAAACACCATCCACCACAATGAATTTGGGAGCCTCAGGCGGCAGATGCGCCAGACGACGCGCCAATGACGTCATGTCATTGTGCGAAAAAAGAAAAGTCTTCCCGGGGGCCATCTGGCAGCCCGCGCCGAGGCTGGCATGATTGGCACGGTCCGCCAAGATGCAGTCCTCACGGCCCACGATGGCGCTGATGACGCCGAGATTGACCTGAAAGCCTGTGCTGTAGAGCAGCACGGCCGGCTTTTTCATCAATTGGGCGAGTTCTTCTTCCAGCTGAACGTGAATGTCGAGCGTGCCGTTGAGAAAGCGTGATCCGGCACAGCCGCTGCCATATTTCTGGACGGCCTGACAGATGGCATCCTTGATACGCTGGTCGTTGGTGAGGCCAAGGTAGCTGTTCGAACCCAGCATGAGCACCTGCCGCCCGTTGATGATGACCTCGGTATCTTGAGCGGAGGAGATCTCCCGGAAATAGGGATAGATTCCAGCCGCACGCACTCCCTGCAGGTCTCCCGCAGCACGAAATTTACGAACCTTGTCGAATAAAGGGATGGAGCTGGGCGGGGAGGCGGAGGGCATCGGAGCGCAAATGAGAGATGAAAGTGCCACTGGAATTCCGACTGTCCATGAACTCCTGAAAAAGAGCATGTAATATGACGAGCTCTTCAGAAACGCCTCACAGTCAGGATGATGCCTGCCCAGCCGGCTTCAATCCAAAGAGCGTTTGGGCGGGGCAATGGTCACAGCAGCGGCAGCCCCCGCAGTGGCACGCGGAGGGGTGGCAACCAAGCGCTGAACCTCATAGCCCGTGATATTGACCACCAGGTCGAGCTTGGCCAGAAATTCCCAGGTGGCAGGCACCCCCACTTCATCGGCTAATTTTCGGGCTTCCAGGTAGGCTTCAAAGGCGTCCGGCATGACCTGGAAGATTGCCACCCCGTTGGGGTCCGCCTTGATGTCTCGCATGAGGCGGATGTAGGGGGAGTTGGGCTGCTTCATGGCCTCAATGGTTTCACCGCCGCCGCCTTTGGGAGTGAGGGCCAGTTGCACATAAGGCAGGGAGGGCAGCACCTTGGGCTCGAAGCCATAGGAACCCGCCAGCAGCGGGCTGGAGGCCGCCCGTTGCAGCAGAGCCTGAATGCGGGTGCCATCGTAGATGGTGCGGGCTTTGCTTGTATTTTCGATGCCTGGCACCTTCGCGAGCTCATGGAAGTACCCGAGCACATCCTTGGGTGTTGCTTTGACTTCCTTGGTGATGGAGCCCCAGGAGAAGGTGATTTTGCCACTGGCGGCGCTGGCCTTGATCACTGGCGGGGCGGGTGGGCGGGCGGGATCAAGTTTGACCCATGCCGTGACGTCCCCTTTGGTGGCGGCAACGATGGCTTCGGCCACGACCGGCATGGTCTGGCGGGTGGGAGTGGAGATGTCAGCAATGTCATTGAGCAAATGCTTGCTGGGCTCGATGCCGCCGGCCACCAGCGCCTTGTAGGCCTGGGCCACGTATTCCATCTGCACCCGATCCACCAAAACAGCGATCTCAGGCCACGCTTTCTGCGCATTGGCGGGAGAACCAAGAATGCCTTCAAGCAGCTTGGCAAACGGCGCGTAATCCACCTTTTGGTACCCGAGCTGTGACTTCACCTTCTCCATGCCATCGAGAATCGGCTGCAGGAATTTGGGCTGGTTGAAGAACAGCACCCCTTGTTTGGCCACGAGAATGCGCGTCTCATTGGGCTTCTCCGGATAGGTGCGCGGATTCGGCAGTCGCACGTAGGTCGGCGGCGGTGGCTGGTAAACATGCGTCTTGTCTAGCAGCGCCTTGAGGCGCTCCAGCTCTGCCAGCATTTTATCCGTCTCGACCTTGCTCGCCTCCCTGTCTTTTCTCCTCTGGTCCAGCTGCTTTTGGAAAGCATCGAGATCCATGAACTTCATCTTCGACTGCAAGTCCGCGGTATCGACGGTCTTGAGCTCCTCGATGACGCGTTTGAATTCAGTCTCTGCCTGCTTCTGCTGCTCCTCGACTTTCTGCGGGTCGATTTTTTCAGGAAGCTGTTTCACCTGTTCCTGGATTTGCTGGAGCTCTTCCTTGGTGACCGGTGGCAGGTCCGAGAGCACCTTTTTTACGGCACTGGCCACACTCAGTCCGACCATGACGAGCACAATGATGAGCACGCCGACGACATTCGTCATCGTGTCCATCAAGGCGACGAACGGCAGTTCCTGCTCTTCATGTGGTTTGCGTTTTGCCATGGTGCGTCAGGCAGCTTTCTTGGGTGGAGGAGTTCCAGCCGGGGGCGCAGGGGGCGCTGGCGCTGGAGGGGCAGGTACGGCGGCGGGCGGGGGCGGGATGGTGCCGCGATATTTGGAGAACAAGGCGAGATCCAGCACACCGCGCCCGGGAATCGGCAGCTTTCCCACACGCAGCTTGTAGTCGTTCTCCGCCCGGCCGGCACCGTTGTTAAAGGCGGCCTGCCCGTCGTCACGAATGAGAAACAGCACGAGCGACTTGGGATTTTTGGCGACCTCAGTGAGGAAGTGATTGTACGCGGCATCAGCCACCACCACCGACGCCGTGGCGCTGAGGCGATAGTCCTCCCCCCAGGCACCCAAGATCTTGAGCGCCCCGCTGCCAGCTTCCACAAAATAGACTTCCGTATCTGCCGGCATGCCGCTGCCGGAGGGCTGCACGATCACAGGCGGAACCTTCTTGTCCGGCGACACTTCGCGCTTCTTGAGTTCGGCCATGAGGGCGGCGATTTCTTTTTTGCTCTCCGCCTGCTGCTGCTTCATGCCTTCGATTTCGAGCATCAGATCATCCAGCTCTTTCTGCATCTTCTGGCTGATCTTCAGGTTCTCCTCCTGGAGATCCTTGGAGGTGTTGATCAGCTTGCGTAGCTTGATGAAGCGCTGCTCCTTCTCGTCGATCTGTTTTTTCAGCTGATCGAGTGACGCCAGCTTTTCCTTGAGGATGACGTCCTGCGCTTTGCGCTCCACAATCTCCTGCCGCATGCGCTTGGCGTCCTGCGCCATCTGCACATCCTCCGGAGTGCGCCCCTCCGTCTGCTGGGTCTGCGATACGCAGAGCACCACGATGATGAGAATCAGCACCCCGATCAGCGAGCACAGGATGTCCAGAAACGGGACCAGCAGGATCTCGTCTTTGGCGGCATGTCGGCGCTTTGCCATGATCTATGATCGTAGGTTGAATCGGCTATTTGTTGCTGAACCAGCCCTTTTTCTTCACCTGATGAATCAAGATCTGCTTGCCGCCGAGTTCGGACAGCAGGGTGTTCAATGACTGGATGCCGCTGGCCAGGGCTCGCGTGTAGTCGGTGGTGGTCTTCACGCTGTCCTTCATGGCATTGGTCATGTCTTCACGCATGCGGTTCAGCGTCATGGCAAACTCGGCGTCCACACGCTGCTGATGCGCGGCGGCGCGTTTGTCCAGATTGTCAGCCTGCTCCTTGATCTGCTTCGACAGGGCGTTGAGATCCACGAGGAAATCCTTTTGAGCATTCGCCACCGCCTTGACCAGCGTGTCCATCAATCCTGCCGTGTCTCCGCCGGCGATGCTGCCACCATCATTGAGGCGCGGCAGCAGCACTTCATTGCAGAACGCGTCGATGTCATTGAGGCAGTCATCCTCCGCTTTCATCATGCCATTGAGCGGAAAGTTCAATGTCATGGCCAGCACAAGGCCGAGCAGGGTGGCATCAAATGCAGTCCCCAGGCCGCCGGTCACGGCTCCCAGCGTTGAAGTCACCTGCTTGATGTCCGTCATGTTGCTGAAGTTCATGCCGCCGATGGCGTGAGACAGACCGATGACGGTGCCGATGAATCCCAGAATCGGGATCGCCCAGAGAAACGCCTTGAGCAGCGAGTAACTGCCCCCGATGCGCATGCTGTCGATGTCGGAATTGCTGGAGAGCATGTTCGAAACGTCACCGGCGTTTTGCTTCACCTCAAACAGCTCCAGGGCCTTGCGGATGCGGTTGACCATCATGCTGTCACGCAGACGGTGAGGCAGCTTGTAAACGTGGTCGATGAACTGGCCCACGTTGTCGCGGTTGATCTCGGCGCCAAGCTCCCAGGGCAGCACGTCCAGCAGCAGGGCCTTGCGCTGATGGTTGAGCTTCTGCATCTTCAAATACAGGATCGACATGGACCACGTGAAAAACAGCGTGTTCATGAAGCTCACCAGCATGTGCTTGAAGAACAGCGAAGCGATGAACTGCATGCCCGTGTACGTCGCCGGTGAGACGCTGTCCGGCGCTTTGAACGGGTACAGAATGCCAATCCACGCCAGGAACAGCACGAAGCCGATCCCGAAGCTCAGAAAACCATTGGGATTCGTCGGATCAATTTCCTCCCAGCCGCCACGCTCTCCACGCTCAGGCGTGCCGGTTGCGGGCACCTGATCAGGAGCTGATGTTCCATGCTCATATTCGGCGGCACCAAAAGGGTCGTGGTCAGTGGACGCAGGCGCAGGAGGAATAACGCTGCTAGGAGGAGGCAGACCCGATGGTGGTGGCAGCGATGAGGTCGCGATGGCTGGAATGCTCAGCTTCGTATTGCAGCCAGGACAGCGGACAATTTTGCCTGCCATCTCCGGCTCGGCTTTGAGTTGCATGTCGCATGAGGGGCATTTGAACGTCACTGTTGATTTCCTCCAAGGTATGTATTGAAACGCGGGCGCAGCTACTTAGCGAAAGCCATACCGATTCGACAATATAATTCTTGGGATGAAAATTCAGTTCGGCCACAAAGATACCAAAGTACCATCCAAAGGTACTAATTTTGACCAATCGCTGCTTCTCAGAGCAGTTCTTCCACGAACCTTTTCGAATCAAAGGCCTGAAAATCCTCCACGCGTTCCCCCAGGCCAATGAAGCGGGTGGGCACGCCGAGTTCCTGCTGAATCGCCACAAGCACCCCGCCTTTGCCACTTCCATCCAGCTTGGTGACGATGACACCAGTCAATGGTATCGCCTTGTTGAATTCACGTGCCTGCTGCAAGGCATTGGAGCCCGTGGTCGCATCACAGACGAGCAGCACTTCATGCGGTGACTCGGCGTCTTTGCGCCCGAGGATGCGGTGAATCTTCTTCAACTCCTCCATCAGGTTGTGCTTGGTGTGCAGACGCCCGGCGGTGTCACATATGAGGAAATCAGCCTCCGTCTTGACCGCCTTTTCATAACCGTCAAAACAGACGGATGCCGGATCTCCATTCGGCGGTCCTTTGACGATAGGAATCTGCAGGCGCTCAGACCAGACCGTGAGCTGCTCCACAGCGGCTGCGCGGAAGGTGTCTGCGGCGGCCAGCACCACCTTGTGGCCGCGCTTGTGGAGAATGCTCGCCAGCTTCGCCGTGCTCGTGGTCTTGCCTGTGCCGTTGACCCCCACGATGAGCAGCACCTTGGGCTTTCCGGGGATCGGTTCGAGAGCGGGCACGGACTCGGTCAAAATTTTGCGCACATGCTCACGCGCCACCTGCACGATGTCGGCCCCGTGCAGCGTGCGCTGGCGTGATTTGAGATCAGCCACGATCTGCATCGCCAGACGCGGTCCCAGATCCCCGGAGATCAGGGAGGCCTCCAGTTCATCCCAGTCGATGTCGGGCTTGGTGAAACGCTGGATGAGTGATTTGAAAAAACCGGCCATCGGGAAAACTAGGAGGCTTGGGGTGCGGGAGCAGGGGCTCCAGGTTTGCGCAGTGATCTCGCCAGCTTGTCGAGCACCCCGTTCACGAAGGAGCCGGACTCCCCGGCGCTGAGGGCTTTGGCGATGTCGATGGCCTCGTTCAAAATCACGGGCGTGGGCACCTCCGGGCAGTAGAGCAGTTCGTAGGAGGCCACGCGCAGCACGTTGCGATCCACGGCGGCAAGGCGTTCGAAACTGAAGTTCTCGAGCAGCCCGGTTATCCCCGTGTCGATCTGCTCCTGATGCTTGAGCACTCCCTGGATCAGGCTTTCAGCAAAAGCACGGGTGGAGGTCTTCGCGCTGTGCAGCGTCCAGAAGTCCTCCGGTTCCCCAGGCTTTTCCACCCCCTGAAGATCACGGGCAAAGAGAAATTGAATGGCGGCCTCGCGGCCTTCGCGGCGTCTTCCCATGATGTTAGGCGTGATCGATGGGTTCGCCGGCAAAGCTGGATTTCATTTTGCCGAACAGGTTGATCATTTTGACGCAGGTCTGCGCGGCTTCCGTGCCACGGTTGATTGTCGCGCCCAGGCAGCGTTCCTCCGCCTGCTCCTCCGTGCTGACCAGCAGCACTTCATGAATGACGGGAATGCAGTGCCTGACGGCCATCTGCTGCAGCGCATCGGTGACCGAAGCACCGACGAGATCGGCATGCTCAGTCGAGCCACGGATGATGACACCCAAAGTAATGACGGCATCCGGCGAGCTGCCACGCAGCACGTGCTCCACGCAGACCGGAATCTCAAAGGCGCCGGGCACGCGATACACATCAATGGAAGCATTGGGTGCGATCACTTCGATCTCTTCCTTGGCGGCATTGAGCAGGCCTTGGACATACTGGTTGTTGTACAATGAGGCGACGATCGCGATGTTAATCGGATCCTGGGTGGGGCGTGGTCGGCTGGAGGCGTAATTGGACATGAGTCTAAAGCTTGTGGCCCATTTTTTTCTTCTTCGTTTCGAGATAGCGGGCGTTCTCGGGTTTGGGCGTTGATTTGACAGGGACTTGTTCGACGATTTCGAGTTTGTGGCCTTCGAGCCCGACGACCTTGCGCGGGTTGTTGGTCATGAGCAGGATCTTTCTCACTCCAAGGTCGGAGATGATCTGTGCACCGATGCCGTAGTCACGCAGGTCCATGGGGAAGCCAAGTTTCAGATTGGCCTCCACGGTGTCAAAGCCCTGCTCCTGGAGTTTGTAGGCCATGATCTTGCCGTGCAGGCCGATGCCGCGTCCTTCGTGACCGCGCATGTAAACAATGATCCCCTTCCCTGCCGTGGCGATGTGCTTCATCGCGGCATGCAGCTGGCTGCCGCAGTCGCAGCGGCGTGAGGAAAACACATCCCCGGTGAGGCACTCGCTGTGCACCCGCACGAGCACGGGCTCGTCAGGCTTGATGTCCCCCATGACGAGGGCCACGTGATGGACGCCGTCGAGGCTGCTCTTGTAGAGGTGCAGTTTGAAAACGCCAAAGTCGGTGGGCATGTCCACCTCCTCGATCTTTTCGACGAGCTTCTCACTCAGTCGGCGGTGCGCGATCAGGTCGGCGATGCTGCACATCTTGAGGCCGTGTTTCTTGGCAAATTTCTTCAGATGCGGCAGCCGCGCCATGGTGCCGTCGGCGTTCATGATCTCGATGAGCACCCCGGCTTCGCGCAGCCCCGCAAGGCGGGCCAGATCCACGGCAGCCTCGGTGTGGCCGGCACGACGCAGGACGCCCCCCGGTTTGGCCACCAGCGGATTGATGTGGCCGGGCTGCACCAAGTCCTCGGGCTTGCATTTGGCGTCGGCCAGCAGGCGGATCGTACGACAGCGGTCAGCAGCGCTGATGCCGGTGCTGATGCCTTTGGCCGCATCCACGGTCACGGTGAAGTCGGTGCGGAAGGCCTCGCGGTTCTCCGGCACCATGCTGGGGAGATTCAGACGCTCGGCGATCTCCAGAGAGACCGGCACGCACAGCATGCCGCCGCCCTGCCGCACCATGAAGTTCACCATTTCAGCGGTGATCTTTTCAGCGGCACAGATCAGGTCCCCCTCATTTTCACGGTCTTCGTCATCGGTCACGATGACCATGCGGCCAGCGCGAATGTCTGTGAGGACAGACTCCACGGAGTCGAAAGCGGATTCCTTTTTGCGGGGCATGGGAGAGGTGTAAAAGAGCCAGTGCCGCGGGTTGCGGCTTCAGGGGTGGATGATTTAACCGCTTGAGGACTGTTTTCCAGTGCGAGTTGGTTTTTCGTTGCTGTGGCCAAGAAGCTTAGCCTAATGTCAAGACATGCCTCCACCAACCAAAGTCAAACGCCCCTCATCGGTGACGGTGGGTGAGTTTTTCTCTTTGAATGAAAAATCGCTCAAGCTAAAGCTGGTTGGCAGTGATGTGGGGTTCACCCGGAAAATCAACGAACCCTCGGTCAACCGCCCCGGGCTGGCGCTTTCCGGCTTCTTCACCTACTTCGCCTACAAGCGGGTGCAGGTCATCGGCAACTCGGAATGCTCCTTTCTCGAAGGTCTGGACCCCAAGCTGCGCGTGGCGCGCTTCAGCCAGCTCTGCTCCTGGGACATCCCCTGCGTCGTCGTGGCTCGCGGGCATCGTATTGACGATGAGTTGGTCCAGATCGCCAACAGTGCGGGCATCTCGGTCTTCCAGACCAGCATGATGACCATGAAATTCCTCAATGCGGCCACCATCAAGCTGGAGTGGGCCTTTGCCCCTACCCTGCTGGTGCATGGCTGTCTGGTGGACGTCCAGGGCCTCGGCGTGCTCATTCAAGGAGACAGCGGCTGCGGCAAGAGTGAAAGCGTCATCGGGCTGCTCCAGCGTGGAGCCAGCCTCGTGGCGGATGACGCCGTACGGCTCCGCCTGATCGAAGACCGTGAGGTCATAGGCTCCGCCCCGGACATCACCCGTGGGATGATCGAAATCCGCGGCCTGGGCATTCTCAACGTGGCCGCGCTCTTTGGCGTCAGCGCCGTACGCCTCAGCAAACGGCTGGATTTGATCGTGGAACTCGTGCGCGGCACCAAGACCGAAGATCTGGAGCGCGTGGGGGATTCCAGCGACACCCGCGAGATCATGGGCCTCAAGATCGGTCGTGTGGCGCTGCCCGTGGAACCGGGCCGCGATGTGGCCGGCCTGATCGAACTGGCCGCAATTAATTTCAAACTGCGTACCTTTGGCTACAATAGTGCGGTAGAGTTTGACCAAAGGTTGTTGAAAAAGATGACAGATGATCAATTAGGTTAACTGCAGCACCTTCCCTCACCCCCATGAGCATTCAAAAAGAACTGACGATCCGCAATAAAATGGGCATGCATGCACGCCCGGCGGCGCAGTTCGTCAAACGTGCCAGCAAGTATCAGTGTGATGTCTGGGTGGAAAAAGACGACGAGCCTGTGAATGGCAAAAGCATCATGGGCCTCATGATGCTGGCTGCTGGCCGTGGCGAGACGATCAAAATCATCGCCGACGGCAATGACGCGGAGGCAGCCGTGGCTGACCTCGAAGAACTGGTGACTTCAGGATTTGGCGACGCGGAGTAATCTCTCCCGCAATGCCCCTCACTTGGGGGCGGCGTCACTCTTGCGCGGAGACACCCGGATCTCCGTCTCCTCATCCACGGGCGGCGGCGGTGGCTCTTTGAGCATCTGCAGCATCATCACCCCGATGAGGTAAATCAGGCCGCCGCCGATGCCGGCACCGATGGCGATGAAACGCCGCTGCCAGGGATGCTCCCGGTCGATGGCATACCAGAAGCGCATGCAGAACAAGATCCAGATGACGCTGGCGCCAAGAACAAGGAGATGACCTGAGGACATAAGGTGGAGTTTGGCGCGAATTCCCGCCGCCAGCGACAGAAAAAACAAAACCCCGCACAGGGCGGGGCTTTGCACACATCGAGCTGAAAAAACGGTCGATTAACGCTTGGAGAACTGGAAGCGTTTGCGGGCGCCTGGGCGACCTGGCTTCTTACGTTCCTTGGCGCGGGAGTCACGGGTCAGCAGACCATTCTGCTTGAGGACGCCGCGAAGCTCAGGATTCACTCCGATCAGAGCGCGGGCGATGCCGAGACGGACGGCACCCACCTGGCCGGTGCTGCCACCGCCGCTTGCGTTCACCTTGAAGTCATAGGTCTGACGGGAATTCGTGAGGGCCAGCGGGAACAGAATCTGGTTCTGCAGTGCGACGGTCGGGAAGTATTCTTCGAAGTCACGTCCGTTGACGGTGATGCTTCCGGAGCCTTCGAGGATGAAGACGCGGGCGATGGCGGTCTTGCGGCGGCCGGTGGCGGTTTTGAGAGGCTTGCTCATGCTATAAGTAACAGTGGGAAAGGATTAGGCGATGACGACAGGCTTTGGATTCTGCGCCTCATGCGGATGAGCGGAACCTTCATAGATCTTCAGCTTGCCCATGACCGCACGGCCAAGACGATTGTGGGGGACCATGCCCTTCACAGCGCGCTCAACGAGAAGCTGTGGACGACGGGCACGCACGCGCTCGACGTTTTCGATCTTCTGATTGCCGACGTAGCCAGCCTTCGAGGTGTAAATCTTCTGGGTTTCCTTCTTCCCGCTGAGGCGGACTTCGGCGGCGTTCAGGACGACCACGAAATCACCCGTGTCAACGTGTGGGGTGAAAATAGGCTTGTTCTTACCGCGCAGGAGGTTGGCTGCGGTGACGGCGACGTCTCCAAGAATTTGGTTCTTGGCGTCGATGACCCACCATGTGGGGTTCTGCTCCTGGGCTTTTGCTGAAAACGTCTTCATTGAGTGCTGTGTACGAAATATCTTCCGACTGGGAAAGAAGGGGCCGCGATGGTAAGAGGATTGGAGAATGTGTCAAGGTAGAAACCAAGTTATTCACAATGAAAATTGGCCTTCGAACGCATTTTTGGCGCGTTGCCCAGTCCAATTAGGCTTCCGGCCCATGTTTTTCACTTCCGCCACAGCCATTTCATCGCCTCCGGGAAGATGCTCGCACCCTGTTTGCTGTTATGCGCGCCGTCGCCAAACGTGAAAGTGTAATCGTACTTCTGGTAGGCCAGCGCCTTGGCCATCTGCTGGTTTGCCAGCGGCCAGTTGCCGTAGGGATTGTCGAGATCGCTGCTGCCGTCCTGCAGATACACACGCAACGGTTTGCGCTCGGTCAGGCGGATGATGGAGGGATAGACATGGCCGCCTGCGAGATCCACGTAGCTGCCGATGGTGGAGAACACTTTGCGAAACTTGTCCGGCCGCTCCCACGCCACCGTGAAGGCGCAGATGGCCCCGCTGCTCGCTCCCGCAATGGCCCAGCCCTCAGGATTCTCCGTGAGCTTATAATCCTTCTGCACCTGCGGAATGATTTCTTCCAGCAGGAAGCGCGCATACACATCCCCCAGCGTGTTGTACTCCTTGCCCCGGTTGTTGTTCTTCCACGCGCTTTGCGGCTTCACATCGCCGCTGTGCCCCGGATTGATGAAGATCGCGATCGTCGGCTGCATGCCCCCGCTGGCGATGAGATTATCAAACACCACCGGCACGCGCCATGCGCCCTTCAGGCCCACGTAGTCATGCCCGTCTTGAAACACCATCAGGTTCGCCGGCTGCTCGGGCTTGCACTGCGCCGGCACATAGATCCACCAGTCACGCTTCGTGCCCGCATAGATCTTCGACTCATGCACCGGCATCGGGATCACCTTCCCTTTGGGTACGTCCGGCTTCTCCTGCGAGAGAGGCCCGAGCTTGTAGTCATCCACCGCCAGAGCAGTGAGCGAGAGCGAAAAGAGAACGGCGAAAAGTGGGCGGGTCAGCATGGCCGCTCATCATGAGGATTGGCCGCATGAGCGTCAAGAAAGATGATTATCCATGGCCGGGCAGCGCAATTGATCTGCCGCAGCAGTATTGCATTCGATGCCCATTTGTGAAAAATGACTCCCAAAATGAGCGCTTCAGATTCCCAGTATCATGTGATCTTAGGTGCGCCTGCATCGTCGGCCTCTGCCAAAAAAGGTCCGGTACGAGACAGCGTTCACGCCACTCGGGAACAGGCCGAATCACGTTGCCGTGAGATCATGTTTCAATGGCTCGATAACCGGCACGCGCAGGATCCCTCCTTGGCCAGGTGCATCCGCACTTATCACGCGGAGGGCAGCTTTCCTTGGGTCAGATCTTCCACCGGCACAGACATTGAGGGCAATGAGCGCGTATTTTATCAAGATCTGGCGCGGCAATGGATGCAAGCAACGGCCACGAAGGACTGGCCGCATTGGCTTGCACGGGTGGCAGCAGCAGAACCTGAGACTCCCCGCGGCTGGTTCCGCTGGCTTCACTACACTGTCTTGTCCCGGTTGGACGACAGCAACAGCGGGCCGTCTGTGATGGACCAACTGCAGTTCAGGACAGAATGGCGTGCACTTGCCCACGCAGCCAGCTTGGATCCCACACTCCTTGGTTCCCTGACACCCTACGTGGAGATCCATGCCTGGGAGGTGGGCTCTTACGGGCTGCATCGCCTCGCAGAGGCGTGCTGGGCGCAGCTGACACCGCAGGCACGCGGCAGGCTGCTGGCAGGCATCGCAAATCTGGAGATTGTTTATGAGGATGTATTTGCGGGATGGCGCAAATACGCGCCACCTAAGGATTCAGCCCACACTGAAGCTCTGAGGGTCAAAACATGGCTGCTGGCGCATCTCCCAGACGCAATTCCAGATGCGGCGAGCGTACTGGAAATAGCCTGCTGCGCGATCAGAAGAGAGGAGCAGGACCTGCTTGCTGGGATTCTCGACCACGGTGCGTCGCGCCTGGGTGAATACATCGAACGCATGGAGCCTTACGTCCGGCAGTTTTGGACCAGGGACACTCGTGATTTTGATGTCGTGGGCTACCTGAGCCACCGGGTCATCGACATGGTGCTGGAGGCCGCCATCCTGCGGCGTTACCACGCAGGGCAGCGTCTTGCGCTGGCCGCCGGGGCAAGTCCGAACCTCCGCATCTGGGTGCTCGAATCCTGCAGCAATGAGAAATTCACCGCCTTAAGCTATGCGATTGCAGAAAACGATCGAGAGCTCATCGACCTCCTGCTCACGCCCTTTTTCAAGGGTGCCAACGAACGCCACGGCAAAGCTCTTTTCCTGGCCATCAGCAGGGAAAAGTATCAACTGGCAGACCGCATGCTGGACTTGGGTGTTCCTTTTGAACCTGGGGACGACGTCGAGAAACTAAGCCCGCCGACTCCTGGCGGCAAAATCGAATGGAAAAAATTCCCGCACAGCAAATGTGGGCAGGCTGATTTCGACAGAGCCGAGCGACTGGGGCGGGGACTGCCTGTGGTTCATCCATATGAGTCAGCGTGGTTCATCCATTTGGCCAGCATGATGGGCTGTAATTGCGAAACGATGCTGTCCACTTTTCTTGACGGCGACGATCTGGAGCGGTTGCGGCACTTCCACTCACGAGGCATGCCGCTGCGATTGACCCCACAGGACTTTGCCATCGCCATTGATTCAGGTGCCTATGACTGCCTGTGCTGGCTCATGCAACAATGGGGCCTGCCCAAAACCTTCCTGCTGAAGATCCGGCGCGAGATTCCCTCATTCGGCACCCAGGGCAGGCTGTGGCAGGTGCGCGCTGACGCGCGCGGCATAGGCCTGCTGGATTCTTTTGACCCTGCAGACCTAATACCGCTGCCATTGCCTGATGGCGGCCGCCTTTGGATGGATCTCACCGGTCTTGCCATCCAAGACGCGGAGGCAGGCCCTGCCTGGACGCGCAAGGTACTCGTCGAGCCACGCCGCCGGCCCGGCTCCGTCGTCCTGCGCGCCGCCGAAACCACCTGGGAATCATGCCCTGCCCCGAAGAACGACTACGCACTGCGCCTCATGGTCCCCGTGATCAAAGAAATGAACGGCCGCTTCCTTGACACCGGCCTGACCGTTGGCACCGTATTGGGACAGCGCTATCCCGGAAACTTTCGATCCAAAGTAACTGCATGGACCAATGGCGAGTCCTGGGCCGCGATGCGTCCCAGAATCTTCGAACGCGCCTCACAAAACTGCGCTCATGTTCCAATAAAAACCGCACCGGGGCCCCCGACCTCAGTCATTAAGTCTTCTCTGCAGCAGAACGGACCTCGCCCTTCTGATTTCAAGACCATCATCAACCGCTGTCTTGCGACACTGACGTTTTGGAGACACTAGCAGGCCCCTTAACCAGGGTCCCGGTTAACACCAGACGTAGCGCTCCCGTCTTCGGCTCAAACGTGATCTTGTCATGGTAGCACCATGAGTTTGGTATTAACCTTGTCGTAGATTGGAAGCGGTGCCGCTCCTTAGCCCCGTTGCTGCGCAACTGAGCACTGCTTCACACCATGCTTTCGGTCTCGCATTGCATTCACTCACGCCAGCCGTCCGCAGCACTGCTTGTACTTCTTCCCGCTGCCGCAGGGGCATGGGTCGTTGCGTCCGACAGTTGAGGGGGCGGCTTTAGGCTTGGGTTTGGCGGCACTGCTAGGGAGGATGAGGCGGGGGCCATCGCGGCCCGGATTGGGGGCGGCTTCCGGCTTCTCCTCTTCCTCTGCTTCACGGCGCTGCGGGGCTTCGTTTTCACCACCCTGCAAGGCCATCTGGGCCAGGAACTGCTCAAACGCGGCCAGCTGCTGCGTGCTGCGGAAGAGGTTGCCAAGGACTTCGCCATTGATGTTGGTCATCAGTTCCGCAAAGATCGTGAAGGCTTCCTGCTTGAACTCGATGAGCGGATCTTTCTGGCCGTAGGTGCGCAGACCGACGCCTTCTTTCAAGGCATCCAGCGCATACAGATGCTCCTGCCACAGACGGTCGATGGCGTTGAGGAGGATCATTTTCTCGATCTCCTGCAAGGCGGTCGGATTGGCGTTGCCAACCTTCACCTCGTAGGCACCGAGGATCTTGTCCTTCAGGAAGGCGGACTTGGCTTCGAAATCGAGCGCCTTGAAGTCATCATCCAGCGTCTTCAGGCCAACCGGGAAGGTCATGTTCACCCAGGCAAGCAGGCCATCGTAGTCGGCCACGTCATCGCCCTTGATGTCCTTCGGCACGTAGGCCCCAAGACGTTCGGTGATGCCCTTTTCCACGGCCTCGTTGATGAGGATGCGGGTGTCGTTGCTGTTGAGCACGTCGTTGCGCCATTCATACACGACTTCGCGCTGCTGGTTCATCACGTCATCGTATTCGAGGACGCGCTTGCGCCAGACGTAGTTGCGCTGTTCCACCCGCTTCTGCGCGGTTTCCACGCTGCGGTTGAGCCAGGGGTGCTGCAGTTCTTCACCCTCCTTCATGCCAAAGCGTTCCATCATCTTCGTCATGCGCTCGGCGGCGCCGAAGTTGCGCATCAGATCGTCTTCAAAGCTGAGGAAGAATTTGCTCTCACCTGGGTCACCCTGACGTGCGGAACGTCCGCGCAGCTGGCGGTCCACGCGGCGGCTTTCATGGCGCTCCGTGGCCAGCACGAAGAGGCCACCGAGTTCGGAGACGCCTTCGCCCAGCTTGATGTCCGTACCACGACCGGCCATGTTGGTGGAGATCGTCACGGCGGAACGATGTCCGGCACGCGCGACGATTTCAGCCTCCTGGCGGTGATACTTCGCATTGAGCACGTTGTGCGTGATCTTCTGCAGCTTGAGCATGCGCGAGACCATTTCCGAGGCTTCGACGCTGGCGGTGCCGACGAGGATCGGCTGGCCCTTGGCGTTGAGTTCGCGGATCAGTTCGATCACGGCGGCGAATTTTTCGCGGCGTGTCTTGTAGATGCTGTCGTTGTGGTCCTTGCGCTTCACCGGACGGTTCGTCGGGATGGTGAGCACATCGAGCTCGTAGATGTCATGGAACTCGGCGGCGTCCGTTTCAGCCGTGCCGGTCATGCCGCCCAGCTTTTGATAGAGGCGGAAGTAGTTCTGAATGGTGATGGTGGCCAGGGTCTGCGTCTCGGCGTCGATCTGCACGCCTTCCTTCGCTTCCACGGCCTGGTGCAGGCCATCGCTCCAGCGGCGTCCGGCCATCTTACGACCCGTCTGCGCATCAACGATGATGACCTTGTTCTCCTCGACCACGTATTCGACGTCCTTCTCATAGAGACAGAAGGCACGCAGAAGCTGGCTGA
>CAILZI010000211.1 GCA_903838675.1 uncultured Verrucomicrobiota bacterium
ACGCAACTGCGCAGGCGAGAGATTTTTAATGAGCATCTTCTGGCAGTCTTAGACCATGGCTAAAACCACCTCCAAACAACCCACCAAAGCCGATCTGCTCGCACGCATCACCGAGCTGGAAAACACCTATCTTCCGCAGCAGATCCAGACGGTGAATGATTACCGCAATGAGATGCCCAGCACGCTGCTGGCGCTCAATGCCGACCGCCTGCATGCGGCGATCCAGAACGCCGAACAGGGCACGACGTGGGAGCTCTTCAGCATTTACCGGGACTGCCTAATCGCTGACAGCCATCTGCAGGGCGTCATCAACACGCGGTTTCTTGCGGTGCTGGGCGATGAGCCCATGATCTCGCCCGTGAACCCGGAGAACCCGGACGACGTGTCAGCAGCGGAGGCCATCAAGGCAGCAGTGGACCGCCTGCCGGATTTCATGGGCCTGTGCGCGGATCTGCTCTGGGGCACGGTTTGGCCGCTGGCCATGGTGGAACGCACCTACAAGCCGGCGGAGGTTCCTGGCCTGGTCTATGACTGGGCGGACATCGCACCCGTGCCGGATTACCTGTTCCGTTGGACGCAGGGCTTTCTGGAGCTCGGCGAGATCAACCCCACTACGCGCAAGCCGGACGGTAAGTTTTTCCGCCCGGACTCACAGCGTTACATCACGCACCGGGGGCACCTGCTCAAGACGCCGGACAACTGGGGCGGCCCCATGCGCTCGCTGGTCTGGTGGTTTTTCCTCAAGGTGATGGACCGTGAGTGGTGGGTGCGCTTTCTCGACAAGTACGGCACGCCTTTCATGGTGGGCAAATTTGAGAAGAACGACAACCGCAGCCGACAGGTGCTCGAACAGGCATTCCGCCTGAGCACGAAAATCGGCGGCGTGGTCGTGACCACCGGGACGCAGATCGAGCTGATGAAGGCCGCGACCGGAGACAGCGCGGCTGCGTACCAGCAATTCTTCAACGCCTGCAATGATGAGATGTCCCGCCTCGTGCTGGGCCAGACCCTTTCAAGCACCGCCAGCCCCACGGGCCTGGGTGGTGGCGCGAGCAGCCTGCAAGGCCAGGTGCGCGATGACATCTGCACGTTTGACAAGAAGCTGCTGGCGCAGACCATCCGCGCCCAGTTGTTCAAGCCCTGGCTGCGTTTGAACAACTTCAAGGGCTCGGTGCCGTTCCTGACCTTTGGCGGCGAGGTGGCCGAGGAAAACACCGTTACCGCCACCGTGCTGAAGGATTTCAAAGCCGCCGGCCTCCGCGTGGCAGACAAGAGCCTGCCCGCCCTGAGCAAGCGCGTGAATCTGGAGATCGAGCGAGACCCAGCCCCCACGCCAGCCGCGCCGGTGCCAGGCATGGTCAAGACCCTTTCAGCCCTGCCAGTGGTCAGCGACGCCGAAACGGCGGTGCAGTCCATCTCCCGCGAGGCTGCCGCGAGCATCGCGCAGGCCTATCGCGGGAGCCTCGCGCCCGTCCGGGACATCCTTCTCACCAGCACCACAGCCGCCGAGGCTGAGACCCGCCTGCTGTCGACGTTCGCCGACTGGGACGCCACTAGAGCCGCCGAGGTGGTCGAGAGCGCCTTCGCCGCCGGGGCGTGGAATGGTGCCCAGCTCTAGACCCATTCCCAGAGTACAACCCCACAGGTGTCTAGACCCATTTCACATCTGTTTGAGGTAGCTTAAAGTATTTCAAACCTGTCTCCGCGTCGCCCTTCTCCCCGGCTGCTCCATCCTCCCCCCCCATGCCCCCCGAACAGCGCGACTGGTACGACACGCCCCTCTATTACGACATCGTCTTTGACGACGGCACCGTGCGCGAGGCGGACTTTCTGGAGGAGGCCTACGCCAAGTACGCCACGCCCGCCAAGGGGCACCGCCTGCTGGAGCCCGCCTGCGGCAGCGGCCGCCTGGCGCTGGAGCTGGCCCGGCGCGGCTGGGAGGTGAGCGGATTCGACGGCAATGCGCACATGATCGCCTTTGCCCAGCAGCGGCTGGAAAAGGCGGGGCTGAAGGCACGCCTGTGGGAGGACTGGATGCAGAGCTTCACCCTGCCCAAAGGGGTGAAGGGCGGCTTTGACCTGGCACACTGCCTCGTCAGCACCTTCAAGTACCTGCTCAAGGAAAAGGATGCCGCCGAGTGCCTGCGCCGCGTCGCCGCCACCCTGCGCCCCGGCGGCGTGTTCTTCCTGGGCCTGCACCTCACGGACTACGACCGCGAAGAAGACGAGCACGAGCGCTGGGTGGCCAGGCGCGGGAACATTGCCGTGGTGTGCAACACCCACACCTGGCAGGCCGACCGCAAGACGCGCCTGGAGCAGCTGCGCACCCGCCTCAAGATCACCGACAGCGGCCGCACGCACACGCAGGAGACGCGCTGGCAGTTCCGCACCTACAGCGCCGCGCAACTGCGTGCCCTCCTGCGCAAGGTGCCCGAGCTGGAGTACCTGGAATGCTACGACTTCACGTATGACCTGAGCGAACCGCGCAAGTTTGACGACAGCTACGCGGATGTGCTGCTGGTGCTGCGGAAGAGGTAGGGGGAGGGGAAGTTGGCGGTTGTTTGCGATGGTTTGCAGTTGTTTTCCAGAGACACCGCAGCACCCAGCGCTGGTAGGGACGCGCTGTGTCGCGTCCGAAGAATTCTTCGTTCCAGCGTGATCTGCTACCCGCCGCGTTCCCCCTTTCCAAACTCCTCCGCCCATTGCTGTCGAAAGCCCCGAGGACGGCGCACCTTTTTGATCGCCTGCGATGCTATAGACCCGGAATCACGGACCCGACGCAGCGGTTCCCTACCATTCCTGAGGCACCGCAACACCCTGCTCCTTCACCCCACCCACGGCCAACAATCGCAAACAACCGCCAACCATTGCCAACAACCGCAAACTCCCCACACCTCCCCCTAGACAATCTGCGCCGCATCCGCTCCAATAGCGCCCGCATGAATTTGAAATCTCTGGCCGGCCTCGTGGTGCTTGTGTGCGCCTCCTTTGCATCCGCTCAATCCCCGGCAGAGCCGGACGTACCTGCCGCCACCACCGCTGCAGTCACCGCCAACGCTCCGCAGCCCACCACCTTTGAGTTCAAAGACGGCGACCGCCTTGTCCTCCTCGGCAACACCGTGCTGGAGCGCGAGCACGACTACGGCTCCTTTGAGCCCCGGCTCGATCTCGCGCTGGGCGAGGAGAAGGTCAGCGTGCGCAATCTTGCCTGGAGCGGCGACACCGTCTTTGGCCATGCGCGCTCCTATTTCGGCCCGCCGGAAGAGGGCCTGCAGCGCCTCTCCGCGCACCTGGAACTGCTCAAGCCCACCGTCGTCCTCCTCTGCTACGGCTCCGAGCTCGCGTTTGAGCGCCTCGGCTCGCTGCCGGATTTCCTCACCGGCTACCGCAATCTCATCGAGCTCATCCACACCAAGGCCCCCGGCGTGCGCATCATCATCGCCACCCCGCCGCCGCTGGAGACCCTGCCTCCTCCGCTGCCGGACCTCAGCGCCGAAAACAAAAACCTCTCCAGCCTGCGCGATGCCCTGCGCAAATTTGCCCTCACGCAGAACGCGTTTTTTGTGGATTGGTTTGAGCTCATGGGCGGCCTGCCCAAGCCCGGCATCATCCGCAAGCCCCTCACCGAAAACGGCGTGCACTACACCCGCGAAGGGTATGAAAAGCTCAGCGCCAAGCTCATCGAGGGCCTCGGCCTCAAGCTGCCCGACGCCCCCTCCCCCGCGCTGGAAAACCTGCGCCGCGCCGTCATCGCCAAAGACACCCTCTTCTTCAACCGCTGGCGCCCGCACAACGAGACCTACCTCTTCGGCTTCCGCAAACACGAGCAGGGTCAGAACGCCAAGGAAATCCCCATGTTCGACCCCCTCATCGCCCAGGGCGATGAAGCCATCCAGAAGCTGAAGGAAGAAGCGCTGCAGCAGGCGCGTCGGCCATGAGGCACGGCGGCGAGAGCCGCCAATCCTACTCGTCCTCCTACTCGTCCTCGATCAGTGCGCCGCCTGCTCCCCAAGCCGTTTGCAATCGTTGGCGGTTGTTTGCAGTGGTTTGCGATGGTTGAAGTGCTGCAGCTTGCTGCACCGCAACAAGGCTGCTTTCCTGCGCACCCTTCTGCCGCCCTCCGGCCACTTCTCCGTTTACATTTCCTCGGGCTGTCGTCACGATGACACGCTCCGATGAAATGCCTCACCTTCATCCTTGTAAGCGCCGCTCTCCTGGCTGCCGGAATCTGGGGCTATGTGGCGTTCGTTGAGCGCGGGACTCAACCCGTCGTCATCACCCTGAAGCTGGGGTATTCCAGCCAGCTCTCTCGGCAGTATTTTGAGCAACTGGTTCTCTACGCCACCCGAGACCCGGACTCCGAGCGCCCCGTTTTCAAGGATCCGCCGCCCTCCCTCAGCGAGCCCGAACGCAAGGTCTGGACGCTCGATCCCGCCACCTTCGCAGGCTTCAAACTCCAGCTGCGCGATCGCTTGGGAATCCTGATGTCTTGGAAGCGCGAGGTGCTGCACACGGACTTCGACACACTGGCGCGGCGGAGCCGAAAGGTGAACCTCACCGTAGGCGGCAATACTGCCAACGTGTCCTTTCGCATCGGCGACCGGAAGCTCGGCGAGCCCGACTTCTGGCACCACACGCTCGTCAGCGGCTACGCCCACCTTCTGGAGCCGGACACCGGCCCTGATCGCGAACACGGCAGGGGATGGCGGCTGGTGCAGTCCAATGGCATCCGGCATGACTGCACCAGTTTCTTCGCCCTGATCTCCCCTGGCGACTACCGCGTGGAGCTCCGGAACTCCGCAGGTGCCGTCATGCTCGCCGGCCCGTTGCACGTTCCCGGCGACTCAGAGCTGATCCAGCAGCTTGATGTGCAGGTGGAACGCCCGTAGCGCCAACCCCGAGTAGCCCTCTTCCAGCGGAACTCGGTTGCAGCACAGCGGCTTTGGGAGACAATGAGGCATGACCGTGACCTTGCCCGCCGCCTTGGAGTCGTTCGTGATCCAGAAGATTGCCACCGGTTTGTATCGTGATGCGGACGAGGTGGTGGCAGAGTCCCTGGGGCTGCTGCGGCAGGAGGAACACTGGAAGGCGGCAGCCTCCGCCAAAATCGACGCAGGTCTCAGCGATCTGGCGCAGGGCCGTGTTTACACCGAAGAGCAGTCGCAGGCGCAATTGGCGGAATTCAAGGCCCGGTGGCGTGCGGGTGCATGAAGGGAGTATTTTAAACCCATGCCGCGCAGGGCGATCTGCAGGACATCTGGGCCTACATCGCGCAAAACGATCCTGAAGCCGCCGATGCCCTGGAGGCGGACCTGCGCGCCGAGGCCAAACACCTGGCAGACCGGCCTCCTTGGGCCATCGCCGCCGTGACCTGACGCCGCACGATCTGTGGTTTCGCACCGTGCGGAAAAACTACCTCATCGTCTACCATCAAGGAGAGCGGCTGGAGATCGTGCGCATACTGCATGGCGCGCGCGATGCCGTGCATGAGCTGCGGTGAGTGGCCCACCGCCGGTCCGCCTGAGTGTGGGTGCAGCGGAATCGTCCCTTGTTCTGCAGCCACAAGGCTGCTTTTCCCCCCGCAGCTGAATGCGCCGCAAGAACCCACCCCGGCCTGCTGTTACAGGGGCTGCACTTCCCACCCAACCCACACCGCATGAAATCCAGCCACCTCCTCCTTGCTCTTCTCACCCTCGGCGGCCTCGCGCTTCCGGCCTTTGCGGCGGACGCCAAGAAACCCAAGGTCAAGGTCAAGCGCCCCATCGCCATCACGGAGGTGGATGAGGCCGCCGTGGCCGTGCTCAAGCCCTACGACAAGGACGGCAACTTCCAGATCGACCGCACCGAACTCACCGCCATGCAGGACGCCTACAAGGCCGCCCCCAACGGCCCGCTGAAGGTCTTCGACAAAGGCTCCGACGGCATGCTCGACGACCTCATCGACCGCGCCGGCATGAACGTCAAACTCGGCGCCGTGCCCATGGCCGAAGCCGATAAAAAACGCGCCGAAAAGGCCAAGCAGCGAGAGGAAAAAGCCGCAGCCAAGGCAGCTGCCGCCCCCAAGGCGGATGCGAAATAGCAGGGCGGCCAATGAGGCGCGCGCACCGCAGCTATGGTAGGGACGCGCTGCGTCGCGTCCGAAGAATCCTTCGTCCCAGCGCGGGCTGCTGCCTCACCGCTTTCCCCCTTTTCAAACGCCGCCGCCTTCCGCTGTCGAACACCCCAGGGACGGCGCACCTTTTTCATCGCCTGCGCCACCACAGACCCAAAATCACGGACCCGACGCAGCGGGTCCCTACCATTCCTGAGGCACCGCAGCTTTTGTAGGGACGCGCTGCGTCGCGTCCGAAGAATCCTTCGTCCCAGCGCGGGCTGCTGCCTCACCGCTTTCCCCCTTTCCAAACGCCTCCGCCTTCCGCTGTCTAACGTCTCAAGAACGGCGCACCTTTTTCATCGCCTGCGCCACCACAGACCCATAATCACGGACCGACGCAGCGGGTCCCTACCATTCCTGAAGCACCGCATGCGTTCAATGTCTCAAAGCCCTCCCCCCCGCTCAGCGCAAGGTCAGCGCGGTATGAATCTGCGCGATGGCTTGATTGATCCGCTGGAGCGAAACGTCCGACAGTCCGCTGGTGGCTTGCACGAGCAGGTCTTCGGCCTGCTGCAGCTGGGCGTCTGAGGCGGCCTGGGTTTCCGGAAGATTTCGGGCGCCTTGTTTGTTCTTGCCGACACCCGGGGTGTTGATCCTTGGCGGCGGTGGCGCGCCCGGAGTGACGCTGCGTGGGCGTGGAGCACCTGGCGTGAAGTTGGGCGGCAGCGGGACACCCGGAGTGATGACGCCCGGCTTCTTGACTTTGCCGTTGGCCGGACTCTTCAGTCCGCGCAGCACCGCCTGGACATCCTTCACGGCGGCAGCCCGGTGCCCTTCGTAGTCGTGGTCGGCCGTTTCCAGCAGTGTCAGCGCCTGCTTCATCAGCGGGATCGGATCGACGGGGGCCTGGGCCTGCAAGGGCTGGCCACAGCCCATCCAGGAAAGAGCCAATGCGAGCGCGGTCACGATACCCTTGAAGGAAGGCTGGGTGTTCATGGGGCAAGCAACTGCATGGCCCCGCATTGTCAAGCGGGCTCGCTTGTCCCAGAAAAGGCGGATCCTGCGCAGCGGGCCCCTGCCCTGAGGCCGTGCAGCACTGTTCGCCTCCTCCGCCATCTGGTGGCAAACCGCTACTGCCAGATCCTTTGCGCAGAGAGGCGCAGGCTGTACGCCTGCTGCTGATTCAGCCAGTATTCCTGGGGCTCCGGTTTGGGTGCCCCGGGCTGCCCAGGGGGCGTGCCTGCACCCGTGTACAGCGACTGGGGGGATATGTGCAGGGTGGACTTCCCATACTGGATGCCCGGCGCCCCATGCACGGTGATGCGCAGCACCTGAGGTGAGTCGGGATCGTCCTCCAAGTGCACCAGCACATTCGCACTGTGAGTGTGGTTCTGAAAATTGCGCCGCCACATCAGTCCTTGGAAAGCAGGTGGCACATCCACCCAGAGCGGCTCAGTCGAGAGATCCGAAAGCTTCATGGGATCAATCAGCTAAGAAGCCCCCCAAAGCCAAGCTGGAAAGCTGTGCGTGTGCTGTGAATGCTGTGCCAGCACTGCCCACGGGACGAGCGGCCGATGAGCGGACTGGCAGGCGTACGCTGCGCCCGGCTTCTGCGGCCCAGCGCCCCCATGGGATGCCCATGCCTGCGCGGTTCACGGGCAGGCTCGGGCGGTTCCCGTGCTGCTTTCCGCGCAGCCACAAAAAAAGCCGCCGGCGGCATCTTCCGCTGGCGGCTTCACTCGACCTGAAAAGATCAGTGGCCGGTGCAGTGCTTCATGGCGCCGCCGCAGGTCTTGCAGGTGTGCTCGGTGAATTCGCCGGTCTTCGTCCAGGCGACGACCTTGCTCTCACAGTCTGCGCAGGACATCTTGCTGGACGACTTCAGGGACACAAAGCCCTTGTCGCCGGGTGCAGTGGTCACGTTGGGGGACTTGAAATAAACGGTGCTGCACTTGCTGCAGGTGATGGCGCTGTGGGGCACCGCCGAGACATGGACGGGAGCCGCGCAGGAGGAGAGCATGCCTGCAAAGGCAAGGCTGGCGAGGAGGAGGAGCTTTTTCATAGGATGTGGTAGTTTGTGGTGATTGCTGATGTTTGCGTTTCGCTGGTTGGGCCGAAAGAGGGGGCACCGCAGCCTTCGCTGCCAGCGCCTGCACGCGGTATGGGGTCTACACCCCATGTGTGCCGGGGGCTCGGATCCATCGCCTGTGACGAGTGCCATCCTCGTCCGGCCCGCCCCTTCGTGCTCCGCATCCCTTGCGATCCATAGCGTGGTTTTCACCTGCGCATACCAAGGCTTAAGACGGTCGCGGAGCCGTCACATCACGAAGCGCTGGCAGGGACGCGCTGCGCCGCGTCCGAAGAATCCTTCGTCCCAGCGTGCGCTGAACAAGCCAACGCTTTCCCCCTTTTCCAATCGCCTCCGCCTGCTGCTCTTGAAGGCCCCAGTGGACGGCGCACCCTTTTGATTGCCTGCGCGGATAATATAAACCCAACGCAGCGGGTCCATGCCATGGGGCTGCTCCGCGCCCGCGACAGCGTCCGGCCAATTTTCCATTCTCAGTTTTCAGTTATCAGTTCACAGCCATCCCATAGGCCGTGCCGAATGAGGGGCAAGCGTTGAAGTAACGAGGGAGAGAGGCTCGAAAGTGGCGGAGGGCGAGTTGCGGTTTGGGCGTGTTTGCTGGTCAAATCAGGCG
>CAILZI010000212.1 GCA_903838675.1 uncultured Verrucomicrobiota bacterium
CAGCATGCTGAATGACATCCTGATGGTCACGTATATAGGCAAGGGCGCGGGCAGTCAGGCCTGTTTGCCGCCACTGCTCCAAATTCACAACCATGACTCCCGAATTGAAATAGGGAGTATCTGCATCAATCCCCAATTTGTTGTAGTCGTGAATTCCGGCAGGTGCCGAGGCAAAGCCAATGCCAAAATCAACCACTGCCAAAACATCCTTTCCGGCAAAATCTTGCTCCCAAAGTTCGGCGAGATTACCATGAACGACCATATCTGCATCCAGATAAATTGCACGCTGATGATCGGGAAGCAGATCTGGCATCAGCAAACGCATGTAGGCGGAGACATTCAGGTGGCGGGGGCCGGTTTTAAAGCCTTCAAACACACCGGTATCAACACTCAGAAACGACAGGCTGACGTTTCGTTCTGGCAAGCCTGATTGAGTGACAACTCGTTGAATCATTGCCTGGCTTGCCAATTTTATTCCATTCGACATCACATGGATGGCAACGGGTATGCCTGGAGTTAAATTCAGCAGAGCCGAATGGAGCATAACACCTGTTGGCATGGCAAAGTTATCGTCTCCGCCACATACGATAACAAGGGGGGTATATGTGTTAGTGCTGGACATTATGTGATGGGAGTTTGATTTTTCTTGAGTTAGACGACTGCTGCTCTGTCTGCCTGGAAATTGCCTTTAGGCGGCGAGACGTTTAGTCCCTGGGACGATGTTTGGTTCACCACATGACGCAGAATTTGCGTTAGTTCTTCGGTCACGCGGCGGATGTCGAAATGAAGTTCCGCCAGAGCGCGTGATGCTGAAGTGCTCTGCACCTCTTCCTTAGCAACGCGGATCAAAGCGCTGGCAAAGCTCTCTGGACGATCATCGGCCAGATGGATGTCGCGTTGGCAAAGGTAGTCTGCATTGCCATTGGTGTGGCCGACGATGACCCGCAGTCCGCAGGCTTGGGCCTCGGCCACAGATGAGCCAAAGTTTTCCTCATCGCTGGGCTGCACCATCACGTCATGCTGATGAAGAAGTGCGGGTACGTCGGTGCGGGGCAGGGATTTGATCCAGCGCAGGCGGTCCGGGAAGGGGAAAGCCTCGATCATTTTTTCGTAGCCCGGAACAAAACCGATGCCGCCCACAATGGTGGCCTTCACGCGCAGGCCCTGGCGGATGGCCAGTTCCAGCCCCCGGAGAAACAGATCCAGCCGCTTGCGCGGTATGATGCGGCCCAGCCAGACCACTCGCAGCTCGGTGCTTTGTGCAGTGGCTTCAACTGCCGGGCGGAAGAGATTGAGATCGATCGGATAAGGCAGAGCCGATGTGCGCCCGGGGCTCACGCCATAGAGTTCGTGCAGGGTTCTTTGAGACTGCCTGCTGCCCACGATGATGTGGTCTGAGTGGCGGAGCGGAGGAAGACCTGCGGGAGAGAGGCGCACCTGTGCCAGCACATACCAGGGCAGAGCACGCTTCAGCCCGGCAAGCCTAAGGATCTCAATGAAGCGGGAGATGATGGAGCGCGCATCCGTGCCGGGCGGCCCCTGGGCGAAGCTGATCACCGGCAGGTTTTTCACACGACCTGGTGAGTAGTCTCCCAGCCACAGGCAGAGATCATAGCGGCGGTGTGCATGCTCCGTGCTGATGTTTTGCAGCAGCAGGCGGGAGTAGGTGCCGCTGTCCACACGGCTGGCCAGGAAGCCGATAACAGGAATGTGCTGCACCCGCGCGCGGAAGCGGTCGGGGCCCACATTGTCCGTGGGAATGAAGCGGAAGCCTGCGTGCTCTCCGACGGAGGGGCGGGGATCAACGAAGGAGGGCTTGGAGAAGAAGTCCACCTCATGCCCGGCATCCAGCAGAGCACGCAGCAGCAGTGCATTGGCCGAGGCGACACTCCCGGCTTGTTCGGAGACATAACCTGTGGCGGCGATTTTCATGGGTGCAGGAGTTGATGATCTGGCGGCTGGCTGGCTCCGCGGCTTTTTCTGAACGGTTGGAAGGAGTGCCCGCGGTTCTGCAGGGGGGGCACGAAGTTCATGGCAGGAGTCGTGTACTTTGAGAGGAGGCGTAGAGTCCTCTGAATGCGCTGCGAGTTGGAGGCGCTGGCCGGGCTTGGATCAGGCTGCTTTTTTCAGTCTTCGTGCCGGAGACCCGGCCCAGACTTCGCCGGCAGGCACGGACTTCGTCACGACGGAGCCTGCGCCGATCACGGCTCCGCGTCCGAGGCGAACGCCTTTGAGCACGACACACTGTGCTCCCAGCCAGACATTTTCCTCCAGCACGATGGGGGAGTTATTCAGCGGCTGCTGACTCATGGGCTTGTCGGGGGAGGTTCCGTGGTCGCTGTCCACAAAGGTGCAGCCACTTGCGATAAGACAGTCGTCACCGATGGTGATGCCGCCTGTAATATTGAACTCGGTGTTTCTGCCGATGAAAACGCGGTTCCCGATCTGGATGGAGGGGCCGGGTTTCCAGAAACCGTCAAATTTAAAATACACGTCGGGCTCAATGACGCACTGCTGGCCGAGAGCGAGCTGGTGCGGCCATGGCACTCGGGTGCGGGGGATCCAGGTGCCCGAGCCGATCCTGGCGCCACGAATGCGAAGCAGGGTTTTGCGCAGGAGCTGGCAGGGGCCGGGCAGGAGATCCCAGCGTCTCCAGGCGCGCTGGATGAGTTCAGCCGCAGTCATGGTATGAAGCAGGTGAGTGCACGGAGAAGGAGATCACAGACCGTAGTGCACGGGGGTTCTTCCAAGGCTTCTTTGAAGTTCCCAAAAAGGGCTGCGTCCGGCTCCGGCATGCTGCAGCAGCCATCCGTGCAGCAGTATTAAAAACCAGGCAAACTCGCCGGCAAAGAGGAGCGCGGCACGGGCGTTGGCCCAGCTGGGTCGCGCACCTCGAAAGCGGGAGGCAATGACCAGCGCCACGTGCTTGGTCAACAACAGGGGCAGTGCGGCCGGGCTGGCGCCCATGTCCAGAGCGGAGATCACGCGCGGCTCCCAGCGCTGGGCCAACTTTTTTGCACCGGGCACAGGGCGCAGCGGGTGCTGCACAGCCGCCCCTGGGACATAGCTACAGGTCTCTCCCTGGCCCTGGAGGCGCGAAGCGAACTCGATGTCTTCAAACGCCGGAGTGTAGCGTTCATCAAAGCCGCCTGACTTTGCATACAGATCCTGGCGGATGGCGAAATTGCAGGAAGGAAAGCATGGCAGATGTTCCAGCACTTCCGGGGCTTCCCAAAGCAGGGAGGTTTTCTTTGGGGTGGCCTCGGTCAGGCCATGAAAAATGTTCTGGCTCGTGTCGGTCGCGAAAGCCGAACAATACGCATGCAGAAAATGAGGAGCCAGAATGACATCATCATCGAGGAAGATGAGCCATTCGCCGGAGGCCACGCGGGCACCCGCGTTGCGGTTGGCTCCTGGGCCGCAACGAGGACCCGAGGCAATTTTAACTGCAGGAAAATCCTTTTTAAGCATCTCGCGAGTGCGTTCGTCTCGACTGTCATCCGAGACGATGACCTCGCAGCTTTGCTGCTCCAACTGCGAGGCCAGGGCACGAAGGCAGCGGGCCAGATCGTCAGGACGGTTGCAGGTGGGAATGATGATGGAGGCGGTGGTCATGAACAGCGTGGATTCGGTATCAGGCGGCGTATTTCCAGGCATTGAGGTGGCTGGTCGTCATCTGCTTGGGGGTGTAGTTCCGGCGCTGATGCTCCAGGCCTGCCTGCCCCATGCGGCGGCATTCATCGGGATGCATCAACAGCCGCAGCAGGCCGGCGGCCAGTTGCTGCGGCTGTTGATCAGCCCACACACCTGTGACATCGTTTTCCACCAGCTCGCGGCTCGCCGGAGCGGTGCCGCAAATGACTGGTTTACTGTAAGACCAGGCCTCGACGTACACGATGCCGAAGGACTCGTGCGCGGAGGGCAGGCAGAAGGCATCGCAGGCCGCGTAGGCGTCTGCTTTCTCTAGTTCCGACGGGCAGCCGAGATCACGAATATTGTCGGCGGAAATTTTGGCCAGTCGTGCTTCATCTGCAGCACCGGGGCCTGCCAGCAGCAGTACGGCATCGGGGTATTGGTGTGCCACCAGCGGCCAGGCCTCCAGGAGGGCATGATAGCCTTTGCCTTCATCGCGGCGGCCCACGAAGAGGATCGCCGGGCGCTCTCCGATCATGAGGCGGCTGCGGAGGCGTGCGCCATCACCATTCGGAAGGCACATGGGAGGCAGGCCGCAGCGCACCAGCTTGTTTTCCGGCACGCCCAGTTTTATCAGATGATTGCGCTCAAAGTCGCTCTGGCAAAAAACCGCATTTGCCTGGCGGTAAAGCCGGACATCAATATGATCATCTCCCCAGTCTCCGGGGTGGACGGCAGGCCAAACGGTGAAGCCCATGCCTTTTTTCCTTGCCAGGCGAGCGGCAGCCAGACCGATGAAGTCCCAGCCTGTTCCCACAAAGTGCAGCTGCTTGGTGCCAGCCAGCGCACCCTTGTAGGCAGACTCAGACCAGGCTCCACCAGCAAGGCGCTCCAGCACTCCATGGAGAGAAGGGCGGGAGCCCAGCTTGAAAAAGATGCTGCGCAGCACCTTCCAAGGCAGAGTGGAAACGAGCTTTGTTTTGCTCCAGCAGACGGTATGCGTGGGGCCTGTGCCCGGCGTCTGGATGAAGCCAAACCAGCCTGTGTGGCCATCGGTTGAGAGGGATGCGGCCAGCTGACGCTGATAGCTGGCCAGACCGCCAGTCTGCGCGGGATCATTGATGGAAAGGATGCCTGTCACGGGGGTATAATCAGGGTGAGTTTGGCTGAAAAGCTCAGGTGACGACGGGCAGGTGCTCCATTATTCAGCAGCATGTCGTCCCAAGAGCAGGGGGCATTATTATTCTCAGTCTGGCTGCTTCGAAACCCACTGGATATTAAAGTGTGGATTCAAGGCAGGGACCATTTTTTTCAAAACCCGCACCCACAACGGCCAGTGATGCCTGCGTGCTTTTTCGTTTTTTTTTCTCCAGTATTCCGCCTTCCACTCCTCCGCTTCTTCTGCGTTCAAATGCTGAAAGATCAACTCGGAAATGGGAGCGTCCAAATTCCGGCCAGCACCGGCATAGTGTATAAAAGGAGCTGTGTTAGCTTTGGTTAAAACAGAGCGATAATCCTGCGGGTAATCCAGCGCCATGGTTGACTCTATCCGATAAGGAGGAAGGCATAAATTTGTCACAGTTCTCTGTGACTGGTTTACGAGCCAGTTGATCGCAGACTGTTCACCCGGCGTAGGGCCGCCCCCTGACCATAGCTTTCTAAATGACGCGGGGGAAAGAAAAGCTGCAATTTCTTCCGCCGTGACGACGGCATTACCAAAAGCAAAGAAGCCCGAATTGAACTGATCCAAAAGCCACAAAGTGCTTTGCTGCTCGTAAACGGACTTGGTTTCGCTGGTAAAGGTCCATCTGGCCTTGTTCCATTCGGTGTCGGCAACAACGAACCACTCAGGGGAATATGGCTGCAGCCATTTCTCAGGATTCTGCAGGTGAATGATGTCAGTGTCAAAAAAGGCCGCATTCTTCTTTGTCAAAGCTGCAAACTTCCTGCAGTGCGCCACCGCCTCTGAATTTTTCACAGCATTGAACGCCGCGTCGTCATCTTCAATCCAGGTTGAGTTTGCGGGAAGCTCAAAACGACTGTTGTCGAACGGGATAATTTTGATGGGCACATCACATCCGGTCGCGCGCAGCGAGCGCTCCATTGCGATGAAGTCAAGGCGAACTCCCTTGTTCGCCATCGTAATTATTTGTTCAAGGATCAAGGGGCCGCCTTTCGGTTACTTTTTTTGAATCAGCCAGAGCCCGCTGAGAGTGTTGAGATAGAACGATTTCAGGCCGAGTGAGTTCACCCATTGCTCAACTGCCCATTTTTCGCCCTGTCTTGCGCCATCATCGAGGAGAATGATCGTGTTCTCGTGGATCTTTGACACGAGTTCAGCCATGGCTGGGTAACGGTTGGGGTGATCGACCGAAGGGGGGCCGTCAATGATGATTAAATCAAGAGTGGCGGGCAGGGCATCCATGTAATTCCGCTGGTACCAGCGGAACGTTCCTTTTGCATCAAGCCAGTCTGCCAGAGGTGCTTCGATGAGATTCACATGCTTGCCGATCTCGCGTCTGTCCAGATTGTTCTTGATGATCTTCAGCCATTCCGAATCGTGTTCCACCGACACAAAGTTTGCCGGTTGCTTTTCATTTTGAATCCATGTCGTGACTACTTCCGTGCTGGCTCCAGGTCCGAATTCCAGGATGTTCAACGGCTTCAATGAGGTGAGAAGCTGGCTGAGGATGTTCAGGTTTTCCGGACACATCGAAGCCGACGAATTGGTCAGAATGGGTCCGTATCTTGCCGAGATGGACAAGGCCGCCATACCGTTGGCAACATCCCACTTAATCAAGTCAAAGAGATGCGAACGGTCCTGCAACTGAATCTGCCTCAATCTGAAATCGAGCACGATGGCCAAAGTGGAGATGACTGCCGAAGCCAGGAGCCACGAGGGAAGCAGGCCATACCCCAAAAGGCCGGCCACGAGAGGCAATGATATATAGAACAGGGCTCTAAACTTTATTTGTTCAAACAGGTGTTTCATCTTGAGCTTGGGTTTATTGGGCATTTGTTTCTTCAACGAAATGAAAATCAGAGAGGACAAGCGCCCGTCTCGAAATGGATTCGCCATTTTCAAATTCTGTGGGATAAGGTCCAACCACTTCGAATGAACATGCATCGTCTAGCTGATCACAGAACCCGTGGATAGTTTCAAGATACAAAGTTACCCGGTAAGAGCCCGGCTTCAGCCAAGGGGTGCTGAGATTTAAGACTGCATGGGTAGAGCCCGGGGCGTGAAAGGGTCCAAATCGAAGGCCAACCCACCTTGAGTCGCATTGCGCCACGCATACGCTATTTTGATCATGGACAAGGATTACGGCCGAGACGACGTCATGGCAGGACTCTTTGGCTTGAATGGTAAACTGAATTGCTTTTGTTTCGCTGCAGGTGAAAGCCATCTTTTCCGGTTGGCATGAACGAATCCAAATTTTCATGCTCGCATTCTTGTCGCGGTCTGTTGTATGCCGCACGTGGGCTGAATTTTTCATATATAGATCCAAGGCTTTTTCAACCGGGCCTTGGAACAAATTTCTGCCTGAACTCAGATAGACGGCCGTAGTGCAGAGGCTTTTGATGGCGGTCAGATTGTGGCTGACAAACAGGATGGTTCGGCCCATGCGAACAACATCCTGCATCTTACCCAGGCATTTTTTTTGAAACTCGACATCGCCGACAGCAAGGACCTCATCCACTACAAGAATCTCCGGCTCCAAGTGTGCCGCCACCGCGAAGGCGAGGCGCACATACATTCCACTGCTGTAGCGCTTGACGGGGGTGTCGAGAAACTTTTCCACCTCGGCAAAGGCTACGATTTCATCGAATTTACTGCGAATCTCCGAACGGCTCATGCCGAGAATCGCACCATTGAGGAATATGTTTTCACGCCCAGTCAGTTCTGGATGGAAGCCCGTACCTACCTCCAGGAGGCTGGCGATGCGACCATTGATGCCGACGCGGCCCTTGGAGGGCTCGATGATTCGGGAGAGGACTTTGAGCAGTGTGGATTTGCCGGCACCGTTTCTACCGATGATGCCGACGACCTCCCCCTGTTTTATATCAAATGAGACGTCCCGCAGAGCCCAGAATTCCTCCTTGTCCCCCTGGTGTGGGGTATGTTTTTTTCGGAACGGCGACTTGAGCGAGTCCTGAAGGACGTGCCGTAGGCCATTCCCAGAACTGTTGGTCTGGTGCTTGAGCATGTATAGTTTGCTCAAATTTTCAACGGTGATGGCTACGGATGAACTCATAAAGTTATAAGGTGCAGGAGAAGGGCCTTGATCTAAGGATGTGTCACTGGATGACTGTATGGTATTATCTACCATAACAGATGATGGAAGTGATTTGCGATTTTTCGAGCTCGATTCAGATCACATCTGCGAAGCTGCGCTCGGTCTTTCTGAAATAACAGACGCCGGCGACGCAGAAAAAGAGAGTGACACCTGTGGATAGGAGGAAGCCCGGCATGTACAAGGGGGCCTCGCCATTCAGCAGGCACCAGCGGAAGCCATCAATCACGCCAACCATGGGGTTCAACGAATACAATAAGCGCCATTGTTCCGGGATGAGCGAGGTGCTGAAACCGACTGGAGAAACGTAGATCCCAAACTGCACGAGAAATGGCAGGACATGTTTAAAGTCGCGGTAGCGCACGGTCAGGGCAGTGAGCAGCAGTCCGGGGCCTAGAGCGGTCAAGATCGCCAGAAGAACAAATGCCGGAAGAGCGAGGATCCGCATGCCGGGCCAAAACTGGTAGAATGCCATCATTGCAAGCATGATGACAAAAGAGAGTAGAAAATCTATGAAAGCGGTCACGATAGCAGCCACGGGGACAATGAGGCGTGGAAAATAAACCTTCGAAATGAGGTTGGCATTGGTTACCAAGCTGTCCGCAGCCGAGGCAAGACCGGCAGCAAAGAACTGCCAGGGAAGCATCGCGGCAAAAACCATGAGTGCATAGGGTGCTGTGCCTTCGCTGGGCAGCTTGGCGACACGACTGAAAATGATGGTCATGATCAGCATTGTGAGGAGGGGCCGGATCAAGGCCCAGGCCACACCTATTACTGTCTGCTTGTAGCGGACGGAGATGTCACGCCAGGAGAGCACATAAAAGAGTTCGCGGAAGCGCCAGAGGTCGCGCCAATAGTGTCTTTCAGTGCGGCCTGCCTCGAGCCATAAATCGAAATCGGTTTCATTTGTTGAAGTGTTGGATGTCATGGTATTGATGTCTTTGGACCAGGCTGTAACACTGCTGCCGGATTAGTAAACAGGCGCAGAACTCGATCTCGCAGCCAGTTATGTAGGCGAGAGCTGACCGAGTGATTTGAAATATTGCAGGGAGGTGTTTTAAGCCGGGAGTTCGTTCGGCATGGGCTTGCCGATGCTGTAAACCTTGAAGCCGATCTGACGGAGCTTCGCGTGGTCCAGCAGGCTGCGGCCGTCGAAAATCCAGGCGGGTTTCACCATGTACTGATAGATGACTTCGAAGTCGAGCTGGCGGAACTCATCCCACTCGGTGAGCACCAGAAGCGCGTGTGCGCCAGCGGCTGCCTGCGCGGCGCTGGTGGCGAACTCGACATTGGGATGATCTCCTTCGATGGCGAGATCTTTGCACATCTGGGCTGAGCCGACCTTTGGATCGTAGATGGAGAGCTTGGCGCGCTCCTCGATGAGATCCTGGCAGACGAAGATGGCGGCGGACTCGCGGGTGTCGTTGGTGTCCTTCTTGAAGGCGAATCCCAGGACGCCGATGCGTTTCCCAGTGACGGTGTTGAAGAGGGTGCGGAGCACGCGCTCGGCGAAGCGATGCTTCTGCCAGTCGTTCATGATGATGACCTGATCCCAATAAGCAGCGACTTCAGGCAGGCCGAAGTGACCGCAGAGATAGACGAGATTGAGCAAGTCTTTCTGAAAGCAGGAGCCGCCGAAGCCGACGGAAGCCTTGAGGAATTTTGGCCCGATGCGTGAGTCGGAGCCAATCGCGCGGGCGACTTCATCCACATCTGCACCGGTCTTTTCGCAAAGAGCGGAGATGCTGTTGATGGAGGAGATGCGCTGAGCGAGGAAGGCGTTGGCGACGAGCTTGGACAGCTCGGAGGACCAAAGGTTCGTGGTGAGGATGCGCTCGCGCGGCACCCAGTTGGCATAGACGCTGACGAGTGCCTCAATGGCGGCCAGTCCACCCTCAGTCTGCTCACCGCCGATGAGGATGCGGTCAGGGCTGGTGAGGTCAACCACCGCAGTGCCTTCAGCGAGGAACTCCGGATTGGAGAGCACCTGATGTTGCAAGCCTTTCTCACTGGAGGCGAGAATGGTCTTGATGGCCTCGGCGGTACGCACCGGGATGGTGCTTTTTTCGACGATGATTTTCGGTGAATCTGCGACTTCGGCGATGGTGCGGGCCACGGCTTCGATGAAGCGCAGATCCGCCGCCTTGTGAGCTCCGACACCGAAGGTCTTGGTGGGCGTGTTCACGCTCACGAAGATGATGTCGGCTGCGTGGATGCTGGCTTTGACTTCGGTGGAGAAGAAGAGGTTTTTCCCACGCGAGCCGCTCACGAGTTCATCGAGGCCCGGTTCATAGACGGGGAGTTCGTCGGAGTTCCAGGCGGCGATACGCTCGGCATTGAGGTCCACCACATCGACGCGGATGTGAGGGCATTTGGCGGCGATCATCGCCATGGTGGGTCCGCCGACATAGCCGGCGCCGATGCAACAAATTCTCATAGGGTTTTTAGAACGGGTAAATCAGTTAAGGGTCAGTTTTTTCAACGGGGCCTTCATCGGCCGGGGTTGTTTTGACGCCGGACCTGCAAGCAGTTGGGCGAAGTAAGCAATGGTGCGGTCGAGTCCTTCAGACAACGGGATTTTAGGCTCCCAGCCGAGGCGTGTTTTAGCGAGTGTGATGTCCGGTTGGCGCTGCTTGGGATCGTCTGCGGGCAAGGGGCGGAAGACGATTTTGGATTTGCCGCCGACTTTGGCGAGCACCTGCTCAGCGAGGGCGAGCATGGTGAATTCGCCGGGATTGCCGATGTTGACCGGACCGGTGAAGTCGTCGGTTTCCATAAACTTGATGAACCCGCTGATCAAATCATCGACATAGCAGAAGCTGCGGGTCTGCTGGCCGTCGCCGTAGATGGTGATGTCGTTGCCTTTGAGGGCCTGGACAATGAAGTTGGAGACGACGCGGCCGTCATCCGGCAGCATGCGAGGACCGTAGGTGTTGAAGATGCGCACGACGCGGATGTCCACGCCGTTCTGGCGGTGGTAGTCAAAGAAGAGAGTTTCAGCGACGCGCTTGCCCTCGTCATAGCAGGAACGGGGACCGATGGTGTTGACGTGGCCCCAGTAGCTTTCCGGCTGGGGATGAACTTCGGGATCACCGTAAATTTCAGAGGTTGAGGCCTGAAAGACCCGGGCCTGAAGACGGCGTGCGAGGCCGAGGACATTGATGGCACCCATCACTGAGGTCTTGATGGTTTTGATGGCGTTGTATTGATAATGAGGAGGTGAGGCGGGGCAGGCGAGGTTGTAGATTTGATCCACTTCAGCGTTGATGGGCTGAGTGATGTCATGCCGCATGAACTCAAAGTTGGGATTGCTCAGCAGGTGGGCGATGTTCTGCTTGCGCCCGGTGAAGAGGTTGTCCGCGCAGATGATTTCGTTTTCTTGTTCCAACAGGCGTTCGCACAGGTGGGATCCGAGGAACCCGGCTCCGCCAGTGATGAGGATGCGTTTTTTCATGGATTAATGCTCGTGTTCAGGTTTTGAGGACAAAATTTAGGCAGACGGAGGTTTTTGGCGGCTATTGGGAGGGAATGTGTATGATCGGCCCTTGAGATACCAGAGTCAAAGACAGCTTCATAATCAACGCGGGCATGCTGTAATGAACAGTGAGTCAATGTGAACATGCTGCCGCCATTGGTTGAGTCGGTGCTCCCCCAGCCTGTGTCATAAGATCCGCTCGTGTAGGAAGAACTCCACTCACTCACGGTTCAGATGTCAGTAAGGCATGTCTTAGTTTAATGAAGCTCTCTGAATATTGACATGGAGGCCTGAATGGAGGAACACTGGTGGGTGGCCGTGCTTCCAATCATTCTTCGCAGCCTTGCTCTCGCCGCCGTGGCGCTTTGCATCTGCGTCCTGCCATGGGCCAATGTAAAACTGCCGGGTTCAACGCATGCGCTGATTCCATGGCTGGCGTGCACGGCATTTGTGTGCTGGTGGCTTTCGAGGATCCTGGAATGGAAATCCCCACGCCCCCATGAAAAGGCTGTGTGGTGGATGACTTTTCTGATCACTGCCTATGGCTGGGTGGTCACCTGCTTCCCTGGTGCGATGGTGGATCGGGCCAGTGGTGCGATTCTGGATCTGGACAAAAGTCCCTGGCTTGCTTTTGGGACGCTGGATCAAGAAATGTCTGTGCAGGCAATGGTTTTTATAACTTCTGCGCTGATGCTACTTGTGGTGGCGCTGGATTTTGCGTTTGAGCGAACAGGTCGGTTTGTTTTGGCCTTGGCTGTGACGTTTGGAGGGTTTGTCACTGCCGTGGCGGGGTTGTGTCTGCAAACTTCTGCAGATCTTGCTGCACTATGGGAAATAAGTAATATACCTAATTTCGTTTTTGGGTTGTTTTGGTACCATGGCAACACAGCCGCTTATTTAAATCTGTCGTGGCCAGTGGGCTTGTGGCTTTGCCTGCTGCTGCTGCATAATGGACTGCGCACCTTCCGTCAGCAGATGGCATTGGCCTTCCTGGTGGTTGCTGTAATGGTCCAAATCATTGCCGTATTTGTGGTTGTTTCAAAGGTAGGGCATTTTTTGTTGATTTTTGAGATCGTGCTTTTGGTTGTGGCGGGTTTTGTGGTGTGGCGGCCCCATTTCGAGACTTTGCCTTTCAGCAAGACGAGGCTAGCTTTGTTCGCCCTCATTGGTGTGGGGCTGTTGGTACTGGGCGCTTGGCTGAGCGGTGCCGGAGCCATGCTCGGGCGGTGGAACCATTTTTCGCAGCGTCATTTTGACGATCCTGCCAGACGGCATGCCACGATGATGGCACTTCAGATCGGGGTAGACCATGCGTGGACTGGGACGGGGCCTGGAACCTTTGAATGGGTGGCTGCGCACTATTCGCCGCTGGACCCGATACTGCAGGGGGGGCGGTGGCGCCATGCTCACAATGATTATGCCGAATTTTTCGCTGAATGGGGCTGGCCCGGGGCTTTCTTCTTTGTCCTGCTGCTGGCGTGGCCGGTCAGACGCGTGTTCAACGCGTTGAGGCAGGCTGTTTTCAACAGTGGTCGTTACAGGATGTCTTTCGAGCGCAGGGCACGACTGTTCTGCTTTTCGACTGCGATTTTTTCTGCGCTGCTGCATGCCGTGGTGGATTTTCCACTGCAGATCGATGCGATCAGGCCTCTGTTTGCCGCCATGGTGGGGGCTGTGCTGGCGATGACCAGTTCATCCGCCAGCCAAGGGGCGAGGCGCGATAAACAGGTGCCACGCGAAAGCGCCGGGAAGTGATAAACTGGCTGCGACTTGTCTGAGGGTGACCTAAAGCATTGCTGATTGGAATGTAAGTCCTCGGTTTCTGGAATTTATGGTTGCTGGAGTGGAGCTTTCCACATGCAAGACGCCCTAAGCCAAAGAGTACGAGGATGGACACCGTTTTTCGTGTTGGTGGACGGAATTTCCGTCGCCACTGCCTACTTCGCCGCGTTCGTCCTTTCCCAACTGCTGCCACCTGACACGCTCAACCTGGCCTTGTCCCCACCCTCGAAAGAAGGGGTGCTGCTGGCGCTGGGCATCATTGGGCTGCTGCTGCACACGCTCATCAGGTCACGTGAAGGTCATTATATGTTTCAGCTGCTGAACGGCCGCAAGCTGCGCATCTGCGCGGCGCAGGTGCTGTTCCTGGCGCTCACCCTGTTTATCTACCTGGGATTGTGGCGGAACTACGATGTGTCACGCAAGCTGGTGCTGTTTTTCGTGCTCACACTTGGGCCATGTCTGATGGTCGGAAAAATCCTGTTCATGAAGTTTCTTCAGGTCTTGGGCGCCAAGATTCAGCCGCGGCTGCGCATTCTGGCGGTATGTGATGAAGCCGGTGAGGCTGCGACAAGGCAGTGGTTTTCGAACAAGACGATGCTGGGAATCCACCTGTGTGATGTGCTTGCCGTCGAGACGGATGCCAGCCAGGAGGCGTTTTTGGAGCACCAGCTTGAAGAGGCACTGAACCGGGGGCGTCCGAATCTGCTTATCTGGCGCCTGCCGACGGATGCCGCCCGCACGGAAAGAATCCGGGCGATTGCTGAATCTCATGGCACGCATCTGGCCGTGGATCTGCAGCCGATTGTCGGAGACATGGGTTCTGTGCAGCTCACGGAATATTCACATATGAAGCTCGTCAGCCTGCACAAGCATCCGCTGGTCAGCCCTTCACATCGTTTCCTGAAGCGGTTGTTGGATATTTCCATCAGCCTGCCGGTGGTGGTGCTGGTGCTGCCGTTTCTGTGTGCAGGAGTCTGGCTGGTGCATCGGTTGTTCTCTCCGGGTCCGCTGTTCTTCAAGCAGTCGCGTTCTGGGGCGGATGGTCAGATGTTCAAGATCTTCAAATTCCGCACGATGACGGTGAATCATGGCAAGGAGAGCGTGCAGGCGCGTGCCAATGATTCGCGTATCTTTACCGGTGGCGGGCTGATGAGGAAGCTGAGCATTGATGAAATGCCGCAGTTCCTGAACGTGCTGCTGGGGGATATGTCCGTGGTGGGGCCACGGCCTCACATGGCGGAGCATGACGTGCTGTTTGCGATGGAATGCAGCCAGTATGCGATGCGCCACACGGTGAAGCCTGGCGTGACGGGGCTGGCCCAGGTGCGTGGACATCGTGGTCCGGTGGATGATGCGAGCGAGATCAAGCACCGCGTGACCTCGGACATTGAGTACTGCCAGAACTGGTCGCTCTACCTTGATCTGGAGATCATCGCCCGGACCTTCCTGCATGTGTTTTCCTTCCATGCCAAGTCCTGCTAGGGGCTGGCTGGTGCAAAGAGGCGTAAGGCTGGTGAAGGAACCTTCGTTCGATTCCCATGCCTTCCGCCTCTGACTTTTTCGGTTCCCTGATCTTCGGAGCCATCGGGCTGGGGGCTTTGCTATATGGCAAATCGGTGGGGTCGGTGGTCAAGATGAGCCTGGGGGTTGCGATCCTTGGCTGCTCATACCTTGTTACTGAAAGCTGGCTGCTGTGGACGAGTGGTGCGGTGCTGACACTGCTGCTGATGCGGTGGAAGGAGTAGGCGGGTGAAATGGAGAGGCTTGCCCTTTGGTGTATGCAGCGGCAGATAGCCGCCACCTCTCCATGATTTCCGCCCAAACGCGCAAGCCTGAATACACTGCCCGAGTCATCGAATGGCATGCCGACAAGGGCTTTGGCTGGCTGCAATTCGGTGACAAACGGTTGTTTCTACACCGGCGTGATTTTTCCAGGTTTCACCATCTGCCAAGGGTGGGTGAGGAGATTCGTTTTAACTTGGGGCTGGATGCGCAGCGCCGTCCGTGCGCCCAAAATGCCGTGCAAGTGCGTGAAGTCTCAGATTTCAGTCTGGTGGGGCTGTTCTTCCTGGGTGTGTTGCTGGTGCTGCCCGTCTATGCCTGGCGGCAGATGGGCTGGGAGATCTGGAAACAGGGGGCCTATGTCTGCGTTTTGTCATGGATCACCTATGCCGCGTATCGAAGCGACAAGCGCAAGGCGCGCATGGAGGCGTGGCGAACTCCTGAGTTGCTGCTCCATCTGCTGGAACTTGCCGGCGGCTGGCCGGGCGCCTGGGTGGCCCAGCGCCGGCTGCGGCATAAGTGCTCCAAAACGAGCTATCTGTTCGAGTTCTGGCTGATCATCTGCATCCACCAGTTCGCGGCCTTCGATTCGCTTCAACATTGGAAGTATTCCCAGATGTTGAAGCGGGAGCTGTTTGAAGATCACAGAACACAACGCGGCCGATAGAAATAGCAATGAGCTGGATCAAGACACCTTCAGGCCCAGATAGGCTTTGGCGTTGGGATAGCAGATGTTCTTCACCATGTTGCCGACGAGGGCGTCGTCATTGGGGATGAGGCCGGCTTCGACGTCTGTGCCGAGGAGATTGCAGAGGGGGCGGCGGAAGTATTCGTGGCGGGGGAAGCTCATGAAGCTGCGGCTGTCTGTGAGCATGCCGATGAAGCGGCTGAGGAGGGGGGGAGAGGGCTGTGAGTGACTCGTTGCTCCAAGTTTTGCCCGAGTGAGGGTGTCACTCACCTGGGACAAAGAACTCGTAAAAATCGTGATACCATGCAGGTCTGCGAATTCTAGGATAATGAACCTCAGGACTGGAGAGTTGAGGATCATACAAAAAGCCCCAACAGCCATCCCAAGATGTGACATGAAGGCAAATCAACACGGTGCTGTCTGTGACACGGACCGCCTTTGCTCCAATACGGACCAAGGAAGATGGCAGTTCGGACTGTGAGAGATGCATTTCCAAGTTTTTGCTTTGAACTGCGGACCGCCGCTTTGCCAGAAGATCATCGCAATCCTTTCTGACTCGCGCAGGTTCGCGCATGGAAAGATTCAATGAGATGTGTTTCCAGTCATAGATCGAGTAGCCGACGGCACCCAGCAGGAGTGCTGCAGCAAGGCGCAATTTGAAAAGGCGCCAGTGTTTCATAGCAAGAAAGAGCCAGATTAGAAAAAGAATGGCCGATGCAACAACGGCACCGAAGGCAGCAACTCCAACGAACCCCTGATCCCCATAAACATTATGGATGAAGTTCATTGGAGCGACGGCCAGACCGTTCTTTAGTCTGCCACCTTCAAACCTAGATACGCCTTAGCGTTGGGGTAGCAGATGTTCTTCACCATGCTGCCGACGAGGGAGTCGTCGTTGGGGATGAGGCCGGCTTCGATGTCGGTGCCGAGGAGATTGCAGAGGGTGCGGCGGAAGTATTCGTGGCGGGGGAAGCTCATGAAGCTGCGGCTGTCTGTGAGCATGCCGATGAAGCGGCTGAGGAGGCCGAGATTGCTGAGGGCATTGATCTGCCACTCCATGCCTTCCTTTTGATCGACGAACCACCAGGCGGAGCCGAACTGTACTTTGCCTGGGGTGGTGCCGTCGGCGAAATTGCCGGCCATGGTGCCGAAGACGTAGTTGGCGTTGGGGTTGACGTTGTAGAGAACGGTCTTGGGCAGGGCGTTTTCGGTGTCGAGGCGATCGAGGAAGCGGGAGAGCGTCTCCGCCTGCGGCCAGTCACCGATGCTGTCGCAGCCGACGTCTGCGCCGATCTCACGGGCGAGGCGGCTGTTGTTGTTGCGCACGGGGCCGAGGTGGAGCTGCATGGTCCAGCCGCGTGAGGCATTGAGACGACCGACGTGCAGCATGATGTTGCTGGCAAACTGATCCTGCTCCTGCGCGCTGGCGGCGGTGCCACTGCGGGCCTTTTGGAAGATGCGCTCTGCTTCGGCATCGCTGACGAAGTTCGCGTGGCAGTAGTTGAGGCCGTGGTCGCTCAAACGGCCGCCGACGCTGTGGAAGAAGTCGTGGCGCTGTTTGAGGGCATCGAGAAGGGAGGCGTAGCTTTTGACTTCGATGCCGCTGGCGGTGCTGAGTTTGTCGCACCAAGCATTCCAGGCCTCGGGCAGATGGACAGTGAGCGCCTTGTCAGGGCGGAAGGTGGGATAGACGCCGACTTCAAAGCCATCGGCGGCGCACTTTTGGTGATGGGCGAGGTCGTCGATGGGATCGTCGGTGGTGCAGAGCGCTTTCACTTTCTGCGTGCGCAGGATGCCACGGGCGCTCATCTCAGGCTTGGCCAGGGCGGCCTCGGTTTGTTCCCAGATGGCGGGGGCGGTCTTTTCGTCCAGCAGGGTGTCGATGCCGAAGTAGCGCTTCAGCTCAAGGTGAGTCCAGTGGTAGAGGGGGTTGCGCAGGGTGTGGGGGACGGTTTTGGCCCAGGCGAGGAATTTGTCGCGGGGGGAGGCGCTGCCGGTGATGTGTGATTCGGGGACGCCATTCCAGCGCATGGCACGCCACTTGTAGTGGTCGCCTTCGAGCCAGATTTCGAAGAGGTTCTTGAACTGGCGGTTCTGCGCGATGTCCTTAGGCGGCAGGTGATTGTGGTAGTCCAGGATGGGCTCGTCCTTGGCAAAGGTGTGGTAGAGGTGGCTGGCTGCCTTGGTGGAGAGCAGAAAATCGTCGTGGATGAAAGACATTGCTGTTTGTCGGTTGGTGGTGACCTGCTTACACTGGCAGGATGATGAAAACACGCAACTGGTTCGCACTCCTGCCCTTCCTAGCGTTGTGCGCATGCAGTACGGTCGAGTTTTACACCCAGGCGATCAGCGGGCAGTCGGAAATCTGGCGCAAATCCCGACCGAATGCCGAGGCGCTGGCCGACCCCAGCGTGGCCGAAAAGGTGAAACAGCGCCTGAGGTTGATCGAAGAGCTGCGTGCGTTCGCCGCCAGCGACCTGCACCTGCCGACGAAGAGTTTCGGGAAGTACTGCGACCTCAAGCGGCCCTACGTGGTGTGGGTGGTGTATGCCGCGCCGGAATTTTCCACTGAAAGCAAGAAGTGGTGGTATCCGCTGGTCGGCAGCCTGAAGTATCGCGGTTTTTTCAATGATAAGGACGCCCGGCAGGAGGCGGAACGACTCAAGAAGAAGGGGTATGATGTGTTTATTGGTGGAGTGGAAGCCTACTCGACACTTGGCTATCTGGCGGACCCGGTGCTGAACACGTTTCTGCATCGCAGCGATGCCGAACTGGCCGAACTCATTTTTCATGAGCTGACGCACGCCAAGGTTTTCATCCCGGGTGACACCGATTTCAATGAAGCCTTTGCCACCGCAAACGCGGAAGACGGTGTGCGGCGCTGGCTGCGCTCGAAGGGGGATCTACGGGGGCAGCGGGAGTATGAAGACAATTTGAAAAAGAGCCGCCAGTCCATCGACCTGATGCTGCGCACGCGCGAAAAGTTGAAAGTGACCTATGCCGGCACCTATCCCAGTGTGGATGCAGAGAGGATCGCGAAGCAGCGGGTTTTTGATGGCATGCTGAAGGAGGCGATGGCCATCAGCCCACATACGCGGATTCACATCAATCATGC
>CAILZI010000213.1 GCA_903838675.1 uncultured Verrucomicrobiota bacterium
GCCGGACGATCCTCAGTGCTGAAAAAATCCGTCGCCGCATAGCCCACCACGCTCTTCTCCATGCCAAAGGGCTTGTTGAAGTCGATCTTGCCGTACTCGTCCGTGCTCGTGAAATCCACCCACTTCGCTTCCTTGGTTTTACCCTCGTAGCTCGCATCAAACTTCAGCTCCTTCTCCGGCGGATACACCGTGTCGAATCCTGCTCGGTCCGCATTGCTGAATGGCGCGATCATCTTCCAGCTCATCAAAAATCCAAAATGCTTCGGCAGGTCCACCTTCTGGTCCAGTCCCCGCAGCTTCTTCGCCAGCACCTTGATCTGGTCCTCATCACGCGCCGCTCCCAAACCTTTGCCATAGGCCACAATGGCCGCTGCATGGTCCTTTTTCTCCAGCGCCGCATCTCCAGCGTCAATCAGCTTCGCCACCGGGTGCCGCCGCAGGTCCGCACTTGGGTCCTCCAGCAGCGTCGGCGTCAGCTCCTCCGCCAGCTTCTCATCCGCCCGGTGGATCAGATCAAACGCCACCACCCGCGCTCCGGGGCTGTTTTGCGTGTTCTTCAAAAACGTCACCAGCGCCGGCACCGGCAGCTTCTTCACCTTCAGCGCCTCATCGGCGATCACTCCCACCGCCGCACGCAGCCAGTTTTCCGCCAGCGGATTCGCCCCGTTCATGCCCTTCAGCACCTCCGGCAAAGTGGCCGCATCCGCCTTCACGATCTCCTGCCACGCCTTCGCCGCCGCTTCATTTCCCTGTCCCTCTTTCTGCACCGCACGCAGCACTTCGATGGGTTTCGACAAATCCTCCGCCGCCTGCAAAGACACAGCGGCAAGGGCAAACAAACTGATAAGACTCGGTTTCATAGGGCAGACGGGCAAGCTTTCACAAAGTACGCCCCACGCCAAGCCGGAGTTTCGCACACTTCTGTCTCGCAAACGACAAAGCTCCGCCAACCGGACTGTCCCTCTGGCCACGACAACCACCTTTTGCCTGGCCGCCACAGCTTTGCTGGCATCCTCACTGCGCCAAAAATCGATAGGTTAAATAGATGGAACTTGTGCGCCAAAAAGAAGTTCAAGCACTACTCACACGTTGCAAAAGCCGAGATCAAATACTATGTCTGACACGAAGTAATGTTCCTCAGATTAAGAGGAGCTTATTGATTCATGAAAAACCTCTTTTTCCAAATTTCACCTTCGATTTTGAAAGTTTCTGCACACAATATTTTGAGACCTTCATGAGCTTCGGTCCGGAGCTGATCGCTGCTTTTGACAAGCACTTCACCCCCTGCGAAGAGTTTCTGCAGGCAGCCTCCCCCGGCTGGAGCGGGCCGCATTTCACAGCGTCATTCTGTGTCAAAAAAGGAATGATCTCATGATCTGCCCTCCCTGGCAGTTCATAGCACTCGCCCATGGGCCGTTCTGCTGCCACTGCTCATGCTCAAACAAACGATCTGATTCCCGAAAAAACAAGGCTGTTAGCCTCTTCGCTGCCGATTAAGCAGCCAAGTCCTGCACCTCCGGCAACTATTACTTTAACATGCGAATCACCCCACCCGACATTGCATGGACCGCTAATGATGGTCTGACTTACAAACCGAGCTGGAAACGCGAATCCGAGTTTATCAGCCCTGAGCACGCCGCCATTTGGGATAAAACTCAGCACCTCCCCGGCTGGCAGGATGTTGAGGACAGCCAAAAACTCTACGAGATGGCTTGGTACAACGGGCAGGTGTTTCTTGAGATTGGCGTCTTTGGCGGACGGAGCGCCGCTGTCGAAATCCTGGGGGCTTTGGCCGCAGACTTTGATGTTCCACCCCAGTACTACGGCGTCGATATTGATCCGGGCTTTTTAAGCCGCAGCCAGCCGTCCGTCGAGTTTGCGCGTGCTTCCGAGCATTGCCTCTTTTACCATGGCAATCTGAATCAGTTCGTGGCTGACCTGCCCATCGTACCGACCATGGTCTTTGTCGATGGAGATCACGAATATGACGGATGCCTCGCCGATCTGCGCAAACTGACCACTTTTTTGGCGCCCGGCACACCCGTCCTCTGCCATGGTTATCACGCGATTGAAGGCGTGCGCCGCGCAGTGGATGAGATGGTCAGCACCTCATTTTTTGTCAGCATGGGCCAGTTCGCTGGAAGCATCCTGCTGCAGGCGACGTACGCATGTCCTGGCCGCCCACGCAGTTTGCAGTGGCAAACCTTCCAGCTCACGCGCAGCAATTTGCTCGCACGCTACCAAACCGCCCTCGCGCCGGGCACAAATGCCGGGCATCACACAAACGTAGCTGATCTGGTTCATGCCGCCCGGTTGGAACTCATGTCTGGAACTCGTGGTGTTTCAGGGCGGGGTGCTTGGCCGTTGTCTTCGCCCCATGCCATTCAGCTGCCTGCCACGCTGCCCCATGGCAAACCGTGGCCGCGAATTTCCATCATCACCCCCTCGTTCAATCAAGGCAAATTCATCGAGCAAACCCTTCTTTCTGTTGCGAACCAGGGCTACCCAAATGTGGAGCACATTGTCATCGACGGCGGCTCCACGGATGAAACGGTGGCTTTGCTCCAGAAGCACGCCGCCCACCTGGCTTTCTGGGTGAGCGAAAAGGACCGCGGCCAGTCCGATGCCATCAACAAAGGCTTTGCCCGTGCCACGGGGGAGATCATCACCTGGCTCAACAGTGACGACATGTTAGCTCCCGGCGCGCTCGGAGCCATGGCGCTCGCGTTTGATGAATCCGGGGCAGACATGGTCGCAGGCATAGCGCAGCTCCATCGCGACGGGGAGGTTTACGCACAGCATCTGACCTCGTGTGCCGATGGCCCGCTGCCGCTCGATGAGCTGGCGGACCTCGAGAATCGCTGGCTTGAAGGCCAGTTCTTCTATCAGCCCGAAGTGTTTTTCAAACGCCAGCTGCTGCTCAAAGTCGGTGGCGGTTTGAATGAAGAAATGTTTTGGAGCCTCGATTACGAGCTGTGGTTCCGTTTTGCTCAGGCAAACGCGAAACTCAAAGTCATCGGACGGCCCATCGCTATGTTCCGAGTTCATGATGAACAAAAAACAAATGACGCCGAAGGCTTCAAAAAGGAGCTGCGTCAGCTTGTTCCCCGCCTGACCCCGGGAAAGCCACTGCCCCCGCTTGCCGCCACGCCGCCCAGAAGACGTCTGCGGATCGCCATGCTCAACGATGTCGGCTTCCGCTACGGCGCAGGCATTGCGCACCAACGCATCACCCAGGCGCTGGTACTTGGCGGGCATGAAGTAATCCCCCTGGCTGTGGCCACCCACAACCTTAACGAGGAACAGAAGCAGCGGCCGTTTGAGGAACACATCTTGCCACGCCTTAAAGACATCAAACCGGATGTGGTGGTGGTGGGCAATCTTCATGCCGCAGGTCTCGGAGCGGACCTGCTTGCTGCCGTGTCCGAGACTTTCCCCACCGTATTTGTCTCCCATGACTTGTGGCTGCTGACCGGCCGATGCGCCTACTTTGGTGGCTGCGAAAAGCACCTGAGCGGCTGCGACACTTCCTGTCCGACTGCGAGCAGCTATCCTCCTCTTCACCCAAGTAAAATTCAGCCTGCCTGGCAGCAGAAAATGAACCTGCTCACGGCGAAGAACCCGCTCGTCATTGCTTCCAACAGTCTTTGGACCAACGCGCAATACCTGCGCACGGCCTCCCACCTGAATGCTTCACCGCAGGCTCCGATAAGCCGGCCGGTGCCCATTCGTTATGGGGTGCCTTTGGACATCTTTCAACCGCGGGACTCCGCCATGTGCCGTGAGCTGTTCGGATTGCCAAAGGATGCCTTCATTCTTTTGTTCTCCTGCTCCAGCCTTGCCGATTCGCGCAAGGGCTTTAAGCATCTGCTTGAAGCCATCAAGCAGCTGGCCATCCCCGACTTGGTCCCGGTCGCTGTCGGCAACCCGGACGGACTGGCCAAAGCGGAGATTCCGGGTCTCATCTGCGTCGGCTACATCACGGACCCGCACCAGCAGGCGCTCCTTTACTCTGCCGCTGACCTTTTCGTCGCGCCCAGTCTGGAGGAAGCCTTTGGCCAGGTTTTCATCGAGGCCGCCGCTTGTGGCACACCGAGTGTCGCCTATCCCCTGGGCGGCGTTACGGATGCTGTGCGTGATGGCGTCAGCGGCAGGCTGGCCGGCGAGGTCAGTCCCAACGCTCTTGCCGCAGCCATTGAAGAGCTCTATTGGAATCCAAGACACCGCCATGACCTTGGCGTCTGGGGCCGTATCTGGGTGGAAAATGAATACTCCATCGCACGAAGTCTGCACAGCTTCACCTTTGCTCTGCGTCAGGCCCTGGAGCTGACAGGCTCCACACTTGCACACAAGGTCAACATCCTCGGCAGCATGGTGCCGCTCGAAAATCCCGCCATACTGTTTGAAGAACTTGGCTTCACCGAACGGAGTGAGCCGATGTCTGCAGAAGGCAGCCTGAGCTTGGGTGGCATGCATCATATCAACGGCCAGCGCGTTGAAAAAGCCATCTGCGAATACTACCATCGCCAGCTAAAACGCTATCGTGATCGTTATGGCGTGCTATGTGTGCTGCATCCCAAAGCCTGGCTCGCCCGCATCAATCGTAAGTCCTTGCTCAAAGTTCTCCGCAAAGACCAGCCCAAAACCAGAAGCAAGACGATTGATACGTAAATTGCACAGCTCACCTGATTCCCTCTGCCATACACACACATGCAAACTGTCTACGACATCTTTCCGAAGATCGACGATCTCCGAAATCCAAAGAATTATGCAGATATTCGGAGCCCTTTTTTCTGGGAGGTCTTTGAAAAATGCAAAGCCAGCTCTCTTCTGGGGGTGGAGGGGTTTTACAATCTGTTTCGCTCGATCGAATACATTGCCCGCAATCAGATCCCTGGAGACATCGTGGAATGCGGTGTGTTCTTGGGCGGGGCCATTCTGGCGATGAGCGAGTTTGCCCAGCATTTCGGGCTGCGTGACCGCCGCTTTCATCTCTATGACACCTTTGCAGGATTTCCCAGCAACACAAAGGAGACGGATCTCCATGGCAAGACGAAAGAATTTTGCCCCCACAAAAATTTTCTGTCGCAGGTGCAGGCTTTGCTCTCTCGCTCGCCCTTTCCGGCGGATCAGTTCAAGTTCGTTCCTGGGCTTGTCGAAGAAACGCTTGCCGTTACCAAGCCGGAGAAGATCGCCCTGCTGCGGCTTGACACAGATTACTATGAATCCACCCGCGTGGAACTTGAGGCGCTTTATCCGCAGCTCGCGTCGGGCGGTGTTTTGATTGTCGATGACTACGGTCACTTCGAGGGAGCCCGTCGGGCCACCGATGAGTATTTTGCAAAGCAAGCCCGGTCCATCCTCTTCTCGCGAATCAACTACAGCGTTCGTTGCGGGGTCAAAATAAGTTGACCCATTCATAGCTATTTCGTATGTGGGCCACTGCCCTGGCGCTTCAACAACTTCTCGCTTATGCTATTCACATCTTGGGAGTTTCTTGGGATCTTTCTACCGGTCGCGGCAGTCGTTTTTCTGATTTTGCCTGAGCGGTGGCGGACCGTGCGCAAAATATGGCTCGCCCTCGCCTCGCTGGTCTTCTATGCCTGGTGGAAGCTCGATTACGTGAAGCTTCTTCTGATATCCATCGGCGTGAATTACGCGCTGGCGGAATGGATCGCCCGCCGCGGTGGCACGCCGAAAGTCCGATGGCTTGTGATCTTTGCTGTGGTGCTCAATCTGGGAGTGCTGGGCTACTTCAAGTACACCACCTTCCTCCTCCAGAGCCTGGGTTGGCTCACGCACCACGACTTCTCTGCTCCGGCCATCCTGTTGCCCTTGGCCGTCTCGTTCTACACCTTCACCCAGATCGGGTATGTGGTGGACGTGGCCCGTGATTCGCGGCTCCATTACAGCTTTCTGGATTACCTCCTCTTTGTACTGTTCTTCCCCCATCTCATCGCGGGGCCGATCGTGCGTCATTGGGAAATCATCCCGCAGTATGCCGGGCGCGACATTCATGTCACCCGGACAGACATCGGTGCCGGGTTGGCTCTCTTTCTACTGGGGCTGTTTAAGAAAACGTTGCTCGCTGATCCCGTCGCCCTGTATGCAGACGCCATATACGGTCAGGCGGCTTCCGGTGCAGCGCTCCCATTCCTGGCCGCGTGGGTGGGGACTGTCGCGTATGCGCTGCAGATCTACTTCGACTTCTCAGGCTACTCAGACATGGCCATCGGCCTGGCGCGCATGTTTTCCATCAAGTTCCCCGCCAATTTCGACTCACCATACAAGGCGGCGAACATTGCAGAGTTCTGGCGCCGCTGGCACATGAGCCTCACCCGGTTCCTGCGTGAATACGTTTACTTTCCTCTCGGCGGAAGCCGGCGCGGTCTGGCCGTGCAGTTGCGCAATGTGATGATCACCTTCCTCCTCAGCGGGCTCTGGCATGGCGCTGGGTGGACCTTCGTCTTGTGGGGTGGCCTGCACGGCTGCTACCTCGGGATTTTCGTCCTGTGGGAGAAGCTCAAAAAGCGCCTGAACTGGAGCATGCAGGGTTGGCCCTGGACTCTGGCGGGAGCAGCCCTGACATTCGTCGCGGTGCTCTTTGCCTGGGTTTGCTTCCGCTCGCCCACACTGGAGGTCGCCGGACGGACGATGATGTCGATGCTCGGAGGCCATGGCTTTGATTTCCCCGAGAAGGATCAATGGCTGCGCGATACTCTGCAAAAAGTCACCAGCTCTGCTTATGTGGATAAATGGAGTCGCCTCTTCCGGCATCTCGGCTTTCTTTTGGGCCTCATCTGGCTGCTTCCCAACACCCAGCAGCTGCTCTCCAGTTTCGAGATGGTTCTGGACGGTGCCTCCCGCCCTTCGCGCTGGAAGCTCAGCCTCAATGCAGGCACGGGTTTTGTCCTTGGGGCTTTGTTCCTGCTGTTCGTTTATTCGCGCTACAACACTGCCGCCAGCCCCTTCCTCTACTTCAATTTTTAGACCCGCATGCCCGCCTGTACCCGGAGTTTTTTTATCGCCATCCCGCTGGGTTTCCTGATGGCATTGGGCGTCTTCATGGGCCTCGTCTATCGCCAGTTGGGTGCACCCACTAACTACTCGTATTGGTGCTCGGAGGTGTACCGTCGGAAGCATGAAATCGCCGACCGCACGCCGTCCCCGAAACTCGTCCTGCTCGGTGGCTCATCCTCATTCTTTGGCATCAAGGCCGCGAACCTCGAGCGGGAGCTCAGCATCCCCACCCTCAATGCCGGGACTCATGCCGGCCTCGGGATCGCCTACATTCTCGAACGTGGAAAGCAGTTCCTTCAGCCAGGCGACACCGTCTTGCTCGTCCCCGAATTCGAACTCCTCTTTGCTGGCGAAACAAACCGGCAAATATGGGCCAGCTCCATGTATGTGGATTACGTCCTTGCGCGTGATCCGGCGTACTATCGTGCCCTGCCCTTGCTTGCTCAGTTGGAGATCGCATTCATGACGTCTTTTAAGCGCCTCAACCAAGGACTGGCCAGTCGCAAGAACCCCGAGCATCCAAATCCAATTGAGGGTTTCTCCGCCTACGATCCCTCTCTCGTCGATTCACATGGAGACATGACCGGACATCTCGCACAACGCCGCCCAGACTCCTGTCCGGTGCGCGATCAAGGCATCTGCACGCCGCTCATTTACGGGCTGCCGCAGGATTCTCCCGGCTTTCCTCTCCTGGCGCCCTTTTGCCATTGGGCGGCGCAGAATCACATCCGCGTTCTGGCCACTTTCCCCAACGCGGCGCATCAGCCCGGCTATGATGCGCCCGCAGCCTTCGCGTTCGAAAAACAGATGTCTGATCTTTATTCATCGCTTGGCGTCCCTGTCATCGGCCGCCTCCATGACGCATTGCTGCCTCCGTCGGATTTCTTCGATTCCAACTATCATCTGACCGATGAAGCCTCTGTACGACGAACCTCCCGCCTCGCGCAACAGCTCAAACCGTGGTTCGCACCGCCCCCGCCTTCCAAGCCCTGAGTCTTCCAGATCAGCAGCGGATCAATTCGCCACTCTGCAAGCGGTCCGCCAGCAGGCGCTGGGCTTCATGCCATTGACTCCGCGTCCGGCTCATTTCCTGCCACATTTTAACTTTCAGGGTGGATCGTGCTGTTTGCCAAATCGTTCGCTTCGGCAACAACTTAACCTGAGCCCGCCAGGTTCGCCATAGTGCCTGCCACAGTGAAACAAACTGCAGCGGTTCGCTCGCGGGCTCATGCTCTTCCAGGCGTGGATTCTTGCCCGCCTGCTTTTTTTTCTTCCCAATTTTACGGGTCAGGCGGGTCAGCAATCTGAGGTAAGGCTGGTAAATCTTTCCGACCAGCACGGGGCTGGCCTTCACATCGTAGTTCCACCAGCGCGGGTCAAAGTAGGCGGGGGCCACTTGCTTCAGCCCGTGGAAGTGGAAAACCAGCAGCGGCCGGCCAGCCACCACCACACGCCCGTCACGCCACTCAAGCTGATATGCGTTCAGGTTCCATGGCGCGAGATTCACCCCGGGATGCTGGATGATTTTCACTCCAGAAAACTTCTCTGGCCAGACATCGAGGTATTTTTGATCGGCAAACCGCTCGCCTTTCAGCCGGTCGTAGCACCACTCCAGGCAGCGGTCACGCCACCACTCCAGGCAGGCGCGGGCGTTCGCGTCCCGTCTAAAGGTCAGCCACCCGACGTTGAAGATGCCGTATCTTACTGAGTCCCGCTTTTCCGGTGGAAAACGGTGCGGCGTGATGGCGATCGAGCTGTCTCCAATCTCCTCCCAAACTTCGTCCAACGGGCCGAAAAGTAGCAGGTCACCGTCCAGATAAGTGACCTCCTGCGCCGCGGGTGCAAGCTCCAGCACCAGCAGCGGCAGCACGGGGGAGCAGGTGAAGAAAAATTCGACCAACGACCGGTTTTGCCGGGCTGTGAGCATCCGTGGCTCGAAGGCCTCCAGCTCCGCCAGGGTCAGCAGTTTGATGCCCGGCAGCATGAGGCGCACCAGCGTCTCATGGCATTCATCGCTGAGGCACAGCACCCAGAGCTCGAAGTCCGGGCAATACTTTTGCAAGGAATGATGCAAGGCAAGTCCGCGCGCCAGGTAATGATGATCGAAGTAGGTGCAAAAAACGCGCGTCATGCAGGAATCATTGTTTAGTTGCACCAACGAAGCAACAAATCGCAAACCTGATTGACGCTTTCATTCGTCAATTGTGGGTACATCGGCAGGCTCAAAATTTCTCGTGCCGCCTGCTCGGTGTGCGGTAGCCCGTGCAGGCTTTGGTAGCAGCGCCCGGCATAGGCAGGCTGTTGGTGGATCGGCACTGGGTAGTGAATCAAAGTGCCCACTCCTGCGGCTTGGAGCTGCGCCTTCAATTCATCCCGCCGCTCAGTGCGGATCACATATTGGTGGTAAACCGACTCAGCCTGGCTGGAGATGCGTGGCAGACGCAGCGGCGTGGCGGCCAGCGCCTCATCATACTGTCGTGCGATGTCACGCCGCCGGGCATTGTCCGCCGCCAGATGTCGCAGTTTCACTCGAAGAACGGCGGACTGCATTTCATCCAGCCGGGTGTTCATTCCCGGCAGGCGGCTCACGTAGCGCTCTTGCCAGCCGTATTCCCGAAGTAGCCGCAGCTTCTCCGCCAGCGCCGGATCATTCGTCACCACGGCACCACCGTCTCCCAACGCACCCAGATTTTTGGTCGGATAAAAGCTAAACGCCGCCAACTCGCCCCAGGTGCCCACCGGTTTCCCGTTCAGCGTGGCGCCGTGCGCTTGTGCACAATCTTCGATGACACGCAAACCATGCAACCGGGCGATTTCCAAGATGGCCGGCATGTCTGCAGGATGGCCGTAGAGATGCACGGGGAGGATCGCTTTCAGAAGAGGAAGATTTTTTCCCACCGCAGCCTCCTCGTATTCGGATATCGTCTCTCTCAGCCGCTCAGGGGCCATCGTGAACGTCTCCGGATCAATGTCCACCCACACGGGTGTCGCACCGGCCAGTTCGATGGCCGCCGCCGTCGCCACGGCGGTGTGGGACACCGTCAGCACAGCATCGCCGGGGCCGATATCGCAGGCCCTCAGCGCCAGTTCCAAGGCATCCGTACCATTGCCCACGCCCACGCTGTGCCCGGCTCCGAGGAATTGGGCGAATTCCTTTTCAAAGGCGGCCGTTTGTTTGCCCAGAATAAACCAGCCGCTGCTCAGCACCTCCGCAATGGCCGCGTCGATTTCATCCTTGCAGGCCAGATAGCCTGCTCCCGGACTGCTCTGTGGAATGGGCGGCGTCACAATGGGCTCAAAGGTAATGATTCAAGTTCTCACGGAAGTAAATCAGCGTGCGCGCCAGTCCTTCACTCAATGGAACACGTGGCCGCCAGCCCAGCGTGTCCTGGATCAGGCGGTAGTCCGCAAAGTAATCACCGATGTCGATCCGCTTTCGTTCGGCAGGGAAGTCGCGTGCTTCAAAATCGCCCCCGCCATTCACGGCGATCAGCTGCGTGGCCAGCTCCGTCAGGTTCACCACAGGTTCGCCCCCCAGATTGAAAATCTTTCCATTCGCATCGTCACTGACCACGGCCATGAGCAGTGCGTCCACAGCATCATCCACATAGGTGAAATCACGCTTCTGTGTCCCATCCCAGACTTCAAACGGACGCCCCTCAAGAAGTCGCCGGATCCAGACACCCAGGAAAGTCTGGCGTGCATCCTTGATGCGCATGCGCGGCCCGTAGGTGTTGGTCAGTCTCAGGGCGCAGGCGCGGATGCCGTACACATTGTTGTAGAGGATGTGGTACCACTCTCCCGCCATCTTGTTGATGCCGTTCACGTCCACCGGCCGCAGCAGATGTTTCTCATCCACCGGCAGGTAGTCCGGCTTGCCGTAGAGCTGGCGCGTACTCGCAAACACGAGCTGGATCTGCGGATTGTATTTCCGGCAGGTCTCCAAAATGGACAGCTGCGCGCGGCAGTTGATTTCCAAATCCGTGTACGGATCCTGCATCGAATCCAGATGGCTCGTCTGGCCCGCTAGGTTGAAGAGGTAGTCCTGCCCCTGCACCAGATGGCGCATGCTGTGCTCATCGCGCACATCGGAGATGTTCACCTGCACGCGGTCCTTGAAGTCGGCGATGTTAAACAAGTTGCCGCCATACTCGGGGACCAGACTGTCCACCAAGGTCACTGTCACTTCATGCTCCACCAGTCGCCGCGCCAGATTGGAACCAATGAATCCCAGACCGCCTGTGATCAGGACGCGCTTGCCAGCAAAGTTTGTAAGGACGGTTTCAGGAGTCATGGTCATCCCGGTTTAAGACACTCCATGACAAACGAGTCCGGCTTGTGCACCGCACCATCGGTTCCCACTTCCAAATGAAAGTCCGCCCAGCCCGGGATCTTGCTGCTCTGCGGGGTCATGAGCTGCGGTGAAACGAAACCGCTGTCCTTCATCAGCCGGGCCAGAGAAAAACGGTCATACATCCATTGATGCACCTCACCCGCCAGACGAAAACGTCCGATGTCCAGCGCGCGCTGCTCCTCGGCGCTCAAAGGTTTGTTGCATGCAGCCGGGGCAGGGGCGCTCACCTCGGGCAGCACGCGTGATTTGCCCCTGAGCATTTCAAACAACGTGCGCGGTCGTCGGATGATTTCCCGCAACCCTGGCCGTTTGTTCGGCGGCGGCGGTGAAGCGGCGTGCTGTTTCGCAGGCGCAGTCTGCGTTGGTGACTGCGGTGCCGGCGGCGGCAGGCTTCTCACCGCGTCAATAAGCTGGCTGCCTTCCTGCCCGATTCTCTCCAGGACAAAAGGCTCGTTGGGCAGCGGGTCCTGCCGCAGGTAGTCGAGCATCCCCCCCCCGCATTTTTCGCGCACGGTCTGGTCATACATTTCCAGCAGCATCCAGTCGTAATCATGCGCGGCGGCGGCGTCACCCGCGGCGGCCTGCTGCAGTTTTTCCAGATACAGACTGCAAATGCGTTCCAAATCCGGCACCGCCACCCGCAGAATGCCGCCCGGTTTCAGGATCCGGCCGCACTCGCGCAGAAAGCCGGTGGCCTGCTCCCGGCGGATGTGCTCAAGCACGTTGGAATGGTAAACCACGTCAAAGTTCCCTTCGGCAAACGGCAGGGGCTGGCTCAGGTCGCAGGCCGTCACGGCGGGGTCGCTGGGGTCGATGTCCACATTCACCCAATCGGGATGAAAGCGGTGGCCGCAGCCGAGATTGATCATGCGGAGTGATGGGGACACATTCATAAGCTAGCCGCGCCACTCATAGATGAAGCCTTTGTAAACTGCCTGCTCCCCCTCGGGCGAAAGATCGTCCGCACCTGCAAAATCGGACACCAGTCGGTAGCCGGCGGAAGTGAACGCCGCCTGAAACTGGCTTTCGCTGAAAAAACACGCGGGGTAGCTCGCCGAATAAATGGTGGAAGGCACGTGCTGCACTGTCAGTCGTTCGCGGTCACTCTGCAAGAAGGCCGTACGGTCAATGATGACGTGGCTGATCCGGTGCTGGAGAAGCTGTTTCAACAGCGCGTACGGAGCTGGGAGATAGGGAAGCACGCCCGAAAGCAGCAGCACATTGGGCCGGTAAGCGCTCAGGCAATCCTCCACGGCGGGATGAAAGTGAAGTTGATCGGAGGAAAAATTTGCTTGGCCGCAAGCCACTTGGGCAGGTTGATCTACCACCGCCCAGTCGAGCTGCGCCACGGGCTTGAGAAATCCGCGGCATTGAAAGTAGGAGCTGCCTAGCGCACCTCCAAAATCCACGACGCTCAGGCGCCCTTCATGCACCACTGCGGCGCGGAGCAGACCCGCGAGCACAGGAAACGAATGCTGGATCTTGTCGAACAGAACGGAATCACGTTCATACACAGCCTCGCCATTTTTCACCTTGAGCAGCGCGGCGCAGGTTTTATCCAAAATCACACCCGCATCGTAGCCGGTCGAACTACGCACCGCAGCATCCCACGAAGGGTAATCGCCGCTGAAAGCAATGCGGTCACCATAATTCTGGGCGGGCGGTTCGGTTTGCATGGATGCCTCGGGCTGCTGCGGGTGCAGCAGTCGCTTCAGTTTTCCCAACAGTTTTCTCATGAAGGCTTGGTCTAACATTCCGCCGTCAGCAAGGTTTCTTCATCCAGCCCGACAAATCACGCCCCAGACGGGATTGCAGTCGTTCGATGTCCTGACGGTAGCTTTCTGTCAAGGTTTCCAGCTGTTTTAAATCGGGGGTCGGCTTGCTCCCACGCCGGATGTTCCATTCCATCGCGCGTTCTATGAGCCTGTTGATCCTTTTGCGCAGGGAAGAACGTCGTTTGCGATTCATAATTTTGCCACGCAGCCAGAACTGCAGCGCAATCGATTTCGGAATGCGGCCTTCATTGTGCAGCTCCATCTTTGGCACAAAGCTGTCATCCACTTCGAGAAAACGAAAAACTTCCTGGCAGATGGGGACTGGCTGTTTGATGAATTCTTCAAACAAATACACTTTCACTCGGTCGCGGCCAAAGGTCTCAAAGTATCGGTTGATCTGTTCATAATAGATCCCGGTGGTGAAATAGAGATAGTCCGGAAAATACTGCGGACATTGCGCGCGAAATGCCGGATCCTTCAACCGAACCGTCTCCCGCTCCAGCGCCTCGGCAAAGGTGGGTGCATCCTCATACCCCTCCCGCACCATCCAGCCATACAGCGAAAACGCACGACGTGCAGGATTGCGCAGCAGGATGATTATTTTGACGTCCCCCAAAACGGATTTGATCCATCCGGGGCTTTCCTCGCAGTAGCTGTAGCCCGCTGAAGACTCGCCAATAGCTTTCTTTCCGCCTGCATCTCTGAACAGCTTCAGGTATTGCTCCCAGTTTTCATAGCCATAACCTTTCACGAAGAAATGCGGCTCTTTGTTCTCCGACATGAAAACCTGCGGGTGCTGCTTCAAATATTCATGCAGCGACGTCGTTCCAGCCTTCGGCACTCCGGCAATAAAAAAATTCGGACGGAGCTCGAAGGGGGCGGAGGCCTGGATCCTGTCTGTCATGTGCAAATCATGTTGAAACGTATCGGCATCTCCTATGCCTCCGTTTTACATTACCTGCAATTCCAGATGGCTCAGATCACAAATAACCGCAGCTTGAAAGCATTCCGCCGGCTTCCTTGAGAAAGAGGTCCAGAGCTTCCGGCGGCATCTCATCCTTGTAGCTCCCCACCACACCGCGCCTGCGGAATGTTTTACCGTCCGGCCATAGCGGATCGCCACGCCTCCATTCGATTTCTTTGTCGAGCATCTTTTCAAAGACCGTCGTCTCAGAGATGATGCGCATCAGTTCCGGCGAACGTTTCAATCCGGCGAAATCACAAAAGCGCCGCAATTCACGGTCCATGTTTCTCCTCAGGTCCTCGTACTTGATCACGAGCATCTTTGCCCGGTAGGGATTGGACAGCCATGCCTGCACGTGTTCATGCCACTTGCAGTGATAGGGAAAGAAGTGCTTGCCCGTTCGCACCATCTCCAAAAAGTCCGTCTTGATGCCGTCCAGTTTCAACAGGTGATGATAGTAGGAAACCATGACGTCCCGTCCGTCGCGCAATAGATACACGACCCGCTTGTACTCTGGAGTCGGCAGGGCGTGTGATTTAAAGAACGTCGGCGTGGCGTAACGTTTGAAATTGGGATTTGCATGCAGATCCGGAACCAAGTCTTGGACCAATGACTGCGGTGCGATTTCAGGCAGCGCCCCAAGAGCCAGGCCTGCCGTGATGTCTTGAAACCAGGTGTTTCCTGATTTGGGATAACCAACGATGAATACATCCTCAGGAAAAAACGGGCTGTTCTTCCCGGCCTCCGTCTCGGCGGATTGCTCGTCCTTCGGGTTCAATCCAAACAAGTTTTTGAACAGGCTGGCGTGGTTTTTAATTTTGGTTGCCATATCAGGCGTTCAATGGGTTTGGGGCTTGTGAGATCTGTCTTTCCTCTCACAGTCAAAATGATAGTTTCCGGTAATGCGGTCGTAGTTATGCTTATGCAAAAAAGTGGCCAGGGGGTGTTATATCCGTGACTAACTCAGAGTAAGTTCCTTGGTTGGTTAACATAAGTCTGTCAGAGGCGGCTCCGCAGGTGCTCTAGGATGAGATTGACAGATTGTGCCACATTAAGTTCACCTGTCTTGACTTCGACATCGGGCGGTGCCGGAGGTTCATACGGATCAGAAATGCCCGTGAAAAAAGGAATAAGATCAGCACGCGCTTTGCGGTACAATGCCTTGGGGTCCCGCTCTTCGCATAATGCAATCGGTGCATTGATGAAGACCTCAATGAACTGTCCCGGCGGCACCATTCGCCGTGCACGGGCCCGATCTTCGAGATAAGGGGATACAAAGGCGGCGATGCAGACCAGTCCGGCATCCGCGAACAAGGCTGCCACCTCTCCTGCGCGGCGTATGTTCTCCGCTCGGTCTTCGCGGTTGAAACCCATGTCCGCGCACAAGCCGCGTCTCAATGTGTCGCCGTCCAGAATATAGACGGCGTGCCCGCTCGCGGTAAGCTCTGCTGCAAGTGCTTGCGCCAGAGTGGATTTGCCTGAGCCTGACAGCCCTGTCAGCCAGACAACCAAACCTTTTTGCGGTTGAAATTTCAGAAGAGAGTGAGGCATTGATTTTTAAAGTGGTGGGGCCGCGTTCAGACCCATCAGGACGCCCCCTTGTTCAACATCTCCGTATTCCATTTTGTAGGTGTCACTGTTGGTTAATCAAGCACAGCATGCTGATCATGCAACACGTCAAGCCAGTTGGAGTTGCGCTTTTTTACCTCTCTTTTTGAAAGGTGGCGTCAACCACCACAACCTAAATAAGGTTATGCCCAAATCATCAACCCGTGCGATGACTAGCTGCTATCACTTAAAGAAGGTGAATCGTAGAGCGGGCAGTTTTCACTCGATGATTACGCAACTAAAAAAATACAATTTCGGCATGCTAATTTCTTACCACGAAGTGTTCTGCCACGATTTAAATACACGCATAAAATAGGTTCAGCACTGCCAGCAGTTGGGCTCTGCACCAACCACTTGCAGCGCGCAGCGCCACATGCGTCAACAGCTTGTTCAGGATGAACAATAGGTGGATTCATCCTGTTTGATCCGTCAGTAGATGACCACGCTGCCCTCCTGCCCTGCCGCCTCATCCGTGCTAAACAATTCAACGCGAGCTCTCAGCGCGCAGGAGGTAGCAAAAGTGCTGGGCAACGGGTCTCCCCGCAGCTAAGGTGATCGGCGGTTGCATTCGACGCTGGGCTGCCCATGTCCCGGCTACGTTTGCGCTGCGCGGCTGTTCGGCTGTCAGAGTGCAGCGGTATCTGCCGAAAACCAACGCAGCCGCCATCCAAACCCAACCTCAACCATCCATCTTCAAACCAAGCCGCCAGCCACTGCCAGTTTTTTATCAGAACTGGCCTGATCATCGAGGGCAGATCACAATCACCTTTGATCTTCCCGGTGCATTCTTGATGCACTCCCTGGCATGGCACCAGAATGAGGAAACATTGAAATGATGAATTTTGTCACCCTGACTTTGTCGAAAATTTTAAACGGTCTTTTTTGTCTGCTCAGTCCCGAGACGCGTCATATGCTCGGGAGGACTGCTGGCTCCATTGGGAAATACGTCCTTCCTCACAAATGGCGGCTGCTGTTCAGCATTTTTCTCGGAATGGCCAGCGCCGCCTTCAATGGTTTCATGCTGATCGGGTTTCAATTGATCTTCTCACTGGTCTTGAAAGGCCAGACTCGGACCTTGGGCGAAACCATCAAGCTGCCCTTGATCGGCAAGGTGGATCTGGCAAAAATGCTGGGCTATGCAGAAGACACCCCTGTGGGTCTCTGGGGGGTCATTATTGCCTGCTCATTCATCCCCGTGCTCATTTTTATCCGGGGTTTCTTGGGCTATCTCTCCTCCTACATGCAGGCCTGGGTCGCCAGCAGGGTGGTCTTCCAAATTCGCAATGACACCTACCGCAGTGTGATGCGTCAGTCCCCGGCCTTCTTCAGCAATTCGAAGACCGGTGAACTCATGCAGACGGTCATCACTCAGACGACCGCTGTTCACCAAAATGCCATGATGCTCATTCAGACTCTGGCCCAGCGCCCGCTGACCATCATTTCCATTCTTGTCGTGCTCTTTGCCCAGGACTGGATCTTCACCACCGTCGCTCTTCTCGTCTTTCCCGCCTGCATGTGGCCGATCCTTCGCATCGGCAAACGGGCGAGAGCAAGCGGTCGACAGGAAGTGAGCGACTCCTCGGATATGATGGTGGTCCTGCAGGAGTCTTTTGCAGGCATCCGCCTGGTCAAGTCGTATTCTCGCGAAGAGCACGAATGCCAACGTTTCGAGGACGCCAACGCCAGCATGGTCAGGCACATGCTTCGCTGGACCAAGCAAATGGAACTTATCGGGCCCATTGTCGAATCCGTGGCCTCCATCGGGATCGGCGCCGGGCTGGTCTATGCCTGGCAGCGCGGCCTTGAGGCGGAAAATTTCTTCCTGCTTGTGATGGCGCTCACTCAAATCTATCCCCCGGTCAAGGAGCTCAGCCGGGTCCAGATGCTTTTCCAGAGAGCTGGCGTGGCGGCAGAGCTGGTCTTTCAACTGCTCGAAAAGAAGCCGGACATTCAGGACGCCCCTGACGCCGTGAAGTTTGGTAGAGCTCACGGCTCCGTTTCTTTCCAGAACATCACCTTTGCTTATCTGGAGAGCTCGGGGGAGAAAAAACGGGTCCCCGCCGTCCATGACATCAATCTGCAGCTCGAGCCCGGAAAGTTCTACGCCTTCGTAGGTCCCAGCGGAGCCGGGAAAAGCACCTTGTACTCTCTGATCCTGCGCTTCTATGATCCCGACCAGGGTGCCATTTTCCTGGACGGACACGACATTCGAAAGCTGACGCAGTCCTCCTTGCGCAACAATATTGGCGTCGTCAGCCAGGACACCTTCCTCTTCCATGCCACGATTCTGGAAAACATCCGCTATGGCCGCCTGGATGCATCCAGAGAAGACGTCATCGATGCCGCGAAAAAAGCCCACGCGCATGAGTTCATCGAACAGATCGGCGGAGGGTATGACGCCGTGGTGGGAGAGGGCGGCTGCAAGCTGTCCGGTGGCCAAAAGCAGCGTCTCTCCATCGCCCGCGCCATCTTGCGCAACGCACCCATCCTCCTGCTCGATGAAGCCACCTCGGCTCTCGACACTGAGAGCGAGAAAATCATTCAGGAGGCCATTCACATTCTCTCCGAAGGCAAGACCGTCGTGGCCATCGCCCATCGCCTCTCCACCATTCTCGAGGCAGATCAGATCGTGGTCATGGACCAAGGCTGCATTCTCGACCGTGGCACGCACTCGGAGCTCCTGGAACGCAGCGCTCTCTATCAGAAACTCTACCATTTGCAGTTCAGCAATGAGATGAGAATTTCTGGCATCAGCTAGCACTCGGGAAAGGGTGGAAGCTCAGTGCCCCGCTTGCCACGGGGACCGGCTGCGTTTCATTCTGCCGGCTGCGCTGGCACCTCGATCATGCGCATTCTCACGGCCCGGCAGGTTTTGGCGTCCAGCGTGATCTCCAGCACCGCACCGCGATTCCATTCCGCATCCGGCCCGGGGCCGTCAAAGACCGCATTGCCCAGAGAGAACGCCACGCTGCCGCCATACAGATGCTCCAGCGGCTGCAGCGCATGCGGTCCGCTGCCCGCGATGAGGTGCACCCCGCTTTGCATGAGCTTCACCGCCACCTCGCGCTGCCGCGCAGTCGGAGTCGTCTGGTGTTCTCTACCCCAGTGCGGCAGGGCAATGATGTAATCGGCCTTCACGTTCAGCTCTGGAACTTCGGCATCCTCCCGCGAATCATCAAAGGCAAACACGGCGATGCGCTTTCCCTTCACCTCAAAGATCTTCACCTGCGAACCGATGGGCGCAATACCTTCAGCCTGCAAGGCCGTTCGGGTCGCCTCCTGGCCCTCCACACCCAAATCCATCGCATGATTGTTCTCCACGCTCACGCCATCCAGCCCAGCTTGGCGCAGCAATCCTGCGCATTTCGGCGGCGCGATCAGTTGCAGGCGGCCGCGCGGTTTTGTCGTCCCGATCACGCATTCCAGATTCCCCAGCGCTAGATCCGCCCGCTGCAGAATCGGTGCCAGCTCTTTGAGCGGGTTCGCCAATTCCACAATGCTGCGCCCCAGCATCAAGTCCCCGCAAATCGCGATGCGTAAAACCTCCTCCGGCTCCCGGATCGTCATCAGCACCGGCTCAGCCCGTTTCTCCCGCAACTTCGCAAACGAAAGAATTTCCGGCAGTCCCTCCAGCTGGTGCACACACAGGTCCGTATCGTCCAGCTTCCCCACCGGCGGTCGGTCCTCCCACAGGGCCGCCAGGTGCGAACCAAAATGCAGCAGCAGCGGCGTCTCCAGTGAATCGCAGTGTGTCAGAAACGGCTTCACATCATTCGGACTGCCCCACGGCAGCAGCCACCCATCCGCTCGCAACGCAGCCGTGATGAAATTCGCACAGTCCGCTCCATACCGCGCCTCCGCTCCCGTTTGTGTGCCGCGCACGAGCAGCCGTGAATCAAACACATACGGCAGTCCAAACTCACGGCTCCATTTTGCCAACACACCCGTGGTCCCCGGCTTGCTCAGTCGGACGATCTCTGCTGGCGTGCGCGTGCTCTCACCATCCCGGATGATCTCCGCGTAAACCTCAAACGTGCCGCAATCGGCACCCCGCGTGAGCTGTTCGAGAGTCAGACTTCCCAGCGCGGCGCCTTCCGCCAAAAGCTGCCGCTTCCGCCAGATCCACCGCGGCGCCTGCGTCGAGAAACCCAGGTTCGCATCGCTGATCCGGTAGCTCGTATCCGCTGCTTGCACCGCCCACCAGCGCACCCGCGAACCCGTCGGCGGCGGCACCAGTTCCAAAGGAGTCTTCGGATTAAACTCCACCTCCCACGTGCCGTTCGTTGCCCTCAGCTTTCCGGGAACTTCAATCCGGTGCTGAAACGGCGCTCCTGCCCACTCCGCCAGCAGTTCCTCCGCTTGCGGGTTCTGCCAGTGTTGCAGCAGCACGCTGCGAAGTTCCGGCCCCGCTTTCGTCACATCAAATGCCGGCAATTTTTTCCCCTGCCTCTCCATCAACCGCGCCATCAGCGAGCGATCCGGCCCCGTCTTCGCAAACGGATCAAAGTGCACCTCCGCATTTGGAATCCGCCACGCCGCATCCAGCGCCAGCGTCGTCAGCCGCTCCGCTTGCGCGGCATCTCGCAGATACGGCGATGAAATCGCAAAGCTCAGCCCGCGCAGCGCACGCATGCGCAGCAGCAGATCCATGAGGCCCTCCATCTGCGGTGCCAGCTCAGCGTCATCAGTCTTCGCAAAATAGTCGAGATCCACACTCGCCACCACCGGCTTCGACTCCGGCCAGGCTTGCGCCTCACGCGCAAAGCCCTCGAGACTCAGCACCCGATACCGTAGCCCCAGCGCTCCCGCCTCCCGTGGCAGCGCCTCCTCATGCGCATCCAGATACTCACGCGCGTCCGTTTCCAGCACAGCTCGCTCCGCCTCGGTCAGTCGCGCCGCTGGAATCCAGATCACCTCCGCGATGGGCGCAGGCATCAGCGGCTCGATCCAGTTGTAGCACTGGATCTTCCCCGCCCGCCGCCACTCCGCCAGCATCTCCGCTCGCTGCTTCACCGTCGGTCCGCGTCGGATCGCTTTGCGGATCTCATCCGAGTTCGCCATCCCGTTCGCATCACAATGCGCATCAATCAAAACCAGCGTGTGCGCCTCCTGCAGCGGCAGCGTCTCCACCAAATGGTAGAAGGCACCTGCATGCGACTCTTCAATGTGAATCGGCAGCGTCTGTGCCAGGGCTTGGCCAACGAAGCAGCAGACGATCCACCAGGCCTTCATCGCGAAGGCTGAATCTTGGGAGTTTTGTCCAATGGTGTGAGCAGATTGATGTCGGAGATGGCCGTGTCCCTGAAGGTGCTGCCTGGATAGACTGCGGCGATTTCCAGTTTGATGGTTTTGACCAGCGCAGAGGACTTTGGCAGATCAAACCAGAAATGCTCGTCCTGAAGATATTCGTCTGGAACCTCGACATCGAAGGGTTTGCCATCGTTGACGCTGACTTTAAGCATCATCACTCGGTTGTTGGCCGCATAGAGCGCGCGTGACTTGGTGTAGCCGTTCACGATGCCCACCCGGCCCACCTGGGTTGGCTTCTTCAAAGTCAGCGTGATGAATTCCCCCACACCGTCACTTTCCTGTCCTTCGACCCAAGCGGTATCTCGACCATAGTCCGCCACATTTTCCGCCGTATGCTCAGTACCATCGGGTTCCTTTAAGGTGGAGGATGCCGTGGCGGTGAAGTCTGCATACCTTGCCCATCGGGCATTCTTGACGATGCCGTCTTTCGTATCGCCACCCACAGCAAAATAGCCGCCATGATAACCATTTTGATCCTGGCGTGTCTCGATCACGAGGTCGTCTTCCAAGGTGGGTTCAAAATCTGAGAATGACCATTTCCAAGTTCCTTTCTCTCCCACAAAGCGCTTGGGATGATTGAACCGCACATGGGCAGGGTCCACAGTGGTGGCGTTGACGATCACGGTGCCCTGTTTGATGGGGCCTGCCCATAATGCGGCGGCGGAGAATGCATAGGTGAGGCTGGGGGCGCTCCGGCTCCATGTGTCAGAAACCGAATAAAAAGAGAGATGATAAGGGTTTCGGTAGCTCACCTTTATGTGCCGCGTCTGCCCTGCGGCAAAGGGTATTTTCACCACATGCCATGATTCAATCTGACGACCTGAGTGGCCTGGGACAGCAGCCTCGTCTTCACGTAATTTCGCAGGGATTGCTTTGCCATCGGCAAGCAAGGAAAATCCCTCCAGGAGCTTCGGTTTCGGTGGTGCAGTCGGTGGTGGTGCAAACATATTCCCCTCCTCGGTGACCGCCGGAAACCCGCATTCCACCGTCACCTTCTTCCCCGGGTTGTGCAGTACATACTCAATCCGGATGTCCGCGTACTCGATGTGCAGATCAATTTCCAGCAGCTCAGACAGCATCTCCACTTGCTCCACACCGATCGGCTGAAAAGCCGAAGTCGAAACGACCCCTTTCGAGTAGCCACCCCCGTTGGCATGCATTTTAGTCGTGGCAAGCAGCAGGCCGAAAACCAGGGTGCAAAGGAATCTCATTATGGATGGGGATAATACCCACCGACTCGCTTTGCCAAGTCGGCATTTTCCCAGCAACGCATGGCACCCTTGCCTGCGCCCGGGACAATGCGCCTGTCAATGCCCTCACCGCGCCGCAAGGTCGTAACAGAAAATTTGGTCCTGGGCGCGGATGATCAGCTTCTTTTCGTGAATGCTCGGGTGTGGCCAGCTGGGGCCTTTCACGGCTGGCAGTTTGAAGGTGCCCAGCAGTTTGTAGCCAGCAGGCGTCGCTTCGATGAGGCCCATCGTGCCATCCTGCCAGCGGAAGTACAGTTCACCTTCCGCGCTGACGACCGCCGCGCTTTCGCGGCCAGGACGCTCGCTCTGCTCCCACACGATTTTGCCCGTCTTCCATTCGAGACAGACAGGGATGCCGTTGTTGTGACCGCTGCCGGCATAAATGTAGTCGCCGATGCGCACCATGCCGCCGTGATGATTTTGAAACGTGCCCGGCTTGAGAAAATACTTCTCCTCTGCCACGACGCCATCGCCGTCCTTCTTGAGCTGCAGCAGCGCCGCCCCCGTGCCGTAACCGGAGGACGTGAACACATAATCGTCCCATACGAGCGGTGTGGGGATGTTCGCGGTGCCATTGGCCACGGCATTGTAGGTCCACAAGGTTTTGCCATCGCTGGCCCGCACGCTGACCAGTCCACGACCTGCCAGAGTGATGTACTGCTTCACTCCGCCCCCATTGGAGATCACCACGCCGGCGTAGCCTGCGCCATCCTTGCCACGCGTGCCCACATCGGCTGGCAGTGCGGACTTCCACTTCACCTCGCCGGTTTTCTTGTCCATCGCGGCCACGATGCCGTCATTGCCCCCCGGCACGCCTATCACCAGATCGCCATCAACGAGTGGTGACTCACTGAAGCCCCATCCACTCATGATCAGGCCGCCAAGGTCCGCCGTGTAGCTCTTCCGCCACAGCAGTTCGCCGCTCTCCGCATCGCAGCAGGACAGGATGCCGTCCTTGCTCACGGAATACAGCCGTTCTCCGTCAAACGTCGGCGCGCCGTTCGGCTGGTCACGCTTGTCACTGACCACCGTGCTCCACAGTTCCTTCTGCGTCGTCAGATCAAATGCCGTAAGCGATACGCCCTCCTTGCGATTCCCCACCACAAACACACGCCCCTTGCCCACCGTTGCGGATCCCATGCCACCACCCGCGCCCTTGATCTCCCACATCAGCTTCGGTCCTTCCGCAGGCCAGGACTTGAGCAAACCGGTCTCTGTCGAGATGCCATCACGATTCGGCCCGCGAAATTGATGCCAGGCGGGTGTCACGGTGGTTGTGTCTGCTGAAAATGCCATGCCCGCTGAGAGCGAGCCAAAGAATGCCATGAGGAGCCGGGAAGTGTGCATGCAGGGAAGCCAAACGCTCGCCACTGGCGGCTTTATCGTTTTCTCATGGTCGGAAGCACATTGCCTGCACACTCGACATGGCCCAAATCAACGCCACAGTGCACGCCCCCTTTCCCTCATGCTCTCCGTTTCCAATGTCAGCAAAACCTACGCCGGCCGCACTTTGTTCAGCCAGGTGTCGTTTCACATCAACCGTGGCGAAAAAATCGGCCTGATCGGCCCCAATGGCGCCGGCAAATCCACGCTCTTCTCCCTGCTGCTGCGTGACACCGTGCCAGACGATGGACAGGTCGTCATGGAGCGCGGCATCACCTTCGGCTTCCTGCCCCAGGAAAGCGCCCCCATTGAAGATGTCACCGTGCTTGAGCTCGCCACCGGTCATGTGGACGAGCATCAGCGCTGGGAAATTGAGCCCAAGGCCAAGCGCATCCTCAGCGGCCTCGCGTTTCGTGAATCCGACTTCGAGCGCAATGCCCGCACCCTCAGCGGTGGCTGGGTCATGCGTGCGCACTTGGCACGCCTGCTCGTGCAGGAGCCTGATCTGCTGCTGCTCGACGAACCGACCAACCACCTCGACCTCGAATCCCTCATCTGGTTCCAGAGCTACCTTCAGAGCTACCCGGGTGCCATCCTCATGATTTCTCATGACCGCGAATTCCTCAATGCCCTGTGCGACAGTATCCTCGAAGTCGCCCACAGTAAGATCACCCGCTACACCGGCAACTACGACGACTACACCCGCGAAAAAGCCGCCCGCATGGAGCAGCTTCAGGGTGCCTACGACAACCAGCAGCGCGAGCTCGCCAAGATGCAGGCCTGGGTGGACAAATTCAAAGCCAAGGCCAACTTCGCTTCCCGTGCGCAGGACAAGGCAAAGATGATCGACCGCATCGAAAAAGTCGATGCACCCGTCGCCGATGCCAAGACCGTCAAGTTCCGCTTCCCCCAGCCACCACGCAGCGGCCAGCGCGTCATCCGCGTGAAGGATCTCGACTTCGCCTATGGCACGCAGCCCGTTTACACCGGTCTCGATCTCGAAATCGAGCGCGGCCAGTGCACCGTGCTCGTCGGCCCAAACGGCGCCGGCAAGTCCACCCTGCTCAAGCTGCTCGCCGGAGCTCTCAAACCTCAGGCCGGCACCTACGAGCTCGGGCACAACGTCAAACTCGGCTACTTCGCCCAGTATCGTGGCGATGTGCTCAACATGAAGCACACCGTTCTCCAGTCCGCCATGGACCTGCCTAGCCGTCCCGGTGAAAACATGTGCCGCACCCTCCTCGGCTCCTTCCTGTTTCATGGCGATGACGTGTTCAAGCCCGTCGGCGTTCTCAGCGGGGGTGAAAAGTCACGCCTCGTGCTCGTGCGCCTCCTGCTCGATCCGCCCAACTTCCTCCTCATGGACGAGCCCACCACCCATCTCGACATGGGCAGCATCGACGCCCTCATCGGCGCCCTCGCTCAATACGAAGGCACCCTCGTCTTCATCAGCCATGACGTTCACTTCATCCGTCAGATGGCCAAGCACGTCCTCCACGTCAGCGCTGGCGTCATCACCCCCTACGCCGGCGACTACCAGTACTACCTCGACAAGTCCAAGGCCGGCTCCGCCCGTGAGGCCCTCACCGCCACCCTGCACAACGCCCAGCCCACCTCCTACAGCGCCTCCCCAGCCCCGAAAGAGGCCAAAAGCAAGCAGCAGCGCCGTGCCGAAGCCGATGCCCGCAATGCCTACAGCAAAGCCAAGAAGGAGCTCGACCTGCGCATCTTCAAAATCGAGCAGGAGCTCGCCACCCTCGACAAGCGCAAGCACGAGATCGTCAACCTCCTTCAGGAAGAAGCCACCTATGCAGACGCCGCCCAGTTCCGCGTCCTCAGCGCCGAACTCGAAGCCGTCGAAACCAAGATCCCCAAGTTCACCAGCGAATGGGAAAAAGCGACGGAGGAGCTGGAGAAACTGGTGCCAGTAGACGCAAAGTAGCCATGAACGACACTCGCCCCCACGAAATCGTTTGCCAGTAGAAGGGGGCTGTGATTTACCCGGCCAGGTGAACTTGCTATCCCATGCACTTTGTCTGCGGCTCGGCCTGCTGCTCCTATCGGTCAGCCTGACGGCTTGCTCAGATCAGTATGAAACTTTTGTCCGTCGTCCGATTCCCGGCGGCGGCGGCTTCTGGGTTGAGAGGGTCGTAGTCAAAAAGAAACAACCTCCCCCACGGGATCCGAGGGCGTCACGACTTCAATCCCCCGCCCGTGATGATGGCCAGTGGAATGGCGATTTCCTGGTCGGCGCCCCAAGCATGGTCATCCGTCTGAGCGAGCAGAAAATTTACTTCTATAAGGGGCGTCAGCTCGCCGGCATCTCACCGATTTCGTCTGGTCGTGAAGGCATGGCCACCCGGGCCGGCAATTTCTCCGTCATGGAAAAAGACATGCATCATGCCTCCTCATTGTTTGGCGACTACGTCAGCAGGGATGGCACAGTCTTGAAGCGTGAGATTGATGTGCGCAAGGACCCTCGCCCGCCGGGCGCGTTTTTTGACGCAGCCAGAATGCCTTACTTCATGCGCATCACCGGCGCGACCGGCATGCACGAAGGCTATCTCCCCGGCTACCCCGCCTCGCACGGCTGCATCCGTCTCCCGCACCGCATGGCGGAGATTTTCTACCGCGAGTCCTCCGTGGGCACACCCGTGAAGATTGTGCCTTGAAGCCCGCCACGCTGCAAAGGACGACTCTCCTCAGATCACCGCCTCAATACGGTATCCATCGGGATCCATCACGAACGCTGCAAAGTACCCCGGCCCATATTCCGGCATGCGCTTCAGACCTGCTTTTTCAATTCTTCTTCAAGCATCGAAAACAGCGCTTTGAGACGGTACGAGTCTTTGATGACACCTTGTGACATGGAAAGATGGCGAAACTCCGCTTTGATCGCGGCCACGAGTGCCTCAAGCAGGGATTTGCCCTCTTCTTTGGCCATGGCCACTCCCATGAGGGCGATGGGCTCGTCTTCGGGAAACTCCTTCACTGCTTGCAAATAAAGAGGAGAATCCGTCTTCAGCTTCTTGGTTGCCAGCAGCCTGGTCAGCAGACTCGCCGCAAAACGTTCATCATGGTATTTGTCCCAGCCCGCACGATCCACCTCGGCTAAGTCACCCGCACGTTCTTCTCCCGCGCCTGCGAGCAAATGAGCCAGCATGTTGAGCGCCATGACATCCTTGCCGCCTTCCTCAAGTGACCGCTTCCGCAGTTCCTTTTCAAACCGCTTCAGCAACGAGGCCTCGTCATCGAGTTGCTGCTCGATCACCAAGGCGACAAACCTGTCCGCAGCATAAGGGCTTAAAGGTAGCGTCGCATCTGGCCCCAGAATCCACTTCCCGGTTTTCAGCGCTTTTTCCAGAGGTTTCGGCTCCAGCTCCTCCTCGTAAGTTTGAGCGAAAAGCTCCAGCTCGGCCAGCCTGGCTGGGTCCGCAGACAGCAGCTTCTTCGCCAGAGCCAGATCACGTTTGAGCATGTCCCCATTGGTTTCGCTGTTCCACCAGTCGCGATCCCACGAGGCAGAAAGCGCCGTCAGTTCATCGAGCTTCGAAACCTCCCCCTGTTGAATGGCCTTCAAAAGATTGTCGCGCCGTTTGAAGGGCGAATCCTCACCATAGATCGAATGAATGGCAAAATCGATGCCTGTGTGGTTGTGCGGATGGTCCGCCAGCTTCCATTGTGCCACCGCTTCTTTCAGCTTGCCTGTGCGGATGAGACAGTCTGCCAGCAGAACGTGTGGCAGATAATTCGTTTCACTTGCCGCAATGCACTTTTCGTAATGTGGGATTGCCTCCTGTGGTTTGCCCATGCGGTGCAGGTCCATGGCCAGTTCGAGATTCACATGCGGTTCATCCGGCATTAAATTCAATGCGCGGCGGTGATATTTCAGCGCGAGTTCCGCATCCATCGAAAAGAACGTGTTCCCCAGCACAAACACCTGGGCGGGGGTCTGCTTGTCATCCGGAATGGCATGAATGTAGACTAGATTTGCTTCATCAAGCTTGTCTTGCTCCAGCAAAGCTTCGGCCTGCTTCGCCGCGGCTTGAAACACTTCTGAACTGGTGGCTTCGCGAACCTCGTCAATGAATGCGGCACGCGTTTGAACAGTCAGCACCACAAGCACCGCCAAAACAGACAGTTTGAAGTAGGCCTGTATGATCATGATCGGAGACTTTAAAAGTTTCATCTTCACCCCACCGTGCAGATCTGCACCCCTTGCTTCAGCGAAGCGAGTTTGTCCGCCCGCTTCGGAATGAACTCCTGCCCCACGAAGCCAGTATAGCCCGTCTCCTGAATCGCCTTGATGATCGCCGGATAGTTAAGCTCCTGCGTTTCATCTATTTCCGCACGCCCAGGCACACCCCCCGTGTGGTAATGCGCAAAGTACTCATGATCCCTCTGGATCGTCGCAATCACATCCCCCTCCATGATCTGCATATGATAGATGTCGTACAGCAGCTTGAAGTGCGGTGAGCCGATCTTCTTGCACAAGGCCACCCCCCAAGCGCTGTGGTCGCACATGTAGTCCGGGTGGTTCACCTTGCTGTTCAGCAGCTCCATCACCAGCGTCACCCCCAGCTTCTCACACAGCGGCATCAGTCGTGTCAGCCCCTTCGCACAGTTCTCCATTCCCTGCGCCTCATCCATGCCATCGCGGTTCCCGCTGAAGCAGATCACCTGCTTGAATCCCGCCTCAGCGCTCGTCTGCAGCAGCGGCTCATACGCCTGCACCAGCAGATCATGGTGCTCCACGCGGTTCCAGCCCTTCGGGATCGGCCCCAGCTTCACGCCTCCCGGTGCTTCAATCGTCGGATAGCTCACCATCGCGCAGTGCAGCCCATGCTTCTTCACCGTCGCAAAATCCTCTGGATTCAGCAGCTCCACCGACTCCAGACCGATCTCCTTCGCCGCCACACAAAACTCCTCCAGCGGGATCTGCTTGTAGCACCACTTGCACACCGAGTGCCTCACCTTGCCTCCAGCCGCCTTGTCCGCCGCTTCAATCTGCGTCCGCAGCATCGCCGCGATGGCACTGACACTGGCAAGAGTTCCGAACTGGCGGCGGGAAAGGTGGGAGGGAGTCATTTCCAAATCTTACACGGATGAGGGGAGGGATTCCAAGCGCAGAATCTCCTGAACCATCAGCTTTCGACAGCACGTCCCGCAATAAGACTGCATTCCTTCATCTGGTTCATCACCTCAGCGAGCTCTTCGGCTTTGAAACCATAGGTCTCGGGCAATGCCCAGCCATTGCAGTTGATATCCGTCGTCCACGAACCTGTTTGGAATATCCTGGTACAAAGTCCCAAACGACCATTTTGTTGTGGCTGATGCTCTGGACTCTAAAGCCTTGCACTTCATCCCAGCGGACCTCATGCGCACGAAAGAGGGCGCAAAAGATGAAACTCTCTTTTTTGAGGATGAGATAGCTCGCACCAGGAAGGAGTTGCACACAAAAAACCACCAAGCCGAGCGCGAAAAAGCCCGAGCACAGGTAAATGATCAGAACATTCTTTTTCGTGTCTCCCCAAAAGCCTCCCACGACGAAAACAAGACAAACCACGATCCATAGAAGTGTCTTTAGCTTCGGCGTCTTGAAAGTCAGAGTGAAGTCAGGTCCAGGCCAAGGATTTGGAATCTGCGAAGGTCGGGACATGCTTCGAATCCTAAACGGATGCGACGTGAGATGCCAAGCACAGAATAATCTCGCCCTCGCATCACCTTCACAGGCGCTACAGTTTCAGGCAGGCCGTAGAATGGGTGTGGCGACAGCCCGCCCGTCTCTCAGCGTGTCGCAAACACCCCTTGATCACGATCAATCCAGCGTGAAGTGGTCCGCACATTCCATGTGCGGTTCCGGGAGGTCTTTCACTGTCTCCCAAGCCGACGTTCGAGCTCTTCCCGCGAAATTCGTTTCACCTTGCCTCCCCGGTAATCACTCCACCGCTGTTCCAAAGTCTCTTGTTGCCACTTCGGTGTCGTGCTGTGCTCATCCACACAGGAAAGCCACAGTTCATCAGCCAGCTGCATTCGCTTCCTTTTCGGCAGCCGTGCCAGATCGGGAAAATGATCGAGACCCACGGCGCAAAACTACGCTCTCACGATCTCCACGCAAGCCCCCGCCTTCTACAGCCTCACCGGCACCCCACGTGCCCCCAGATACTTCTTCACATCCCCCACGGTGTACTCACCAAAGTGGAAAATGCTCGCTGCCAGCACCGCATCGGCCTTCCCATCACGCAGCACATCCACCATGTGGTCAATGTTCCCTGCGCCACCGCTGGCGATCACCGGAATCGTCACCGCCTCGCTCACCGCTTTGGTAAGTCCGATGTCATAGCCATTCTTCATCCCGTCCGAGTCCATGCTCGTCAGCAAAATCTCACCGGCACCGCGTCGGCACACTTCAGCCGCCCACTCCACCGCATCCAGCTCCGTCGCATTCCGGCCCCCATGCGTGTAAACCGTCCATGAGCCACGCTCATTCCTCTTCGCATCAATTGCCACCACCAGACACTGGCAGCCGAACGCATTCGCCGCTTCATCAATCACCTGCGGCGTCTTCACCGCCGCCGTGTTGATCCCCACCTTGTCCGCACCGGCCAGCAGCATCTCGCGCATGTCAGCCACGGTACGAATGCCGCCTCCCACCGTCAGCGGCATGAAGCAGCTCGCCGCCGTACGTGCCACCACATCCACCATCGTTTTGCGCTCCTCGTGGCTTGCCGTGATGTCCAAAAACACCAGCTCGTCCGCTCCCTGCGCGTTGTACACCTGCGCGCACTCCACCGGATCGCCGGCATCACGCAGTTGCAGGAATTTCGTGCCTTTGACAACACGGCCTTCCTTCACGTCGAGACAGGGAATGATGCGCTTGGTCAGCATAATCAAAAGGGGATACGCCGAAGAAATCAAAAAGGGAAAAAATCAGAGAACTCCTTCTCCAATTTTTTCTCCTCTTTCCCTTCTTTCGGCTCAGTCTCAGCCCAATGCTGTTGCCACCATCGTTTCCAGCTTCACGATGTCCTTCGCGAAGTTGCGGATGCCTTCGGCGGTCTTCTCAGTCGCCATGGCGTCTTCGTTGAACAGCCAGCGGAAAGTCTTCTCATCGCTGCCGATCTTCTCGATCTTCAGGGACTTCGCATTGGCAGCGTTGAGCTTCGGCGTGATGGCCTCTTCGCTTGCAGCCAGTTCACCCAGCAGGCCGGGGCTGATGGTCAGCAGGTCGCAGCCGGTGAGTTCAGTGATCTCACCCTTGTTGCGGAAGCTCGCACCCATCACCTCGGTCGTGTAGCCAAAGTGCTTGTAGTAGTTGTAGATCTGCGTCACGGACTGCACGCCCGGATCTTCCGTCGGCGCGAAATCCTTGCCCGTGCTCTTCTTGTGCCAGTCAAGGATGCGGCCCACGAAAGGGGAGATCAGCTTGATGCCGCCTTCAGCGCAAACCACCGCCTGCGCGAGGCTGAAAAGCAGCGTCAGATTGCAGTTGATGCCCTCCTTCTGCAGCACTTCCGCCGCTTTGATGCCTTCCCACGTGGAGGCGATCTTGATCAGAATGCGCTCACGGCCAATGCCCGCCTTTTCATACATGCTGATCAAATGACGCGCCTTGTCGATGTTCGCCTGCGTGTCGAACGACAGGCGGGCATCCACTTCCGTCGAAACACGACCCGGGACGATCTTGAGAATTTCGAGGCCAAAGGCCACCACCAGGTTGTCCATCACGGTATCCACGCCGCCGGATTTGCCATCAGCCACAGCTTTGTCGAACAGCGACTTGTACTCAGCCTTCTGCGAAGCCTGGAGGATGAGGGAAGGATTGGTCGTGGCGTCCTGAGGCTTGTAGGCCTTCATGGCTTCGAAGTCGCCAGTGTCGGCGACTACCACGGTGTGCTGCTTGAGCTGGTCGAGCTGGGTCATAGTCTGGTTTTTTGGGGGTTTGAGAGTAAAGGCTCTGGAAGGTTAATCAAGCGCGAGGAACCGCACGCAGATGCTGCCCGGCACGTTCACCTTCGTGCCGGAGAACGTGAGCTTGCCGCTGTCCTGATCCACCTTGAAGAGGGCCGCCGTGGCGCTGTCCTGATGCGCGGCGATCAGCCACTTGCCCGTTGGGTCCAGGCAGATGTTCCGGGGGATCTTGCCTTCAGCAGGCACATTCTGCAGCAGTGTCAGCTTCCCGGTGGCCGGCTCACAGGCAAACACCGCGATGGTGTCGTGCGTGCGATTCGAAACATACACCACACGGCCATTCGGATGCGCCAGCGATTCCGCCGTGCTATAGCCCTTCTTGCCACGGTCCGCTTCCGGCAGCGTGGAGACGGTTTCGATCTCAGTCAGCGCCCCTTTTTCAGCATCGTAGGCAAAGACGGTCTCCGTCATCGCCATCTCGTTGTTCACAAACACAAACTTGCCGCTCGGATGAAACGCCAGATGGCGCGGTCCGCCGCCTGCGGGTGTTTTGGCAAAGGGCGGGTCATTCGGCGTCAGCTTCCCTGTGGCAGGCTCGGTCTTGTAGATGAGCACCTTGTCCAGACCCAGGTCGCAGGCAAAGGCGAAGCGGTTGTCCGGGCTGAAGTTCACCGAATGCGCATGCGGTCCCTTCTGGCGGTTCGGATCAATGCTCGAACCCTCGTGCTGATAAAAGCTCACTGCTTCAGACACAGAACCGTCCGCCTTGATGGCAAACGAGGCCACGCTGCCGCTGCCGTAGTTGGCCAGGGCGGCCATCTGGCCGGTTTTATCCACGTTCACATGGCATGGGCCTCCGCCGATCCCGCTCGCCTGATTGATCAGCGTGAGCTTGCCGGCGCTTTTGTCGATGCTGAAGGAGCTGATGCCGCCGCCCTTTTTGCCATCCGTCGTCACGTCTCCGATCGCGTAGAGATACTTTTTTGAAGGATGGATCGCGAGGAAGCCCGGGTTCCCAGCCTCAGCCGCCAGCTGGGGCTCGCTCAGTTCGCCAGTGGCAGTGTTGAACCGCGAGACATAGATCCCCTTGCTGCCATTCTTGGCATTCGTATTCGTACCAAAGTAGACGAGGAAGTTTTCCCCCGCGATGGCGGTGGTGGTCAGTGCGGCAAAAGCAAAGGCGATGGAGGCTCGGGTCATGGTGCCCCGATGCTGATGGCTTGTAGCACCATGGTCAAGCCCTCACTGCACCCGCTTCATGAACGGAATTCATTCCATTGATTTGTTAGCTTGCTCCTTCAAAAGGACCGCGCATCTTCCGTGCCATGAAACCGTCCCTGTTTCTCCTAGCCGCCCTTTTGTTCATGCTCCCTGGCTGCAGCGGCTTCAAACCCGTCAAGCTGGAGCACGACATGGATAAAGAGAAGCCTCTCGACTATCGCGAAGGCGACTGGATTCCGAAGAACACCTAGCCTGGCCCCGTCAGCAGCTCAAAATCCACGTAACGCGCGCATTTGACCGCGCACGACGTCCTCGCCACCGTAGGTCCACATATGCATCCTGCCTGGTTCCACGTCGACAACGAAGCTGACATCCCGTCCCCCGCGCTCCTCTTCTACCGCAAGCGCATCGAGGACAATCTCGCCCTCATGCTCAAGATCGCTGGCGATCCCAGGCGCCTTCGCCCCCATGTGAAGACGCACAAAACGGCCGAGATCATGGCCATGCAGATCCGCCTCGGCATCACCAGGTTCAAGACCTCCACCATTGCCGAGGCCGAAATGTGCGCCGCCGTTGGTGCCACAGATGTGCTTCTCGCCATGCCCTGTGTCGGCATCAATGCCCATCGCCTCGCTGACCTCGCCGCCAAGTTCCCGGAAACCCAGTTCTCCAGCATCGCAGATGCCGAGGAAACCATCACCTTCCTCGCCTCCGCCGCCCAGCAGCACAATGTCACCCTCGGGGTTTACATTGAGATCGACTGCGGTATGGGCCGCACCGGCATCGTCCCCAGCGACGAAGCCGCCATGCTCGCCCATGTCATCAAGGACACCCCCCGCCTCCAGTTCAGCGGCATCCCCTCCTACGACGGCCACATCCACGACGAAAGCCTCGACGTCCGTCGCGAGCGCTGCGACGCCGCATTCGAGCCCGTCCTCCAGTTCCGCTGCCGCCTCCAGGGGGAAGGCATCATCGTCAAAGAACTCGTCGCCGGCGGTTCCCCCACCTTCGGCATTCACGCCACATATCCAGACCGCACCCTCAGCCCCGGCACCACCGTCCTCTGGGACTTCGGCTATGGCGACAAATACCCCGTCGATCTGCCCTTCCAGCCCGCCGCCGTTCTCCTCACCCGCGTCATCAGCAAGCCCGGCAAAGACCGCATCACCCTCGACCTCGGCCACAAATCCGTCGCCCCCGAGAATCCGCATCCCCGCGTCCGCTTTGAAGAACTACCCGACGCCACCGTCATCATGCAGAGCGAAGAGCACCTCGTCCTCGAAACCGAGCGCGCCCACGAATTCACCATCGGCCAGGCCCTCCACGGCATTCCCCGCCACGTCTGCCCCACCGTCTCCATGCACGGCGAAGCCTACATAATCTCCGGCGCCAAAACCACCGAACGCTGGCCCATCACCGCCCGCAATCGGATCATCACGGTGTAAGCTACGTGGCACTTGGTCGTTCGTGGGATGGGTGTGGCGACAACCCGCCCGTCTCTGAGCGCGTGATAAACACCATTGACTCCAATAGTCCGGCCACAGCAGTGGTTTGGGACACGATCTCACCGCGAGCCCAGCGTGAAGGGGTCCGCACATTCCATGTGCAGTTGCGTGCCTGTCAGCAGACGGCGCAATCGACCAAACCTCATGGATAGGAACGTCTCTAACTTGCCTTTCCCTTTCCGTGTATTCCGTGTATTCCGTGGTTCAATTCCCATGCACCACTGGCTCCTCAAATCCGAACCCGACGTCTTCTCCTTCGACCACCTGAAGCAGCGCCCCAAGAAGACCGAGCCCTGGAACGGCGTGCGCAATTACCAGGTCCGCAACATGATGCGCGACCAGATGAACGTCGGCGACCTCGGCTTCTTCTACCACTCCAGCTGCGACGTCCCCGGCATCGCCGGCGTCGTGAAGATCGTCAAAGAAGCCTACCCCGACCACACCCAGTTCGACCCCTCCTCCGAATACTTCGACCAAGGAAGCAAACGCGAAGAACCCCGCTGGCTCATGGTCGATGTGAAATGGGAGGCCGACTTCAAAACCTTCGTCACCCTCGACATGCTCCGCGCCGACCCCAAGCTCGCCGACATGCTCATCCTCCGCCGCGGCAACCGCCTCTCCATCACCCCCGTCGAAGCAAAACACTGGGACCGCATCTGCAAGCTCGGCGGCCTCTAAATCTGTGCAGGTAGGGCGGGCTGTCCCCCCAGCCCAGCGCCGTCAAAGCGCAGCAGTCGAAGGGAGCGCGGACACTCCTGTCCGCCTCATCAGACAATGAAAACATCCAAAGCGCATCGCGAAGGCGCCAGCAAAGTGGTCCGCACACTCCGTGTGCGGCGCTCCGCTCCTCCCCAGCCCCGCGCCACGAACAGCCGCTATCCCTGCCTGAAGGTCGGCCCCGCTGTCCCCAGCACCCCGCGAATGCAGCCCCTTTTGGAGTGCGGTCGCGCAGCGAGGAACGAGCGCAGCTACCGCTTTCCGCAGGCCCACGAAACTCACGAATAGTCGGCGACCCGGCGCACTCCAGCAATCGATCGTGCCAGAGCAAGCTGCTTGTTCACCACCAGCTCCGTCACACTCACCGTCCCATAGCTGAAGCCCACAATGAGCTTCGCGTTTGCTTGCTGCTAGTGCCGCTCAGAGGACTGAGCAGACCACTAGGTGCGCCAGCCCAGCGCGGGTGGGGCTGGCTGTCCCCAGCCCGCTCCGTCGGAGCCCATGACTTTCTCACCAGAGACAGCCCGCTAAACGGAAATGTGTTTTGCTAATTGTTATGACAAACTGCGGGCAAGACAGGGCACTCGGTCAATGCAGCTTTTTATTGGTTCCAAGATGCTCGGTACTCTACGTATCCTTGCAAGGATGTTCTCTCTTTAGCCACTACGCTCCGCCGAGCCTAGGCGAGGCGAGGCGACCCTGGGTATGGAATGCCTGTCCGGGAAGCAAATCCAGGACCCCGCCACACACCACGCCCACCAGCAGCGTCTGCAATGAGCTCCGCCGCGCTCAGAGCGTGCCGTTAGCTTCAAATCTCATGACCAATGCCCTTAACCGTGTGCCATTCAAACAGCGCAGTTTTCATGGCAGTGTTTTGGCAATCTTGTTAAAACCTTCGCGCACCGTACGATCAGCACTGATGAGCGGTTGCGGATGCTCCACCCGGCCAAGCTCACGCACCCCAGGCGCATCCTTCGTCTTGTCACCCAGATCAGCCTTCATCGTCTCCGCCTGCTTTTGCAGCTGCGCCACGATGTCCGCATGATCCGCCGCGACATTCTTCGCCTCGCCGATGTCGTCATCAAGATTGTACAACTCACCTTTACCCAGGTGCAGCTTCCACGGACCACTCCGCACCGCCTGCAGATTGAAGCCGCTGTAGTAATGAAACACATCATGCCCGGTGGCATCTTGCCGCCCTAGCAGCACAGGCGAGATGTCCTTCCCATCCAGCTTGAGCTCGCCAACACTCTTGCAATGCGCGAGTGATCCAAAAGTCGGTAGCCAGTCCATGTGCGCCGTGATGGCATCAGTCTTCGAACCTGCAGCAATCTTCCCCGGCCACCACGCAATCGTGCAGACCCGAATCCCGCCCTCCAGCGTGCTGCCCTTGCTTCCCCGCAGCGGCGTGTTGTCCGCACCCTGATTGAGCGGACCGCCATTATCGCTCGTAAAAATAACCAGCGTATTCGCGTCCAGCTTCAGTTCACGCAGCGTGTCCAGCACCTGACCCACCGACCAATCAACCTCCATCGCCCAGTCCTTCTGCAAACTGATGCCCGATTTGCCCGTGAAATCCCGACTCGGATAATGCGGGAAGTGCACCGCGTTGTGCGGAAGATACAGGAAGAAAGGCTGCTTTTGATTCTGCCGGATGAACTTCACCGCACGCTCCGTGTAGCGCCGCGTAAAAGTGTGATGCTGCTCCGCTTTCACGCGTTCCACCACGTTGTGGTCTTCCACCAGCGGCAGCGGCGGCTGCGCATTCCCCTTCAGCCCGGTTTCAGGCTCCGCATCACCCTTGCCAGCACCGCCCTTGCCTTTGCCAGGCCCCTTCGGCAGCGGCTGGTCAGGATTGCTCTTCGATCCCTCGGCCGCAGGCCCCATGTCATTCGAATAAGGAATGCCAAAGTAATGTTCAAATCCCTGACTTGTCGGCAAAAACTCCGGCTGGTCACCCAGATGCCATTTGCCGATGCACACGGTGGCATAACCCGCAGCCCTCAGCACCTCAGCCACCGTGATCGCATTCGGGTGCAGCCCCACCGCCGCCGCTGGAAACAGCACTCCCGGAATCGGGAGCACTCGCTTCGGGTAGCACCCGGTCATCATCGCCGCACGCGAAGGCGAGCAAACCGGCGCTGCATAATGACTGGTGAGCTTCATCCCCTCCTTCGCCATCCTGTCCAGATTCGGCGTGGAAATCTTGGCCCCAAACGGACCAATGTCCGCATAACCCAGATCATCAATGTTGATGAGCACAATGTTCGGCGTCGCCGCAAAGGACGAATGCAATACGATGAATGACGAAAGCAGGAGGGTGAGGCGAAGAAGCATGGAGCGCGTGAAACGGTTCGCGACGGGCATTCTTGCTGCGACCAAGCAGTTGATCGTTTCGCTATGTGATTTCTAGGCGGTGTTTGAAAACCTGTGCTGAATGGCCGTGGCAAGTTCATGCCATCTCATGGCAGACTTAAATCGCAGGCACTCTCCCTCCGAAAGCGCGTAGCGCTGACACAACCGTAGCCGTGGGTGCCAACCCACGGAACCGCCCAGGTATCTCTCTCAAATTTCGTGGAACCGCGTAGCGGTGACACAAAACGCCGCACACCCAAACATGACTGCGCCAGCGAAATAGCGGGTTTTCAAACACCGCCTGGAGTGCATTAAATAATAACATGGCTAGCCAAAGAGATGATATATCCAAAGGGCATCGCGAGGGCGTCAGCAAAGTGGTCCGCACCTGCGCAGCCCCGAAGGGAATCCTCTGTGCGGCATCTGGGCAGTCGTGGGTACTGGGAACCACACAGAAGTCTGCATGGACATCTATTTGCGCCAGCCTTCGCGCTCCCAAACTCGTCCATAATTCCGAATTGGACGATTTGATTGAGACTTGCACAATAGACTGACATCCATGTCCTGAAGGCCAAAGGCCTTCTGTATCATAGCGAAGGGATGTCGAGCTTTAGCGAGTGCTTCCCTGGTAAACGCGACGGCAACATCCGGGAAAGCAGGTGCGATGCGCCACCTCATCACTCCTTACCGGCTTTGCCACCCTGCGGCTCCACCAGCTCGGGCGCATACATCACATTACCTTGGGGAATCTCCGGCGTCTTCCCACTCGCAGGATACGTCGTCTTCACAATGCCATGAAGCTGTTCAGAAATCTTCGCCTGCACTTCAGCCTGCTCTGCTTTGTAAGCCAGATTGGTCAGCTCCTTCGGGTCAGTCTCATGGTCGTAGAGTTCCTTGCCAGCCTTGCCTTCATCCCACTCAGTGTAGCGGTAGCGATCCGTGCGCAGCGCATAGCCAAAGATCCTCTTCCCATCGTCACCCTTCGCAGCACTCGCTCCCTGGCGCTTGAAGCCACCACCCCGCACCACCTCGCTCAGCACCCAGCCGCGTCCCTTGACCGTCGGGTCTTTCAGCATCGGCACCAGGCTCTGCCCCTGCAGATTTTCAGGAGCTTTGACACCACACAGCTCCGTCAGCGTTGGATAGAGATCAATCAACCCCACGGGCGAGTTGGCAACCACACCCTTCTTCGCCCCAGGGCCAGCAATCAGCAGCGGCACCCGGGCACTCTCCTCAAAGAGGCTCTGCTTCTGCCACAGCCCATGCTCACCAAGGTGGTAGCCATGGTCGCTGGTGAACACGACAATCGTATTTTCCGCCAGTCCAAGCCGGTCCAGCGCATCCAGCACCTTGCCCGCCTGCGCATCCATGAAACTGATCGCCGAAAAGTACGCCTGCACCGCCTGCCTGCGCAGGTCATCCGTCAGCTTGTCCTGCTCCTTCTTGTAACTCCCGAGCGCAGGCACAGGCAGGTCCGCCTGATCCTCCTTCACCCCTTGCACCACCGGCATCTCCGCCTCCGGGTAGCCCTTGAACCACTTCTCCGGCGAGACATACGGCGTGTGTGGGCGGAAGAACCCGAGGGCCAGGAAAAACGGACGATCCTTCTCCTTCGCGCAGCGCTCCAGCACCCACTCCGCATCCTTCGCTTGAAGTCCATCCGTGTGCTTCTCATCCGGCCGGGGCGAGGCATACCAGCTCAGCGTGCCGCCAAAGTTTCCAGGCAGGAGCGAGAAGATATCCGGATGCTCAATCAAGCGATCACAGCCCGCAGGGTTGAGCTCAAGCTCCCACGAAGTCGGGTCGTCATGCCCATTCGTGCCAATCGAGTTCGGCACTCCGTAGTGATAAAGTTTCCCGATGCGTGCGGCGAAGTAGCCATCCCGCCGAAAAGCCTGCGGCAGACTCACCGCGTTCGGGATCGTCTGCCGGAAAAGCTGCGAGTTGGTCAAAATGCCCGTGCTGTTCGGATACAAACCCGTCAGCATCGAGTTCCGGCTCGGACCGCAGAGCGGAAACTGGCAGTTCGCATTCTGAAACCGCACCCCTCGCGCCGCCAGCTTGTCCAGATTCGGCGTCTTCACCAGCGGATGCCCATAGCATCCCAGGCTGTTGTTCAGGTCGTCCGCCATCATAAACAGCACATTCGGCCGCGGCGCGGCCTGCAGCTGAGAAATGACGACAAGTACAGCAGTAGCGAGAAAGGTTGGGAGTCTCATGCGGCCCGGTGAAACGCCATGAAACTCCACATCTTGCCAAACACCAAAAATGCCGCCGATCAGTGCCCTGATTCCTGCGGTTGGCTTTACCACCAAGGTCACGTGAGTTGCAAAAATCAGATGCTTGTTACCTCATTCACGAGACACCCAGCACTGTTCCGTAGTCCCGGCTTTAGCCGGTCCTCTTCTTCGTACGTAGTTCGGGCTTCAGCCCGTTCCGGAAGCTCCGTATAGCCCCAGATTTGAAGCCAGCCAGCGCACGTATTGTAGTCCCGGCTTTAGCCGGAATCTGGAAATCTAGTTCGTGCAAACAGCTCCCGAATAAAGTCCCCCTCCTGTTACCCTCCGTTCCACCATCCAGCCGCCTTGAGTTCAGTAGCTTCGTAGCTTTAGCGAAGGAGGAAGCCCGTCCGGCTCAGCTCCTCACCGCCCCACTTCCATCAGCGTCGGCAGCTTGTGCAGCGGCGTGAACTCCCCACTCGCAGCACCTCCCGTCGCCGGCTTGGCAGCCTGCGGATTGCTCGACTTCAAGAAACGGAACAGCTCGCTGTCCGTCGTGAAAATCATCGTCGTATCAGAAGTAATGAGCTGCTTGTAAGTCTCCATCGTCTTCAAAAACTCAAACAGCTGCGCCGCTTCCGGCGTCTGATTGTACGCCTTCGCATAGATCTCCGTCGCCTTCGCATCCGCCGTGCCTTCCATTTCCTGCACCTTGCGGTACGCTTCAGACTCGATGGTCGCCAGGTCACGCTCGCGTTCCCCGTTGATCTTCGCCGCTTCGCCTTCGCCTTCAGCACGGTGCAGCTTCGCGATCTGCTCACGCTCGGAAATCATGCGCTGGTGGATCGAAAGACTCACCGATGGATCGTAGTCGATGCGTTTGAAACGCACATCGAGCAGCTTGATGCCGTAACCCTCAATCTTCGGAATGGCATTTTTCAGCACCTCCGCCTCAAGCTCCACACGACCGAAGGTGATCGGCGGCAGCACTCCGAGGCGTGAATCCGCACTCGAAGGCGCGCTGCCGACGGTCGTCGTATTGGTCACATCACGGATCGCTTTGCGGTCCTTGGTCGTGCGCACCGCTTCAATGAAGTCATGCTTCGCAATCACGATGCGCGTCTCGCTGGCCAGAATGTCATCCAGCCGCGACAGCGCGCGGCGCTCGTCCGTGAGCTGGCGGAAAAAAATCAGCGGGTCGCTGATTTCCCAGCGGCCAAACACATCCACCACCACAATGACTTTGTCCTTCGTGGTCATGTTGGCGGAGGGGCCGTCCCACTCCAGCACTCGCTTGTCCAGTCGGTTGATCGTCTGGACGAAGGGCGTCTTCCAGTGCAGGCCCGCACTTCGGATCGATTCCCCCACCGGCATGCCAAACTGGGTGATCACCACCTGCTCGGTTTCGCTCACGGTGTACAATCCGGAGCTCGCCAGGATCCCCAGCACGAGGACAGCTATCAAAAGAAGAGAGGATTTCATCGTGTGGCAGGGGCAGGGGTGGTTTGTGGGGCCGCCTGGCGGAGATTCATGAGCGGCAGAAACGAAGAGGCTTTTTCATCCAGAATGATCTTGCCCGGCACCTGCGCCAGCACCTCGCCCATCGTTTCCAAATACAGTCGCTTCTTCGTGACTTCGGGTGCCTTCAGGTACTCGGCCAGCACCGACTTGAAACGCGCAGCATCACCTTCGGCTTCATTGACGCGTTTCGCGGCATAGCCTTCAGCTCCTTTGACCTTCTGCTCCGCTTCACCACGCGCCTTGGGGATGATCTGGTAATAGTTCCCGCTCGCTGTGTTGATCGCGGACTCCTTCTCCTGCTTGGCGCGGTTCACGTCGCTGAAGCTCGCCTGCACATCGGCCGGCGGGTTGATGTTGCCCAGCTGGATCTGGTCAATGCGCACGCCCATGTCCAGTGCCGCCACCAGTTCCCTCAGACGTTCCGCACATTTGGTCTCCATCTCCTGGCGGCCGATGGTGAGCACTTCATCCACCGTGCGATCACCCACCACCTCGCGCATCACCGCCTGGGAAAGGTCGCGCAGCGTCGGCAGCGGCTCCCGAAAGTTGAACACATACGCCACCGGATCGCTGATGTGGTACTGCACCACCCATTCCACCAGCGCCGTGTTCAGATCGCCGGTCACCATCGTCTTTTCGCCCTCCTGCTCATGGTAATCCGCATACTGGTACGGGTTCGTCGCCCCCCGGGTTCCAAAGCCAAACTCCATCTTCTGCTGACGCAGAATCTCCACCAGCGTGATCTGGTCAATGCCCCAGGGCAGCTTGAAGTGCAGCCCGGGGGTTTCAGTCTTCAGGTAACCCCCAAATCGCTGCACCACCGCCACCGACTCCGCAGGCACCTGATACACCCCCGAGAAAACGCCGATCAGCAAAAACAGCGCTCCGATGCCAATGACAATCAGGCGTGGGTTGAAGCTTATTTGAGGCGCATTCGCAAAGGGTCGTATCTCACTCATAGGGTGAGGCTACTGCAATCCACGGTCGCGGCAAAGCTTACTTCATTCCAAAGTCCGCCACATATTGTTCCACGATCACCTTCAGCTCTGGCGGCCTTGGCAGACCAATCGCTTCCGCACGCGCGCCATCCACCTGCTGCGGCCAGTTGTCCACGATGCCCTGAATCCGCGCATCAAACGCATCCACAATCGGCCCCAGCGTGATCCCTCGCTCCGCCGCCACTTCCTGAATCACCTTCTCCGCGATGTTCGGTGTCACCCGGTGTGCAGGCAGCACATACGCACGGTCCTTGCCCAGCTTCTCCTCCGGCACCTCGCTCAGCACGATGAACGACTCAATCACCGTCCGGTAACCCGTCATCGGATGCGGCTGCTCACGGCGAATCGGCAGCATGCACGCCTCGCCATTCAGCGGCTCACGAAACATCCCGCTCGCCCAGCTCGACGCCGCCGCATTCGGCTTGCCCGGCCGCACGATCACCGTTGGCAGCCGCACACTCCGCCCGTCAAAGTGCCCTTTGCGCGTGTGGTCGTTCACCATCATCTCGCACATCGCCTTCGTCATCCCGTAGGTCGTCTGCGGCAGTTGCTTCGTCACGTCAGACATCAGCTGCGACATGTCCAGCCCGCCATAAACCGCCACGCTGCTCGCAAACACCACCCTTGGCCGTCCCTCCGCCGCACGCGCCGCCTCAAACACATTGCGCCCGCCCTCCAGATTCACCCGCATCGCATCATCAAAGCGCTCCTCGCACTCCCCACTCACCATCGATGCTAGGTGAAAAATCACATCAAACTTCGACCCCGTCGCCGCCAGGACCGTCGCCCGGTCACCAATGTCACCCTTCACATGCTTCACCCGCGCATCCGTCGGCTCCCCACGGAAAAACGCATCCAGCAGCACCATCTCCGTGATCGCCTTGCCGCACCACGTGCCGCGTTCCAAAAGTTTCTGCGCAAGCTGGGAGCCAAGGAAGCCGCCGCCGCCGGTGATGATGATTTTCATGGTTGAGTAGGGAAGGGTTTGCCATCAGGCACCGCCTGATGTGAGTTCGTCGGACATGAGCAAGCCACTCGCAGGACACAAGATCGGATTCGTCGGACTCGGCAACATGGGCCGCGCCAATGCACGCCACCTCCGTGAAGCCGGAGCCGACGTCGTCGTCTGGAATCGCAGCCCCGCCCCCGCAGAGGCCGCCGTCGCCCTTGGCATGCGCCGCGCCGCCACCCTCCCCGAGCTTGCCCGCGAGATCGGCCCCGGCATCATCTGCATCAATCTCACCATGACCGACGTCGTCGAGAGCGTCGTCTTCGGCCCCGGCGGCCTCATCGAAGGCCTGCACCCAGACGCCCTCATCATCGACTTCGGCACCACCGGCGTCCCCGAGACCAAACAATGGGCCGAACGCGTCAACTGGGTCGACTCCCCCGTCTCCGGCGGCCAGGTCGGCGCAGAGGCCGCCACCCTCACCATCATGGCCGGCGGCAGCGACACCAATTTCCAGCGCGCCCTCCCCATCTTTCAGGCCGTCGGCAAAAACATCACCCACCTCGGCCCCGTCGGCAGCGGCCAGGTCACCAAATTGGCCAATCAGCTCATCGTCGCCCAGACCATCGACGCCGTCGCCCAGGCCCTCCGCCTCGCCGAACTCTCCGGCGTCGATCCCGCCCTCGTTAGAAAAGCCCTCCTCGGCGGCTTCGCCGAAAGCCGCATTCTCGATCTCCATGGCGACCGCATGGTTCGCCGCGACTTCGCCCCCGGCGGCCGCGCCACCCTCCAGCTCAAAGACGTCCGCCTCATGTCCCAGCTCGCCGACTCCGTCGGCCTCGACTCCCCCACCCTGAAAAACTCCCTCGCCCAGTGGGAAAAATTCGTCCACGAAAAACACCTCGGCGATTTGGATCACAGCGGCTTGTTCAAGCTGTATGAGTGAGCCAGGCAAAGACGACCACCCTCCCACAGTCCTCCTCGGTCCCCGCGCCACGGATGACTCCGTGGCTATCTGGCGCGTTTGCGTTGCCATTCATTGGCCCGTCCACCGCATCCAAGCCTGGCGCGTTCCCGAAGAACTGCGCTCCTGTCAAAACAACATCATCATCTACGGCGAACCCTTGTTTGCCGAAGCTGTCGCAGACCAACTGAACCTCGTCCTGCTGGAACCTTCCATCGACTGGCTCACCTCCGTTCCGTATAAATATCTCTCACGTCAGATCGAGTTCATGACTCTCGGCAGCGCCCGTCTGCTGGACTCACCAGCCTTCGTCAAACCGGCCGACGGAAAGATCTTCGATCCCAAAGTTTACGCCACTGGCCAGGACCTCCCATCGGAAGCGCAGGTAGATCAAGACATCCCCGTCCTCCGTTCCGGCATCATGGATTTCCGCCTCGAAGTCCGCTGCTTCGTCTTGGATCGCAAGCTCTTGACCATGAGTCCCTATTGGAGGGAAGGGGAGATCGCTCGGTCCGCTGACGACCAGTGGCCCTTCCTCCCTCACGAAGAAACCGGAGCCCGCGATTTCGCAGAAACCATCTTGTCAGACACCACCGTCCCCCTGCCACCCGCCTGCACCCTGGATGTCGGCAAAACCAGCGACGGCATCTGGGCCGTCATCGAATCAAATCCCTGCTGGGGTGCCGGCCTCTACGGCTGCGACCCTTACCAAGTCCTGCAAACAATCCGATCCGCAATCATTCGCAGGTCAGAGATCACTGCGTCACATCGTCCTTGGATTTCGAAACGCAGAAGTGCATGAGCGTAAAGGGAACTTTCAAGTTCGCTTCCAGCACAAATAAGGAAACTCACTCCAGAGCCATCCCACCGGACAACCTCCTTCTGGTTTCCGTGTATTCTGTGTATTCCGTGGTTAAAAACTCTGCTCCCTCTGCCTCTCAGCCCCTCTGCGGCTAAGTCGAACGTCCCTGTCATCTTGCGTTCGCCCCCCTCACGCATGCATCACCTGCCCACCATCAATATTGATCGTCTGCCCGGTTATATTCTTCGCATGATCTGACGCCAGAAACGTCGCCATCGCCGCATACTCGTCCGGCATCTGCCAGCGGCCCAGGTGCGACACCTTCTTGATCTTCTCCGCCGCCCACTCATCAAAGCTCTGCCGCTTCTCCTCCGGCAGCTTCTTCTGCCCCGCCGCCCAGATGCTCTGATTCAGCTCCGTCTTCACCATCCCCGGCGCCAGCGCATTCACCCGCACATTATGCGGCCCCAGATCCTTCGCGGCGCACTGCGTAAAGTTAATCAGCGCCGCCTTCGACGCACTGTACGGCGGATCCGTCTGCGATCCCATCTGCCCCGCCACCGAAACCAGAAACAGCATCGATCCCCCACCGCTCTCGATCAGCTTCGGCGCAAACGCATGCGCCACATTCACCGCGCCGATGAGGTTCACCTCCAGCACCCGCGCCCAGTCGGACGGCTCCAAATTCCAAAACGGAAATCCAAACTTCCCCGACCCTATGCCCACGCAAAACACCACGTGGTTCACCCTCTCAAACTCCCCCGCAAAACTCTTCACCCCCTCATAGCTCGCCACATCCCCCGCAGTCACAAACTCTGCCGTCTTCTCCCGGTCAAATCCCCGCACCTCACAACCTTCCGCCACAAACCCCTCCGCAATAGCCCGCCCAATACCACGCGCCGCTCCAAACACAGCGACCGACTGCCCTTCAAGATTCAAATTCATCTCCCACTATGAAACGCTCCGCCCGCCTTTGCAAAGCTCACATGATAGCAGCAGGTGGAAGACTTCAATCGGACTAATACGCCTATGCTTCACCTGATCCTGAAAGGATCACAGAAGGTAGCCAGGGGGCGAATGCCCCCTGGAAAGCATGCCACCCTCACGCCCCTCAAGCTCGCATGCCGGAGGCATGCCAGCAGTGCGTTCACCTTCCATGGACCTCAACTCAACGCTCACGACCATCCAGAGCTGATCCATCAACTCGCCCCCCCATTCCCTTGCTCCTTCATTCCTTTGCCAAAAAATAAACCTCTCACACGCATCATCGCTCCCCCCCGAGTTCTCGGGGTCCCGCAAGGAAACCCCGTCTCAATCAGTAAATCCTCACCGCGCCTTTCCCCGCAATCCCTTCACACCGCATGAAACTCCCCGCCCCCTCCGGCTGCTCCGGCTTCCGCCAGATGAATCTCCAGCGTCGCGAAGCCATGCGCATCGGCTTCTGCAGCGCCCTCGGCCTCAGCATGGCCGACCTGCTCAAACACGAAGCCCGCGCCACCGTCGAGCCCGGCTTCTTCAAAGAAGGCAAGGCCAAGAGCATCATCCATCTGCATCTCCCCGGCGGCATGGCCCAGCAGGAATCCTGGGACCCCAAGCCCGAAGCACCCACCGAATACCGCGGTGGCTTTGGCGTGGTGAAAACCAAAACCGGCGAGGTCCTCAGCGAAAACTTCACCCGCCTCTCCAAAGTCGCCGACAAGCTCACCATCGTCCGCTCCGTCACCGGCAAGATCCCCGATCACCAGCAGGCCACCTACCACCTCTACACCGGCTACACCCCCACCACCGTCATCGACTACCCGCAGATGGGCAGCGTGGTCTCCCATCTCATGGGCGTGCGCAAAGGCATGCCCCCCTACGTCGCCATCCCTTCCATGCGCGGTTTTGAAGGCGGCACCGGCTTCCTCAGCAGCAAGTACGGCCCCTTCCAGCTCAACGCCGATCCCGGTGCCAAAGGCGAGTTCAAGGTGCGCGACTTCAGCATCCCGGACGGCGTCTCCATGCAGCAGTTCGAACGCCGCAAAGCCGCACGCGACATCGTGGAAGGTCAGCTCCGCAAACTGGACGCCGACATCGACAAGGTGAACACGATGGATGACTTCTACAAAAGCGCCTACTCCCTCCTCACCTCGGACGCCGCCCGCAAAGCCTTCTCCCTCGCCGATGAAAACGACGCCACGCGCGATCTCTACGGCCGCGGCTATGAACTCAAACAACGCGCCCCCGCCGCCGTCGGCGAGCGCCTCCTGCTCGCCCGTCGCCTCGTCGAATCCGGCGTCCGTTTCGTCAGTGTGAACTACGGCTCCTGGGACTCCCACGTGGACATCAAAGGCACCTGCACCGAATTCATGCCCGCCCTCGACCACGCCATCAGCGGCCTCATCACCGACCTCGATCAGCGCGGCATGCTCGACAGCACCCTCGTCATGGTCACCACCGAGTTTGGCCGCACGCCGAAAGTGAACATGAGCAACGGCCGCGACCACTGGGCCCGCGTCTACTCCATGCTCCTCGCCGGCGGCGGCATCACCCGCGGTCAGGTTTACGGTGCCTCCGATGCCACCTCCGCCGAACCCGCTCGCGATGAAGTGAAGCTCGAAGACTTCCTCGCCACCGTGTACAACCAGCTCGGCATCGACTCCAACGAAGAGCTCATGGCCTTCGGCGGCACACGCCCCATCGAGATCGTGAAGGACGGCAAAGTCGTGAAGGGAATCATTTCTTAACTGCCATGCGCCTTTTCACCGCCCTCATGGGTTCAGCCTGTCTGCTCACTCCGGTGTTCGCAGGCCCGATGATCCATCACATCGAGTTTGTCACGCCTCGCGCAGGCCAGCGCGGCACCACGGTCGAGGTCACCATTGAAGGTGCCTTTATCAAGCAGCCGCAGGAGATCCTCTTCTATCGTCCCGGCATTCGTTGCATCGAATTGAAAAGCCTCCCATCGCTGCCGGAGCCCCGCAGCACCATCCACAGTGGTTTCGTCCAGGACAGCGTTCAGGCGAAAATTCAAATCGACGCCGATTGCCCGCTCGGACTGCACCCTTTCAAGCTGCGCACCGCCACCGAACTGACCACGCTCAGCACTTTCGCAGTGACGCGCTTTCCCATCGTCAATGAAACGCAGGAAGACCAGCCCGTCCCGATGAACAGCGCGGTGCTCGGCCGCATGGACACAAAACAAGTCGGCGACGTCGATGTCTATCGCGTCACCGGTCGCAAAGGCGAGCACCTTTCGGTGGAGGTCGATTCCGTCTGGCTCACCGAGAAGTTTTACGCCGGCTCCGAGTTCGACCTCACCGCACGCATTCTCGATGCCGGTGGCAAAGAACTCGCCCGCAATGACGACAGCGCACTGCATCTCCAAGACCCCGTGCTCAGCACGATCCTCCCTGCCGACGGCGAATACCGTGTCGAGGTCAAACAGCGCATCTTCACTTCAGGCGGCAACTGCTACTACCTCGCGCACATCGGCTCAAATCACCGTCCCCTCGCCGTGTATCCCGCCGGTGGCATGAAAGGCGAAAAACTTGCCGCCACCCTTCTCGGCGATCCCGCAGGCGATGAAGCGATCCAGATCACGCTTCCCGCAAAAACCGGCGACTTCGCCTTCAACGACACCATGCCCTCGCCGCTGCTGATGCGTGTGAGCGAGTTCCCCAATGTGCTCGAATCCAAAGACGCCGATGAAACCACCGTCACCGCCCTCCCTGCGGCTTTGAATGGCCGCATCGAAGCCGCCAATGATGCCGACACCTTCCGCGTCAAAACCAAAGCAGGTGATCGCTGGCGTGTGCGCGTTTTTGCACGGTCGCTCGGCACGCCGCTCGATCCACGGCTCACCATCCGCAAAGCCGGTGCCGAAACCGATGACATCACCGCTGATGATTCCGCACTTCCTGATCGCGATCTCTGGGCCATGTCCCGTCAGATTCAGCGCAAGGAACTCATGGACCCCGCGGTCGTTTGGGAACCAAAAACCGCTGGCGAGTACCTCATCAACATCACCGACATGCGCAGCCTCGGCGATCCAACTTCCGTTTACCGCATCGAGGTCGAACCCGTCCGCGATGAGATCAACACCTTCATCCAGGCCCGCGTCATCGACATGGTCGAATGTCCTCGCCTCACCAGCATCGCCGTACCACAAGGTGGCCGCTGGACGGTGAATGTGAACCTCATCGATGCTCCCGGCAGCCGCTACAAAGGCGAACTCGACATCGTCGTGCAGGGTCTGCCCAAAGGCGTGCGCATGATCGCTCCGCGTGTCATCGCCGGTCAGCGTCAGGTGCCCGTTCAGTTCATCGCTGAAGCCGGCACCAAGCCACAGACTGCGCTCATCTCCATCACTTGCAAAGCCACCGATGGCACGCCGCTGCTCAGCCGCTCGCAGCAGTCCTTTCCCTTCCTCGGCCACAGCGGCGGTCACGCCTGGCATTCGTTTGTCGTCGATGACTACGCTTTCGCCGTCACCGAGCCAGCACCTTATCAAATCGACGTCGAGCAGCCGACCATCCCGCTTTCCCAAAACGGTGAACTCACGCTGCCGGTCAAAATCACCCGCAAACCCGGATTTGATGAAGCCATCGAGCATCAGTTCGACTGGGTTCCACCCGGTGTCGAAGGCGAGCCCACACTCACCATCCCTGCGGGTAAAAACGAAGGCACGCTCCGCCTCAGCGCCAGCACCTCCGCCGTGCCAGGCAAATATCCCCTCGCTATGACCGCTTCCACGACGGGCGGCTCCTATTACCTCGGTGCAGGTCGCACGCGTGTATCGAGCGCCTTCTTCGACATCACCATCGCCCAGCCCTACATCGCCCTGAAGAGCAATCCCACCGCCGTGCGCCGTGGCGAAAAAGCCCAGGTCATCTGGGACATCGAACACAAAAAACCCTTCGAAGGCGAAGCCACCGCCATCCTCCTCGGCCTGCCCAAAGGCGTGACCGTCGTCAACACCCCCAGGCTCAAACCCAGCGACAAGCAGCTCACCTTCGAAATCTCCGCCACCACCGAAGCCCTCCTCGGCCAGTACAAAGAACTCAGCTGCGAAATCACCGTCACCGAACGCGGCCAGCAAATCCGCCAGCGCATGGGCAAAGCCATCCTCCGCGTCGATCCCGCCCTGCAACAAGCCGCATTAAAGTAAACGCCAATGACCCAGCGCAGGTAGGGCGGCTTGTCCCAAGCCGCCGTCGCCGGAGCCCATGACACTTCAACGACGGCACTCTCCCTGACCGCCCAAATTCCCTTGCTCCTTCATTCCTTTGCCAAAATGAAACCCTTCCTCCTGGCCCTGCTCTTCCCTCTCTCGGCCCTCGCCTCCGAACCCCCCAGCTTCCGCCGCGATGTCATGCCCATCCTCTTCCGCTCCGGTTGCAACCAGGGCACCTGCCACGGCTCCGCACGCGGCAAAGACGGCTTCATGCTCTCCCTCTTCGGTTACGATGCCAAAGGCGACTACTACCGCATCACGCAGGAGATGGTCGGCCGCCGCGTCAATCTCGCCGCCCCCGAGCAAAGCCTCATGCTCCTCAAAGCCACCGGCAAGGTGCCGCACACCGGCGGCGAACTCTTCAAAGCAGACACCAAGTACTACCAGACCCTGTTAAACTGGATCGCCGCCGGCGCACCCGACGATGCCGCATCCGTCCCTCAGCCCGTCGAAATCACCCTCGATCCCGAACGCCTCGTTTTCGAAGGCGGCAAAGGCACCCAGAAGACCACCGTCACCGCCCGCTACTCCGATGGAACCAAGCGCGATGTCACCGATCTCGCGCTCTTCGCCTCCAACAATCCCTCCACCGCCAAGATCGACAAGAACGGCGTCGTCTCTGCCACCGGCCGTGGCGATACCCATGTCTTCGCCCGCTTCAATCGCTTCACCATCGGCTCCGAAGTCATCGTCCTTCCGCAGGACAAAAACTACCAATGGACCAATCCCGTCGCGATCAACTACATCGACGAAATCATCCACGATCGCCTGCAAAAGCTGCGCCTCTTGCCCTCCAAAATCTGCGATGACGAAACCTTCCTCCGCCGCGTCTTCCTGGATCTCAGCGGCGCACTCCCCACCACCAAGGACTATCAGGAGTTCATGGCGGACACCGCGAAGGACAAGCGCACCGCTCTCATCGATCGCCTGCTGAAAAGCGACGGCTTCACCGACCTCTGGACCGATCTCTGGGCCGAAATGCTCCGCGTCAAAGGCGGCGGCTACGCGCCCACAGCCACAGACATCAAAGCCGCCGACGTCTACTATGAATGGATTCACGATCAGATCGCGCAGAACCGTCCGCTGAACGAATTCGTGGCCGATCAAATCACCGGCACCGGCAGCAATCTCAACAGTGGACCTGCAAATCTCTACACCATGCTCATCCATGATGTGAAGGTCACGCCGAAAAACCTGGCCGCCGACTTCTCCCAGCTCTTCACCGGCGTGCGCATCCAGTGCGCCGAGTGCCACAACCATCCCTTCGACCGCTGGACTCAGGACGACTACTACGGCTGGGTCAGCTTTTTCACCGGCATCCAGCGCAAGCTCGGCGTCGAGCCGCGCGAGTTTTATGTCTTCAACGACTTATCCGCCGCGCCCGCGAAACACATCGTCGATGAGCGCCCCATGCTCCCCACCGTGCTCGGGGGTGAAAGCAGCGTTCCCAAAGGCAAAGATCCCCGCCAGGCCCTCGCCGCATGGCTCACCTCACCGAAGAACGAACTCTTCACCCGCAACCTCGCCAACCGCATCTGGGCCCACTTCATGGGCCGCGGTCTGGTGGAACCGCTCGACGACATGCGCGTCAGCAACCCACCCACCAATGGCCCATTGCTCGAAGCCCTCGCTCAGCACCTCGCCGACTCCAAGTTCAACCTCCGCGCCTTCATTCGCGACATCACCACCTCCCGCACCTACCAGCTCTCCGCGCAACCGAATGCGACCAACGCCGACGACACCCGCCAGTTCTCTCGCTCCCAACTTCGCCGTCTGCGCGCCGATGTCCTGCTCGATGCCATCGTCGAAGCCACCGATGGCGAACGCGGCTTCGTCTATTTCCCCAAAGGCACCAAAGCCGTTCAGCACTACCCCCGCACCCCCGGCGACACCACCAACGCCAACACCGGTGATCCCTTCTTCGAAACCTTCGGACGCGCCGGACGTGCCAGCGTCTGTGCCTGCGACACCAAGCTTGAGCCCACCCTTTCGCAAACCCTCCACATGGTGGCCGGTGACACCGTGCAGAGCCAGGTCGGTTTCGGTCAGGTCATCGAAAAGCAGCTCAAGGCCGGCACCCCACCTGAAACGATCATCGAAAATCTCTACCTCCGTTCCCTCAGCCGCAAACCCAAGCCCGAGGAACTCAAAGCCCTCCTCGAACTCGTCGGCAGTGACACCAAGGACCGCAAACCCTACCAGGACATCTTCTGGAGCCTGCTCAATTCCACCGAGTTCATCTTCAATCATTGATCATGCGCTCAGCATTCAGCCCGTTTCAAAAGTTCATCCTCGGTGCCTGGCTTTGCATCTCCGGCGCGGCTCAAGCGCAGGATTTCAAAGCACTCGACTCCGCGCTGCTTGATCCCGCCGGCTTCGCCCAAAGCGTCGCAGGCAGGGAGTCACCCAATACCACGGGACCACAGGCCGTGGTATGGACGCAGAAGACTAGGCCCGACTTCCGCGGCATCAAATTCGGCGTAGGCCGCGAGACCGGCCTTCGCCATCTGCGCATCGGCTTCGTCAAACCCATCGCCATCGGCAGTGTGCTCGTCAGCGGCGGTGGCACCCTCAGCGTGTTGAAAACTTCGTCAGCCTATCCCGGCGACCTCAGCGTCGAATCACAATGGCAGCCCGCAGAACGGTTGGTCAATGGCGCTGCATCTCATACTGAGGTTGCGAGTGGCGACTACGCTCTCTGGCTCCTCCCTCCGGGCACCGAGACACGCGCTCTGCGCTTCAGTCATGTCCCCGCCTCAGGAGATCCCGAGATGGCAGGTGTGCTCGGCGGTGTTTGGATCCTCCCCGAGCGCCTCGGCAACGTCGCACCCCAGGCGCTCGTGCAATCCCGCGCCCGCGACGATGTCTCCGCAAAACTCGTCGATGAATCCGGCAACAAAACCTGGCAGGCCTGGGACAATGGCGAGCAGGGCGCTGCTCTCCCTGTTTCACCCGAACATCCCGAGATCGTCACCCTCACCTGGCCCGCTTCCGTACATCTCAATGGCCTCTGCCTCCTATGGGCAGGCTTTGCCGCCATCGAGATCGACACCTTCACCGGCCCTGACAATCTCGCTCTCCAGGACGCGCCCGAATCAAGCTGGCAGCACATCGCCACCAAGAGCGGCATCGATCCCTTCTATCCACTCCCACTCGGCCCGCATTGGATCACCTTCGAAAAACCCGCGCAAACCCGCGCCCTGCGCCTGCGCATCATCGCCGGCACCAAGTCCACCCACTCCCATCTCGACAGCAAAGTCAAAGACGGCCGCCGTGTCTGGCTCGGCGAGGTCATGGCACTCGCTCCTCTCAAGGCAGACGCCGCCCTCGCTTCACTCGTTCTTCCCAAAGCCACCGAAGAACCCCCGCCCATTCCAGTAAAATTCACGCTGCCTGAGGCCGGACTCGTCACCCTCGTCATCGAAGACTCGCAGCATCATCGCGTGCGCAATCTCGTCAGCGAAACTCCGTTTCCCGCCGGAGAAAACATCGCCTGGTGGGATGGCAGCGATGACCTCCTGCGCGATCCCGAAGCCGCCAAGCACGGCGTCTACAACATCCCCTCCCGCCCCGTCGCTCCTGGCACCTACACCGTGCGCGGCCTCTGGCGCAAGCCCGTGGAACTCCACTACGAATTCAGCATCTACAACGCCGGCAAGCCCGCCTGGACCACCGCCGACAACACCGGCTGCTGGCTCACCACCCACACCCCGCCCACGAGCATGGCCGTCATCCCTGCTTCCAAAACGGCGGATGGCAAACCCCTCGTCATCATGGGCGCATACGTCGCCGAAGGCGGGCACGGTTTACAATGGCTCCTTGAAGACGGCACCAAGATCGGCGGCCAGCACTGGGTCGGCGGCACATGGACCGGCGCGCCAACACTGGCAGTCGATCTCGGCTCCAGTGCCATCGCCGATCACGCCTGCTACGTCGGCTCCGTCTGGGATGGCGAGCTGCGCCTCACTGCAAAGTCACGCGCACTTGATGACAAGCCCGTCTTCAAAACCCAGCTCGGCGACGATCCGCGCCTGAAGGAGCATGATCCTAGAACGCCTGCCGAACTCGAAGGCTTCGACGGCGGACTCAAAGTCTATGTTCTCGCAGGCATCGCCGCGCACGATGGCGTGCTCGTGTGCTCCATGATTCGGCAAAACGAACTCCTCTTTGTCGATGCCAAAGCCGGCAAAATCCTGCGCCGTGAGAAGATCGAAAATCCCCGTGGCATCACCTTCGATGCCAATGGCCGTCTCCTCGTTCTCAGCGGCACAAAACTCCTGCGGTTGGATTCCTCCAAAACCGAAACCCTCATCTCCACTGGCTTGGAAGACCCCCGTCACATCACCACCGCTGCCAACGGCAATCTGTTCATCACCGACCACGGCACCTCCCATCAGATAAAAATCTTCTCGCCCGAAGGCAAACTCATCCGCGCCATCGGCACCGCCGGTGCCCCCGCTCTTGGAAAGTACAATCCACAGCACATGAACAACCCCAACGGCCTCGCGCTCGATTCGCAGGGCCGTGTCTGGGTCGCCGAGGCAGACAACTACCCCCGTCGCGTTTCAGTCTGGTCAGATCAGGGCACGCTCGATCGCACCTTCTACGGCCCCACCGAGTACGGCGGTGGCGGCGTTCTTGATCCCCAGGATGCCACCAAGTTCTTCTACAAAGGCATGGAGTTCGCGCTCGATTGGAAATCCGGCTCCGATTCACTTCAGCGCGTCTTTGCCCGCCCCGATCCGCTCATGGAAGCGCACGGCGGCCACTTCTCTCCCGACTACCCGTTGTATGCGAATGGGAAGCGCTGGTTCACCAGCTGCTACACCCACAATCCCACCGGCGGTGACAACGTCGCCTTCCTCTGGCGCGATGACGGCCAGTCCGCCAAACTCGTTGCTGGCCTCGGCGACGCCCATCAGTTCCAAATCCTCCGCACCCCCGAGTTCCGCTCGCTATGGCCCGCAGGCACCAAGCCCGACGAAGAAAATCCATCGCCCGAAAAACACGCCGCCTTCATCTGGTCCGACCTCAACAACGATGGCCGTCCACAGCCCAATGAAGTACAAATGACCAAAGAGGTCCTGCGCGGCGTCACCGTGATGAACGACCTCTCCTTCATCGCCGCTCGCTCTGGCGACAAAACCGCCCGCTTCGCTCCCGCAAAAATTTCATCCACGGGCCTGCCCGTGTACAACCTCCAGCCCGAATTCATCGGCCCCTCGGGTGGCAATCCACCCTCCAGCGGTGGCAATCAAGCACTCACCGAAAACGACTGGACCATCACCACCAATGCTGCCGCACCCTTTTCCCCGCACGGCCTCGGCGGCATGTTCAAAGGCGAACCTCGCTGGAGCTACCCCAGTGCATGGCCCGGTCTGCACGCCAGTCATGAGGCCGCCATTCCAGATCGTCCCGGCATGGTCGTCGGCCACACCCGCCTCCTCGGCGGCTTCGTTCAGGGCAGGGCAGGGCCCATGTTCTGCATCAATGGCAACATGGGAAACATGTACCTCTTCACCGCAGACGGCCTCTTCGTCGCCACCCTCTTCCACGACATCCGCTTGCGCCCATACTGGGCCGCTCCCGTCGCGGTTCGGAACATGGATGTCACCGAGGTCTCCCTGCACGACGAAAATTTCTGGCCCAGCATTACCCAAACCCCCGATGGTAAAATCTTCCTCGTCGATGGTGGCCGCACCAGCCTCGTTCGTGTCGATGGCCTCGACTCCCTCCAGCGCATCCCTGAGCAAACCCTTGAAGTCACACCCGCCGATCTCGACAAATCACGCGCCTGGTTCGCCCGCGCCGAAGCCGCACGCCAGCAAGCTCGCGGTAGCGGCATCCTCAGCGTCGTCATGCGCCAGCAGCCCCCCGTCGTCGATGGCAAACTTGACGACTGGCCCGCCACCACCGACTGGGCTTCGATCGACCGTCGTGGCATCAAAGCCAACTTCAACAGCAACTCCCGCCCCTACGAAGTCAGCGCCGCCGTCACCCTCAGCGGCGACAAGCTCTACGCCGCCTGGCGCACCACCGAAAAAGACCTCCTCAGCAACAGCGGCGAAACCCCCAACGTCCTCTTCAAAACCGGCGGCTGTCTCGACCTCATGCTGCAGGCCGACACCGATCAGCGCCTCCTCATCACCCTCGTCAATGGCAAGCCCCGCGCCTTGCTCTATCGCTCTAAAGTGCCCGGCACCACCCAGCCCGTCGCCTTCGGCAGCCCCTGGCGCAGCATCCACATCGATGTCGTCGAAGACGTGACCGACCGCCTCACCTTCGCCACCGACAACACCGGCAGCTTCGAAATCAGCCTCCCCCTCGAAACCCTCCACTGGCAGCCCAAACCCGGCGACACCGCCCGCGCCGATCTCGGCGTCCTCCGCGGCTCCAACGGCCAGACCACCCAGCGCATCTACTGGTCCAACAAAGCCACCGCCATCACCGCCGACGTCCCCAGCGAAGCCGAACTCACCCCCCAGCTCTGGGGCAAATGGAAAATCATTCAGCAATGAACACCCCTCGGACACGACAGCCCTTCGTATGTTCCATGATGCTTGGAACTCCGCATGCGATAGCGTTTTCCAAAACCCATGCGCTCCGATGCCGGCTGGATGGAAACAGCAAGCCTTTCTCGCGTTGGGCGTGCGAGCGTTCATGGCGGGAAGGTAGGGCGGTTGGTCCTCCAACCGCCGCCGGGTGGCCCCTGGCTCCCTTACCGAAATTATGTTTCGGAAGTCGCTCGATTGCCGGAGCACCGCTCTCTTTTATCACTTCGCGCCGCTCCACACCAGCCCTGAAGGGGCTGCGTAATACAGCCCAGGGTCAGCCGAGCCTAAGCGAGGCTACCCTGGGTATGGCAACACACGACCGGGAAGCAAACCCAGTGCTCCCGTCACACGCCGCGCTCACCAGCAGCGTCCCCAACGTACCACCGCTGCCTCCAGTGGGTCCCGCTGCTTCCAAAACTCGCGTCCCACACCCTTAACCAAAGGCCGTCCATCCCGGAATAAACTCATTCCCTTGCCAAAAACATGCGCTTCCTTCTCCTCTTCCCCGCTCTGATCACCACCGCCTCCGCCGCCGATCCCGTCATCACCTACGACGAGCACATCAAGCCCATCTTCCGCGAGCACTGCCTCAAATGCCACGGTGAAGACGAGCAGAAGGCCGACCTCAACCTCGCCAACTTCACCGCCGTGCTCAAAGGCGGCAGCGGCGACAAAGCCGTCATCGCCGGCCGCGCCAGCCAGAGCCTCCTCTTCCAGGCCATCACCGCCGAAGACGATGCCGAGCGCATGCCGCCCAAAAAAGCCGCCATTCCCTCCCCGCAGATCGAGCTCATCCGCCAGTGGACTCAGGGCGGCCTGCACGAATCCTCCGCCAGCAAATCCCTCGTCGCCGAGCGCGACACCAGCTTCACACCCACCACCGGCATCAAACTCGACGGCCCCCCGCCCATGCCCGAGTCCCTGCCCGCCTTCACACCCCCCGCTCTGAAGCGCCCTCTCCCCGTCATCGCTATGGCCGCCAGCCCGCGCGCGCCCTTGATCGCCGTCGCCGGTCATGAACACGTGCGTCTTCTGGACGCCACCACCCAGCAGCAGATCGGCGCCCTCGCCTTCCCCGAAGGCCAGCCCAACGTCATCCGTTTCAGCGCCGATGGCCGCGTCCTCATGGTCGCCGGTGGCAAGCCGGTGCAGTCCGGCAGCGTCGTCCTCTTTGACGTCAAGACCGGCAAACGGCTCACCACCATCGGCGATGAAACTGACGCCGTGCTCGCTGCAGACTTGAGCCCCGATCAGCAGCTCGTCGCCCTCGGCGGCTCGGGCAAGATCGTCAAAATCTACGGCACCGCCGATGGCAAACTGCGCCACAAGCTCACCAAGCACACCGACTGGATCACCGCGCTCGCCTTCAGCCCCGATGGCAAAAAACTCGCGAGTTCTGATCGCGCTGGCGGCATCCATCTCTGGGACCCCACCGGCGGCGGCATCCTCCTCTCCCTCTCCGAGCACAAAGCCGCCGTGCGTGCCCTCGCCTGGCGCAGCGACAGCAAAATGCTCGCCAGCGGCGGCGAAGACGGCCTCCTCATCTGGTGGGACGCCAAAGACGGCTGGCCCGCAATCACCAATACAAACGCCCATCCTCCAGCACGCCCGCAGGGTACCTACGGCAAGATCCCCAATGGTGTCCTCGCCCTCACCTTCGGTCCCACCGGCGAACTCCTCAGCGCAGGCCGCGATAAACACGTGCGCCTATGGAACGCCAGCGGCGGTACCGTCAGGGATTTCCCTTTGGAGACCACACTGCCGCTTCAGACCAGCATCACCTATGATGGGAAGGAACTATTTGCCGGAGGTGCGGACGGTGTCGTTCGATGCCTGCTGGGGAATTTGACTCACTCTCGTTGACGGCAGCGCATAGCCGCCGTGGTCCCAGCTGTTGCCCACATTCAGCGGATCGGAATCATACGCGAAGTTCTCACCGTAGTTTATCGTCGGCTGTGGCCAGACACTGTAGCCATTGCCGTAGCCGCCGCCATGTCCGCCAAAGCTAGGAGCACCGTTGAAATTGCTGCCGTAATAGGTGCCACCCAGGGCGGTGCGCCTGTAGCCGCCACTACCCCAGCTCCAGTCATGACCACAGGAGGTGAGCGACAGAGCGGCAAGAACCGAGAGGATGACCAGGGAGTGAGCGGATTTCATGGAACGAATAATGTGAGTACTGGCGGGTTATTTTATGGAGAATTGGCCAAGCCGGAGAAAAAAGCAATCCTATAAATCCATCATGGTCAGCAGTTTCAAGCCGGAGCCACCTAAAACCGCCTGCATGCCCCGGCAAACTCAATCTTTCCATCTTGGACTTGGAATCTTCCCCACCCCTTTCACGTTACCATTCACCCCATGAAACACACCCTCCTCGCCCTTCTCGCCACCGCCTCTCTCTCTTTCGCTGCGGATCATCCCGACACCACCGGCTGGAAGGACCTCTTCGCCCCCGACCTCTCCAACACCATCGCCCCCGGCAAATGGGAGCTCAAAGACGGCGTCCTCGTCGCCAAAGACCACGACACCCTCTGGACCAAAGATTCCTACGGCGACTTCATCCTCGATCTCGAATTCAAAGTCGAAAAGGAATCCAACAGCGGTGTCTTCCTCCGCTCCGGCAATATCAAAGACACCCTCGGTGCCCTCGAAATCCAGGTCCACGACTCCGCCGACGGCAGCAAGTACGGCATGGTGGCCGCCATCTATGACGCCATGCCCCCCAGCAAGAGCATGGCCAAACCCGTCGGCGAGTGGAATCACTTCACCATCACCTGCAAAGGCCCTCTGGTCAGCGTCGTCTTCAATGGCGAAGAAGTCATCCACGCCGACCTCGATAAATGGTCCGAAATCGGCCAAAACCCCGACGGCACCCCCAACAAATTCAAAAAGGCCCTCAAAGACTTCGCCCGCACCGGCCCCATCGGCCTACAAGGCCTCCACGGCAAAGCCCAGGCCCCCGTCTACTACCGCAACATGAAGATCAAGGTGCTGGAATAGGGGGTTCGGATCCTGAAAGGATCCAAGAAGGTAGCCGGGGGTAAGCGAGGAACGAGCGCCACCCCCGGATCACGCGTATCCTATGCATCGCTCAAGGTCGCATGCCGGAGGTATGCAAGAAGCGTGCATCGACCCAGCGGTTGTGTCTGCTCTCGCACACTTTCGGGAGGCTTCTTTCAGCATCCCCCCCCTCACCCCGCACACGCCACCCGCACCTCTTCCAGCTCCGCCCACCGCGAAAACTTCCCCTCCAGCTCATGCTTCTTCGCATCGAGCTTGGCAATAAAGTCATTCGTCCCCGCACCCAGCTTCACAAACGTCTCCGGGTTGCTCAGCTCTCCCTCCATCGACGCGATCTCGCTCTCCAGACTCGTGATCGCCGCCTCACACTCCGCGAGTTCCCGCTGCTCCTTCTGCGACATCTTCTTCACCTTCGGCGCATTCGCAGCCACCACCTTCTCCTTCTTCACCGCCGCATTCACCAGCGCCAGCTCCGCCGCAGCTTTCGCCGCCCGCTTCTCCTGGTAGTAGCTGTAGTTCCCCGCGCATTCATGGATGCGCCCCTGGCCTTCAAAGGCAAGGATGCGGTCACACACACGGTCCAGGAAGTAGCGGTCATGGCTCACCACCAGCACGCAGCCCTTGAAGGAAAGAATCGCCTCCTCCAGCACCCGCATCGTCTGCAGATCCAGATCATTCGTCGGCTCATCCAGAATCAAAAAGTTGCCACCGCGACGCAAAATCTTCGCCAGCAGCACGCGGCTCTGCTCACCACCGCTCAGCTCCTTCACCCGCATCGTCACTCGCTCGTCCGTGAAAAGGAAGCGCCGCAGGTAAGTCCGCACATGCATCTTCTCCGGCCCAAACTGCACAAACTCAGACATCGGCCCCGCCACCTCCTCCATCACGCTGTTCTCCGGGTTCAGCAGCAGTCGCTGCTGGTCCACATAGTTAAACACCGTGCGCTTGCCAATCGTGACCTTGCCCTCATTCGGTGCCTGCTGCCCCATCAGCATCCGCAGCAGCGTCGTCTTGCCCAGTCCATTGCGGCCGATGATCCCCGTGCACGTCCCCGCTTCAAAGCTCAGATTCAGATGGCTGAACAACCACCGGTCATTGATGTGCGCACCGATCTCCACCGCATCGATGATCGTGTTCGCCAGCGCAGACGCCGGCGGAATAATCAAATCCATCACCAGCTCCGCCTCCGGCGCGTCGATGGCCGCCACACGGTCATACTCATCCAGTCGTGAGCGCTGCTTCGTGCCCCGGCCTCTCACACCCGCACGCACAAACTCCAGCTCATGCCGGAGGAAGCTCTGCCGCCGCCGCTCCGAATTCGCCTCCACAGATTCGCGCACCGCCTTGCTCTCCAAAAAGTCGCTGTAGTTCCCCGGATGACTGTAAATCCTGCTGTCATCGATCTCGATGATCCGCGTCGCCACCCGATCCAAAAAGTACCGGTCATGCGTCACAAACAGCACCGCACCCGTGAAGTCCCGCAGGAAAATTTCCAGCCACTCGATCGACTCCGCATCCAGATGGTTCGTCGGTTCGTCCAGCAGCAGCAGATCCGGCTGCGACACCAGCGCCCGCGCCAGCGCCACACGGCGTTTCTCACCACCCGAAAGCCCCTTCACAATGCGATCCGCCGCCGGCAGCCCCAGCTCATTCATCGCCGTGCTGATCCGCGTCTCCACACCCCAGCCATCATGCAGTTGGATCTGGTGCAGCAAATCCGCCTCCTGATCCCCCTTGTAGTCGCCCGTTTCGTAGCATTCCACCATCTCCAGCAGCACCGAGGCACCCGCGCGCACGTTGTCGATCACGCTCGCCTCATCATCCAGCACAAACTCCTGCGCCAGATGGCTCACGATGATTCCATTCCGCCGCGAGATAATCCCACTGTCCGGCTTCTCCGTCCCCACCAGAATGCGCATCAGACTCGTCTTCCCAGAGCCATTCCGCCCCACCAGCCCCAGCTTCTCGCCCTCGTGAATGCTCATCGTCGCATCATTGAAGACCTGTTGCAGCCCAAATTGAAGGCGCAGGTCTTTGGCGGAAACGACAGCAGGAGTAATAGGAGACATGATTTGGGGGGCGGCTCAGATAGCACGGTCTCCCTCCCCCTGCGACAGATTACCTTCATCCACTCCAGATTCCGCCTCCCCATTTTGATCCCGAAGGGTCATGGCGGTTCGTCTTCGTCTCATTTGATCCCGCAGCGGCATAGAAGGTCGCCTTCATCCCATTCGACCCACAGGGGCACAGAAAATCGCCTTCGTTTCATTTGATCCCGCAGCGACATAGAAGGTCGCTTTCATCCCATTCGATCCCGAAGGGATCATAGAAGGTAGCCAGGGGTCGCAGACCCCTGGAAAGCAAACCCGCACGGCTCTCTCTCAAGACCGCATCCCGGAGGGATGCTAGCAGCGTTCATCGCCCCTTCCCATCCGCGTCCATCCTCCGCGGTTTGAAATCACTTCTTCCCCAGCGCCTCCCTCACCATCACCGGATCATCCGTCGTGATCCCATCCACCCCCAGCTTCGCAAACCGCTGCGCATCCGCAGCCTTGTTCACCGTCCACACATAAAGCCCAAAGCCCGCCTCTCGGATCTGCTTCACCATCGCCTCATCCCACGGAAAATCACCCGCACTCAGATCCAGCCCATCCAGCTTGTCCGCCTTCGTATCCGCGATCAGCTGCGTCAGATCCGTCACCTTCCTCTCCTTCGTCTTTCCAGACGCCAGCCGGTACACCTGGATCCACGGCATCGCCTTCTTCGATTCCGTCGCCGCATCTCGATTGAACGAAATAATCGCCAGCTGCGCCGCTCTCCCCTTCATCGGCTCCAAAATCCGCTTCAGCTCCGGCACAATCTCCGCCCCGCATTTGATCTCAATAAAGAACCGCTGCTTCCCCTTCGGCATCGTCGCCAGCGCCTGCTCCAGCGTCGGCAGCTTCTCCTTCGCCCATTCCTTGCCCTTCCACGATCCCGCATCCAGCGCTATCAATTCCGCCTGCGTCGAGGTGGCCACATCCATCTTCACGCCCGTCGTGCGCTTCGTGTCCTTGTCATGAATCACGATCGTCTTGCCATCTGCGGTAAGATACACATCCAGCTCGCACGCATCCGTCTGGTTCTTCCACGCCAGCTCAAACGAGCCGAGCGTGTTCTCCGGCGCACGCGCTGAGAAACCACGATGCGCAACGATTTCAAGGGCGTGTGCAGACATGGCGGTGAGGAGAAAAAGTGCAGCGAACTTCATCAGGAAGAAAGCAAACGACGCAAGCACTCGTACCCCTTCGCCCCAAATGAAATTTTGCTTCCTGCTTGTCCTCAGCATCATCATTGTTCGCACACTGACCTCCTGTTCGAAGTCGCCTTCGACCAGCAGCCCCAAGGACCAGCACGTCATCCTCATCAGCCTCGACGGCTTCCCCGCCTGGTTGTGGAATGATGAATCCCTGCAGATCCCCAATCTGCGCAAGCTCGCCGCCGAAGGCGCCTGCACCAAGGCCATGACCGTGAGCAATCCGTCCATCACCTGGATCAATCACACCACCCTCGTCACCGGCGTTGAGCCCCGCAAGCACGGCGTCCTCTTCAATGGCCTCCTCGTCCGTCAGGGCGACAACAAGCCGCCAAAGATCGAGCAGTGGGCCGACAAAACCAAACTCGTCTTCGCCCCCACCCTCTACGACATCGCCCATGACTCCGGCCTCACCACCGCCGAGTCCGACTGGGTCGCCATCACCAAAGCCAAGACCATCGACTGGAGCTTCGCCGAACTGCCGGATGCCGAAGGCAAAGTCGAAAAAGAAATGATCGCCGCCGGCGAGATCAAGCCCCGGGACATCGCCTGGATGCAGCTCGGCCCCCAGCGCAAAAGCGTGACCTTCCTCGACAACATGTGGACCAAGGCCGCCATCCACATCTTCAAGACCCACAAGCCCAACCTCCTGCTCTATCACACGCTCAACACCGACTCCACGCATCACACCTACGGCCCCGGCTCCATGGCCAGCTACACCGCCCTGGCTTACGCCGACCGTCTCGTCGGCGATCTCGTTAAAGCCGTCGAAGACAGCGGCCTGCGCGACAGCACCACCTTCATCATCGCCACCGATCACGGCTTCAAGAAAGTCACCAAGATCATCCTCCCCAACGTCGAGCTGAAAAAAGCCGGACTTGCCCAGGGCCTCGGCCCCACCATCAACACCTGCGACGCCTACGCCATGACCCAGGGCGGCATGGCATTCGTTTACATCACCAATCCCGCCCGCAAGGCCGAGCTCCTCCCTCAGCTCAAAGAAATGTTCGCCAAAACCGAAGGCGTGGACCGCGTCATCGACGGCAAAGACGGCCACACCCTCGGCATGCCCACCCCCGAAGAAAACCAGGGCATGGGAGATCTCGTCCTCTACCCCAAACCCGGCTACGCCTTCAAAAACGACGCCGCAGGCGATGCCACCGTCACCCCCTCCGTCAACTACGCCGGCACCCACGGCTACTTCAACGGCGACCCCGAACTCGACGGCATCTTCATCGCCAGCGGCCGCGGCATCAAAAAAGGCATCGTCCTCGATCGCATGGCCAACCTCGACGTCGCCCCCACCATCGCCAAACTCATGAGCCTCAAGCTCCCCAATGCCGACGGCCGCGTCCTCGACGAAATCCTGATCTCCGCCGAGAAAAAATAATTCCCTGCGCAACACAGCAAGGAACGAGCACCCATCGCCCCTGGGAGCGCGGCATTCCAATGCCGCCCCGCAGCGCTCCCACACCCTGAGTGTCCGCTCATTCACCGAAAAGCGATCCCATTTGAACTGCGGTTGCGCAGCGAGGCACGAGCGCAGCCACCGCTTCCCGCAGGCTGGTCAGCTCACGCGAATCAAGAAACATTCGAAAGAAGCGACCACTGCCACCGCAATCCAAACAAACTCAGTCGTCATTCCGCTCCGCAACACACCAGCCCCAAAGGGGCTGCGGATTTCAGCCCAGGGTGCCGAGCTTTAGCGAGTGCTTCCCTGGGTAAACATCACATGACCGGGAAGCAAACCCAGCACTGCGCTGCACCTCACGCTCACCAGCAGCGTCTGCAACGAACTCCGCCACGGATTCGTGTCGCGATCAGGCATCGCTTCTAAATCCCCCGATAACGGTCCTTAACCGAACTCGCCAAGCAATGCCCCCCGCATCCCCCAGGTGCATTTTAGATACATCCTTGTGCGCGTATCACCGCCATCCCCTGACAGATTCAAACACCCCGACTTGTAACCTCCACCGTCATCCCCCGCTCCACGTCCCCCTGGGACCCTCCCGCACATCCGCCCGCAAGAAACACCCCCGCCACCCCGTTTCTACCCGTGCAACCACTTTAGCATATAGAAAATGCCCGCCACCCGCTCACCCCGCCGCCAGCCACGGACAAAACCCAAAGCCCCCGTCCTCGACTCCGGCTTCAGCACTCCCAGTCTCGACCGCGCCCTGGCCGTGCTCCACTGCCTCGGCGGTCATCCCCAGGGCCTCACGCTCTCCGAAATCGCCGAGTCCCTCAAACTCTCCGTCAACTTCGTCTATCGCGTCACTCAGTCCCTCGTCTCCCATGGCTACCTCGTACGCGATGCCGAGAAACGCTTCAGCGTCGGCTCCGCCATGCTCAAACTCTGCCAGCCCGTCATCGATGACGTCCCCCTCACCGAGGCCGCACTCCCCGCCATGCGCTGGCTCAGCGATCAAACCGGCGAGGCCGCCCACCTCGGCATCCTCAGCGGCTCCGAAGGCATCGTGCTCGAGCGCGTCATCGGCCGCGCCATGATCAAATTCTACGTCGAGCGCGGCACGCGTTTCCCCCTCCACTCCAGCGGCCCCGGAAAAGCAATGCTCGCATTCACCCCAGAAGCCGAACGTGACGAAATCATCGCCGGCATGAAGTTCGAGCGCTTCCAACCCTGGACCATTTCGAACCGCAAAGATTTCCTCCAATGCCTCGATGAAGTCCGCAGAAATGGCTTCGCTGTAGATGTGGGCGAACACCTCGAAGGCCACCACTGCCTCGCCGCCCCCATCTTCGATGCCGAAGGAAACGCCATGGCCTCCCTGTGGATCACGGGGCCCAGCCAGCGTCTGAGCGAGGAGCGCATGACCAAACTCGCCGCAGTCGTGAAAAAAGCCGGTGCCATGGCCACCACCGCCCTGCGTGGAGGCGCCCTCGCAGCATGAAGCACTTCATCTCCATCCTGAGCCTGAGTGCTCTTTCCATTCTGGCCCACGCACAAAGCTCACCCCCCCAGATCGACAAGAGCTGCCTCGAATGCCACGACAAGGACAACACCAAAGGCAGCCTCGACCTCACCGCGCTCCCCTTTGATCTCACCAATCCCGCCACCCGCGAACGCTGGATCCGCATCTACGACCGCGTCGAAAAAGGCGAGATGCCACCAAAGCCTGAAGACCTCCCAAAACCCGAGCGCGCCGAACTCGTCAAATCCCTGTCCACCTCCATCACCGCCGCCGATCACGTCGACATCCTTGCCCACGGTCGCGGCCCTCTGCGCCGTCTGAACCGCGACGAGTACGAACAAAACCTGCGCGATCTCCTCCAACTCCCCGACCTCGACATCCGCGACATCCTCCCCGAAGACCGCGAAGGCCACCGCTTCAACAAAACCACCGACATGCTCGACATGTCACGCGTGCAGCTCGTTGCCTATCTCGATGCCGCAGAGGCCGCCCTCCACACCGCCATGACCACCGAGGCAGCACCGCCTCCAATAATCAAATATCGCGCCGTCGGCACCGATCTCTTCCCCGGCACCGGCACCTTCGGCAATCGCGAGGCCATGTTCTTCACCCGCGACAACAAGGCCGTGGAATTCAGAGGGAAAAAAGACAAAGGCAAAGACGAACCCACCGAGCAGGAATCTGCCAAAGACGAAACCCTCGAAATGGCCCTGTTCCGTTCCGCCAGCTGGCCCTACCTCGGCACCCCGAAACACTTCACCGCCAAACGCACCGGCAACTACAAGGTCCGCTTCTCCGCCCGCGCCGTGCTGCAGCAGCCCGGCTACGTGATCACCCCGGCCACGCAGCCCCTGCCCATGACCTTCCGCAGTCGCAAACCAGCGGGCGTGGACATCATCAATGAAGTCCACGACACCGGCGGCATCATCGACATCCAGCCCGAGAAGCGCGTCTATGAAACCACCGTCCGTCTCCGCGAAGGCGAAGCCATTGAGTACAGCCTCCTCGGCCAGCCCATGCCGCTGGCCATGAATCCCAACGGCTCCGCCCCTTCCTACCGCTACCCGCCTTTTCCCGAAGGCGGTCAGCCCGGCCTCGCCGTGCAGTGGCTCGAAATCGAAGGCCCCATTGAATCTCAGACCTGGCCTCCTCCCTCCCATTGCGTGCTCTTTGACGATCTCGGTGTGGAGCCCAAACCCAAGGACCCTCAGCAAGACGCCAAGCGCCTCCTGCGCCGCTTCGTCAAACTCGCCGCACGCGAGCCTGTGCCCGAAGAAGATCTGAAACTCTTCGACTCTCTCATCCAGACCCAGCTCGCCAAAAACGCGCCATTTAAGGAGGCCATGCTTGCAGGCTACAAAGCCTTCCTCGCCTCCGGCGACTTCATCTACGTGCGCGAACCCATGAAGGCAGACGACCATTTCGCCATCGCCTCCCGCCTCTCCCATTTCCTCACCAACTCACGTCCTGATGCACAGCTCATGGACCTCGCGCTAAACAAAAAGCTGCGTGATCCTCAAGTCCTCCGCGCCGAAACCGAACGCCTCATCGCCAGCGCCGGCTTTGATCGCTTCGTCAAAAACTTCACCGACTGCTGGCTCAACCTCCGCCACGTCCGCCGCGACGATCCCGACATCCGTCTCTTCCCCGAGTACCGCTTCGACGAATACCTCGTCGAAAGCATGGAGCGCGAGACCCGCACCTTCTTCACTGCGATGATCCGTGAAAATTATCCCGCCAGCGTGCTGGTAAAAACAGACTTCATCTTCGCCAACGACCGCCTCGCCAAGCACTACCAGCTTCCACCACTCACTGGCTCCGCCATGCGCAAGGTCACCTTGCCCAAGGACAGCCCCCTCGGCGGCCTGCTCACTCAGGCGGCTGTTTTGAAAGTCAGCGCCAATGGCACCACCACCTCACCCGTCGTTCGCGGCGCCTGGGTCATGGAGCGCCTCATCGGCCAGCCACCACCGCCGCCACCCGCCAGCGTCCCCGCCGTCGAGCCCGACATTCGCGGTGCCAAAACCATCCGCGATCTCCTCACCCTCCACACCAAATCCAAAACCTGCGCCGCCTGCCACGCCCGCTTCGATCCCGTCGGCCTCGCCCTCGAAAACTTCGACATCCTCGGCGGCTGGCGCACCCACTATCGCGGTTTGGAAGAAGGAGAACGCGTCACCGGCATCGACCGCGCCGGACACAGCTTCAGCTACACCGTCGCCGCCCCCGTGGACTCCGCCGGCAAGCTCCTCGACGGCCGCACCTTCCAAAACATCAACGACCTCAAAACCCTCATCACCGCCGACCCCCGCCAGCTCGCCCGCAATCTCCTCCATCAATTCACCATCTACTCCACCGGCACCCCCGTCCGCTTCTCCGACCGACCCGAAATCGAATCCCTCCTCGATGCCTGTTCCAAAGACGGCTATCGCGTGCGCGATCTGATACTCGCCTTGGTTCAAAGCCGCATCTTCCTCGGATGGCAGAACACAAAACAATAACTCATGTGTGACCTGTGAAAATCGACGCCGAGCGTGCCCCTCCATTTTATCCAGACCATTATCCGATGATCGCCTTTCAGCTTTCCTATGACGAGATGGTGGGCCGTTTTGGGCCTTCACATAGGGTGATGGATGAGCACGATAATGAACCTGGGCCATGCGAATACTGGTCATTCATTTTCCCATGCGGGCTTTCCATTTTTATCGCCTTTCATTTGAAAGCACCCACCGGGCCCAGCGGAGATGTTTATGCTTCCAGTCGTGACATCGGTCACATCCTCGAACACCTGCCTATGGACGACTGCGTTTTTTGGCGTCTCGATATAGCCGAACCTGAGATCTACAGCCAACGCGGCGGCATCCTCTCTTCCACCTGCCCATGCGGGACCAAACAAAATGCTTAACTTAAGTATGAACGGTCCATACATCGCAAACTCCCACTCCCGCCGACGCTCATCGTGCCCCGTCGCCGCGATCACAACGTCGCGTGTCCGACCCACATCATCCTTCGCTACTGTACTCCGCCGTACACCAGCCCTGAAGGGGCTGCGTAATACAGCCCAGGGGTGCCGAGCTTTAGCGAGTGCTCCCCTGGGTAATGCACCACCCAACCGGGAAGCAAACCCACCGCTCCGCCGCACCCAACGGTCACTAGCAGCGTTTGCAAAACGCTCCGCCACTCATCTGCCTAGGCGTTCACTTCGCAAGCTGACACCATTCTTCGCCACTCCACTCCGCCGTACACCAGCCCCAAAGGGGCTGCGTAATACAGCCCAGGGGTGCCGAGCTTCAGCGAGTGCTCCCCTGGGTAATGCACCAAACAACCGGGAAGCAAACCCACCGCTCCGCCGCACCCATCGATCACCAGCAGCGTCCGCAAAACGCCCCGCCACGCATCTGCCCGCGTGTTAGCTCCCTGCCATCCGGTCGTCTCCATCACCTTTTCAGATTGTCCCATGAACGCCCCTTACATCGCCAAATCCCTCTCTCGCCGTCGCTTCTTGCATAGCGCAGGAGTGACGCTTGCTCTCCCATTATTGGAATGTCTGAAACCAGTTTTCGGCAGAGCTGCTCAGGCTAAGTCGCCACAGCGGTTGCTGATCATCTCAAACAATCTCGGCTTCCTCCCCAAACCCTTCTTTCCAAAGAATGCGGGACACGACTACGAACTCTCTCCGACTCTCTCTGGACTCGCCGACGTCCGCAACGAGTTCACCCTCTTCAGCGGCATGTCCCACCCCGACGTCAACGGTGGCCACAGCGCCGAAAACTGCTTCCTCACCGCCGCACGCGGTCCCACCAAGAGCGGCTTTCGCAATCAAATCTCCCTCGATCAATACATCGCCGAAAAGCTCGGCCAGCAGACCCGCTATCCAACACTGAACCTCGGCGTCAACATCGACAAAGCCAACCGCAGCCTCTCCTGGACCCGCGACGGCGTCCTCCTTCCCGCAGAGGACAGCGCCCCCGCCCTCTTCCGCCGCATGTTCGTCCAAGGCGATCCCGCCGCAGTCAAAAAACAACTCCAACAACTCGACGAACGCGGCAGCATCCTCGACACCCTCATGGATCAAACCAAGCGCCTCAGCCGCGACCTCGGCAGCACCGACCGCGCACGCTTGGATCAATACCTCACCTCCGTCCGCGAAGTCGAAGAACGCCTCCTCACCGCACGCGAATGGGAGCTCAAACCCAAGCCCGTCGCCACCCAGCCCGAGCCCAAAGACATCCAAGACAAAAAACTCATCTTCGAAAAATTCGATCTCATGCTCTCCATGGCACAGCTCGCCTTCGAGTCCGACTCCACCCGCATCGTCACGCTCATGGTCGATGCCTTTGCCACACCTGCCTTTCACCTCCACGGCAACGAAAACACCACCGAAGGCTACCACGGCCTCAGTCATCACGGCCAGTCCGAAGAAAAAGTACGCCAGCTCGCCGAAGCCGATCGCGAACAAATGCGACTCTACAAAAAACTCATTCAATCTCTCGCCGCAAAACGCGAAGACGAAGCACGCCTCCTCGACCGCACCATGGTCCTCTTCGGCAGCAACATGGGCGACGCCAACACCCACGACAATTACAACCTCCCCATCCTCCTCGCTGGCGGCGGCTACAAACACGGCCAGCACCTCGCCTTCAAACGCGACAACAACCTCCCCCTCAGCAACCTCTTCGTCTCCCTCCTCCAACGCCTCGGCGTCGAGTCCGACAACTTCGGCTCCAGCACCGGCACCGTGTCAGGCCTCACATAAGAGTCGCCACGGCCTAACAAAGTTTGGTCCAAATAATTCTCTCAAACTCAAAAGTCATCGGCTGATCCATCGCACGTTGTGTAGTCCCGGCTTTAGCCGGAATCCGTTTCTGGAAATCCCTCTTGTAAACACTGACGTCTTCCGGCTGTTCATCCATAACCCCCGGCCCTTGTCCCGCCTTCGCGTGGGTTGCACTCGTCCCATTGTCAGGAATGGTTCCCCCTTTGAAACCAGCCCTGCTCATCTTTGCATCAATCCCATGGACGTGGTTGAATCCCCAGCTCTCCAGCCTGGACCATCGCCAGCATGAACTGCATGCGCAGCTCGCAAAGCTTCCCGCACTTCCTGCCCCTCAACCCCAAGAGCACGCCGGATTTCACAGCGGCCTCGCACCCCAAGCCGATTCCATCCGCTGGGTCCAAATCGACCTCGGTTCCGAGTACCCGCTGGATGCCGTCGTCGTCATCCCCGCCATGCTCGGCGTCGCCGAAGCCTACGGCTTCCCCCGCCGCTTCCGCATCGACGCCTCCAATGACCCCCTTTTTGCCGAATCCGACACACTTCTGGATCAAACGTCCGCCGACGCCCTTCCATCCCTTGCACCCTGGTGCGTCTCGGCAAAAGGCATCAAAGCCCGCCACATCCGCTTCACCGCCACCAAACTCGCCGCCCAGCCCCACCAAACCCAGCGCCACATCTTCTGCCTCGGCGAACTCCTCGTCTTCAGCCACGGCCGCAACGTCGCCCTGCATGCCCAGGTACTCGCACCCAATTCCGTCGAAACCCTCCCCACCTGGTCCCCCCGCCATCTCGTCGATGGCGCTTACGCACTTGGCCTCCCTGTGCATCCGGATGAAATCAACGGCAACGGCTGGCATAGCGGCATCTCCACCACCGCCGATGCCATCAAATGGGTGCAGGCCGATCTGGGCGCACCGCGCGACATCCAGGAAATCCGCCTCATTCCCGCCCACCCCCGCGACTACCCCGAGCGCTTCGGCTTCGGCTTCCCCCGCCGCTTCAAAGTGGAAGCAGATGGCAAAGTGATCTTCGATAGCACCACCACCGACTTCAGCAATCCCGGCGACACCCCCGTGGCCTTCCCCACCCCCGGCCTCCACGTCCAGACCATCCGTTGCACCGCCACGCAACTCTGGGAACGCAGCGGCGACTTTGTGTATGCCCTCGCAGAATTGCAGGCGTTCGACTCAGGGAAAAACATCGCCCCTGAGGCCGTCATCACGAGTTCCGACGACACCATCACCCCCTCCTGGAGCCGCACAGGCCTGATCGACGGCCGCAGCAGCTCCGGGATTCTGCTCGATGAAGCCTCATGGCTCGCAGATCTCTCTCAACGCCGCCAGATCACCGACGAACTCGCCACTCTGGAAGTTCAGCGCACTACCGCGCAAGCAATGGCACAAAGCCGCGCAGCATGGCTCGCGAGCGCAGTGTTTTGCATCGCCATCGGCACCGTCTGGCTGTTGGTGCTGCGGGCACGCCAATCCCGTCGTCGCGAGATCGAATCCCTCCGCCACCGCATCTCCCGTGATCTCCACGACGAAATCGGCAGCCACCTTGGCAGCATCCGCCTCATGTCCGAACTGGCCCTGCGCGATGGTTCCGCATCCGATTCCCTCGAAGAAATCCATCGCCTCGCCGGTGAAGCCGCCGAGTCCATGCGCGGCATCATCTGGCTCGTCCGGGAAGGAGCCGCCCCACCCCTGACCAGCCTCGTCGAAGCCATGCGCCAAAGTGCAGATGCGTTGCTGAAAGGCATCACCTGGCATCTTGAGGCAACTGATGGCAATTCCGCCACTGCCTCCCTAGAATTTCACCGCCAAGTCTTCCTCCTCTTCCGCGAAGCCGCACACAACATCTCCCGTCACGCACATGCCGCACAGGTGCGCATCGAAGTGCATTGGAAGGCAAAACACTTCCATCTCCACATCGAAGACAACGGCTGTGGCTTTGATGTCGCCGCCATCACCGCAGGCAACGGCCTCGCCAATCTCCAGCACCGTGCCACGGTGCTCGGCGGAACCTTGCAGATCACCAGCAGCCCCAGCAACGGCACCCGCATCACCTTGGAGGCCGATTTCTCATGAACACACTCTGGATCGTCGAAGACCATGCTTCCTTTCGGCGCACTCTCGTGCGTCTTCTGAACACCGAGTCGGACTTGCAATGCACGCGCGACTTCGACTCCTGCGAAAAAATGTTCACGGCACTCGCCAAGCCCGAGCTGCCCGATTTGATCCTCCTCGACGTCGGCCTGCCCGGCATGAGCGGAATCGACGGCATTCGCCTGATCAAAGAACGCTCTCCCAAAACCCTTGTCGTCATCCTAACCGTCTTCGAGGACGACGACAAAGTCTTCCAGGCCATCTGCGCCGGAGCCGCCGGTTACCTGCTCAAAACCAGCAGCGGCGCTGACATTACCCAGGCGGTGCGCGATGCCCTGGCTGGCGGATCGCCGATGAATTCGCGCATCGCCCGCCGCGTGCTTGAGATGTTCTCCAAGCTGGCCCCGAAGCAGAACGACTACGGTCTCAGCGAACGCGAAAAAGAAATCCTCCATCTCATGACCACCGGCCTCATCAAAAAGGAAATCGCCGACAAGCTCACGCTGAGTGTTCACACGGTCGATACCTACTTACGACGCATCTACGAGAAACTGGCTGTAAACACACGCACCGGTGCCGTGGCCAAAGCACTCAAGGAGGGGCTGGTGTGACTGTCCCGCTCTCGCGTGGCATGAAAAGCTGCCGCGCGCACCGTATATCCTGCACATGCGCTCTTATGCTCTCATCTTCATGGCCGTGGCCGCTCCTGCCTTGGCGGTCGATTTTGTCCGTGAAGTAAGGCCCATTTTCGAAAAGCACTGCTATGAATGCCATGGCGCGAAAAAGCAGAAGAACGACTACCGGCTCGACATCAAGACCACCGCCCTGACGGGTGGCGAAGATCACGCGCCGAACATTGTTCCGGGCAAAAGCGGTGAAAGCCCGTTGTTTCGATTTGTGAGCGGTGCGGATGAAAAGATAGCGATGCCCCTGAAGACAAAACTCAGCAGTTCGGAAATCGATGTGATCAAACGCTGGATTGATGAAGGGGCCGTGTGGCCGGAGGGCGTGGACGTGACCAAGGTGGAGGACCGGCTCAACTGGTGGAGCTTCAAGCCCTTGGTGAAAAAGGAGGGAGGCATCGATGACTTCATCCGCTCGAAGCTCACGGAGCATGGTCTGAAGCCTGCGCCACTGGCCGATTCGCGCATACTGATTCGCAGGCTTTATTTTGATCTCACCGGCCTGCTGCCTTCTCCAGCGGATGTGGAACGCTATGCGGCCCTGCCGTATGAAAAACTGGTGGATGATCTGCTGGCCTCACCGCGCTATGGCGAACGCTGGGCGCGACACTGGCTGGACTTGGTGCACTACGGGGAAACTCACGGCTATGACAAGGACAAGCCGCGCATGAACGCCTGGCCGTATCGCGACTACGTCATCCGTGCGCTGAACACTGACAAGCCCTATACGCGTTTTATTGAAGAACAGATCGCGGGGGATGTCCTGCATCCCGGCACCACAGACGGCGTCACGGCGCTCGGATTCATCTCCGCCGGGCCGTGGGATCATATCGGCCACGCGGAAGTGCCGGAGACGAAGCTGGATGGCAAAATCGCACGCCATCTGGACCGCGATGACATGGTGCAAAACACGATGGGAGCATTTTGCTCACTCACCGTCGGCTGCGCACAATGCCACTACCATAAATTCGACCCCATCTCGCAGGAGGATTATTATTCGCTGCAGGCTGTGTTTGCAGCCATCGACCGCACGGACGTGAATTACTATCCGGATGACGCCTCGATGCAGAAGTTTGTGGGTTTGGAGCAGCAGCGCCAGAAAATTGCCGCCAGCATCACGGCGCTGGAAGAGCCGCTGAAAAAGAAAGCGGGGGATGCTTACATCGCACTCAGCAAGCGCATCGATGGTGCTGCCGACAAGGCCTCCAGTGCGAATCCGAATGTGAAGCCCGACTTCGGCTATCACAGCGCCATCGCGATGGAGCAAAACACCATGAAGTGGGTGCAGGTGGATCTTGGCAAGAGCGTGGAGATCCAGCGCATCGTGTTGAAGCCCTGCTACGATGACTTTGGCGGCATCGGCGGCGGCTTCGGTTTCCCGGTGCGTTTCAAGGTGGAGGCGAGTGATGACCCCACATTTAAAACCGGTGTGACGCTCATCTGGCGGAAGCACGACGCGACGTTCATGAACGACTTCAAGAATCCCGGTCTCACCCCCTTTGAAACGGGCACGGCAGAGGATGATGGTGCCACTGGCAGATACGTACGCGTCACGGCGGTGAAGCTCGCGGAACGCAAGAACGACTACATCTTTGCGCTCTCCGAGATGGAGGTCTTTGCGGACAAAACCGGTCCGAATCTCGCCGCAGGCAGGTCTGTAACGGCCCTCGACAGCATCGAAGCAGCGCCACGCTGGCAGAAAGAAAACCTCACGGACGGCATCGCTCCTGAGGCCCGTACGCAGGAGGACAAACAGCGGCTCATCAAAGAGCGCGATGCACTCATGCTCGCCCAAGCCGATGCCACCACTCGTCAGCAACTCATCGACGCCCGCAAGCAACGAGCGGCGATTGATGCGGAGATCGCCAAGCTCCCAAAGCCGGGCAGGGTGTATGCGGGTGCCATTCACACGGGCACGGGGACCTTCCGAGGGACGGGCAACGAAGGCGGAAAGCCACGAGTGATTCAGGTGCTCAAGCGCGGCGACATCAAACAGCCGGCAAAGGAGGTCGGGCCGCAGAGCATAGCTGCGCTCAGTGAAGCCTTCCACGATGTGTATCAGCTTGCCGGTGAGGGAGAATCCGCCCGTCGTGCCGCATTGGCCAGATGGATCACCGACAAGAACAACGTGCTCACCTGGCGCAGCATTGTGAACCGCGTGTGGCAGCATCATTTTGGACGTGGTCTGGTCGATACCGCGAATGACTTTGGTCGCATGGGCGGCAGGCCGAGCCATCCTGAACTGCTCGACTGGCTGGCCGTCACATTCCGTGATGATCTGGGCGGCAGCTTGAAGAAGCTGCACAAACTCATCGTGATGAGCGACACATACCGGCAGTCGTCAGACAAGGCGGAGCCGGCGGATGCCAACAACGTCTTCCTCTCCCACCAAAACCGCCGCAAGCTGGATGCAGAATCGATTCGCGATTCCATCCTCGCTGTGAGCGGCAAACTGGACCTCACCATGGGCGGGCCAAGCTTTCAGGATTTCGTCATCGAAAAGCCGCAACACAGCCCGCATTACGAGTATCAACTGCATGATCCCGAGGATCCGAAATCCTGGCGGCGCAGCATCTACCGCTTCATCGTGCGTTCGCAGCAGCAGCCCTTCATGACCACGCTCGATTGTGCTGATCCCTCCATGCGTGTGGAGAAGCGCAACGAGTCGCTCAGCCCGCTGCAAGCTCTCGCCATGATGAACAACGGCCTCGTTGTCGCCATGGCGAAGCATTTTGCGGAGCGTGTGACAAAGGAAGCCCAGGGAGTCGAAGCCCAGACACGGCATGCCTTTGAGCTGGCTCTGTCTCGCAATCCGACCACCGATGAAATCAAACCGTTGCTCGAATACGCGCAGCGCGAAGGCCTGGAGAACACCTGCCGCGTGATTTTGAACCTGAATGAATTCAGCTTTGTGGACTGAGTGGCTGATAGCTCGCAGCAATAGGGACGTTCAATGCACCAGCCATTGCAACCAACCATCGCATGAGAGCCACTTACCTCGCTGTACTGATTTCCGCCTGTGCCACGCTACTCTCCGCGCAGCAACCGGAGGCCAGCATACGCCACGTCACCATCTGGAGTGACGGCACGCGCATGGCGGGAGATTTGTATCTGCCGCAGGATCTGAAGGAAGGAGAGAAGCGTACCACGGTGTTGTTTTGTGCCGGCACTGGCGGCGTTAAAAAGGGCAACGGGGCGCTCTACGCGAATCGCTTTGTCAAAGAGGGTTTCGTCGTGCTTGCCTTTGATTATCGTGGCTGGGGCGAAAGCGACTGCAAGCTCACGCTGCCTGATTCGATGCCGAAAGCAGATGCGGATGGCACCGTCACTGTGAAGGCCAAACCGGTGCGCTGGCAGATGGACATGGCGGATCAAACTCTCGACATCCGCTGCGCAATCAGTTTCCTCATGGGCGAGCCCTGTGTGGACGCGGAGCGCATCGGCCTGTTTGGCACCAGCTATGGCGGCGGGTTGGTTGTCTGGGTGGCGGGCAATGATCCGCGTGTGAAGTGTGTGGTTTCTCAGGTGCCCGGCATGGGCGGTGGCCGCCCACCGGCGGCATTGAAGTATGCCAATGACCTCGCGGTGAAGCAGGCGCGCGGCGAGACCGAGCCTGTGCCCATCGAAACGGGCAAGCTCGGCGGCAAGATGGCTGCCTATGCGCAGATGCGTGCCAATCCGGCCAAGGGCATCGGCTACAATCCTGTTGAAGCTGCTTCCAAGATCACGGTGCCAACCATGATCATCGTGGCGGAGAAGGAGGAGCTCATGAGCAACGCGGAAAACGGCCTGCGTGCCTTTCAGGCCCTGCAGAAAAATTTCGTGAAGAGCGAGTACCATGAGCTCAAGGACATCGGCCACTACGGCGTGTACAAGGAGAAGTTAGACGAGGTCACCAAGCTCGCGTCGGACTGGTTTCACCTGCATCTCGATGCTCACCTCAAGACGCCATGAAGCACCTCGTCAGTCCCTGTCGAAAGATCACAGTGGACAAAACAACCAGCTTTCTTTCATACTCACAAACTCTCCACCCATGAACACCCAATTCCCTGCTGAACGCATCATTCTTGGCCCCGGCCCTAGTCCTGTCCCTTCGCGCGTGCTCCGCGCCATCGGCGCGCCGACACTCGGCCATCTGGATCCGCAGTACCTCACGATCATGGACGAAGTCTGCGAAATGCTGCGCCAGGTGTTTCGCACGAAAAATGCGCTGACCTTTCCTGTCAGCGGCACCGGCATGGCCGGGATGGAGTGCATCGCCACCAATCTCATTGAACCCGGTGATGAAGTGATCGTCTGCGTGAATGGAGTCTTCGGCGGACGCATGAAGGATGTCATGGAGCGCTGCGGCGCCACGGTGCATGCGGTTGAAGCTGCGTGGGGCGATGTCATCGCACTCGATTAGATCGCTGCCGCGCTTGATCAGCATCCGAAAACGAAGCTCGTAGGCATCGTGCATGCCGAGACCAGCACCGGCGCGCATCAGCCGCTCGAAGGTTTTGCTGACCTCGTGCACAGCAAAGGTGCACTGCTCATTGTCGATGCCGTCACCAGCCTTGGTGGTCATGAATTGAAGGTGGATGAATGGGGCATTGATGCCATCTACAGCGGCACGCAGAAGTGTCTGAGCTGCCCTCCCGGCCTTGCACCCGTCAGCTTTGGCGATCGTGCCCTCGCTATCATGGATGCGCGCAAAACGAAGGTGCAGTCCTGGTATCTCGATGTCTCCATGCTGCGCAAGTACTACACCGGCGGCGGAGGTGGACGTGTGTACCATCACACCGCGCCGATCAACATGACCTACGCGTTGCATGAAGCGCTGAACATCGTGCTGGAGGAAGGTCTGGAGGCTCGCATCGCCCGGCATGAAAAGATGCATCTGCGCCTGCGTGCAGGGCTGGAGGCCATGGGCATCAGCTACATTCCAAAGCGCTCGCTGCATTCGCTCAACTGCATCAGCATTCCCACTGGAGCGGACGACGCCGGCACGCGCAAGCGTCTGCTCGAAGAGTATGGCATTGAGATCGGTTCAGGACTCGGCGTGATGGCCGGCAAGGCCTGGCGCATCGGCCTCATGGGTCATGGCTCGACGGTGCGAAACGTCGATCTCGTGCTCACCGCGCTGCGTGAAGTGCTGAAATAATCTCCGCGCATGTCCGCCGCGCTCGAACGTCTCGCCGAGCTGCTGCCACCCGGGCGTCTGCTCGTGCGGCCCGTCGAGCTGGCGGCGTATGAGAGCGATGCCCTCACCGCCTTTCGCACACGGCCGCTCGCGGTCGTGATGCCGGAGACGGCGGAGGAGGTCATCGCCATCGTGAGGCTGTGTCATGAGCTGCAGCTGCCCTTTGTCGCCCGTGGCAGCGGCACCAGTTTGTCGGGTGGCTCGCTGCCCATCGCAGATGGCATCGTGATCGCCTTGAACCGGCTGAACCGCATTCTGAAACTGGATCCGGTGCAGCGCATCTCGGTGGTGCAGCCGGGCGTGATCAATACGCAGGTCACCACGGCTGCGGCGCCTTTTGGGCTTCATTATGCGCCGGACCCTTCCTCACAAACCATCTGCACCATCGGGGGCAATGTGGCCTTCAACTCCGGTGGCGCGCACTGTTTGAAATACGGCATGACCTCAAACCACGTCCTCGGCATCAAGGCGGTGCTCGCCACAGGTGAAGTCGTCGAATGGGGTGGTGGCAGTCGCGAGCGTCTTGGCCCGGACTGGTGCGGGCTGTTTGTGGGCAATGAAGGACTCTTCGGCATTGCGCTGGAAATCACGTTGCAACTGCTGCCAAAGGCCGAGTGCTTTCACACGGTGCTGGCGGGTTATCGCACCCTCGAACAGGCCGGCGATGCCGTTTCCGCCGTGATCGCCAGCGGCTTGCTGCCGGGTGCCATCGAGATCATGGACGCGCTCGCGCTGGAGGCCGCAGTCGCCGCTGTGCATGCAGAATATCCGCCGGGATGCGAGGCGGTGCTCATCGTTGAGCTGGAAGGTCCGCGCGAGGTCGTGACCATCGAACGTGAACGGCTCGATGCTATCCTCGTTGCGAGTGCGCCCGTTGAAATGCGTCCGGCGCACGATGCGGATGAACGCATGGCCATCTGGAAAGGCCGCAAAAGCGCCTTCAGCGCCGTGGGCCGGCTCTCGCCCGATTTCATCGTTCAGGATGGCGTGGTGCCACGCCGCAAACTTGGCGAAGCTCTGCGCCGCATCGCCGAAATGTCCCACGAAACGCACATCCGCGTCGCCAATGTTTTCCATGCGGGCGATGGCAATCTGCATCCGCTCATACTCTTTGATGGCCGTGAATCAGGCGCGTTGCAGCGCGCCGAAGACCTCGCGGGCCGCATCTTGAAGATGTGAGTCGAAATGGGCGGCTCAATTACCGGCGAACACGGCATCGGCGTGGAGAAACGCGATTTCCTCGGAGACATGTTCACGCCTGACGAGATCGACTGCATGCAGCGTCTGCGCACCGCCTTTGATCCTCTTGGCATTTCAAATCCTGGCAAGATGTTCCCCGGCAAAGAAGCGCCTGCATTGTCGCACGTCGGTTTGCACCCGCTGGAGAAGGTCGGCCTCATTTCACGCGAATGATCTCTCCCGCCTCACTCACCGAACTGCGCGACGCCGTGCTTTCCGCGCCGCGCGTCATCGCTGTGGGTGCGGAGACCAAGCCGCGGCTTTCGGCGGTGGATGCGGTGAAAATCTCAACACGGCAGCTGCGTGGCATCACCGAGTATGATCCAAGCGAGTTCACCTTCACTGCGCTCGCAGGCATGCCGGTGCGCGAGATCATCGCGGCGCTCGCGGAGCAGGGGCAGTATCTGCCGTTTGATCCCATGCTCGTCGAAGCCGGCAGCACGATCGGCGGCGTGGTCGCTTCAGGCCTGAGCGGACCGGGACGTTTTCGCTTCGGCGGCGTACGCGATTTCATTCTCGGCGTACGGTTTGTCGATGGCATGGGCCGTCTGTTGCGACTTGGCGGCAAGGTGGTAAAAAACGCAGCTGGCTTCGATGTGCCGAAATTTCTGGTCGGCAGCCTCGGACGTTTTGGCGTGATCGGCGAAGTGACCTTCAAGGTCTTTCCGAAACCCTCAACAACGCTCACGCTGTCCCTGCCATATTCGGCCGGAACAATGGCCCGCATCGCCAATTCACGCTTCGAAGCCGCCGCGTTGGATGTGCTGCCCGGTAGCGAAACCCTGCTCGTGAAGCTTGGAGGGCCTGGAGCAGCATTGGAAGTTCTCGCGCGGGAGATCGGCGGTCAGATCATCGACAACACGATCTGGGATGAGATCCGTGAAACACCCTGGAGTTACAAGACGGACATCACGCCGGATCAAATCAGCAATTTCAAAGCCGCGCATGTGAGCTGCGGCGGCAGCATGGCTTTTTCTCACACACTTCCCGCTCGTGGCATGACGCTGCGCGGTGATGCGCCGTTGTGGATCGGCGGCAGGCCGTGTTTCGCCATTGAGGCTGCGGTGAAGCAGGCGCTTGATCCGCAGCAGCGTTTTCCAACTCTTGATGACTGATGCTCCACGCCATTCCAACTGACAAACTCGGCCCGCTGGGCGAACCGATGGCGAAAGCTGTCTCGGCCTGCGTGCATTGCGGCTTTTGTCTGGCCGCGTGTCCGACGTATCGCGAGCTGGGGCAGGAGATGGACACGCCGCGCGGACGCATCGTGCTGATGAAGGAAGTGCTCGAAGGCACGATGAACTTTGAAGCGGCGCAGCCGCATGTGGATCGCTGTCTCGGCTGTCTGGCGTGTGAGCCTGCCTGCCCGAGCGGGGTGCCGTACCGTGATTTGATCAGTCCGTTTCGTGCACTGGCGCAATCCAAGTTCAAGCGCGGCATTGTCGAGCGTCTGCGGCGTTTTGTCACCGCGCAAACGATTCCATATCCGCAGCGTTTCCGTCTCGCGATGCAATTCGGCAGTCTGGCAAAGGCCGTGTTGCCAAAGCGATGGCAGTCCATGCTGGAACTGGTGCCCGAGACTCTTCCCGCTGCCCAATCATGGAATGAGGTCTATCCAGCGAAAGGCGAGAAGCGCGGACAAGTGGCCTTGCTGCTTGGCTGCGCACAGCAGGTGCTCGATCCTGACATCAACACGGCCACGATTGAAGTGCTGACGCGCAACGGTGTGGAGGTGGTCATCCCTCACTCCCAAGGCTGCTGCGGTGGTCTGGCGTGGCACACGGGAGATCTCGAGGCAGCGCGTGCTTTTGCGCGGCGGAATCTCGATGCGTTTCCAGCGGATGTGGATGCCATTCTGACAAATGCTGCAGGCTGCGGTTCGGCCATGCATGAGTATCACCTGGTCCTACGCGGCACCCCCGATGAAGCGCGCGCTGAGTCGTTTCGGCATCGTGTCATGGATGTGAGCGTGTTTTTGATGAGGCTCGGGCTGCGTGAACCTTTGCAGGATACGCCGCTCAAAGCTGCCTATCACGATGCCTGCCACCTGGCGAATGCGCAAAACGTGCGCAGGCAGCCACGCGATCTGCTGAAAAGCATTTCCGGTCTGCAACTGCTCGAACTCACCGACGCGCATCTCTGCTGCGGCAGCGCGGGCAGCTACAACATGGATCAGCCGGAGATCGCTTCATCCCTGGGTGAGCAGAAGGCGAAAGCCGTCATTGCCACCGGAGCGGAGGTGATGGTGAGCGGCAACATCGGCTGCCTGACGCAGCTGCAAATGCATTTGAAAAGGCTCGGTTCACGCATCGAGGTGAAACATACGATGCAGATTCTCCGTGATGCACACTCCCAAACTCCATGACCTGGTCCCAAAACTACGATCCCCTCGGCAATCTTGTTCTCTCCTCCTGCGTCGCGGCCATACCCGTGGTGGTGCTGCTGGGTCTGCTGGCCTTCTGGCATGTGCGGGCGCACATCGCGGCGTTTGCCGGGCTGGTGGTGGCGCTGGTCATTGCGGTCACGGTGTTTCACATGCCACCCCAGCTTGCCCTCACGGCCAGCGGACTCGGCGCAGTGTTCGGCTTGTTTCCCATCGGGTGGATCGTGCTGAACGCGATCTTCATCTATCAGATCTCCGTCGAGACCGGGCAGTTTGAGTCCTTGAAAAAGCAGATCGCCGGACTCGCGGGAGATCGCCGCATTCAGGCGCTGCTGATCGCCTTTGCGTTCGGTGCCTTCATCGAAGGCTGCGCCGGATTTGGTGCGCCGGTGGCCATCACGGGAGCGATGCTGATAGGGCTCGGCTTCAAACCGCTCGAAGCCGCCAAGCTCGCACTCATTGGCAACACCGCGCCAGTGGCGTTTGGTTCGCTGGGCATTCCGCTCACGACTCTTGCAGATGTCACCGGACAGGATGTGCATGTGCTCAGCGCTATCGTGGGCCTGCACCTCACGATTTTCTCCTTCATCGTGCCGTTCTGGCTGGTCACGGCACAGGTCGGCTGGCGTGGCATGGTCGAAGTCTGGCCCGCATGTTTGGTCTGTGGCGGCAGCTTTGGCCTGATGCAGTTTGCGGTTTCAAATTTCCACGGTCCATGGCTCGTGGACATCGCCGCAGGTCTCGTCTCACTCGCTTCGATGGTGATCCTGCTGCGCTTCTGGAAACCGCGCAGCGCTGAGGAAAAGAAAGGCCCAATGGAGAAAATCGAACGTCCCTTCCGCGCCTGGATTCCATGGGTGGCACTCTCTTTGTTCGTGGGAGTCTGGACCACACCCTTTGCCAAGGAACTGCTCAATGGTTATAAACCCGGCACCAAGGCCGTCAGCACCTGGCAGGCGCCGATCATTCCCATCTCACCGCTGCATCTGGCGGTGCAGAAAATGCCGCCGGTCGTGAAGAACCCCGAGCCTGAAAAAGCGAACTTCACCTTCAACTACCTTTCCGCCACAGGCACTGCGCTGCTGCTGGCGGGCATCACCGCCGGAATGCTCCTCGGCAGGAGTCTTGCATCTCTCATTGGAATTTATCTGCGCTGCCTGTGGCGCGTGCGCACCTCCATGCTCACCATCTCGCTCATGCTGGCGCTCGGCTACACCACACGTTTCTCCGGCACCGACACCACGATGGGCCTCATGCTGGCAGGCACGGGCGTGCTGTTCCCGTTCTTCTCGCCGCTCATTGGCTGGCTCGGAGTGGCGCTCACGGGCAGCGACACATCATCAAATGTCCTCTTCGGCAATCTTCAGCAGGTGACCGCGCAGCAGTTGCATCTGTCACCCTCACTGATGGTCGCGTCCAATAGCTCCGGTGGCGTGATGGGCAAGATGATCGATGCACAGAGCATCGTCGTGGCCTCGGTGGCCACGGGAGGTCAGCCGGACAGTCCGGATGCGGGCACGGTGCTGCGCAGTGTCTTCTGGCACAGCATTGCTCTGGCCATTCTCATGGGCGTGCTCGTGATGATTCAGGCCTACTGGCTGCCCTGGACGGTCGCTGGCTGGAAGTGAGCCGCAGGCTCAGGGCTTCAAGTCACGCAGGTTGACCATGAGCAGATGCCTCACTTTGGGTGGTTCGGCACCACGGTGAAACCTCTGCACGGCGAGCTCGATACGCTGGTCCTCCATCGTCGCACGTTCATGCTGTCGCAGGTGCTCCGCCCAGGAGCCAACGAGGAAAGTTTCACGGTAATGCGTGGGATCTTCCAGGTCTGCGAAGAGAGAACAGCGAAACGCACCATCGCGCAGCCGGATCTCGCGCAGTTGCAGCATGGCGGCGCGAAACGCGGGAGCCTCTTTGGGATCGATGTGATACTCAAGGGTGATCAGCACCGGACCATCGCTTGGCGCTGGCTCGGTGGTCATCGCGCTATGCGGCAGCATATGGCCGGAAGGAGTGAGGTCCAGATTTTCCACATGGCTGATGGGCAGCAGACGAGCAAGGACAGCGCTGACAAGCAGGCAGCCGGACGCAATGCCGAGCGTGATGGGCGCGTTGAAATGACTCGTAAGCTGCCCCCAGGTCAGGGCACCGATGGCGAAAGCGCCCTGCATCACCACCAGATAGATCGCAGAGCTGCGCGCCCGCACCCAGTTGGGAAACACGCTTTGAGAGGCCACGCTGAAGGTGTTCATCCCGCTGATCCACGCCGCACCTGTGACCATGAGCACGAGACCCATGGCGATCTTTCCTGGCACCAGTGCGAGGATTCCCGTCATCGCTGCTGATACCACGCTGGCACCGAACAGTACGTGATCGAAGGTGAAGCGCTCGCGCAGCCGTGGCAGCCACACCAGCGCCATCAGGATGGCGCCGCCACCGTAGCAGCCCATGAGGATGCCGAAGTCTGCCGCGGCCCATTGACGTGAATGCACGATGATCGGCAGCAGCACCACCGGAGCCACCGCAGCAAACATGTGGATGCCGCCACGGCAGAGCACCGCCTGCATGGAGCGGGCGTGGCGTGCGTAGCGGATGGCGGCGGCCATGGCACCCAGCATCTGCTCCTGCTGGGCGCTTCGTGGTGTGGCGATGTAGCTGCCCGTGCACATCACCCCGATCACCGCGAGAAAGGACAGGGCGTTCAGCGCAAACACCGGCGCAGGGCCCAGCGCCGCCAGCAGCAGGCCGCCGAAGATGGGGCCCAGAGAGCGGGCGATGTTGAAGCCCACTCCATTGAGCGCAATCGCCGGAGACAGTTGCTCACGGCCCACAACTTCCGGGATCAGGGCCTGCCATGCGGGCATGGTGAAGGCGGCGGCGACGCCGAGCTGAAAGGTGGCCAGCAGCAGCAGGGTCTGCGTCAGAGCTCCATACCACGCCAGCAGCGCCATGCCGACTGCGGTGAGCAGCGCGCCAGTTTGTGCAATCAAGATCAGCCGCCGCCGGTCCACCAGATCTGCCAGCGCTCCGGCCGGCAGGGCCAGCAGGAAGAGCGGCAGGCTCGACATCGTCTGCATCAAGGACACGAGGTAGGGCGAGCTCGTCATCGTGGTCATCGTCCAGACCGCCGCCGTGTCATTCATCGTGGTACCGATGTTTGACCCGATGCTGCCCAGCCACATGGCACGAAAGACAGAATTGCGGAGCGGGGACCAGGCTGACATGTGTGTACTTAGCATAACGAATATGCCCCGCAGCGCGACTGTGCAATTCACTTCCCGCCCGACCTCGCGCGATTGCGTGACAAGGGACCGCTGGCCAGACGCGTAAGAATACCTACTGTGCTGTCATGTTTACACGCCGCCAGCTTTTGCAAACCGCCGGACAAGGCTTTGGCGCGCTAGCGTTTCATTCGCTGGCCAGCGCGGAAACGACGCATCGTTCCCAGGTCGTGGTGCCCAAGGCCAAACGCGTGGTGCAGCTCTTCATGGGCGGCGCCGCCAGCCACGTTGACCTCTTTGATTACAAGCCCGCTCTGATCAAACACCACGGTGAAGACGCCGACTTCGGCGAAAAGGTGGAGGCCTTCCAAAACGGCCTCGGCCCCTGGAAAAAGCCCGTGTGGGACTTCAAACCCTACGGCCAGAGCGGTCGCATGCTCAGCGATGCCGTCGCACCCCTCGGCGCATGTGCCGATGACATGGCCTTTGTGCACAACATGGTCGGCAAGACGGGGGTGCATTCGCAGGGCACGCTGCTGCAGGCCACCGGCTTCAATCTTCCCGGCTTCCCCGGCGTCGGCTGCTGGGTCAGCTACGCACTCGGCTCCATCAGCGACAACCTGCCCACCTTCGTCGTGCTGCCAGATCATCGCGGCTTCGCCTCGAACGGGCCGAAGAACTGGGACAGCGCCTTTCTGCCCTCGCAGCATGCGGGAACGATTATTTATCCCGGTGCCGAGACACCCATCGCCGATCTCTTTCCCCACAAGGCCGGGCGTTACATCAGCGCGAAGTCAGACCGCGAGGGTTTCGCGCTGCTGGAGCAGCTCAACCGCAAACACATGGCCGCACATCCGGAGGACTCACGTCTTGAAAGCCGCATCCAGAGCTACGAACTCGCCGCCAAGATGCAGCTCGCCGCACCGGAGGCGCTGGACATCTCCAAAGAATCCGACGCGATGAAAACGATGTACGGCATCCAGGAACATCGCAAAGTCTGGCCCACCGAAATCAATCCCGAAGAAGAGGCCGACTACATGGGCCGCAAGTGCCTCGCCGCGCGCCGTCTGCTGGAACGCGGCGTGCGCTTCGTGCAGATCTGGAGCGGCAATGACAACGGCTTCCCCCGCCGCAACTGGGACAGCCACGAAGACGTCGAGCGCGACCACGGCCCCCTTGCCTGGGGCATGGCCAAGGCCGTCTCGGCACTGATCCTCGATCTCAAACAACGCGGCCTGCTGGATGACACCATCATCCTCTGGACCACCGAGTTTGGTCGCATGCCCAGCACCCAGGGCGGCAAAGGCCGCGATCACAACCCCTACGTCTTCACCAACTGGCTCTGCGGCGGCGGCATCCAGGGCGGCGTCACCGCTGGCGAGAGCGACCAGTGGGGCTACAAACCCCTCGACCGCGCCAATCCCACCACCTGCTACGACATCCACGCCACGATGATGCACCTTCTCGGCATCGATCACACTCAGCTCACGGTGAGACACAACGGTATTGATCGCCGCCTGACGGACGTACACGGCCAGGTGATCCGGGGGCTGATCGCATAGACCAGCCTCAGGCCTCTCAGCGCTGCTCGCGGAAAGTCCGTCCAGCCTGATAGCTGTCGCGTTCGTTTTTGATCGTCTCGGCGAGATCGCGGTTGCCCTGGGATTCAAGCATGCGGATCGCGGTGCTGGCGGCTTGTCTGGCTTCTGGAAAGCGGCCGCTCTCGGCCAGTGCCGCCGCCAGTGTGCGCAGCACGCTCGGATTGGACTGTTGCGTGAGCTCATCGGCTTTGGAAGCAAGGGCCACTGCGCGGCTGCCGTCGCGCAAGGATGCATCCGTACAGGTGGCCAGAATCCATGCGAGGTTGTTCAATGCGGGCACCTGACCGGGATCAGCCGCGAGGGCGGTTTCATATTCACGAACTGCTTCCGCAGTTTGTCCGGCTTGTGACAGAGCGACGCCGAGATTGGCATGAGCGCCGGCAGCTTGGGGGCGCAGCGCTGCATACTTGCGGAAGTGGTCCAGCGCTTCTTCGGTACGCCCCGTTTGGAAGAGCAGAGAACCGAGGTTGTTGTGCGAGTCAGCGAAATCGGGCTGCAGCTTCACCGCCTTCTCATAGAGTTCGATGGCGGCGGTCCTGTTTCCCATCTGCAGCAGTGCGTTGCCGAAATTGTAGCAGATCTCGGCGGACTCCGGCTTGAACTGCAGCGCCCTTTCATAGTGCGGCAGTGCTGCAGCCGCGCTGCCTTTGCGGGTGAGTGCGTTCCCGAGATTGTTCTCTGCGTCTGGAAACTCCGGGTTCAGGTGCAGCGCGGTTTCGAAATGCGGGATCGCGTCATCAAAGCGGTTCAGCTCGAGCAGTGCTCTGCCTTTGCCGGCATGCGCCTCGGCAGAGGCAGGAAGGCGTTCCAGCACCTTGTCGAAGCAGGAGATGGCGCGCTCGTAGTCCCGCTGCTTGGAAAAATAACCTCCAAGGTTCTGCAGGGTGATCATGCCGTCGAAGTTGTCCGACGACGCAGGCCAGTTCACCAGCACTGCAGTGATGATAAGCACCGCAAGGCCCTTCCAGGTGGAGGGCGTGAGCGGCCATCGCAGGCGGTCTCGGACCTCGGCCACTCCTCCGGCGGCCAGCACGATGGCCATGGGAAAAAGAGGCAGCCGGTAGCGCGCAAAGACATAGAACGCGGCCACGCTCGCCGCATAGGTCAGCATCGTGGCCGCCACGATCCACAGCTCACGGCGGCGGTGCCACATCCAGACCACACCCATGACTGCCAGCGGACACTGCACGCCGAAATGCAGAACCGCTGAGAGCCATCTCAGCAGCGGCGAATACGCTGCGTAGGCGCTCTGTTCCTCCGTGTCGCCCAGTTCCTGCGCATTCCAGACCAGTAACCCTTTGCGGGCCATGAGCTTCGTCCATTGCCATGGCTGGGTGCGTATGAATGCAAGGCTCTTGTCCATCCAGAAGGCGGACACCTCGCCGGGCGTGAGTTTGCGGCCGAGCTCGCGCTCGGCGAGGTCCACCGCATCTTTCTGCTCATAAGCAGCATCACCACGGCGCGGCAGCAGCGGCTGGTAGGTGCCGTTGGCATTGGCGTTGTTCCCAATGTAAAAATTGGGCCCCATCTGGGAGGTGGTCAGATGAAATTCGCCGCCCACCAGCTTGTTGCGCAAGGCTACCGGCAGCAGCACGCAGGCAGTCCCGGCCACCACCAGCAGCACCGCACGCCGTCGCCCGTGCTGCCATGCCCACAGGAGCAGCAACGGCAGCATGACCAGCGCATTCTCCCGCGTCAAAACCAGCAGGCCAAAGCCGGCACCGAGCGCAAGCCACCATGGAAGCGCGCGTTCTTTGCGCGTCGCGACGGCGGCCAGCAGGAAGACCAGCGTGAGGAAAAACACATCCAGCACCGCCTTTTGAATCAGGCAGTCGAAAAAGATCAGCGTGGGGCATAGGGCCATCAGCACACTGGCGACATGGCCCGCACGGCGTGAGATGAAATGCTCCGTCGCTTTTCCAAGGAACACGCAGGAGCATGCACCGACTGCGATTTGAACGAGCCGCACGAGCATGAGGCTGTGGCCGCCGAGCTTGTAGATGATGCCGAGAAAGTAGGGATAAAGCGGTGCCTGGTAAAAGACCTTGTCTCCCAGCCACTCACCTGCGGCAATGCGCTGCGCCCAGGCGTCATAGACATCCGCATCGCCGAGGAGCACGCGTGCAAGATCGGTGTCGTGAATCTGCCAGAAATAGACCAGCCGGATCAGCACAGCCGCAAACCACACCGCCAGCCACGGCCAGAGCGCCGCGCGTTCGTGGCTGGAGATGCGGAGGCGGCATTTCATCGGCAAATGTCTTGGGAGAAGGGGCGCGAATCATGCAACCGGTAGGTGATGATGGCAACCGTGGGGTCAATGTCGATGATTTGACTTCATGTTCAGCGTCAGTGGAGGGGCGGTGGTTGATGCTCGCCTTCAATCAGGCCCCTTTCATCGGCACTTGCATTGAGTGCGTGCTGCGCCCGACCTTTGCCGCAAAAGTGACCGTAATATTTGGTCATGCATGCCGATGGCTAAAACAAGATATTCTCCACAAACCGCTGCACATGCAGCGGTTGTTTGCGGTGTTTCCTTGTCACTGCAACGACGTCGCGTTCGAAGCGCTCGGGGAAGGGCAGTGTGATGATGGATTCCTTCCTTCGATAAAGTGCTAGAGCACGTCGAGGAACAAAGGCGAGGCCGAAACCGGAAGCGACGAGATTGATTATCAGATCGAAACTGTCCAACTCCATCGCGGGCTGAAGGTCGAGATGCTGGCGCTTCATCCAACGACGGAGGTTTTTGCCGGTGTGTGTGGTGGAGTCGATAAGGAGCCAGGGTTGCTGCGACAACCAAAGCCGAAACGGTACGACGCGTTTCACGGGCGCTTTCGCTGCCATCGTGGCAGGCGCGATCAGTTCAAAGGCGTCTTTGAAACGGTGGGTGACTTTGATGGAGTCTGGCAGTGGTGTGGGCGGGCACATGACTCCGACGTCAATCTCGCCTGCCTCCAGCGCGGTGAGGATGGAACTGCTGGTGTTGTAGCTGATGCGGCACACCACCTCGGGATGGCGCTGGTGGTTGGCATGAAACAGTCCGGGCATGTGGGCCATCGCCAGCGTGCGTGAGACACTGACTCTGACTTCGGGACGCACGGAGCCAAACTCAGCCTGCAAACCATCCAGCGCCGATGCAACACCGCCAATGAGTCGTGCCGCTTCAGCAGCGAGAAAGAGGCCTGCTTCTGTAATCTCGACGGAGCGTGTCGTACGGTTGATTAGAGCCAGACCGAGGCGCTCCTCAAGCGACTGCATCTGCCGCGTGAGCGCGCTTTGTGACAAACCGGCTTCGCGTGAGGCCCGAGTGAAACTTCGGTGCTTCACGACGAGGTGAAAGAGGTGCAGGGCGTAGAGATCAAAGGGTTTCCTGGCCAAGTAATGTTGCATCAATTGCAACAATATCTGTAATTAATGCATTACAAACAAATATGCAGACGTGCGAATGACTGGGCGCGGACAACCCCGCTTTATCCATGCTCAACATCGAAGATCGTCTCCCTCAAAATGCCCCCGGCCGCTTTTACGTCGATAGCAGCTGCATTGACTGCGGCCTCTGCCCCGGACACGCGCCCGATTTTTTCAGCCGCGATAATGACATCGGCCAAAGCATTGTGTTTCGTCAGCCAGTGACAGATATGGAGATCCAGCTCTGCGTGGAAGCACTGGAGGGCTGCCCCACCGAATCCATTGGGCAGATGACGGCGGATGAATCAGGGCATGGCAGTTGACTTGCCATTTGATGGCGGCTGCATAGTCCTGTGCCATGCATCCCACACTCCGCGCTCTTTCGCTGGCCACTTTCGCTCTCGCATCGCTGACCTCCCAGCGTTTGCATGCCGCTGATGCTGAAACCCAGATCCTCAAATGGAAGGACGGCAAAAAAGCTGCCTTCATGCTGGCCTTTGATGACAGCGCACCGAGCCAGCTCAAGAACGTGGTGCCGGAGCTGGAGAAGCGGAAGATCGTGGGGAACTTCTACCTCGTCACGGGCAACAAGCTGTATGCCGCGTTGAAACGGCGCTGGGAAGATGCGGCGAAGAGCCCGTATGTGGCCGTCTCCAACCACACCTTCACGCACAAGGGCGTGAACAATGCGGCCGAGCTGGAGCCCGAACTGGCTCTGTGCAACGAGGTCTTGAACAAGCTGAAGCCCGAAGGCAGGCAGCCGCGCCTCTTCGGCTTCGGGCGCCCGGGTGGCGTGCCATGGAAAGTCACGCCGCAGGAACAAGCGGAGGCCCTGGCAAAACATCATCTCTGTGATCGTCCTCCCTTCTTTGGACCGCCGATTCACTACAAGTCCGCCGAGGCCACAGTCGCAGCCGTCGATGCCGCCATTGCCAAGGGCGAGATGGGCCACCTCGATTTCCACGGCGTCGGCGAAGACTGGCTCGTCACGCCGGTGGAGTGGTTCACCGCCCTGCTCGACAAGCTGGAGGCAGTGCGGGATCAGGTATGGATCACCGATGTCGTTTCATGGCATCAGTATGTGACCGAGCGCACCAGCGCCGAGATCAAAAACGTAAAAGCTGCCGCCGATGCTATCAGCCTTGAGCTGACCTGCAAAGCCGATCCCTTGCTCTACGATCTGCCGCTGACGCTTTCGACCGAGGTTCCTGCCGATTGGAAAAAGACCGTCGTGACGCAAGGCTCGAATTCCACCACAGTGACCGTGAGCGATGGTGCAGTGCAATATGATGCCCTTCCCGGGGGTGGAATGATCACACTCAAGAAGACCGAGTAAACAGCGCGTACCTCAGCCAACTTTGGCGATTAACTCGCCCGTGCGGCTCCGTAGTGACGTCATGAACAAGCTCCTGATTTTCTTGACGCTGCTGGCACTCCCAGCCTTCGGCGACTCATTGCGGCTCGCGACCTTTCGCGCCGATGTCACACCACCCGTCGGCGCCCCCCTGTGCGGTGGCTTGGTAAAACCAGTGGTGGGAGTGAGCGAGCCGCTGCTGGCGCTAGGCGCGGTGATCCTGAGCGATGCAAAGCCGGTGGTGCTGTGTGCGGTGGACTGGTGCGAGATCCGCGCGGGTGATCATGTGCACTGGCGGGAAGTGCTGGCCCAAGCGGCTGGGACGACACCGGAACGCGTCGCGGTGCAGAGCCTGCACCAGCACAATGCGCCGATCGGAGATGCGGCAGCACACCGGCTGCTTGCTGGGTTGCCATCGCCACCGAGCGTGATGGATCTCGACTGGGCCGAGCGCGCGCTGAAGGGCGTGGCGGCGAGCATCGAGGCGGCACTGAAAAACGCATCCCCTCTGACTCACGTAGCGCATGGCGAAGCGGCGGTGGAGAAGGTGGCGTCAAACCGCCGCATCATGGGTGATGATGGCAAGGTGGCGAAGATGCGACTGAGCTCCACGAAGGATGCGGCGCTGCGTGAGCTTCCGGAGGGCTTGGTCGATCCGCTGTTGAAAACCATCAGCTTTTGGAACGGTGAAAAGAAGCTCGCGGTGCTGCACTACTACGCCACGCACCCCATGAGCTACTATGGCGATGGCATCGTGACGTACGACTTCGTCGGCATCGCGCGCGAGCGCCGCACGCAGGATGATGGCGTGCCGCATCTGTATTTCACCGGTTGCGGCGGCAACATCGGTGCCGGCAAATACAATGACGCCAGCAAGGAGGCCCGCGTGCGCCTGGGTGAAAACATCCATGCCGCGATGGTGGCGTCTGAGCAGCAGATGAAACGCGTGCCGCTGACGAAGCTCGAATGGCGTGCGCTTCCGGTGGTGCTGAAATCAAACCCCGAGTTTCCCGAAGAGCGGATGCTGAAGGTGTGTGAAAACGCGACTGCTGTGGCCTCGACACGCATCAGCGCCGCGTTTCGCGTCGGCTTCACCCGTCAGAGCGCCGCTGGCGTGCCTATCCAGTTCACCAGCCTGAAGCTTGGCGATGACGTCTGCCTCCTGCACCTGCCCGGTGAGACCTTCATCGAGTATCAGCTCTTCGCGCAGCAGCAGCGCCCCGGCGGATTCGTCGCCACGGCCAGCTATGGTGATGGCGGCCCGGGCTACATCCCTCTGGAAAAGTCCTTCGCTGAAGGCGGCTACGAGCCCACGCAGGCCTTTGCCGCACCGGAATCGGAAAAGGTGATGCGGGAGACGATTGTCGAGTTGCTCCGCTCAAAGTGATGTGTCCCGGCATTGGAGTTTAGCATCGAATGTTTGGTGGCATCATTCATCCCATCCCTGCACGTTCTTGGTGAACCAATAGCCGTGGCTGAAGACCAGCCGGCCTTTGGTGCCTCCGCCTGCGAGGAAACCGCGGGTGTTGCGGATGGAGAAGCTCCATGTGCCGTCATCCTCGGGGCTGATTTTGATTTCGACCTTGGTCCCGTTTTTCCTTGTGGATCGCAGTTGGTAGGAGCTTCCAAAAGTCTCGCCTTTGTCTTGCTTGAATTCACCTTGAACGGCCTCTGAAAAAGGCACGGCGGTTGGCCAGTGCTTCTTCATCTGCGCCATGCTTGCTTTTTCGGGATCAGCATCGTTGAGGGAGATGAAGAGAGGCTCCTTTGAATCCTGCAAGCCATCGCCAATCAAATCACCAATCATCTCAACAGGAAACGATCCCGCTTTGACCCCAGACAGGGGGCTTTCAAGGGCGGCAAGCGCTGCTTCATTACCTTCGTCAAAGGCGCGTTGGGCTGCTTTGTGGAGAAGGGCACGGTTTGCCTGCAATGCGGGCGCTTTCTTGAGCAAAGCGGTCACAAAGCGTGGATTTTTTGACCATGCTGCTTTTTCCAGCAGGGTGTCAGGATAAGGCTCCTCGGGATTCAGAGCGATGGCTGGATCGACGCCGTCGTCAATCAGGGCGTTGATCAGCGTGATATTTCCATGCCAGCATGTCTCGGCTGCAAGTGGTGCCAGGTCGGCGTGGCGCAGTTCCGGCTTCGGCTGCTCGGGCACCGGGTTGCGCACGGGTGGTTGACGTTCTTCCAGCACCCACCAACCATGGCGTTGAATCAACCGTCCCGTGACTTTCTCGACCGGCATGGGGACCGAGTCAGTGACTGATCCCACAATTACCGGCCTGCCTTCGAGCTGGCAGACCACATCCCACGCATTCCCCACAGGCAGTGGCTTCACAGTTGCCGCATACCGCACGCCAGTCTCATCGGAGATCCTGTTGGAAAACCAGATGCGGGTATCCCCTCGAGTCACCATGTGGGTCGGATCCCACCTGGCCATGGACAACGGAAACGTTTGATCACGTCTTTTGGCTATCTCCTTGGTAAAGTTATCCGGGGGATCGCCTCCATTGAGCGAGACAAAAACCTGCAGAGGTTCAGGGATATCGAACAAATCGCGCATGATCCTGATCGCGTCCCGAGGCATCTTTTCGCCTGCATCAGGAGGTTCTGTTGGGATTATCAGCATTTTGGCCAGGTCATCACGCTTGAGCGCAAGTGCGAGATCAATGGGGCGGACGTTTCCCTCTGTGGCTGCGTAGTTGCTTGTTCCCTGGTCCTGCAGCCACGTTAGCATGTCGCGCTTGTCCCAGGCTACGGCGAACATCAAAGCGGTGAGATTGGGATCGGGCTCCTCGTCGCGAACATCTGCAATGCTTTGATCGATTCCCAAACCCGCTTGCAGAAGCGCTGCATAGAGGGGCATATTGTTATCGGCGATGGCCCTTCGCGCCGCTCTTCTCAGATGGATCGAATCGTCGGCGCTTGCCTTGATCGAGAACGTCAAAGTGATCAGCACAAGGACAGAAACGGTGATCGCGGCTCTCATAAAGTGATGATGAACAAAGTGCCCGGCAGAGTCAATATGCAGGTTTCTTCCATTTTAATGCGGCGTACTGCAGGAGCTGCCAGACTTCGAGATTGAAGAGTTGCTTCACATAGAATGATCCGATAAAAGATCACGACATGATCCTCGATACTCTCGAAAACTCCGCCCGTTACGAATCTCTCAATTCGCGTTTTGCCAAGGCTTTTGCCTATCTTCGCACCGTGGACGGCACACAGCCGCTGGGCCGTTTCGATCTCGATGGAGACCACTGCTTTGCGCTGGTGCAAACCTATGAGACGAAGCTGATCGAGAAGGCCAAGTTCGAAGCGCATCGCAAGTACATCGACGTGCAGTTCATTTACAGCGGCCGTGAAACCATTCTCTGGGCCCCCTTGGCGGCCATGCAGGAGGAGATGATGGCCTACAACGAGGAGAAAGAGGCCGCGCTGTGGAAGCTCATTCCCGACGTGACCCCGCTGCACATGAGCGGCGGCCACTACGCCATCCTCTACCCGCAGGACGCGCATGCCCCCTGCATCGAGTGGGACAAGCCGGAGCAGGTGTTCAAGGTCGTCATCAAAGTCGCGGTCGAGTGAGGCATCAGCCCCACAGGCCCTGTAATGCCTCGCCTTTCTTCACCCCGAGAGGAAACTTTTTGCTGAACGGGTGATCCTCGATTCCGGCAAACTGGCGGAGGGAGTGATGGATATGCTCAGGTCGGACACGGATGCCCTGGTCTTTGTCGGTGATGAGCGTTTGAGGGTTCAGCGGCACATGCAGCTGCCCGTCGTCCGTGGCACCAAGGACACGGTTTCCGCGAATGCCGGAGCCGATGAACATGATGGAGCCGACGGACCAGTGGTCCTTGCCGTTGCCTTTGTTGTAGGTGGGAGTCCGGCCCATTTCGCTTTGAACGATGATCACCAGTTTGTCGCGGATCTTAAGGTCCTCGGCGCGGCGGAGGAAATAGGCGATGCCGGCGAGAAATTCCGGAATGAGCTTCATCTGGTCGGTGTCGTTGTTCGCATGGCTGTCAAACTGGCCGATGCTCAGATTCGCGGAGACGCAAACGCCCGCCTTGAAGGAAGCGAGCGTGATCTCGGCCTGCTGTGAGAGGCGTTCTTTTGGGATGTTCTTCGGTATGTGCGGCGTCACGCGCTGCAGGGCCTTCGAGTTGATCTGCGCGGCGTACAGCATGTTCTGGGCGCGCTCCACACGGGGCAAACGTGCCTCGGCGGCGCGGCCTGCATGCTGTTCGTCCAGTGCCTTGTTGATGCGCTCCAGCACAACGTCTTCATGGTACGGCGCGCGCGCGTTGCCATCGACGAAGTCAGCGTTGGCAATGCGCTGCAGCGACTGCGGATAAGGCACGCGCGACATGGCCACGAGGTTGCCCGTGTTCGAGTAGTTGCCAAATGTGAGGTAGGAGATCGGGCATGCGGGGCCTTTGCACGCAGCCACCAGAGCGGCAAAGGTGGGATAAGCGAGACTGTCGAGTTTGCCCGTGGCCATGTACCGCGCACCAGGGGCGTGATTGTTCACTGAGTAATCGAGGCCGTTGAGGGTGAGCAGTTCGCTGCCAAACTCCTTGTAAAAGTCCTCGTTGCTCATGCCTGCGGCGATGTGCTTCGCGTTGGGCGCAAACTTGTGCGCCCCCTGCGTGAGAATGTCACCCTCATGGTAAAGGCGGTTGATCTCATGGATGCCCTTGGGGTCCATCAGGTAGCTGGTGTCCCAGCCGCCGGAGGCGTTGAACACCACGTAATACGGTCCTTCATACGCTTCGCCTTCTTTTGTGGCGGCGCGTGCGCCAGGGCATGCCAGTCCCAGTCCGGCCAGCGTGCAGCATTTCAAAAAATCACGTCTCATGAGGGTCTATTCGTAGAGGAAGTCGTATTGGCGAAGCAGGTAGGTCACCACAGCACGCCAGGCCCGCACGGTGTACTGTGGGTCTGAAACGGGCTGTTCCAGTCCCTGGCGGCAATAATAGTTCTCCTCCGTGTCATGGCGCCGTGCCGCGGCTTCCTTCACAATGTCGGCGAAGAGTTGAAAGCTGCGCTCCACCTCGGCGGACTCCACCCGGCCCAGCAGGCGCTCATGCAGGTGGGAGATGGTGCGGCGGATCTGTGCATCATGCTCGGCGGTTCCAGGCGTGACATCGGGCTCGATGTGCTGAAAGAGCAGCCGCTTCTCCGCAGGCCGGCTGAAATCGAGCGCGGTTTCTTTGCATGCCACGTCATTGGCCAGGATGCGTTGCAGCGACCCCATCGCTCCGCTGGGGTCCGTGGCACGTTCGGTGACTTCCTTCGAATCAATGCCGCCGTAAAGCATCGCCAGCTGATCATTGAGCCTGCCCCAGCGGCGGCCAAACACGGCGGCCACTTTGCGCTCTACCTGTTCGGGTGCAAGCATGCGCACGATGCCGATGTCATCGAGCTCTGCCTGACGTTCGGGATTCAGAGCGGCGGTGGTGAGCCCGTCCGCGCGGTAAAAGTCCGTGGCCACCCAGTCCTTGAACACCTGCTTCAAGTTGAAGCCCTTCTGGGCAAAGCGCGTGGCGATGGACTCAATCACCGCCCGCTGTTCCTGATGCGCCCGATATTTCGCGGCGAAGCTTGGATCATCGAGATCTTTGGGCTGCAGCAGCACCTTGCGCCCGGTGAGGATGTAATAAACGTGCTCCACCATCGTGACGGCGAAGCGCGGGTCCTTCGCCGTGTGCTCGCCGAGCCACTGCAGGGCGCGCCAGCGCTCCTCCCCGGGGAGGCCGACGCCTTCGCAGCCGGCGCCAAACATGTCGGTGAACCAGCCTTCCTTGCGCTTTCCGTACACGCCTTCAAACCGCCAGTAGTCCTGAAACAGCCCGGCGATGGGATCGAGCGTCTTGTGGCAGACCACACACTCGGCAGCCTCCATGGTCGGCACTTTGTATTTCGCGGTTGTTGCCGCGGCGTCGGACACCCGCGCGGCCAGTTCCAGCACATCCACTCCCAGGAAATGCTGGAAATACATGCGAGCACGCAGGCGGTTACGGTTCGTCTCCGTCGTGGGATATCGGCGCAGGTACTGAAACGTGCTGAGAATGCCCGCATGCGGATAAAATCCCGTCTCGCTGTCCTGGTTGTCCGCCTTGTTGCGTCCCACCAGGGCTTTGAGCTTCACGGGGATGTATTCAAAAGGGTCATCGGGGTTTTTGAAACTCGCTTTGATCTCCTCAAAATTGCCGTAGCCACGCGCCGTGTAGGGCGTGACCATGATGTAGTCGGCGGTGACGATTTCCGTGAACGGGCGGTCATTGCGCACGATGTGCTCGATCAGCTTCATCGGTTCGCCCAGCAGCGCCTCGCGATATTGACGTGCGAGTTTGTAGCCCGCCTGCTGCCGCTCCTTCTCGTCCTGGATGTGGCTCAGGTCGTAGGACTGGAACCAGTTCCGGGTCTTGCTGAAATTATCGTAGGACAGAATGCTGCTGTCCCCGCCATCGGCGCCCAGGGTGAGGAAGATGCCGTTGAAGCCTTCGCGCAGCCGGTCGTAAAAGGCGTCCTCCTTCATTAAGGAATCAAGCATCTGGTCAAACGCACCCGGCTGGCCGAGCCGTTTCAATTCCGCCTCCGTGGGCAGCCGCCCTGCAAGTGACAAGGTCACCCGCCGCAGCAGGCGCGCATCATCCAGCATCAAGACGCCGGCGAAAAACGGTGGTGCGTCTTTCCCTTGAGTGTTGGGCTGCGGTTGATCCACCTGCCTCACAAATTTTTCGAGAATCCGATGCCCGGCCGATCCTGGCTGCAGCACTTCCTCGCCTTCATGATCGAGTTTGCCGGTGGCCTTCAGCAGCAGCCGCGACTCGCCATCCTTCAGCGACTTCGCCATGCGGGTGAACGCGGCCTGGTTGTGCATCAGCGAGGCATGCCGTGCGGGCGTTTGATCACGCGCCGGATCTTGCAGTACAAACTTGCTCTCCTCCGCATCACCTCCGGCTTTGTGGCACTTGAAGCACGACTGGGCTCCCACTTTGGGCCAGACCTCTTCGGAAAAAAACGATCCCGCCTGCACGGAAGAGATCAGGCTCAGGATGAGCAGGCACAGCACTGGAGAACGGCTGGTGGATCGTTTCATCGTGGCAGGTTTCAAACGCACAGGGAACGGCCTTCTTTCCTCGGTAATACTGCCTCTCTTCATCGCGTAGGTTTGTCACCCCCTGATGAAGCTGACGCCTGCTGTTCTCCTTTGCTCCCTCGCCGTGACCGCTCATGGCGCGGAGCGCATGCTCACGTTTGAAAAAGACGTGCGGCCGCTTTTGAAGACTCATTGCACCCATTGCCATGGTGAGGAAGAGAAGCCCAAGGGCGGTGTGGATCTGCGTCTGCGGCGCTTCATGGACCTGAAGCTCGACGATGAGAAGCACGTCATCGTGGCGGGACAGCCGGCGCAGAGCGAACTGGTGCGCCTGATCAAAAGCGGAGAAATGCCGAAGAAGGGCAAACCGATGTCCGAGGCCGATCTGGCGATCATTGAGAAGTGGATCGCTCAAGGGGCGAAGACCGCACGCCCTGAGCCGCTGGTGCTCGCCCCCGGGCCGATGATTTCAGACGACGACCGCGAGTACTGGGCCTTTCAGCCGGTAAAACGCCCTGCAGTGCCCGCAACTTTGGATGCAAAGAAGGTGCGCACCCCGGTGGATGCTTTCCTGCTCAAATCGATGGCCGACAAAGGGCTCTCCTTCGCACCCGAGGCCGACCGCAGAACCTTGATCCGCCGCGTGTCGCTGGATCTCACCGGACTGCTGCCGACGCCTGAGGAGGTGGATGCCTTTGTTAGCGATAAGTCGCCGCTGGCCTATGAGCAGCTCGTGGAGCGTCTCCTCGCCTCGAAAAGCTACGGCGAGCGCTGGGCGCGCCATTGGCTGGATGTGGTGGGCTATGCGGACTCCAATGGCTATTCAGAGGCCGACTCGGTGCGACCTCAGGCCTGGCGCTATCGTGACTACGTCATCCGTGCGATGAACACGGACAAACCCTGGGATGAATTCATCCAAGAGCAGCTGGCGGGGGACGAGCTTGCCGGTGCCACACATGCAGACTTCCAGCAGGCGGTGCTCGATCCGCAGCGCACCGATCAGCTCACTGCCACCGCATTCCTGCGCATGGCGCCCGATGGCACCGGCGATGCGCCCGATGATGCAAAGCTCGCCAAGAACCAGGTCATCGCAGAGCAGATGAAGGTCATGACCTCGTCGCTCATGGCCATGACGGTCGCTTGCGCTCAGTGCCACGATCATCGCTACGATCCGATCACCCAGGCCGACTACTACCGCCTGCGCGCCGTTTTTGATCCGGCCTACAACTTGGAGGCTTGGCGCGCACCTGCGCAGCGTCTGTACTCGCTCTACTCGCCTGAAGAACGCGCCAAGGCCGCAGAGATCGAAGTCAAGGCCAAGGAGATCGAGGTCGAGGCACGTGCGATGAGCAAAAAATTCCTCGATGAAATCTTCGAGGTCGAGATCAAGAAGGTGCCGGAGGCGGAGCAGGCGGCCTTCCGTATCGCCCGTGACACGCCCAAGGAAAAACACACGCCGGAGCAAAAAGCGCTCATCAAAAAGTATCCCTCCGCACTCGCGACCTACTCGCTCGATCTCTACGACAAGAAGAAACAGGACATCGTGGATGCGAAGATGGCCGAGGCCAAAAAGCTGCGTGACACCAAGCCGGTGGAAGGTTTTGTGATGGCTTTGACAGAAGTGAAAGGCCAGGTGCCGGTGACCAAGCTTTTCAATCGCGGCGATCATGATCAGCCGAAGCAGGCCCTGACGCCCGGTGAGCTGAGCATCCTCGCCAGCCCGCAGATCGAGCCCTTCAAACCGGTGCCGGTGAGCAGTGGCTCCAGCGGGCGTCGCCTCGCCTACGCGCAGTGGCTCACCAGCGGCAAACATCCGCTCACAGCGCGCGTCCTGGTGAATCGCTTTTGGATGAACCACATGGGCCGCGGCATCGTGAACACCCCGGGTGATTTTGGCCGCCAGGGAGAGCTGCCCACGCACCCAGAGCTGCTCGACTTCCTCGCCGATGAGTTTGTGAAGAGCGGCTGGAAGCTGAAGTCCCTGCATCGCCTTATCATGCTGAGCAATGCGTACCGCCAGTCTTCGGTGAATAACGCCTCCTTAAACGCCGATCCCGAAAACAAGCTCTACGCACGCTTCAAACTGCGCCGCATCGATGCCGAGACGCTGCGCGACTCCTTGCTGGCCGTCACTGGCACACTGGTGCAGACGAGCTATGGACCGCCCAGCGGTATCGGCCGCGATCCGCAGGGGCGCGTGGTCACGGGCATCGACAAAGGCACGATCACGCTGAACAAGGTCGATCCCGGCGGTGCGGATGATTTCCGCCGTTCCATCTATGTGCAGGTGCGCCGCAGCAAGCCCGTCACCGTGCTCGACACCTTTGACGCGCCCGTCATGACGCCCAACTGCGAGCTGCGTGCTCAAACCACCGTCGCACCGCAGTCCTTGCTGCTCATGAACGACACCTTCGTGCTCGACAGCTCCCGCCGCCTTGCAGACCGTCTAGAGACCGCGTCTCCTGGCAATCGCACCGAGCAGATCAAGCGCGCCTGGGAACTGCTCTTTGGCAAACCAGCGACTCAGCCCGACGTCGTCCGTGGCATTGCCTATCTCAATGAGCAGACCAAGGCCCTCGCTGACTACCACCATGGCATCCAGCACGCGAAAGGCGTCGTGCCCAATCCGCCGCAGGAGGCCATGGCCAGCCTCTGCCAGATCCTTTGCAGCTCGAACCGTTTCCTCTACGTCGAATGAACCGCCCCCAGCTCTGCTCCCGCCGTCACTTCCTGCATGCCAATGGCTACAGCCTTGGCACGCTGGCCCTTGCCTCGCTGCTGGAGCGCGATGGCCTGCTTGCGGCACCCGTGAAGCCCGAGAGTGTCACCGGGGAGATGCGCTACGATCTGCATCCGAAGAAGCCGCACTTTGAGCCGCAGGCCAAGGCGATGATCTCGATGTTCATGATGGGCGGCCCCTCGCAGATGGACCTCTTTGATCCGAAGCCGATGCTCACGAAGTACGACGGGCAGAAATTCCCCGGTGAGATCAAATACGACAACCTCGCCCAGGCTTCCTCGAAGTGCTTTGGCTCGCCATGGAAGTTCCAGAAACACGGCGAGTGCGGCATGGAGCTCAGCGAACTGCTGCCGAATCTGAGCAAGGTGGTGGATGAGATCACGCTGATCCGCTCCATGACCTCCGGCGTGAGCAATCACGCGCAGGGCCTCTACGCGATGAACGGCGGCCGCATCACTGCCGGGCGTCCCGCGCTGGGCTCCTGGCTGACCTACGGTCTGGGCAGTGAGACGGACGAACTGCCCGCCTACATGGTGCTCTCGCATCCCGGCGGCCTGCCCACCTTCAGCGGCGAGCATTTCACCAATGGCTGGCTGCCTTCGCTGTTTCAGGGCACGCTCGTCCGCGCCACCGAGCCACGCATTCTCAATCTCGATCCGCCGCCTTCACTCTCCGGTGCACCGCAGCAGCGTCAGCTCGATCTGCTCAAGGCTTTCAACGAAGACCACCTCGCCCTGCATCCCGGCGAGCTCGATCTCCAGGCGCGCATCTCCAGCTACGAACTCGCGGCCAAGATGCAGGTCGCAGCCAAGGAGGCGCTCGACATTTCGAAGGAGCCTGAGTACGTCAAAAAACTCTACGGTGTCGATAATCCGATCACCAAGGACTACGCCACGCGCTGCATCATTGCGCGCCGCCTCGTCGAGCGTGGTGTGCGCTATGTGCAGGTGCTTAATTCGGGCCAGTCATGGGATCAGCACGGCTCACTCATCACGGCGCTGCCCAAAAACTGTCAAGCCACTGATCAGCCCAGCGCCGCACTCCTTATTGATCTCAAGCAGCGTGGTCTGCTCGACAGCACCGTCGTCCACTGGGGCGGCGAGATGGGCCGTCTGCCCGTGCTGCAAAACGACGCGGGCCGCGAGAAGTGGGGCCGCGACCACAACACCTACGGCTTCAGCATGTGGATGGCCGGCGGCGGCTTCAAAAAAGGCTACGTGCATGGCGAGACCGATGAATTTGGCCACAAGGCCGTCATCGACGAAGTGAAGCACTACGACTACCACGCCACGCTGCTCAAGACCTTTGGCCTCGACCACACTAGGCTCACCTACAAGCGCAACGGCCTCGCTGCTTCGCTCACGGACAATCAGGGCGCGAAGGTGGTGGATGAACTGCTGGCCTAATGGCAACGAACAAGAAGGCCCATCAAATGAAGCTGTTCTTGTTATTATTTTTTGCCGTAACCTGGGTAACCGCAGCTGAAGATTACCGCTTCAGATGCATTGGGGAGACCACAGGTCTTTGCGATTTCGTCTATGATGCTCAGGGGAAGAAAACGACCATCATCATTGCTCGCGATTCTGATCCTGAGTGCCTTGTCTTGTTTAAGGCACTCCAACAGAAGCGGATTTATGGTACGAGGGGCGTTGAAGATCACACGGGAGTGAAATGGGAGCAGGCCATCATCTTGACGGGTGAATTTACTTCCAAACCTAAGCGCACCAATTCAGCACCTAACATGGCACCTTCAGAAGAGTACCGTGATTTTAAAATCACAGGTCTGAAGATACGGTTTCCCGTGTCGAGGTTTGTAGAAATCCGGGAAGAGGGCGAAATTGACGGACCGGTCTTGATGGAGACACATTTCGGCTTTGAGTCACTCTTTCCAAATGGCGTCAAGTTCGCCGACAAGACGATCGATTTGAGCAAACACGTGGAGCAGCGCTTAGATTCAAAGTGAGGCCCAAATTTTCAAGTCCTCACCCTCAACCGACATGACCGCCGCCGCTGAGCCGAATCCACTGCATCGTTCATCGGTCTGGAAGTGGACCATCTGCGGCCTGTTGCTGCTCGCTTCAGCGATCAACTACATGGACCGCCAGACGCTGGCGAATGCGGCGGTGCGCATCACGAAGGAGTTTCGGCTGTCGCAGGAGCAGTATGGTCACATCGAGGCGGTGTTTGCCTATGCGTTCGCGGCGGGGTCCATCGTCTTCGGCTGGGCGGCGGATCGTTTCTCCGTGCGCTGGCTTTATGCCATCGTGCTCACCATGTGGTCGCTCGCCGGACTGGCCACAGGCTTTGTGCACAATGAGCAGGAGCTGCTCTGGTGCCGCATGGCTCTCGGTTTTTTCGAGGCCGGTCACTGGCCCTGCGGCATTCGCACCACGCGTGCGCTCCTGGATGCGCGAGAGCGCTCCTTCGGCAACAGCGTGCTGCAAAGTGGCACTTCCATTGGCGCGATCATCACACCGCTGATCATGCGCGGCCTCATGACGGCCGAACTCGGCAGTTGGCGCACGGCGTTTCAAGTCGTCGGCATCACCGGCTTTGGCTGGCTGGTGCTGTGGTTTGCACTCGTTCGCAAAGCGGATCTGCCAGCACCGGTTCGATTGAATGAGAACTCGGTCAAGAGCGATGGCACCAGCCTGTGGAGCGTCATCTTCAGCCGCCGCATGCTCATCATCTTTGTGGTCATCGCTGGGATCAACACTACCTGGCAGATCCTGCGTGCGTGGCTGCCCAAGATTCTGCAGGAAGGCCGGGGTTACTCGGAAGGGGACACGCAGTGGTTCACGTCGGCGTGGTATCTGGCCACGGATGTGGGTTGTATTGCAGCCGGTGCTCTCGCCGTGTGGCTGGGACGGCATAAAATGCCGGTGCATTCTGCGCGTGTCATCGTTTTTGCGGGTTGCGGTGCCTTGTGTGCCTCCTGCGCGTTAACTCCGTGGCTGGAGCATGGGTGGGTCTTGCTCGCAGTATTCATGCTCGCGGGTGCCGGGGCATTGGGCGTGTTTCCACTGTATCATGCCTTCACGCAGGATCTGTCGGGACGCCATCAGGGTAAGATCACCGGCATTGCCGGTGTCGTCGCGTGGGTGCTGCCGGCGCAGGCGCAGCAGTTCTTTGGCAGGCTCGCGGATCGCACGCACTCGTTTGATCAGGGGCTGATGCTGGCCTCCTGCCTGCCTCTCATCGCGGTGCTGCCGCTGTGGTTGTTTTGGGAAAACAAATCGGAACGTTCATCATCATGAGCTCATCATCCTGGACCCGCCGCTCCTTCCTCATGGCCAGTGCCGCTGCTGCTGCCACCACTCACGCCGCACCTGCGCCAGCTCGCAAAAAGATCGCGCTCATCGCCACGGTGATGTTCAAGAACTCGCATGCGATGCATTTCGTGGATCGCCTTGCCATGGGCTACACCTGGGCCGGGCAGTGGCTGCCACCACGGACAGACCTCGTCTCGCTCTACTTCGCGCAGTTCCCTGAGAAGGATCTCCCGCGCGGTGATCTCGCGCGCGGGCGCTCGGAGCGTTACCACATTCCCATCCATTCCAGCATCGCCGACGCACTCACACTCGGTACCGGCAAGCTCGCCGTTGATGGCGTCATTCTCATTGGCGAGCACGGCGACTACACTGAGAATGAGAAAGGGCAGACGCTCTATCCGCGCTACGAGTTCTTCAAAGAAATCGTCAAAGTCTTCGAGGCCAGCGGCCGCAGCGTGCCCGTCTTCAACGACAAACATCTCTCCACCGAGTGGAGCAAATGCACCGAGATGGTGGCCGATGCGAAACGCCTCGGCTTTCCCTTCCTCGCCGGTTCCTCATTGCCCGTGACACGCCGCCTGCCTGCCGTGGATCTGCCCTGGGGCACGCCGCTGGCTGAGAGCGTGGCCGTTGGCTACGGCGGCGTCGAGAAATACGACTATCACGGTCTCGAAACCGCGCAGTGCATGTCTGAGCGCCGCCGTGGTGGCGAGGTCGGCATTAAAAGCGTGCGCGCCCTGCGCGGAGAAGAAATGTGGAAGCATGCCGCCACGCGGAAGAACACGCAGCGCCTGCTCGCCGCGGCACTCACTCGCAGCCACACCTGGCCGGTGGAAGGTTATCCCCTGGAGCCCGTCAGCTTTGACTGGGCGCGCAAAACCTTCCCCGATGCTTTTGCCTACTTCATCGAGCATCGCGATGGCTTCCACACCACGCTCTTCATGCTGCCCGTGCGTGATTTCAACTACGCGGGCCTGAACTCCGAGACGGGTGAAATCACCTCCTGCCAGATGTTTCTTCCCATGCCGGGTTCAAGCTCCACCACCGCCGACTTCTTCAATCCCCTCATCCACCACATTGAGGACATGATCCTGCAAAACCGTGCGCCTTATCCCGTGGAGCGCACCCTGCTCACCTCCGGCATGCTCATCGCTGCGGTCGAGTCGCTGTATCGCAAAGGCAAAGTCATCCAGACACCGGAGATGGCGGTGTCCTACACGGCACCCAAAGAGTCCCTGTTCTGGCGCGAGTGAGGGCGTCATTATCCGCATCGTGAGTTGCAGCGCACCCATTGGCATGGGAAACAACAGGTGTGACTCCCCCCGCACAGTTTCCATCGGCCTCATTGGCGGCGTTTGCGCCGGATGAAGCAGCTCAGCGCGCATGGATGGAGTCCCTGGAGGCTGTTTCGCTGGCACCAGGTGAAGTGCTCTTTCGCGAGAGCGACTCAGCAGATGCCATGTTCCTCATCGAGTCCGGCGTGCTGGCAGTAGTGCTGGAAGTGGAGGGAGCAGGACGCTCCGAATTGCGTCGCCTTGGAGCCGGACAGTTCTTGGGCGAGATGGCCCTGTATCGGTCTGAACTGCGCACCGCAACCGTGGAGGCCGTGGGAGAGGTGAAACTCTGGCGGCTCACCACGGAAAAACTTCGCGAGGTGGAAGGACAACACCCCCACCTCGCCATCGCTCTCCACCGCCATGTCGCCTCATTGCTTTCGGAGCGGGTACGATACAGCAACATGGAATTGAAAGAGCCGCTCGCCCGTCTCGCCCACGCGCTGCGCGGACTGGCCACGAGCGATTTCTCCGGCACCGGCTGGGATCGCTCCGGCGTCGCGCAGGAGGCGCGCCGTAGCGATGAAGTGGGCGCGGTGGCGCAGGCCATGGAGTTTTTGGCGAGCCATCTACAGCAGCACATCGCCGCGCTGCGGCAGCAGACCGCCGCGCGTGAGGCCATCGAGAGCGAGCTGCGCATCGCCGGTCAAATCCAGTCCAGCCTCCTCCCGCCACCGCTCAGCACCACAGAACGTCAGCGCGTGGATTTCTCAGCCTTCATCAAACCCGCACGCGAAGCCGGCGGCGATCTCTACGACGGCTTTTTTCTGCCAGATGGCCGCTTCTTCACCCTCGTAGGAGATGTCTCGGGCAAGGGCGTGTCTGCCGCTGTCTTCATGGCTCTAGCAGCCATGGCTGTGCGCACCCTCGCACGCAAGCTGAGCGATCCCGGCGAACTCCTCGCGCAGGTAAATCTCCTGCTGTGTGAGCGCAATGAAACCATGCAGTTTGTCACCGCCTGCGCCGTCTTCTTTGATCCGGCCAGCGGTGAACTGACGTGGGCCAATGCCGGCCACCCGCTCGCGGCGGTGATTTCGGCAGCGGGTAGTCTCACATGGCTGGAAGGGCCGCGCGCAGCACCACTGGGCGTGTTCGAAGAAACGCAGTTTGTGACTCAGCGGCACGTCCTCGCTCCTAATGAAACGCTGCTCGTATATTCAGACGGTGTTTCGGAGGCCATGGATGCTCAATCCAACCTGTTCGGCAGCGAGAAGATTCAGCAATCTCTGGCAGGTGGCACGATCACCGACAGCGCCCAAACCGTGGAGCGCGTGGTCGCCGCAGTGCTGGCGCATCAAGGAGACGCTGCGCAGGCGGACGACATCACGCTGGTGGCGCTACGCCGAGTGCCGTGAGCAATCCAGAGATGTGGAAGACGTCATGTACTACGGGTGTGAGCGAAGTGAACCGCGCAGATCCACCGGAAGACTTGAGCTTCTTCGCGGCGATGATGAAGACACGCAATCCAGCGCTGCTCACGTAGTCGAGTCCAGATAGATCAAAGGTGACCGCGCGCACGCCGGAGGCGATCAGAGCCATCACCTGCTGCTCCAGCTCGGGGCTGGAAAGACCATCCAGCCGTCCGCTAAGCGCCAGCGTGGCCGAGGACGCGAGCCTGGAGGTGGCGATGCTCATGCTCGCAGCGGCTCCGGCCGCACGGCTGAATCTGCGTTCGATGGAAAAAAGGTTCTTCCCATCGCGCTGCTCATACAGGCAGACATCCATCAGCTTCTTCACCAGATGTACTCCGAGTCCGCCTACGGGACGAGCTTCGAGCGCCAGAGTCGTGTTCACCTCAGGCCGGGCAAGCGGATTGTAAGCTGGGGCGTCGTCGGTGACGACTGCGCGGATGCGATCTGCCGAGATCGCTTCAAGCCTGACGGTGAAGGAACGCGACGTGTCGCTTTGATAACCGTGCGTGATCACATTGGTGACGATTTCCTCCAGCGCCAGATGCAGTGCGGATACGTCTGCCGCGCTGGCAGCCATCCCCGCGCAAAACTCGTCGATCATCTGCATCACCCGCGCCAGTTCGGCGAGGTCGGCGGCGATGGTGAGAGTTTGAGACTTCGCTGACACGGCGGATCAGATGTAGAGCTCGTTGAGCATGGCGGCGGCGCTTTCGTCGAGAAGTTCTCGACGGCGCACTTCATCGAAGCGGTCGAGCAGATCCTCGGGGCGCAGTCGCTTCTTTTCCGCACCGCGAATGTCATGCAGTACACGGCCCCGGTGCATCATGATGATGCGATCACCGAGGCTGACTGCCTGCTGCATCGAGTGCGTCACCATCAGCGTGGTGAGCTTGTCGCGCTGGATGACTTCGTCGCTGAGTTGGATCACTTGATCCGCACTCTTGGGATCAAGCGCAGCCGTGTGTTCATCGAGCAGCAGCAGCTCGGGCTTCAACCACGTGGCCATCAGCAGCGTCAGCGCCTGACGCTGCCCGCCGGAGAGCGAGCCGATGGCGTTGTCGAGACGGCCTTCGAGCCCCATCTTCAGCGTGGCGATGCGTTCCCTCAGCGGCTTCATCAAGTGCGGAGACAAGGCCCAGCCGAGTCCGCGCGCATGCCCTCGCCTGCTGGCGAGCGCGAAGTTTTCAGCAATGGACATCGTGGGCGCGGTGCCGCTGAAGGGATTTTGAAACACGCGCCCGATCAGCTTCGCGCGTTTGTGCTCCGGCCATTTCGTGACGTCGTGATTGGCGAGCCTGATGCTGCCTTCATCGACATAGAACGAACCGGCCACGGCATTCAGCAGCGTGGATTTGCCGGAGCCGTTCATGCCGAGCACGATGACGAATGAGCCGGGCTCGATAGTGAGATCGACGCCTTGCAGGGCCCGGACCTCGTTGACCGTGCCGGGATTGAAAGTTTTGCGGATGCCGGAGAGCGCAAGCATGGCGGTTCAGGTGGCGGAGGTGGGCCGGGGTTTGAAGCGATCAAGGAAACCGGGCAGCACGAGGGCCGCGAAAACGAAGAGCGCCGTGATCAGCTTGAGGTCGTTCGGATTCAAACCCCAGCGCAACGCAATGGCGACGAGGAGGCGAAACAGCACCGATCCCATGATGGTCCCGACAATCGTCAGACCAAGACTGCGCGTGCCGGTCAATGCCTCGCCGATGATCACACTCGCCAGCCCCCACACCACCATCCCAATGCCCATCTGCGCGTCGGCAAACCCTTGATATTGTGCGAGCAACGCACCCGCCAAGGCCACGAAGCCATTCGAGAGTGCGAGGCCGAGGATTATGTTGAGCTCCACATTCGCACCCAGCGCACGGATCATCTGCGGGTTGTCCCCCGTGGCACGCATCGCCGTCCCGAGCTGCGTGCGGAAGAAGGCAAACATCGCCGCTCCTGCAGCTGAAGTGAAGAGGAGCGCAAGGAAGAGCACCGCCGCATCTGCAGCACCCACCGGCCAGCCGAAGATGTGGATGGTTTTGCCACCCGCCAGCCATTCGCCCAGCTTTTCACCGTAGCTCGCCACAGTTGTGGCCTGCATCAGCGGGACATTGCTGCGGCCCATGACATGCAGATTCACCGAATACAACGCGGTCATCACCAGAATGCCCGCGAGCAGCGAGTTGATTTTAAACTTCGTGTGAAGGATGCCGGTAACTGCTCCAGCCGCCGCACCGCCGAGCGCGCCCGCTGCCGTTGCAAAAATCGGATTCACGCCTTTGACGAGCAGAATGGCCGCGATGGATGCGCCAAGTGTGATGGAGCCGTCTGTGGTGATGTCCGGCATCGAAAAGATACGAAACGATACCAGTACGCCCAGCGCCAGGAGCGACAGAATGAGGCCGATGATCAATGCGCCAATGAGAAGTGTCATGCGTCAGGTAATGATGGGTGCGATCCAGACCGCGCCGCGATAGAGTTCGCTCTCGCCCGCTCCGTTGAAGCCGCGCGGATCGCAGATCAGGTGGAGCACGCTTTGCAGAGACTGGCCGTCGAACAAACTGGTGACGGCAGGCTTCAAATCGATGCGCCCTTTGCGCAGCGGGCGATACGGAAACACCGCCGCGTGCAGATGACCGATCAAAGCCGGACCGTTTGAAAGCGGTCGCAGCAGCGCATCAAAAGCCGTGCCCGGTTTGGCGATGACGCCCACAATCAATGAGGTCGTGTCGCGAAACGACCGCTCGCTGGTGAACGACAACCACTCCCGAATCTGCGGAAAACTGAAGCGTTCAGCCTCCGCGCCCGCATTGGACGTGGGAGATTGTCGCAATGTCGCGCCGACGAGACCCGCCGTTTCAGTGACAGCCACCACGACAGCTGCATTTGCGCCGCTGGACTCCAACGCCATCTGCATCAGCTCGGTGATCCGGATACGGCGGTCCTCATCGTTCGCTTCAAAGCGCAGCAGCGATGTAAAAGTGCCCTGTGCCGACAAGCCGAGCACGAGATGGCCTTCGGGCACCAGTGCACCTTCGCTGAGCATGAAGTCGGGGCGGCTGGAGCCGTCCGCAGGTTGAAACGCCGCCACCCCTTCGACCGCCAGCAGTTCACCGCAGCGCGAGGCGCTTTCCGCGAAGTTGCCTCCGAGTGCGCCAATGCCGAGTGCGACCGTAGTTGCCTCAAAGCGCCGTGTCACCGGCTGCACACTGCTGCCTTGTGCCAGCAGCGCGGGATCACCCACCGCTTCGATTTTCATGCCACCAGCACCGAGCGTGAAAAGTTCATAGGCAGCACTCGGCGAGGAGATTTTTTTACCATCATCCTCAGTCGCCGCACTCGCGGCGATTTCAGACGTGATCAGCATCTGCAAACCCGAAAGCTCCAGCACGGAGCGCACGGACACAGACGGACGGATCACACCAAAGAGACCGTTGATGGCGCGCAGCTGCTTGTAGCAGGTCAGCAGCACGCGGATGCCTGCGGAGCTGATGTAGCTCACCGCGCTCATGTCCAGATGCAGGCGGTGCTCGCCATCGCGCACCGCAGCAGAGAGTGCGGATTCGACGTGGCCACACCAGTTCGCATCGAGTCGTCCTGCGAGCTGCAGGATGATCAGATCACCGGAGGTTTGGCGGGAGATTTCCATTCGTCACTTGATCACTTTGTCCACTTCCTTGAGCAATTCAGGCGGCAGCGTCATGCCCACGGCTGCGGCATTCGCCGGGCTGGCGCTGTAAAACAAACGCGGCGGCAGAACGAAAGGCATTTTAGAAGGGTCCTCGCCCCGGATCACGCGCTCGAGCATCTCGACCGTGACCTCGCCGCAGTTGTGGTAATCACGCCCCAGCGAGATCGGCGCACCCAGCGGCACCGTGGTGCTGTTCAGGCTGATCAGCGGCTTCTGCGTCTGTCGCGCGGCCTTGGTGATCGCATTGAATCCCGTGCTGCTCAGGTTGTCGGAAATCTGCACGATGGCGTCAATTGGTCGCGAAACGAGCGAGAGGGAGGCATCAGACAGATCGCTGGAAGTATTCACCGCGACACATTCAAGAGTGAGACCACGTTCCTTGCAGAGCTTTTCAAACGACTCCTTCAAATCCACCGAGTTCGCTTCCGCAGGGCAGAACAGCGTGCCAAGCCGCTTGTACTGCGGGAAGTACTTTTGGATCATCGTCAGCGCCTCGACCACGGGTGCGAGCACGGAGACTCCGGTCACGTTTGGCTTATGATCCGTGTAGCTCTTGCCCGCACCTGCCACAACGGGATTGGCAATGACGGAAAACACGATGGGCCGGTCGCGAATTTTTTGCAGCGCCGACTGCAATGTTGGTGTGGAGAGCGGCACCACGATGTCGGCGTTCTCGGTGAGCACCGCATCAAAGATGCCGTTGAGCGAGGCGATGTCTCCCTGCGCGCTGTGATAGCTGATCGTGTAGTCCTTGCCCTCCACCAGCTTGCTGCGTTTCCACGCCACCTTCATGCCTGCCAGCGTGTCCTCAGACGGGCCGGACTCGATGTAGTTCACAATCGCGATCTTCCACTTCTTGCCCGAGGGATTCGGTGCTGCCACCACGGCCTTCGTCTGCTCTGCACCCGCATCATCAATGAGGAGATTCGCACGCTTTCGCAGCTCGTCAGAGATCTGCCAGGGAGTTTGCAGGTCCTTCGTGACCGGAAGGTTCACCGCCAACATTTCCGGCATCACGTTTGTAATTGGCACATCCGCCGGTTTGCGTCCATTGAGAATCTCTCCCGCGAGATTCCCTGCGAGGCGGCCCACCTCGGGGTAATCCGCACCGAGATCAAAGAGCGATCCCTTCTTCACATTCGGCGGAATGACGGTGAACACCGGAATGCGCCCCTTCTTCGCGGTGGAAATCAAACTGTCCGCCGCAGTCATCACCGTGACATCACCGCCCATCCACAGCGCGTCCGCACCGCGTGCCACCAGCGCTCCTGCGGCTTCCGCAACACCGGAGGAATTGTCCACCGTCGATTCCATCAGATCGATGCCGAGTTCCGCACACACCTTTCGCGCCACCTTCACCTGCGCCTCAGAATTCGCCTCCGCCGCATTCCACACGACGCCCACCTTTTTCAGCGTAGGATTCATCTCCCGTGCGATTTTAAAGGCCTGCGGAATCGGCTGCATCGTGCCAAAACCCGCGAGATGCGCCGGGTGTTCGAGCGGCTTCGTCATGCTCACACCAACACCCGCTACGGATGGATCCGACACCAGCGCAAACACATGTGGCGTCCCACCCGCCTTGTTCGCATTCGCCACCGCCTGCAGCGATACCGTGCTGATCGTCATCAGCAAATCGTAGCCGCCTCCGGCCATTTCCTTCGCGATTGTCTGCGATACCGCATTGTCACCCTCGGCATTGTAGATCTTCAGTTCGAGATTTTTGCCCTGCTCCCAGCCTTTCTCCTTCAGTCCCACGATCATCCCTGCGCGTCCCTGATCAAGAATCGTCTGCGAGGCATGCTGCAGCAGCGCCACACGCATGGTGCGGCCCGACTTCGAAGCCGCAGCTGTTTTGACGCGCGATCCGAGGTCAGACAGCAGCAGCACGGCCGCAGCGGCCATGATCAGGAAGATGCCCAGCAGGAGTCGTCGCAGAGAGTGAACCATCGACTCTCACCAAGAGCAGGAAGCAGGCGCAGATCAACGGCATTTCATGGTTCTGGCTTGTATGGTCAGGTCCGGCACTTGCGTTTTAGGCAGCCATGAAACGCATTTTCACTTTGCTCACCTTGCTGACGGTTCGCTGCCTCGCCGATGATCCCGTCGCTGCATGGTCCAAAGACGTCACGATCAAGCTCGTCTCCTCCATCGAAGGCCGTCACACCACGCACAGCTACTACCTCACCAACCCCGAAAGCCCTAACGGCACTCATGTGCTCTTCTTCACCTCCACAGATCCTCAGGGCCATCTCGGCGAGGTGCGCATGATCGAGCGTGCCACCGGAAAGGAAACCGTCCTGGCTGACAACATCCAAACCGAGGACGCCCACCGCGTCGCCTGCCAGCAGTGGCTCTCCGGCGGCAAGCGCGTGGCCTACCACGAAGTCATCGACAAAAAATGGCGCGTGGTCGTCGTGGACGTCGCCACCCTCGCCAAGACCATCGTCGCCGAAAACCATCAAGTCGGCTTCGGCAGACCCGAAGGCGACCTCGTTCCCATGTACGGCTGCCACTGGAATCCTGGTCCGTATCGCGACCTCGAAGTCTGGGACGCCTCCACCGGCAAGACCACCACCTACGCCAAGATCTCCGAGGTGGAAGCCAAGTATGGCGACTGGCTGCAGAAGGAGTTCGCCGGCAAGCCCTGCTCCGTCTTCTTCCCCGTGCTCAGCCCCGACATGAAGCGCGTGTTTTTCAAAGTCGCAGCAGGGAATGGTGGGGACGACTTCATGTCCAAGGCCGCCAGCCATCGCCAGGGCACCGTCGTCCATGACTTTGAAAAAGCCGCCTGCGTCTGGCAGCGCAACCAGTGGGGCCACCCGGCCTGGACACCCGACTCCAATCACATCTTTGAAGCCGGAAACATCAGCTTCGACATCGCCGAAAACCCCGCCAAATACACCCGCCTCAAAGATGTCCCCGTGCTCAGCGGCACGCATCCTTCCGTGAGTCCGGATGGCACCCTCATGGTCACCGATGGCCTCAGCCGCAATGTCGGCGGCAAAGGCGATGAGTGGGGCATTCAGGTGGCAGACATGAGGGGCGGCAAATGGGTGCTGCTGCACAGCTTTGCTCAAAATGGCGGCGCCAAATCCTGGCGCCGCAATCACCCGCATCCCGCCTTCAGCGCAGACGGCAAACGCATCTACTACAACGTCAGCGACGGCCCCTTCACCCGCCTGATGGTGGCGGAACGCCCGTAAGCTCCGGCGCCCTGATTCATCGGCTGCCCGGAAACGCATTCGCATTGTCTCGCGCCTGCTGTTCCTTGCGCAGCTCGGCCTTCACCCGGGCTTCATCTTCGTCAAACACCGCCAGCCCAATGACTCCGACGTTGCTTGCTCCTCCGCTCCCTGCGGCCTTCGAGCGCGCCACACTGCCAAACACAAACGATCTCACCGTTGTGCTGTCTTTGCGGAAGCCGTCGACATTGTATACCTCTTTGGGTTCCAGCACGAATCCACGCTGTTTGGGGCTCGCCGCTTTTCCCGAGATGACGTTCAGACCGTCCACACTCAAAACAATCTCCAGGCGTTTTTTAGAGCGGTTTTCCAGCGTGACTTCGTAGTGGCTGCCGTTTTGCCCGATAATGACGCGTTTCCCGTTGACGTCATAGTGGGGGAAGACGTCGCCATAGTGCACGAGGCCTACTTTCAGGCGTTCTCCGGCCGCAGGAAACAAGCCGCTGCGTTTGCTCACGCTGCCACCCATGACTTCCGCCATGGTCTTCGCTCCCGCTTCATCATTGTAATGAAACGACTCCACAGCATCCGGCGTGTCAGACTTGCGAATCAAGCGGGCGTCCTGCAAAACCGAGTATTGCTCTCGTCCTGCAGAGGTGCCAAGACCCGGACGGTCTTGGATGCGGGTGGATGCAGTGTCGTTGGACCGGAAAGATCCAGATTCATAGTCTCTGGAAGATACAGGCGCATGCATAGCCGGCGGGCAAGGAGCCGGAGCATTCGTGGCGCATGACGCCATCAACGTGACGACCAGTGAAACAGAGCAAACAGCAAACGAACGGAGGAGTTGGGCTGGGTTCATAAATGCAGAAATATCAGCATTTGGAATTCTGGCAAGACCAAATGCTGGAAAATATGCATTTAATACCTGCGCTTTTCAGGAGGCGCCGCGTAGTGATCTGTCTCACTCCGCCCTTGCGCTCCTCCTCAAATGCAGCATTTTCAGCACATGGCAGTTAAAGACGATCAACTCTCCAAACGCGAGCGCCAGGCGATGGACATTGTCTATCGCTTGGGCAAGGCGACCGCCGAGGAGATCCAGGAGGAAATGCCCGATCAGCCTTCCTACTCCGCTGTGCGCGCACTCCTGAGCATCCTCGTTGGCAAGAAGCTGCTCAAGCACACACGTGAGTCCCGCCGCTATGTGTATGAGCTCGCCATCTCGCGTGAAAAAGCGCGGGACACCGCGCTGCGAAAACTCATGCGCACGTTTTTCGATGGCTCCCCCGGCAAGCTGATGGCCTCCTTGCTGGATGCCAAAGACCGCAAGCTGCCGCCGGAGGAAGTCGCCGCCATCCGGAAATTGCTCGACGAGCAGTCGCCTTCCTGATCCACTCCAACCACGTCATGACAGCCTGCATCGCCATCGCTCTCAAAGCCACTTTGTGGGCCGTCCTCATGAGCGTCGCCGCGCTCGTGGTGCCGGCACAGCATCCGCAGGTGCGTCGTCGTTTGGCCCTGCTGGGCATGTGGGGTCTATGGGTGCTTCCTTGGCTTCCTTTGCCAATTCCCAGTCTCCCAACGACTTCGATTCCTGCGGTGACAAATATCACCACTCAGTCAGGTCTCTGGTGGCCGCTGCTGACTGCGGTCTGGGCATTGGGCAGTGTCATTCTGTTGCTGCGTGTCATGCGCGACGTCATCGGCATCCTGCGGCTTGTGCGTCATGCCCAGAAGTCCACGCTGAATCCAGATGGCGCTGTCGAAGTTCGCTTCACAGCAGAAATCGAAGGCCCATGCATGACCGGCTGGCTGCGTCCCTGCGTGTTGCTCCCTCTATCCGCAGCCTCCTGGCCTGAGGGTACGCTCCGTGCCACCCTGCGTCATGAGTGTCAGCATGCGCGGCAGATGGATGGACTGCACCGTTTCTGCGCCGCCCTCGTCCGCGCCGCCTTCTGGTGGAATCCTGCCATGCATGTAATGTGCGGCATCTACGAGGCCGAGTCCGAAGTCTGCTGTGACGAAGTGGCTGCCACAGCCTGCAGCCGTCGTGAATATGGAGAAATGCTCCTGGCCCATGCCACGCAGATGCCGCAGCCTGCATTCGCCATGGCCTTTGCCCGTCGCTCCGGCCTGCGCGTCCGCATTCAGCGCCTGTTTGAAACCCGCCGCGATTCACAGTGGCTGCTCTCCGCACGCTGGCTGGCTGCATTGGCTCTCATCCTCAGCGCCGCTGTCCTCATGGCCTCCATCCGTGTGACGCCGCCAGAGCTTGCCCAGGGAATTCGGCTCAAACAAGAAGCGCAGCTTCGTTTGCATGCAGATCCGTTTCCTGGCACTCCTTGATCATCTCTGCCGCACCGCTCTTGCCCTGAGCCCCATTGCCTGCTGTGTTACCACGCATGACCCGTGGCAGCCGCTCTCTCATCCTCCTGACGCTCCTCATCCTCACGGGAATCATCCTGCCCTTCATCATCTGGGGCGCGCAGTTTGATCAAACCTTGAGCCTCAAGGGGGCGCGTCAGTGGATGGAAGGCTACGGCACATGGGCCTGGGCCGCAGGCATCGTTCTGCTCGTGGCAGACATCGTGCTGCCGGTGCCTTCCACCGTCGTCATGTCGGCGCTGGGCTGGATGTACGGCTGGTGGCTTGGCGGCCTCATCAGTGCAGCCGGTTCGATGCTCTCCGGCATCATCGCCTACGCTGCCTGCCGCTGGCTGGGTCGTGGTGCGGCGCGCTGGATCGCCGGTGCCGAGGGCCTGCGCAAAGGCGAGGAAATCTTCGAGCAGCGCGGCGGCTGGCTCGTGGCGCTCTCTCGCTGGATGCCAGTTCTTCCGGAGGCCGTGGCCTGCCTCGCAGGACTTTCCAGCATGCGCTGGCGGTTGTTCCTGCCCGCCCTGGCCTGCGGCTCCGTCCCCACGGGCTTTGTGTTCGCCGCCATCGGTCATCTCGGCCAAAGCGAACCCGCATGGGCCTTTGCTTTGAGTGCCATCGTTCCCATCCTGCTCTGGCTGGGCGCGGCACGGGTGCTGAAGCGCTAGCGCATTTCCACCAATCCAGCGCTGGCTGCCGCCGCACGCACCAGCTTGTACATTTCTCGGCGGATGAGCCAGACGCCCAGCGGCACCAGCAGCACAAGGGCCAGGACGGCAAAGATGCCCAGCACGAGCAGCGTGTGCAAACCGGCCGCCATCAAAATCGCGGTGACGATCAGCCACAGCAGCAGGTTCCACCACAAGCTCCGGCGGATGCGCAGGAGCAGTCGCACCCGCGTGAGGCAGCGCCCGTCAGCATGGAATTCCGTCACGCTCAAAAAGGCGCGGGAAACTTCCGACCACGGCCAGGCTTCGATGTCAAACCAGCGCCAGCCGTCGTCCTCTCGAAAGATGATGTGCGCAGCTCTGAGCACCTTGCGCAGTTCCTGCAGCCACGCATCACGGGTGGTGCCGGCTTCGCTCCAAAAGCACAGCGTTCCCAGACTGAAGGTGACTTTGTGCGGCCGCACGGGCGGAATGATGTCTGGCAGCAGCGGATGGCGGCTGGGCCGTGCGCCCAGGGTCAGCATGCCACGCAGCCGCGCCCACTCGCGCACCACCGGCTGCAGAAAGCTGAGCCACCACAGCAGCAGACGGTCACACATGCCATGGATCCCGGCTGAGGCGGCATTACGGGCACTGACATGCCAGGCAGACCAAAGGGCAAAACTCAGTACTCCCAACGCCAGCCACGGCTGATGCGCCACCACCGCCGCCAGCAGCAGCGCGAGCCACAGCAGGCCGGTAAACCACTCCCACCAGCGGAAGCTGGAAGAGGAGTAGATCACCTGAAAGGCTCCCAGTCCAAAGGGGCCGTGGAAAATGCTGCCTTCCACAGGGTGATCCGCCGGATGCTGGTCTCCATAGATGCCGCCACGCCAGCGCGCTCCCCCGAGAAAACCGAAACGCTCGGGATGTTCCTTCATCAGCAAGGCCTCCGCACAGCCGTAGCCAAACTGCTGCGTCAGATACGCCCGGATGGTGAAGCGCCGGTGGTGCCAGACCATCGCCCCGGGCACAAACAGCAGCCGCCTGCCGGCTTCACGCAGCCGCCAGCAGATGTCCACATCATCACCCGCCGTTTTGAATTCAACCCGAAAGCCGTCGATGAGCTCGAGAGCGTCCTTCCGAATGGCAAGGTTGCAGCCCGGCAGGTGCTCGGCCTCGGTGTCATTGAGCAGCACCTGCGCGGGCGCACCGGGCGCTGCGGCCACCACGCGCTCAATGCGGTTGCGCGGCGTCGGCGGGATGTTGGGACCTCCGGCTGCCGCGACGGGTTCATCCGCAAAGGCATGGCTCAGGTGCAGGAGCCAGTCGGGATGAGCAATGCAGTCGTCGTCAGTGTAGGCAATGATGGAGCCCGTGGCGAGCTTCGCACCGAGATTGCGCGCCACACTGAGCCCTGCGTGCTCCTGAAACTGGTAGCGCACCTGCGGATGGCCTTTGGCGATCTCGGCGATGTGCTGGCGCGAACCATCGTCGATCAGCAGGATCTCGAAATCAGGATAGTCCAGCGCCACCAATGAATCCAGGCACTGGCCCAGCGTGGCGGCACCATTGTGCGTGCATACCACCACAGAGATTCGTGGCGGTGCGGCCGGCGGCGGCCATGCAGCAGGGAGATCACGCTGCGCGGCGCATGCAGGGCGCTCTTTTCTCTCACGGTCCACCAGGCCAAACTGCCAGCCTGTGATTTCTCTGCCGCCCCGGTGCCATTCGTCCGTGTAGGCAAACCAGACCCCGCCCGCACAGCCACCGCTTAGCAGGCAGTCATGCTGCCAGCGCATCACCTCCGCCTGCCGTTCCTGTCCATGCGTGGCGACATCGAGACCGAATTCGGTGATGAGCAGCGGCTGGTTCCCCGCGAGATTCTGCCATCGCGCAATGCACGCGCTGAAAGCAGCCGGTGTTTCCAGATACACATTCACCGCGATGAAGTCAGCATTGCGCGGCACGAGATAGCCGGTGGACGGGTAGGTGGCGTAACTGACGAGTGTCTGCGGCGCTTCGTGGCGTGAGATTCTGATCAGCTTTTCAATGAAAGCCCGCACCCGGCGTGGCTTCATCCATCGCACCAAAGTCTTCTCGATTTCATTCCCCACGAGGAATGCGCTGATGCAGGAGTAGTCACGCAGTCTGGCGCTGATGGCGGTGACCTGGGCTTCGATCTCACGGCAGAGAACGCGGCTGGCGAGGAAATCGACATGCTCACTCCAGGGGATGCCCACAATCAGGCGCAGGCCGAGGGCTTCGACTTCGCGCAGCACAGCTTCTGTCGGGGGCTCGTACAGCCGCACGGTATTGAAACCCAGTGCAGTGATGTGCCTCAGGTCGGCCGCCAGCTGGTTGTCTTCGGGGAAGGGCTCAGAACGCGAGTTCGGCTTAAACGGGCCGTAACTGACTCCACGGATGAAATGGGGGGTGCCATCAGCCAGCTGCAGGTACTTTCCTGCCGCCACCACACGCAGCCCGTGGCTCACGTGCGGAAGGGTGGCAGGGGTCGAGGCGGAAGTCATGCAGGCGTCAGGTTCACTTTCGGCGGGTCCGAAGGGTGAAACAGATACGCGACGAAGGCCAGTCAGACTTCAGATCTTGGAAGCTTTGTCAGTGGGCGTTTGACCTATGCTGGTGTCTTCCGGCGCTCCAGGCGTCGTGATCTCCATTTCCACCCAGCCGTCGCCTTCGCGCTCGATACGACGGTTGTTGATGATCATGACAATGCAAAAACCGATGAATGCCGTGCTGGTCTCCAGCACGAACGGGGTGGAGAAGAAGGTGAAGAAGTAGGCCAGCCCCTGCAACGCGATCTCACGCGCGGTTTCATTCACATAAGCTGCAATGACGACACCTGCGATGATGGCAAGTGACCACAGCAGGGATTCGAGCCACCAAAGAGATTTTTGAGGCATGGTTTCAGGAGCAGGCATTCGGAGATCAGTGAACAGGGGTAGCTTTATGGGCGGTGACAGGAAAATCCACCTGTTTTGTTTTTACCTGCGCTGATCCGACCGTGGCCGGGGAGTCTGCCCTGGGAGCAGGGGCGGGGGTGTCATTCTCATCTTCGTCGACTGGCAGAGCTTTGAGTGCGGAAGGTTCCACCTGGCTGCGCATGTCAGCCACATGCTTTCCCCACATGGCGGTGCCCGCGAGAACAAAGACAAAGACCGCGAGGGCCGCCGGCAGCGGGGATTTGATGGAGCGCACTTGGCCTGCTGCGGGTACACTGACACGATCATTGCGCTCTGCAGGCTCACGCAACCACGGTCCCTGGGATTGCGTCAGATAACGGTAATCCCGCTCTCCACCCAGCGCTCCTTCGGGCAGTTCCTCCAGCATTGAAGAGGCATCCACTTCGAGAAACTCACTGTACTGACGAAGGAATGAACGTGCATACGTCAGACTGCCAAACCCGGCGATGTTGCCGGACTCAAGATAGCGCAGGCGCTGCGCCGGAATGCGCGTCTCATGCGCCGCGTCCTCGATGGACAGGCCGCGCTTTTCACGCGCCGCGATGAGCATCTGGCCGAAGGTAGCAGTCATGGTTTGGTTGGGATACGTCAAATGTGACATCGCCGGACGTGTAAGCGATGAATTTTTTCAGGGACCAAACGCAGATAATTGCAGAAAAACCCTTGGGGGATTATTCCCAGTGTTCTTGTAATCAAAGCAAGGAATACTAAAATCATGCCATGAAAGCGCTCCACGAGACCCGTCTGAAAATTCGTCGTGAACTGGAGGCACCGCCTGCCTTGAGAAAATTCGGCAGCGGCTGGATCAGCGGCGTTCTGGGCATGATGTTCGGCCTGGCTGCCCTCGGCTGCGTGGTGATGAAGCGTTTCCCCGGGGTCTTCACCATGAAGGAGGACGCGGCTTTGATTGGGTCCCCGGCCTTTCGTACCGGCATGTTCGTCCTCATGGTGCTGGCGTTTGGGTTTTCACTGCTCAATCTCGTGCTGCGCCCGGGCAAGGCTCTCGGCATCACGGGCATGGTGGCGACGCTGCTCGCCGTGACTTTTGGCGGCACTTCGGCCACGGCGGTGGCCCCCGATCTGACACCGCTGTACTTCGGACTCGATTTCTTCATCCTGCGCCTCCTTTTCACGGGTTTCCTTTTCATCCCGCTGGAAACGATCTTTCCTCACCGGGCAGAGCAGGGGATCTTTCGCCAGGAATGGCGCGAGGACCTGTTCTACTACCTCATCAGCAGCATGCTGGTGCAGGTGCTGACCTGGCTGAGCTTCATGCCGGCGCAGACTTTGTTCAAACACACCTCATGGACGGAGCTGCGCGCCTGGGTGGCAGCACTGCCGTTTCTCGTCCAGCTCATTGCCATCATGTTCCTCACGGATCTGGTGCAGTACTGGGTGCATCGCCTGTTTCACCGCATCCCGGCGCTGTGGCGCTTCCATGCCGTGCATCACTCGGCACAAAACATGGACTGGATGGCTGGCGCGCGGATGCACTTCTTCGAAATCCTCGTGCTGCGCGGCACCACGGTCTTCCCCATGATCCTGCTCGGCTTCAGCCAGACGGCCGTGAATGCCTACGTGCTGGTCGTCTATCTCTTCGCCACCTTCGCGCATTCAAACCTCGGCTGGAAACTCGGCATCTTCGAAAAATTCTTCGTCACCCCCCGCTTCCATCACTGGCATCACGGCATTGAGAAGGAAGCCATCGACGTGAACTTCTCCATCCACTTTCCACTCTTTGATAAACTCTTCGGCACCCACTACATGCCGGAAAACGGCCGCTGGCCCGAAGGCTACGGCATCGGCGGCCATCCAGTGCCCCACGGTTACTGGCAGCAGTTCCTCCATCCGTTCCGGCGGAAAAAAAAGTAGTCACTCATACCTCAACTGCACCGTCGCAAGGCACTCCGCATCTGCCGTCACACGCAGCCAGCGCGCCTGCACCTCCGGCTCAAACTCCAGGTTCAGCGCGGTGCCCTCCGCCAGGTGCGCCTCCTGATAAGTCACCCACATCCCGGTTCCCGTCAGGTCCAGTTCCACCTTCACATTCACCGCCTGCTTCGCATCATGGCTCAGCGTCAGCATGCGCTTGTCATAGCCCCAGATGAGATACGGGTCGCTCGGCTGGCCCGCTTTGACCTTCGTCTTCTTCCAGGGCCCGCCTTCACCACGTGGCTTGCCGAGCTTCCACAGATCATCAATCGCTCCCGCCCACAGTGCCGCTTTCCCATCATCGCTGCGGATGATGTGCTCTCCCCCCACCGCATCTGCTCGGACGCCGCTCATCAGAAACATGCCGCGATAACCACCAAAGTCAGTCACCCGCAGGTTGTGCGAAGCCACAGGCCGGATCTTCGCAAAGCCATCCGCATTCTCCGCAGGCAGTTCAAAGAATGTCCCGCACGCGCTCAGCATGTCGCGCTCCGTCGCCACCTCGCGGCACACTCGCAGTTCGCCGGCGTTGGTGGCCGCATCCAGCGCCGTGCTGGCACGCGGCAGCCGCCAGCGCCGTCCGCGATCATCCACCACCAGCACGCTTGCTTCATCCAGCGTGATGACGTGCCGCGGTATCGCCACCTTCGTTTTCACAAACATCTCCGCTTTCGGATCTTCCACCCGGTTCAGCTTCAGATCCGCATCCATCTCATAATAACCTGCGTCAGCCGCAAAGCTCAGCGTCCGCTTGTTCTCCCCACGTGCACGAAAAACACCGGTCTGCACTTTCTCATCTTCCGTCCTCGCCACGCCGTCAAACATCGCATCCGCCTCGATGCCGCGTGATTCGCCATTCGTCAGCATGATGATCACGCTCACATCTTTCCCATCTTTGTCGGCCTTCACCGTCAGCCATTCTGCATCGCCACGGATGTCCTCACGCTTCACAGTCCCTGCCGCATGATCAATCCGCCACACACTGCGGTGCTTCCATCCAGCGACAAGAAACGGGTCTGCCACCTCACCCGCCTTCACGCTGTCATGCAGCCACACAGCTCCGCTCGCATGCGCTGGCCCGAGTTTGTCCGGCGTCTCTGGACTCGCAAACCACAGATTCGACTGCGACTGCCCCACGCTGTCGATCCCTCCTTTGACTTTGCGTTTGTTAAGAAACTCTGACTTCGCCGAATCATCGCAGCCAAAGACCAGACGATCGTTCCAGCGGCTGAAGTCGCCGATCACTTTCATATACGCACTGCGCACACGAATGCCCTTCGTGTTGGCCGCGGAGAAGCTGCGCGGGAAGCGCCAGAACGCACCATGCATCGTCATGAGCAGATCCTCTTCGCCGATGTCGCGGATGCGCGGCCATTCGGTGTTCCAGCCATGCGCGCCATCATAGCTATGACTCACCTTCGGCAGACGAAACGCTTGCCACTTGCCACCATCCAGCAGCATCAAAATAAGCGACTTCGCATCCCAGCCGATGCTCCACACCGGCGCATTCACCTCGCTGCCCTGAATACCACCCGGGCCGGTGACTTCCGTGAATTGATTGCGCCGCACCAGTTGCCAGTCATCGCCGGGCTTGCGCCATTCCCCCAGCGCACCGCTCGGCGTCGTGGGGTCCGTCAGCACCCGTTTGTCGCGGTCGCCGTTGTTGGCGTAAATCAAACGTCCCTGGCTCGAATAGAGTCCTTTGCCGTGATAGCCCGGCAGCTTCGATTCAAGCTTCGTGAGCGGTGTCGTGACATCGAAGCCCTTTTTCAATGGATTGCCGTCGCGAATCAAAGAGGTCACCGCCAGCGATTTCACATCCACCTCATACAGACCCTCTTCCATCGTCGCATAATAGATTTTGCCAGCGGGATCGCTCAAGTGACGCGCATTGCCGGTGAGCCGGCCCGGCATCTTGCTCGGTGGTATCACCCGTACCTTGCGCTCCGCATCAATCACATAGGGCCCCATGAATAGCTGCTGCGACTCTGCATGGATCATCCGGTTCGCCGGCGTTCCACCCACGCTCTCCGGCCGCACGATCTGTTTCAAATCTGACGTGATCTCATAGAGCTTGTCGCTCGATCCAAACGGCAGATGCGGCCCATACGTGATGACCCAAAGCCGGTCCGCCCACGGCACCACGGCGCCCGTACCGCATTCGCCTTCGTTGTTGAACATGGCCAGGCTCGGGTAGATGCCGCTGACTTGGCGGGGCTCCTCGGCGGTGAGAAAGCCCGTGAATGCCGCGAGCAGCAGGAGGTTGGATTTCATCCGTGGATCAAAGCCATGCAGGCTCCTATGGCAACCGGGGTGAATTATGCCGGATTGAAATCGCTTACATCCCCCGCATAGCTGCCTGATGCTGAAACCGAAGGCCATCCAACTCCCCGGCGATGTCTGGCGCAGCCTGCGCCACGAGTGGCTGTGGGTGTATCGCGGCCCTGTGCCGCAATGCGAGGTTTGGTCTGCCGAGATCCCGGTGCCTGCGGGCGTCTTCTTCGTGGAGCGCGGTGAAGTTCGAATCCGGGCCGATGGCAAAGCGACCCTCGTGCCATGCGGTCAGGCCTTCTTCTCCTCCCCCCATCTGCGGCGGCATTGGTTTGCGGCACATACCCGCCTGCTCTCCGTCGGTTTCCGCAGCCAGTGGCCCGATGGCACGTCGCTGTTCCGCAATGCTCTCAATTTCGCTGCTGAAACTCCCGCTCTGCGAAAAGCCACCCGGCAGCTTTTCACCAGCATTCACAGCGCACAAAAAGTCGTCACCTATCGTCAGGCCATCGAGCCCTCCACGTATTCCGCTGCCGAGTGGGCCGCGCGTGAGGCCGCATTCGCCGCTTGGTTTGGGGTGTTGATCGCAACGCTGCAACAACTCGGTGTTCACCCTGCGCCTCAGGTGCGAACACGCCGCCGTGTGGATCAGCTCATCTCATGGTTGCAGTCGCTGCCTCTGGATCAAACAACCCCCAGCCTGCCGCCGGATTTCCCGATCGGCATCCGCCGTGCTGAGCAACTGCTGCAGCAGCACTTTGGCATCGGGCTGCGCATGTTCATGGAGCGCCGGCGCCTCGATGTCGCACGCGAACGCATCGTGACGGATCACGCCACGCTCAAGGAAATCGCCTTTGCCCTTGGCTTTCGTCATGCATCCCACTTCACCGCCTGGTTCCGCCGCCATGCTGGCGTTTCCCCGTCTGAGTACCGCCAGAGCGGGATGGAGCAGGCTGCGTGAACATTAATTCCACAGATGTCGATTGAAGGATTGATTCCCTTGGCCTCTTTAACGGCGCTCCAGAACTCCATGCCACCCGACGTCTCACTCATCATTCCCGTTTTCAATAACGAGCAGTTTCTGGATGAATCCCTCTCGTCGGCTCGTGCGCAGTCAGAGCTTTCGGTGGAGATCATCATCATCGATGACGGCTCCACAGACGGGTCGCTGGGCAAGATCAAAGCCCATGCAGCACTTGATCCCAGAATCATCGTGATCGAGCAGACCAATCAAGGCGTCTCCGCCGCGCGGAATGCCGGGCTGGACCGTGCCTCGGGCAAATGGCTGGCCTTTCTGGATGGAGATGACTGGATCGCTCCCGGCTCCTTGGCCGCCTGGCATCAGCAGGCGGAGCAGGGCAGCCTGGATTGTCTCCTGTGCAATGGTTTCAGCTTCCGGGCAGATCCTCAGGCGTTCCTTGCTTCGAAGCCGCCGTCCATTCTCAACCGCCAGCTATGGGATTCCATCCTGACCGGAGCCGACTGGCTGGTGCAGGGTGTCAGACGGCGCGAGTGGCCCCACTACGTGTGGCTGCAGTTTTGCAGGCGCAGTGTCATTGAAGCGGCGCAGATGCGGTTCAGGCGCGACATGATCCATGAAGACATCCCATGGACGGTGCAGCTGGCGCTGGCCGTCAAACGCATGGGATTTTCACAGCCGCCTCTCTATGGCTACCGGAGCAATCCAAGCTCACTGACGCAGTCGCGCGATGCTGCCAAAGTACATCATCGCATCGCCAGCTACCTCAAAGTCGCGGCGCTGTTGAAGGATTTTGCCAGGGGTCAGCCGGCTGCACTGCGCAAGGCCTTGCAGAAGCAGGTCGTGCGCGAAATGGGGCACTTCCTCGGCAAGATGCGCAAAGGGAACGTCTCACGCGCCGACCGCAGCCAGTTTGCAGCTCAGTTTCTGGCTGCAGGTTTTGCCGGGACGATGCTCAAAGGCTGTTCCAATTACCGGGAGCTCGCGGCCACCTTCAAAGCCTGGTACATGTGCCAGATCTGGAAGCGGCAAAAGACGCAGAACTGAGCACGGCGAAGTTACTTCTTCCCACCCTTGATGAACTCCTCACGGCTCAGCGTCCCGCTGCCGTCCGTGTCAAATTTAGGGAAGCGTTTCGGCGCCTCGTCGGGGTCAGGCTGGTTGAGCAAAAACTCCTCCTTGGTGAGCTGGCCGTCCTTGTCCTTGTCGCGTTGATCAAACATCTTGCCCCGATCCTGCGCGGGCTTTTTAGGCGCAGCCTCCGGCTTGCTGGTCATCTGCGGTTTGGCCTCGGGATGCTGTGAGAGAAACTGGCGGAGAACGGTCACAACGGCAGGCTGCTCAGTCGCGAGATTCTTCGTTTCAGCAGGATCGGCTTCGTAGTCGTACAGTTCAAGAATGGCCGTGTCCGGCGCAGCGCCGGGCTTTTTCCATTCCACAAGACGATGACGCTGAGTGCGGATCGCCCGACCGATCAAACCGCCCCCGCGCGGATAAACATGGATGACATGATCACGCACGGCGGCTGCAGGATTTTGCAGCACTTCGGCAAAGCTGCGCCCATCACCCTGCGGAGGAGCAGGAAGCTGTGCGAGCTCAGCCAGCGTGGGGTAGATGTCGCAGGATTCAATCAGCGCCTGCGTGCGCGCCGGATGAATGCCCGGTGCTGCGACGATGACAGGAATGCGCGCCGCCTGCTCGTAGTTCGTGTGCTTGCACCACATGCCGTGGTCACCGAGGTGCCAGCCATGATCGCCCCAGAGCACGATGATCGTGTTGCCAGCCATGCCGCTCGCATCCAGGGCATCGATCACTTTGCCAAGCTGCGCATCCATGTAGCTCGTGGCCGCATGGTAGCCGTGGATGAGGTGAATGGCCTGCTCCTGCGTCAGCGGGCCTTGCTCCGGTATGTCCCGGTACTGGCGCAGCTCACCCCAGGTCGTCGGCGCAAATTCAGGCGCACCTGCAGGCGCTGTTTGCAATGCGGGCAGCTTGAAGGAGGACGGATCATAGAGATCCCAGTACTTCTTTGGTGCCACAAAAGGCAGATGCGGTTTCAAAAAACCCACGGCGAGAAAAAAAGGCACATCAGGCTTCTGCTTCGCCGCTTCGAGACGTTTCACCGCCTCATCCGCGATCACGCCGTCCCCATAGCGGTTGTCAGGCACATCGGCGGACTCAGTGGCTGAGCCGCGCGGCAGCTTCCAGGCCTCCGTCTTGTTTTCAAACAGCGCCTGCTCCCGAGTGGAGTCGGGCAGGTTGTTTTCCTTCAGCGCGTAGCCGATCGTCTGCGGCGTGAAGTGCGGCACGCTCCAGGAGGCCACGTCGTTCACATTGCCATGCCCCACATGGTAGATCTTGCCAAGAGCCTCCGCGTGGTAGCCGTTCGCCTTGAAGTGCTGCGGCAGCGTCACCGCATTCGGCGCGGCCTTGCGGAAGTTGGTGCTCAGCTCATAGATCCCCAGTGACTGCGGCCTCAGCCCCGTGAGCAGCGCATTGCGCGAAGGCGAGCACACCGCCTGATTGCAATACGCCTTTTCAAACAGCACGCCCCGTTTGGCTAGACGGTCAATGTTCGGCGATTTCACCACGGTATCGCCGTAGCAGCCCAGCAGCGGCTTCAAGTCATCCACGCAGATGAGCAGGACGTTGGGCTTTGCAGCAGCAAAGAGCGAAGGGCAAAGAATGCAGAAAAAAAAGGCGAGGCGAAACATGGCTGGTGAGAACGCCAATCGGCCCCCAGGCTTTCGCTGAATCGCACCCTACTCCGGCAGCTTGTCGAAATGAAACTGGCAGCAGCCCAGGTCGAGCGTGTTGGAATTCCGTGCGAGTTTTTCACTGAACGCTTCCGCCAGAGCATAGATCCGCTGCTGTCCATGCTTCTCCACCTCGAGCAGTCCTGCTTCCTTGAGCACACGCAGATGCTTCGAGACATTGTACGGCGTGACATTCAGAGCTTCACACAGCTCGGTGACCGGCTTCGCACCACCGATGAGCAGACGCACCAGCCGCAGACGTGTCGGCTCTCCCAGCGCGCGCATGGCGGTGAGGCAGTCGAATGAACGTGTCACGGTGCGTGAGGGCATGCAGGGATGTTTAGCAGATCGCCGTACTCCCGCAAGAATCCCGAAGCGCACAGGTTAAAATAATAATTGCCAATATGCGCAAATAAGATAAAGCACGCGCGCCATGACTCTCCCGAACTCATCCCTGCGTTGTGGGCTGCCACGTCTCCTTGCCGTGACCGCCTTGATGTCCACCTGCTCCGCCTTCGCTCAGCAGGCAGACACAAAAAAAGACGACAAAACCAAGCCGGTCGATCTCAGTGAGATTGTAATCTCCGCGCCGAAGCTCTCCACCAAGAGTCTGCTCGAAGCTCCCATCAGTGCCACAGTGACGACTGGGAAGACGATTCAGGACGCCGGGATGACCACCGTGAAGGACGCAGCTCTGTATGCGCCGAACACCTACTTCACCGAGTTCAGTGCGCGTCAGACCAGCTCTCCACGCATGCGTGGTATCGGCGGCTCGCCCACCAATCCGAGTGTCACGACCTACATGGACGGTGTCCCGCAGACCAATGGCAACTCCTCCAGCCTCACGCTGATCGACGTCGATCAGATCGACTTCGTGCGTGGACCGGTCGGCGCGCTGTTTGGCCGCAACACCGCAGGGGGTCTGGTCAACATCACCAGCCGCAAGCCCACGATGAAGGGCTGGGAGGGCGAGGCGCAGACCACGATCGGCAATTACAACCTGCAGGATTACCGTGCGCGGGTCAGCGGTGCCATTGTGGAGGACGTGCTGGGCTTCAGTTTCATGGGCGGTTACAATCAGCGTGACGGCTACACCAAGAACACCGTGAACAACCAGCCGATCGACAATCGCGGCTCCTGGTTCGGCAAGTCGCAGTTCCTTTGGACGCCGGACAAGCGCTTGGAAGTGCGTTTGATCCTTGCGGGTCAAAGTGATCGGGACGGTGATTACGCCCTGAATGATCTGGGTCAGTTGCGCACCACACCGTTTCGATCGGCCCGTGACACCGTTGGCTTCGTCAAGCGTAACGTGCTCATGCCGACGCTTCAGGCGACCTGGCATGCCGACTCGTTCGACATCACCTCCATCACCGGTCTGGTGTGGTGGAAAACCGTAAACGTCACGGACCTCGACTACTCCACTGCCCAGGCTTTCCCGGGTGCCGGCCCCCTGCTGGTACGCAACAATCAGGAACGCCAGGCCACCTGGTCTCAGGAGTTCCGCTTCTCTAATTCTAAAGGCAAGCCGGTGACGATCTGCGATTCGGCTTTCTTTACCTGGCAGGCAGGTGCGTTCTTCTTCGATCAGACCTACAATCAGACGACTCAGCAAGTTCTTTCGATTGGTGCACCCTTTTACACCAACACCAGCGCTGGCCTGCACGATCAAGGCATGGGCCTGTATGCACAGTCCACGTTCACCCTCTGGAGCAAGCTGGACGTCACAGGCGGCATGCGCTGGGACTATGAAAATAAAACAGGCAACCTTACGAGCAGTAGCACGCTTACTGGGCTTGTTGCTGCTTCACACAGAGCCCGTTCCTTCAATTATGCCACTCCGCAGGCGGCCGTCTCCTACCGATTCACCCCGGACCTCATGGCTTATCTTGGTTTCTCCGGTGGCTACAAGGCGGGCGGCTACAACACAGCCGCCTTGACTGGACCGACCGACTACCAGCAGGAACGCAGTTGGAACTACGAAATGGGAGTCAAGGGTCGCGCGCTCCAGGAAAAACTGGGCTTCCAGCTCGCCTTCTACTATACGGATTGGAAAAACCTCCAGCTCAACACCCCGAACGGCACCGCTCCTGCGCAGTATAACATCGTCAATGCCGGTAATGCCGCTTCCAAAGGCATCGAACTCTCCCTCAATTATCAGGCAACTTCCAGTTGGACGCTGTTTGGCAGTGCTGGCCTGCAGACCGCACGGTTTTTGTCTGGCAGCACCGATACTAATCCTCTCATCGGTCCTATCGGAACCCAGGTCGGCATCGGCGGCAACAAAATCCCCTACACTCCGAACTACACCGCTGCTGTCGGCAGCCAGTATAACTGGGAACTGAGCCGTGGCTGGACCCTCTATGCGCGTGGTGATGTGCAGTTCATGGGCGGTTTCGTTTATGACAGCGTCAACGGCGCTGGTCAGAGCGCCTACACGCTGGCGAACTTCCGCGTCGGCCTGCGCAGGGAGACTTGGTATAGCGAATTTTTCGTGAACAACGCTTTCAACACTCATTACATTCCCATTGCCATTCCGTTCGCAGGCGGACTTGCCGCTTCCGGTTACATCGGTGAAATGGGTGCGCCGCTTACCTGCGGGGTGCGCGCAGGCATCAAATTTTAGTCTGTTAAAGTTGGTGCAATGGCGGTTGATGGCGCTCTCACGCTGTCAGCCGCCGTTGTGCGTTCACTCTTCTTCCCATGCCTCTCACTCCAGAACAAATCGCCGACTATCATCGTGATGGCTTCGTCACGGCACACGGTGTCTTTGCCGCCCATGCCGCCGAACTTCAAAACGAAGCTGCATGCCTCACAGGACTCACTCCGCTCATCGACGTGAACAACATTCGCTGCCGCTGGCAGGACCATGCGGAGACCGGAGAATGCCGCTTCGACTGTTTCGATCCGGTCATCGACATCAGCCCTGTGTGCGAACGCATCGCCCGCTCTCCTTTGCTGAGCGACATGGCCGCCCAGCTCTACGGCGAGCCCGCCTTCCTCTTCAAAGACAAGCTCATCTTCAAGCCATCGGGTGCCAAGGGCTACGACATGCATCAGGACTACATCTCCTGGGAGAGTTTCCCCGAGTCCTTTCTCACCGTCATCGTTGCCATCGATCCTTCGGATGCCTCCAGCGGCGCCACCGAAGTCTTCCCCGGCTACCATCAGCAGGGCTGCATGAGCCCGCGTGATGGCATGTACCACACCCTGAAGGACGATCAGGTGGATCTCACCAAAGGCGTCGTGCTGGAACTCCAGCCCGGAGACGTCGCCTTCTTCAGCGGCTTCACCCCTCACCGCTCCGCACCGAACAAATCCCCTCACTCCCGCCGCCTGCTCTACCTCAGCTTCAATGCCGCACGTGATGGCGGCGACGTCCGCACCGCCCATTACGCCTTCTTCCACGAGTGGCTCCAGGAGCGCTACGCCGAGTACGGCAAGACCGAGACCTACTTCCGATGAGCGATCCCAAACACTCCACCCCCGCCGTCTGGACGCAGGTCATAGCCGGTGCCCTGCTCATGCTCGCCACGCTGCCCGGCCGATCACAGGGCCTGGGCCTCATCACCGAACCACTATTGAACGATCTGCAGCTCTCACGCGACAGCTATGCTCAGATCAATCTCTGGGCCACGCTCGGCGGCGCCTTGGCCTGCCTGCCTGTGGGGGCGTGGCTGGACCGTTGCGGGCTTAAAAACGGAGCACTCATTCTGCTGCCAGCACTGGCCATCATCGTCCTTGTGATGAGCGGCATGCACGTGGCTGCCATGGGTCTGTTCATTCTGGTTTTCCTCACGCGTGCTTTCGGCCAGGGCGCCATGTCCGTGCTGAGTCTCGCCGTGGCCGGCCGTGCCTTCAAACACAAGTCCGGTGCCGCCGCAGGCTCATACGCGGTGCTGATGTCCGTGCTCTTCATGGTCGCCTTCGTCATCGTCGGCGGCGTGGTGCATGATTCCGGCTGGCGCATCGCCTGGGGTGGCATCGGCATCGGTCTGCTTGTAATGATGCCCGTCGCACTCTGGCTGCGCAACACCAGCGCCGAGAAGCAGGAGGAGGCTGGCACTGACGAGGATCTCACTCTGGCTCAATCCATACGCATTCCCGCCTTCTGGGCCTACGCTGCAGGCATTGCAGCCTTCGCCGCCATTTCGTCAGCCACGGGCTTGTTCAATCAAGCTCTGCTGGCAGAGCGCGGCTTTGATCAAAAGATGGCCTATCAGTTCCTCGCCGGTTCAGCCATGATCGCTCTGCTCGGCCAGATGATCTGTGGCGCTGGTCTCCGCTGGCTGCCCATCCGCTTCTGGCTGGGTGGGGCATTGATCGTACAAGCAGCCGCACTGGCCTCCTACATGTTCATCCAAACCAGCGCTGGCATGTGGACCCTCGCAGCCCTTATGGGACTCTCTGGCGGCATCATCACCGTCGCCTTTTTCGCCATCTGGGGCGACTCCTTTGGCAAACGCCACCTCGGGAGGATTCAAGGCGTCGCACAGATGTGTACCGTGCTCGCCTCCGCACTCGGCCCCCTGCTGCTGGAGCGTGGCGCGGGATTTTTGCACGGTTACGCAAATACGCTGATGATTGCGGCTCCGATGTGCGTTCTACTCGGCCTTCTGGTGCTGACCTTGCGTCCGCGCCCGTCTGCCGCATGAGCACCTCCGTCCGTAAATTTCACCTCTCTCTCAACGTCTCCGACCTCAACCGCTCGGTGGCCTTTTACCGTGTGCTGTTCGGCCTCGATCCCGCCAAGCATCACGCCGACTACGCCAAATTCGAAGTCGAATCACCACCCACGGTGTTCTCTCTCATCCCCGGCCGCGCTGGCGCTGGCGGCTCGCTCAATCACGTCGGCCTTTGCCTGCTCGATTCCGAAGAACTCGTCGCCATTCAGATGCGCCTGGAGCAGGCCGGGCACAAAACCCTCCGCGAAGACGGCGTCGCCTGCTGCTATTCCCGCCAGACCAAATTCTGGGTGCGCGATCCCGATGGCGTTCTCCTCGAACTCTACGTCTTCCACGAAGACCTCGACGATCACGGGGACCACCATTCTCCCGAAAGCGAACTGCCCACCCTCATGGGCGGCGACACCGAGGCCGTCGCTCCTCCGGTGACGTGGACCCACCGTCTCGGCGAAGCCCTCACCCTGCCACTCGCGCAGGATGTCTTCAGCGTGCAGGAAGTCGTGCTGGAAGGCACTCTCAACGCCACCAGCATTGATCTCCCCGCTCTGCTCAAAGACGCCCTGCGCATTCTTAAACCCGGCGGCACCGTTTCCCTGCACGGCCTCGTCGCAGATCGCCCGTTGGCAGACCCTTCTCCACCCTTGCCCGGTCCCGCTGCAGCAGTGCAGCACGTCCCAGATTTCCCCACCCTCGTGCCCCTGCTGCACGAGGCCGGCTTTCGTAATGCGCGTTTCACCAAGCTCTCCGAAAAAGGTTACTTCGAGGCCGAAGGCGTGCCGCTGCGTGAGGTCCTCCTCAGCGCCGTAAAGCCCGGCTTCCGCTCCGCCAAAAAAGATCAAACCGTCGTCTATCTCGGCCCGCAGAGCGCCATGGAAGACGACTTTGGCAATCGTTTCATCAAAGGCAGCCCGGTCGCTCTCAACCTGCACGACTGGCTCTCGCTGAAAAACACCGCTGCATCATCGTTTGCGCTGTTGCAGCCGCTTGTCGAAACTCCCAATCTCCCTACCCACCCCATGTCCTCCAAAGCACGTTACATCATGATCGGCGGTTTCCTCGGCGCAGGAAAAACCACCACTGTCGGTCGTCTCGCCAAGCATCTCAGCGATCAAGGACTCCGGGTCGGCCTCATCACCAACGACCAGGCAGGCGGCCTCGTCGATACCAAGCTTCTGCGCGGCCAGGGCTATGCCACCGAGGAAATCGCCGGCGGCTGCTTCTGCTGCCGTTTCAATACCCTCGTCGATGCCGCCAGCAAACTCGCCAACGATGCCAAGCCCGATGTCTTCATCGCCGAGCCCGTGGGCAGTTGCACCGATCTCGTCGCCACCGTCACCTATCCGCTGCGCCGCATGTATGGAGACGCCTTCACCGTCGCCCCGCTCAGCGTTCTCGTGGACCCCATCCGCGCCCGCCGTGTCTTCGGCCTGGATCAAGGCGGCACCTTCTCCGCCAAGGTGGCCTACATCTTCAAAAAGCAGCTCGAAGAGGCCGACATCATCGTCATCAGCAAAAGCGATCTCATCGATGACGCCCAGCGCGAGGAATTGCGCACGGTTCTCGCCAAAGAATTTCCCCTGGCCAAGATCGTTACCGCCTCGCCACGCCAGGAAACCGGCCTCGATGAACTCTTCGCCAGCCTCATGACAAACGAGCAGGCCCGCCGCAATCCCATGGCCGTCGATTACGAAGTCTACGCCGACGGCGAAGCCCTCCTTGGCTGGCTCAATGCCACGGTGACGCTGAAAGCAGACGACGAGTTTGACGCCAACGCCTTTCTCAAACAGCTCGCCTTGATCGTTCAGGCGCGTCTCCAGCAGAATGGTGCCGAGATCGCCCATTTCAAAATGACCTTCAGTCCCGACGACGGCATCGGCGGCGAACTCGCCAGCATCAATCTCGTTCGCAGCGACTACGTCGCCGAGCTCGGCATGGAGCTCGACGAGCCCACCACCGGCGGTCAGTTGATCGTGAATCTCCGCGCCGAAGCCGACCCCGCTTCACTGATGGACGCCGTGAAGGACGGCCTCGCCGAAACCACGCTGAATTTCTTCGGCCTCAAGGCCACCATCGATCACGAAGAACACTTTCGCCCCGGCAAACCCACCCCCACCCACCGCGATGGCGAAGTGGTCATGGAAACCAAAGGCGGCTGCATACCCGGCAGCGGCTGCTGCTAAGCCGGGACCGCGGCACTCCGATGCCGCCTCTGGCCCTCCAAGCCTTGGCGCAAAATTCAGCCGTTCCCCTCCGCCTCACGGCGTTTTGAAACGGCCCAACCCTGGGAATTCCGCAAGCAATGCCACAAGAATGGCGTAGCCTCTGCTTCCCCCACGAAGCATGAGTTATATTTCCACACCCCGAGATCCCATGTCCCGCCGTGCAGCCTTGCGTGGTCTTGGGGCCACCATCGCACTCCCGTTCTTGGATGCGATGGCTCCCACCACCCGTGCCGCGCAGGGAAAATCATTTCCCACCCGCATCGGCGTGCTCTTCATGCCAAACGGCGTGCGTCAGGACCGCTGGACTCCGGAAGGTGAAGGCAAAGATTTCAAGTTCTCCCCCATCCTTCAGCCGCTTGAGCGGCACCGCGCAGACATCAACATCCTGACCCAGCTCGGCCACGCCAATTGCCGCGGCGGAGATGGCCACTACGCTAAAACCGCCAACTGGCTCACCGGCACCGAGATCGAAAAAACCACCGGCAAAAATCTCCACTGCGGCGTCAGCATGGATCAGGTCTTCGCCCAGCAGGCGGGCCGTCTGGCACGTTTCCCTTCGTTGGAGCTGGGAACCGAGCCGGTGATGACCGGCGTCGATTTCAACGTGAACTACACCATGCTATACGGCTCCCATGTCGCGTGGCGCACTCCTAGCTCCCCGCTGCCGCCGGAGATCAATCCACGCTTCGTCTTCGATCGCCTCTTCCGCGACAACCCCGAGCAGCGCAAAGCCTCCGCACTCGAAAACAAAAGCGTCCTCGACCTCGTCATGTCAGACGCCAAAGCCCTCCGCGGCCGCGTCGGCACAGACGATCAGCGCCGCCTCGATGAGTATCTGGAAAGCATTCGCAGCGTGGAGCAGCGCATCGAGGCAGACATCGCCCGCGTCGCCAGCGGTGAAAATCTCGATCCCGCCGCCAAAGCAGCCATCACCCAGCTCGATCAGCGCATCACCACCGCCATGGCCCAGCAAAAGGACCCGGGCAGCAATCTCCGTCTCGACCACACCGAGCACTCACGCCTCATGATGGAGCTCATGACCCTCGCCTTCTGGAACGACACCACCCGCGTCAGCACCTTCATGTTCGGCTGGGCAGTCAGCGGCAAAAACTTCACCTTCCTCGATGGCGTCAAGCACGGCCATCACGAGTGCTCTCATCACGAAAACAAAGCTGAGAAGCTGGATCAGTATCAAAAGATCAACACCTGGCATGTGGAGCAGTTCGCTCATTTGCTGGACCGCATGAAATCCATCAAAGAAGGCGATGGCACCCTGCTCGATCACACCCTCCTCCTCTTCGGCTCCAGCATGCGCGATGGCAATGCCCACAGCCCCAAGAATCTCCCCCTCGTCCTCGCCGGTCACGGCGGTGGACTCGCCGGCGGCCGCCACCTCGTCAGCCCCACCGACACCCCTCTCTGCAATCTCTTCCTCAGCATGCTCCAGCTCGGCGGCACGCAAGTCGACCGCTTCGGCGACAGCACCGGGCCCCTCAAAGGCCTGGTATAACGTGGTAGAAACATCCAAGGTGGCCTCTTAAAGGTAGGGCGGCTGGTCCCCCAGCCGCGGCGAACGTCTCAAGACCTTCAAATACCTCCAAAGCTCCCTTCCCACAGGTTCCCCAGCTCCAAAGGGGCGACATAACGTAGCCCTGGGCAAGTGCCTGTCCTGCGAAGCTCGCAGAGCGAATGAGGAAGCCTAAGCGAGGCGACCCTGGGTTGGACCTGCAAAACCGGAAAGCAACCCCTGCTCTTCTAACTCACACGGCGTCCACTAGCAGCGTCTGCAACCCGCTCCGCCACACGTCTGCGTAGGTGCTGTCCTCTCACCACCTCGCCCGAAATGCCTCGCTCTTCACCACCGCCATGATCAGCGGCTCGCTGCGGTAATCTCCATCCCGCAGCACCTTCTCCAGCCGCAGCAGCGTCGGCTGGTCATTCAGCTCCACCGTCCTTCCGGTGCCATACCCCAGCAGCCGCATGCAGAGCGTGCGAAGAAACAAGCTCTTCTCCTCCATCAGCAGCCGGCGAAATTCCGACGGCGTCGCAAAGGCCCGCCCACCCGGCATCACCCCCGTCGCATCAAGCGGCTTCCCGTTCTCGTTGTCGCGCCATTTGCCGATCGCATCAAAATTCTCCAGCGCAAACCCCGGCGGATCCAGCCGTGTGTGGCACCCCGCGCACGCAGGCTTGTTACGGTGCGCCTCCAGCCGCTTGCGCAGCGTCGTTTCCTTCAGTGCGCGGTCATCTTCCGGAAGCTGCCCCACATTCGCCGGTGGCGGCGGCGGTGGCGTTCCCAGCAGCTGCTCCAGCACCCACTTCCCACGCAGCACCGGGCTGGTGCGCTGCGGATACGCGGTACTTGCCAAAATCGCCGCCATGCCCGTCAGCCCTCCGCGCCGTGGATTGGGAAACTTCACCAGCCGCATCTCCTTGCCCTGCACCCCCGGCACTTCATACACCTTGGCCAGCGCTTCGTTGAGAAAGCTGTAGTCGCTGTCCAGAAAGTCCAGCACCCGCCCGTTCTGCCGCAGCAAGTGGTCACAGAATCCGAAAATCTCATCATACATCGCCTGGCGCAGATCCCCGTTGAACTCAGGAAACTTCCGGCGGTCTGGGTCCACCGTGTTAAAGACTTGATCAAAGCGCAGCCACTGCCCAGCAAAGTTTTTGGTGAAGGCCTGCCCCTTCTCACTCTTCAGCATGCGCCGCACCTGCGTCTCCAGCACGGCATCGTCCTGCAGTTTGTTTTCCGCCGCCAGCTTCATGAGCTCCTCATCCGGCATCGACGACCACAGAAAATACGACAGATGCGCGGCCATTTCATAAGACCCCAGCCGCCGTGCCTCCTTCGCATCCTTGCGTGCCGTCTCCTCGATGAAAAGAAACCCCGGCGATACCAGCACCGCCTTGAACATCACCTTCATCGCCTCATCCCAGTTCGGCTTCCTCTGCCACGCCTGACGGAAAACATTCAGCAACGCCTGCACTTCAGGCTCCGCAGGCGGTCGGCGGAAGGCACGCACCAAAAACGGCCGCAGCGCCAGCTCCGCTCCCGTGTCCGGCGGCAGCTTGTCACTCGTCACCGGCGCAATGAGCCGGTGCCACAGCTCTCCCTGCTGCCACACTTCCGCCACGGCCTCGTCCGCCGCCCCCAGATACTTCTCCACCAGCAGCGGTGAAAGGCTCAGCGTATCCGCACTGTTCGCGAATCCCTCTCCGCCTGCACCGTCCGCCGGAAACTTGTCACCCGGCCTCTTGGCGATGCCCAGCAGATCCCGCAGCGTGTTGTTATACTCCTCCCGGTTCAGCCGCCGCGACCGCGCCACGCCAGGCCGCGCTGAGGGCATTTCCAGCACCGCGTTCTCATTGCTCTTGATCCACTTCAGCAGCAAATCGCGCTGCGCTGCTTCCAGCGGCTGCTTTGCCTTCGGCGGCATCGTCCCCGCACGGATCTGCTCGCGCACCTTGCCCCACAGGCGGATGTCATGCCGCGCCTCACCGGGCTGGTGCAAAAATTCAAAACTGATGTCGCCCTTTTTCGCATCGGCATCATGGCAGTCCATGCAGCGCTGTTCCAGCAGCGGCAGAAGATTCCGGTCCAGTTCCTGATTCACAGCATCCACCGCTGCACCGCTGGATGACGTTGAAGCGATGATCCAGGGCAGGAGAGCGAGAAATCGGGGTAAAGCAGACTGCAGCATGAGGAGCCTTACACATACTCCATGCTGGCAGCCATGCCATTCACACGATGCAGAAAATGACCACGGCACGCTGGAGTTTGCGCCTGCCGAAGCAGTTCATTGATTGGCGTCGTCCCCACCTAAAGAACAGCAGCGCGCGTTTACAGGGGCTTCCAAGCCTTGCTCCACAGCACGTAGATTTCGTGGATCGCCCGCTGCTCCAGCGGGGTCCATTCCAGCGTCCGTTCCTGCAGCGTCTTGTAGCTGCCAAAGCGTGGATCTTTGTCTGCGGCCAGCTGGTAGTTCTCCAGCGCCTTCTGCATGTCTCCAGTCCCCCAGTAGCCCAGCACCAGCGAGTAGTAGTCGTAGTGCGCCTGATGGTCGCTGAGCTTGGCCGCCAGCTCAAATTCACGCACGGAATCCGCGTAGTCTCCCAGGTTGAAATACGCCCAGCCCGCACGGTTGTGCATGTTAGGCTTGTCGTTCAGAGCCAGCGCCTTCTTTAAATCCGCACGCGCCTCCTCTTTCCGCCCCAGCAGCGTCATCACGTACCCACGGTTGGCGTAGGCCTGCGCGTTTTCCGCGTTTTCCGCGATCTGCTTGTTCAGAACCTCCAGTTTCGGCGTGGTCTGCACAGGTGCAGGTGCATCTGCGGCAGCGGCGGAAAGGACCAGCGCAAAATAAAGACAGGCAAAACGGGTAGGAGTCATGAATGGGGTCGCGTGAAGGGTGGAATCAAAGAACGCTCCAAATGTCGGGTACATTCCAGCGAACGAATCATGCGTGTAAGAGCGTTTTGCCCGAAGTGGCGGTTGTCACAGTGAATATTCGTCTGCACGTATCTCCATGAGCTGGTTCCAACTCGACCCCCAAAGCATCGCCACCCGCGCCCGTGCGGCAGATTCTCCTGTGCCTTCTCTCGGGGCTTCGCTCCTGCGCGGCATGGCCGGCTTCACCATCGTCAGCGTGGCGGGCTTTGTGCCTTGGGCCGTGTTTGGCAGATGGTTTCACCTGCACTTGGGGAAGAACGGAGAGGTGGGCATGTATGTGGCCTGCGCTATCGTGTTCCTCGCCCTGACCTCTCCACTGCTGCACCGTCTCATCATCGGGCCGGGTTCCATGTCGCGATTTTACAAGGTCTTCTGCCCGGCGTTTGCCGCCTATTCCGTGGCCTGGACTGTGTGCTGGATGAAGCTGCACGGCCACCTCGGCAGCATTGCCGGTTTGCTCGCCGGTACCATGGTCATGGCCTGCATGCTTGTGGCCGCGTTTGATGCCTTGCGCTCGGTGGTCAAAGTCTTCTTCGCGCTGTTCCTCTTGAACGCGATCGGCTACTTCGTCGGCGGCCTCTCCGAGGCCGCTATCATCAAGCAGTATCCCTTGTACAAAATGTACGCCATGCTGAGCTGGGGCGTCTTTTACGGCATCGGTCTCGGTGCCGGTTTGGGCCTCGCTTTTCACATCTGTCAGGCGCGTGCGCGGAAGCTCCTGGCGGCCGGCTGACCCGCTGTTTCGACGACGATCTTTCAGCAGGAAATTGTTGCCTTAACGGCTGGTTTTCATTGCATATTTGCAAGTATGCGCAAATAGACGCGCCCGCGTTTTTTCCATGCTTGTTCTTATCACCATCGCTGTCGTCGTCGTGGCTTATGCCAACGGCGCGAACGCCAATTTCAAAGGCGTGGCGTCGTTGTTTGGCAGCGGGACGACGAGCTATCGCTCAGCGGTCAACTGGGCCGCGCTCACCACGGCGGCGGGTTGCGTTGCGGCCATGTTTCTGGCTGCGGGCCTGCTGAAGACCTTTTCTGGCAAGGGCTTGGTACCCGATGCACTGATCGCTCAGCCGCTCTTTTTGCTTTCTGTTGCCTCAGCTGCAGGTGTCACGGGTTTGCTGGCCACGCGCTTTGGTTTCCCGGTCTCGACCACTCACATGCTCACCGGGGCTCTGCTGGGCGCAGGCTGGCTCGCCGGTGAGGTGAGTATCTCAAAACTGTGGGAGAGCTTTATCAAGCCCCTGCTGCTGAGTCCGGTGCTCGCTGTGGCGGTGGGGGCGGTGATTTACCTCGTGCTGAAAACCCTGCGGCTCGCGCCTGATCACCGCACGCGCACGCTGGATACGCTGCATTTCCTCAGCGCAGGCGCCGTGTGTTTTGCGCGCGGCATGAATGACACGCCCAAAATGGCCGCGCTTCTTCTCGGCGTGGGCTGGCTGCATGGCAGCGCCGGAATGATCTTGATCGCCATTGCGATGGCGGCAGGTGGTTTGATCAGTGCAAAGCAGGTCGCTAAGACGCTGGCTCACAAAATCACCGGCATGAACCCCGGCCAGGGCTTTGCGGCCAATCTTGCCACCGCGCTGCTCGTCACCACGGCCAATGTCAGCGGCCTGCCGGTTTCAACCACGCATGTCTCCGTCGGCGCACTGCTCGGCATCGGCATCACCACCCGGCAGGCGAAGTGGCATACGGTTATTCCGGTGCTCGCGGCCTGGGTCATCACACTCCCGCTTTCGGCCCTGGTCGCGGCGGCATTTTTCCAGCTTGGTCGCTCTTTTTCCCCATGACAAACAAAACCCGCATCCTCACAGTCGCTGCTCTCATGGCAGTCACATCTGCCTTCGGCACCCCGACCGGTCTTAACAACATCCCCACCGCTGAAACCATCGACCACCGCACGGTGGCGGTGCAGTTCTTCAGCAGCTTCGGCGGCTCGAACCAGTTCGCCACCAGCGGCCCCGGCAAAACATCGGATTGGGCAGGCTTTAAAACCGGCTGGGACTTCAAGCCCCTGCATCTGGAATGGGGTCTCGACAGCGCGCTCGGCACCGGCTACTCAGGCCCGCTGCTGTTTCAGACCAAGGCGCGCATCGAGCCCTGGAAGGATGGCATGTTTGCTCTCGGTGTTGCCGGTGTCGCGCTCACAGACACAAGGCGTGCGCGTGATCCCTTCACCTACGCGATGATGTACCATGACTTCCACGTCATGCGCCTGCATGCCGGCTATGGAATTCAGACCCATGGCAACAGTTTCCTCTTTGGTGTGGACCGCACCTGGAAGCTCTTTGACCGCAATCTCAACCTGAACGCTGACATCGTGCAGTCACGCAATCAGCAGGGCCTCATCACCGCCATTGGCGCCAAGTACTTTCTCAGCAAGCACATCGTGTTCGAAGGCTGGGCCAACTTCCCGGATCGCGACCGCGTGAGCGTCATCGCCAAGATCAACTACGTCTTCACCTTTTAATCCCTCCCAACCACCAACCTCATGAAATCCATCCTCTCATTCCTGGCTGTTGCCCTGCTGAGTTCCGCCGCGCAGGCCGAGATCGGCCTCATCACCTGTGCCGAAGCCAAGGCGCTCATCGAAAATCCAGACGCCGCCAAGCGCCCCATCGTGCTTGACACCCGCGGCGGCTACAAAGATTACTTCCGCGGCCACCTGCCCACGGCGCATCACATCAACTTCGACACCCTGCGCGGCACCAACGAAGCCGTGCCCGTGCAGTACCTGCCGGATGATCTCACCCAGGCGCTGCTCATCCGTGCCGGTGTCGATAAAGACCGCCTCCACCTCATCTATGCCACCGGCGATGTCCTGCCAAACGACGAAATCCTCAGCACCAGCATGGTCGTTTACGTGCTGGAAAAATTCGGCGTGCAGAACATCAAGGTCGTCGATGGCGGTCTCGCCGAATGGAAGAAGCAGGGCTTTGCGCCTGTGCAGGATTACTTTGGCAATCCCAAAGGAACGCTGCCCGAAAAAGGCATCACCACCATCACGGCCAACGTCACCGATGTGCAGGCCCACGTCGGCAAGCCCGGCAACCTCCTCATCGACGCCCGTCCCATCAACGAATTCCGTGGCGAAGACGAAGTCTGGCTGCGCAAAGGCCACATCCCCGGCGCCATCAGCTTCCATTGGGCACGCCTGATGGAGAAGGACAACACCCACAAGTTCAAGCCCTTCGCCGAAGTGAAGGCCGAACTCGAAAAGGCCGGCATCACGCCAGACAAAAACATCATCGCCTACTGCGGCACCTCCCGCGAAGGCAGCCTCCTGCAGTTCTACCTCAAGCATGTGGCCGGTTATCCGAACGTCCGTCTCTACGAAGGCGCATGGAAGGAATACGTCTGGCTCAAAGGCAAGTCCCTCCCCGCTGAGACCGGCGGTGATCCAGCCGGATCGAAGTAACGTCTTTGGTTTAGCCTAGAGAAGCGTTGCTACCTTTCTGGACGGACGAGGTAGTCCAGCACATCCGCCATCAGGGCATTGATATGCTCATAGGCCGCCTGTGGCACTGAGCGGAGGGTACCTTCAGTTTGCACGAAGGTGTCCTCCACCAGTTCGTTTCTGCAATGAGTGATGATGGCGTCGGCACTTTCAGGCGTTGTCTCCAGATGGAATTGCAGGCCGATGGCGTTGGAGCCGATTTGAAAGGCCTGGTGTTCGCAGGCGGCGCTGCGTGCGAGGTTGACCGCGCCTTCGGGCAGATCAAAGGTCTCTCCGTGCCAGTGAAAGACTGTCGTGATTTTGGGAAAGGCAAATGCGCCGCCGGCATTCGGCACCGCCTCAATCTCGAACCAGCCGATCTCGCGCTGCCTGCCGGGATAGACGCGCGCGCCGAGTGCACTGGCGATCAACTGTGCACCAAGGCAGATCCCGAGCACCGGGACGCCTTGTTGAATGGCGGTGCGGATAAATTGTTTTTCGTGAATCAGCCAGGGCAGTTCGGCTTCGTCGTTCACACTCATGGGGCCGCCCATGGCGATGATGAGGTCCAAGCTGCTGACATCGGGCAGCGTCCATGACTCAAAAAAGCGAGTGATACTGATATTCGCCCCCCGCAACCCTAGCCAGGGTGCCATGCTGCCGATGCCTTCAAAAAATACATGCTGAAGAATGTGGACGTTCATGCAGGTCGGCTGTTTTTTAATCGAGGTTCGCTCTGCTGCAAATCAGACTGTTGATGTTTCAGTGCGCAGTTCGAGGCGGTGTCTCTGCTGCGATGCAGCCACGTCATGATGCCTGATCAATGCGGCATACCTTGGCGGCTTGGCGAAAGGTGCTAGTCCGGCGAGCTGATCACGGTTTGACCGCTTCGGGAGCCGCTGCAGTCGGCTTCATCGAGACCAGGCGTGTCGTGACCTGCTGGTTTACGGGCATCGGCTTGCCTTCCACTTTGAGTTGAATTGCGGCGGAAAAGACGGCCAGAGAGATGGTTTTGCGTTCCAGATCAAAGAAGACATGGCCGTTAACCTTGGAATTGTCGCCGAAGGTTACGGAGCGCTCGGTTTCGAGTTCGCGGCCGGTGCTGTCCTTGTCGGGTTTGGACTTCATGGTGCCTTCGAAGGCGATCTGGGCCTGGCGATGGCCCTCCCGGTCAACGATGCCGTCGAATTTGGCGTTCAGTTTCACTTGAACCGTGCCGGCCTGGGGGAAGGGAACAATTTCATCGGAGATCCACTTGTCACCTGGGCTGACGGGGATTTTGGGGAGACCCATTTCAAGGGAGCGACGGTAAAGAGTAGCGAGCTGGCGGGCGGTGGCGATGGAGTTCAAGTCGGGTTCGATATCGCCCGTGACCATGGAGCCGAGGTTTTTTGCATCGACGAAATTGTCTTTGGCATCATAAACGAGGGTGAAGCCTTTGCCTGCTGTCGATCCGAGGGTCCGCTGCAGCTGAGGGCTGGAGGAGCCGGGGTTCTTTGAATCAAAGACATAGGTTTTGCCTTCGAAGGACATTTCTCCCAGCAGTGAGGTGATCAGCACTTTGGCCTCGGTCCGTTCTTCGGCATTCTTGCTGACCGTGATGGAGGTGGTCTGGTGGAGGCGCAGCTTCTGATCGGTGGTTTTGCCGAGGGCCGTCAGAAAATTCGTGGTGTCGGTGTCTGATTCCTGGAGGTAAGACAGCCCGGGCTCCCAGTGCAGCTTCAACTCCACCGGGGAATCCTGGGCGGGACAACAGGGAGTGAGGCAGAAAAGGGATGTGGCCAGTAGCGTGGCGGTGCGGAGCATGGCCCGAGGTAAGCGAAAGCCCGGGGGTTTGCAATATGGCACTCCTCCAAGGGGCGCTGGTTTTTGGCGTGAGGAAGAAATCAATCGCAGAGTTGGCACGCTTTTGGCTAAAACCTATTTTTGCAAAAGATTGGGCCAGGAAAAAACATCTTCCGACGGTTCTGATCGTTGCAATTCGTGAACCACACTACTAATTGCCGTTAACCATGAAAAAAGTCGAAGCGATCATCAAGCCGTTCAAACTGGAGGATGTCAAAGAAGCCCTTTCCGAAGTCGGAGTCGAAGGCATGACTGTTGTTGAGGTCAAAGGATTTGGCCGCCAAAAGGGCCACACCGAGATCTACCGTGGCAGTGAATACACCGTCGATTTCCTCCCGAAGGTGAAGATTGAGGTCGTCGTTGACGACAGCCGTTCTGACGCAGTGGTTGACGCCATCGTCAAAGCAGCAAACACTGGTAAAATCGGCGACGGCAAGGTCTTCGTCAGCGCAGTGCTTGATGCTATCCGCATCCGCACTGGTGAGCGTGGTGCCGATGCTGTTTCCAGCAGCTAGTTTCCACCCCAAAACTGCAAATCTGCAAACAAACCCATCCGCGGCTTGCCGCAGGTGGGTTTTTTGTTGCCCTGGAACAAGTGTGGTTGTGCCAGTTTCGTCACATTGGTGTGGTCTGGTTGCCTTGACAGCCCCCCTGCTGCTCGCTCTAAATGGCGGCCCCGTCCACTGATGGGTTCCCTCCATGATTTCCTTCCAAAAGATCTTCGGCAAATCAGATGTGTTTTACGACCTGCTCGAATCCAGCGCCAGCCACGCCAGGGAGAGCGTCCAGTCTCTGCACAAGCTGCTTTCCGACCCGGCTGCACCGCAGAATCTCGATGCCTTTGTAGCCTCCCGCCGCGAGGACAAAAAAATCACCCAGCAGATCGATGAAGCGCTATGCAAAACCTTTGTTACCGAGCTGGAGCGCGAGGACATCGAGGCGCTGGCCAATGCGCTCTACAAGATTCCCAAGACGGTCGAGAAAATCGCGGAGCGCCTGCTGATTTGCAGCGGGCGTCTGGCTGGAGTGGATTTTTCCCGCCAGATCAAATTTATGGATTCGGCCGCCGAGATCGTCCTCACCATGGTGGTGGAACTGCGCAAAAAGATGCATCTCGAACGCGTGAAAGATTTGAACGACAAAATTCAGCAGGTTGAAGGAGAGGCTGACAAGCTCATGATCGACTGCCTGCGGGTGCTTTACACCTCTGAGAAGGACGCGGTGCTGGTCGTCATCCTCAAAGACCTCTACGATCTGATGGAAAAAGTCGTGGACCGCTGCCGTGACGCAGGAAACGTCGTCGCCCACATTGTTTTGAAGAACTCCTGACCGCCCGCCGCGCATGACCCTCGTTCTTACCGTGGTGCTGGTGGCGTTGATCTTTGAGTACATCAACGGCTTCCATGATACCGCCAATTCCATCGCGACCGTGGTGTCCACGAAGGTACTTACGCCGCGACTGGCGATCATTCTGGCGGCTGTGACGAACCTGGCCGGTGCGTTTCTTGGCACGGCGGTGGCGAAGACCATCTCTTCGGGCCTGGTGGATGCCGCATTCGTCACCACGGAAACGATCATTTGTGCGCTGCTGGGCGGCATCATCTGGAATCTGATCACCTGGTGGTTTGGCCTGCCGTCGAGTTCCAGTCACGCTCTGGTCGGCGGGCTCACCGGAGCCACTCTGGCAACGGCTAGCGGCAACTGGTCGGTACTCATCTGGTCCAAGGCTCCCGAAGCGGGGAAAGCTTGGTATGAAGGCGGCGGCCTGCTCTACAAAGTGGTTCTGCCGATGATCACTTCACCGCTTGCGGGTCTGCTGCTGGGGTTCCTGGTGATGTCGTTCCTGTATCTGCTGATCTCGACCTTGAACCACGTGTTTGGCATTCTCAAACCGCACATGGTCAGCTGGTTGTTTGGCAAGCTGCAGATCTTAAGCGCCGGCTTCATGGGTGTCAGCCATGGTTCGAACGACGCGCAGAAAACGATGGGCATCATTGCCCTGGCCCTGCTGGCAGCGACGAAGTCCGGCGATCTGTCCCAGATTCCCGACTGGCTCGGCTTCCTGCGCATTGAGTCTCTGGGTGCGAAGAGCGATCAGATCCCTATGTGGATCAAGATCGCCTGTGCCCTGACCATGGCCGCTGGAACGGCCGCCGGTGGCTGGCGCATCATCAAGACGCTGGGGCACAAGCTGGTGAAACTACAGCCCGTGCATGGTTTTGCCGCAGAAACGACCGCCGCAACCGTGATTTTCACAGCGGGGCATTTTGGCATGCCGGTTTCCACCACGCATGCCATCACCACCAGCATCATGGGGGTTGGCACTGCCAAGCGGTTCAACGCCATCAAATGGGGAGTCGTCCAGCGCATTCTGTGGGCCTGGGTTCTCACCATTCCAGTCACGGCACTGCTGGGGTACTTCCTTTTCAAGCTGTTCGGCACGCCGGTGGCGTAATTTCGTCCAAGGCGGCTTTGAGCGCAGCCACCATGTGCTCGATTTCCGCCAGGGTGACGCAAAGAGGCGGCATCAGCACGATGGTGTTGCCGATGGGGCGAGTGAGCAGGCCATGTTTGCGGGCCACGAGGCAGATTTTGGCGCCGAGGCTCAGGTCGGGCGAATCAATCGTCATTGCCGCGATCATGCCGCATTGGCGGTAGCCGGGCAGATCTGCCATTAACGCGCCCAAAAGGGCCATTTTGGCAGGCAGTTGCTCCAGCACATGTTCGTCACGAAACACCCGCAGGCTGGCGAGGGCAGCGGCACAGCCCAGCTGGCTGCCGGCGTAGCTGTGCCCATAGAAGAAAGTGCGGCCTTCGTGGGGTTCCCCCAGGAAGCCTTCAAAGACGCGTTCTGTCGTTAAAGTCACCGCGAGGGGCAGATACCCGCCGGTGAGGCCCTTCGCGAGGCAGAGGAAATCAGGCACCACGCTTTCATGCTCGCAGGCAAACATTGTTCCCGTGCGGCCAAAGCCGGTCATCACCTCGTCGAGGATCAAAAAAACGTCCTGCTCTTCGCACCAGGAGTCCAGTGCCTTCAGCATGCCCTGCGGCCAGAGGCGCATGCCTGCGGCCCCCTGGATGAGCGGTTCGATGACCACGGCGGCGATGCGGTGGCGCTCTTCCGCAGACATGGCATCAAGCGCCTCAAGGCTCGGGACTGTGATCACGCGATAGCCGAAATCATTCCCACTGCCCTTGAATAGAGGAATGCCACCCAGGCTGGCGGCACCGAGGGTGTCGCCATGGTAGGCGCGGTCAAAGGCGATGAGTGTGTCTCGCCCCGGCCAGCCATTTTGCTTCCAGTACTGCAAGGCCATGCGCGCGGCGGATTCGATGGCGGTGGAGCCGTTATCCGTGAAAAACGCGCGCGTGATTTTGCTGCCGGGCAGGAGGTCGACGAGTTCTTTTGCCAGCCGGATGGCCGGTTCATGGGTAAAACCGAGGAAGGACGTGTGCGCCACTTTACCGAGCTGGTCGATGATCGCCGCATTGATGACGGGATGCGCATGGCCATGGGCGTTGGTCCAGATCGAGGCGTTTCCATCGAGGTAGTCGTTGCCGAACTGATCGCGCAGCGTACAGCCATGGCCCTCCACCAGCAGCAGCGGAGTGTGGTCCGGCGCGCACCACTGCTGCATGGGGGTGAAGGGGTGCCAGAGGTGCTGTTGGTCGAGGGTGGTCAGGTCCTGAAGAGGTGACATGGAGCTTGCGTTCTTCTTACACTAGCATCCTTTCTTGATGCACTGGCGTTGTTAAATTTTTTGAAGCATTTAGCGTTTACCGGTTTCTTAGGAATGATGGATCCTCACATATCCGCCAAAAATTTTTCAAATTCAGCCGGCCTTCCAGCGGGGAACAGCGGGCTGTTTCCTGCCACCATGTGGTCGATGATCCAGGCAGCCAAAGAGGAGGATGAAGTTTTGACGGGTCTGGAGCGGCTGGCCAAGGCCTACTGGCGGCCTTTGTATGTGTTTGCGCGACAGCGAGGATCATCGCATGATGGGGCGTCGGACGAGGTGCAGGGTTTTTTCGAACATCTGCTGTCATGTGACATGTTGAAGAATGTGCAGCGTGGGGAGGTGCGCTTTCGCAGCTTTCTGCTGCGCTGCTTCACCAACTGGCTCCACAATGAACATCACCGCAATCATGCTGTGAAGCGTGGCGGCGGCATGGCGCTGCAGCGTTTGGAAGAAATGGATTCGCGGGTCGACGAGCCAGCCTTGATCGAGGGACAGTCTCCCGACAAGGCTTTCGACCACGGCTGGGCGCGCGCGCTGGTGGACCATGCCATGAAACGGCTGGAGAATGAACTTGAGCAGCGAGAGCGGAGCGAGTTTTTGCTGGAATTGCGCCAGCGCACTTTTGCCAGCAGTGGCGCCGGTCCTGACTGGGAGGAGATGGCGAGCCGTCATGGCATGTCCCACGGAGCGGTGCGCAAGGCGGCGAGCGATTTGCGCCGTCGATTTGGCATCTTGTTGCGCACGGAGGTGAGGAACATCGTTTCGAAGGATGAAGAGGTGGACGACGAACTGCGCTATCTGGTGAGCCTGCTCTCCATGGCGGCATGATGCGTGCTGGAACTGCGTATTCAATTCCCGCATGAGCGCTAACGCAAACGAGCCGCACCAATGCCCGGTCTGCTCCGGCCGGCTGGAGCGTGATGGTGTCTGCCTGGTCTGCCTGCTGCAGGAGGGGCTGGAGGCTGATCATGTGACGGGGCAGCAAAGCCCTGAGTCTGCGTCTTCCACGCGGTTTCTGACGCTGCCCTGTGAGTTTGCGGGCTACCGGCTGGTGCGGGAGATTGCCAGTGGCGGGATGGGGATCGTGTATGAGGCAGAGAATGTGAAGCTGAAGCGGGTGGTGGCGCTGAAGGTGGTGCGCAACGCCCACTTTGCCACACGTGAGGAGGCGGCGCGGTTCCGTGCGGAGACGCAGGCCATCGCGCAGCTGGACCACCCGGACATCGTGCCGATCTATGAGAGCGGGGAGGAAGACGGCATGCCGTATTTTACCATGCGCCTGGCAGAGGGGGAATCGCTGGCAGACCGTCTGAAGAGACGTGGCACCATGCCGGACCGGGAGGCGGCGACGTTCATGAGCCGGATAGCACGTGCGGTGCAGTATGCGCACGAGCGCGGAGTGCTGCACCGGGATCTTAAGCCTGCGAACATCCTGCTGGATGTGGCAGGAAAGCCGATGCTGTCGGACTTTGGACTGGCGAAGCTGCTGGATGCGGAGTTTCAACTGACGCGCAGCAATGCCTATGTGGGCACCCCGCACTACATGAGCCCGGAGCAGGCAGCGGGAAAGGCGAAAGAAGTGACGATGGTAAGTGACGTGTGGGCGCTGGGGGTGATGCTGTTCCAAATGCTGACGGACAAGCTGCCATTCACCGGGGGTAGTGCGGTGGAGGTGATGCGGCGGATCACGCAGGAGGAGCCGGAGATCAGTTCGTCAGGGAAGCTGACGATGAGGAAGGAGGCTAAGGAAGGCAAAGCACGGCCGGAGAATGTATCGGCGGTAGCACTGCAGCGAGTGCAGGCGGATCTGGCCACGCTGATCCTGCGCTGCCTGGAAAAGCAGCCGGCACGACGCCTGCCGAGCGCGGGATTCCTTGCGGATGAACTGGACCGCTACCTGAACGGGGAACCGATTCAATCCAGGGCGGTGAGCTCGGGTGAGCGGCTGTGGAAGCTGACGCAGAGGCACAAGGGGGCGACGCTGGGGATACTGGGCATCGCGGCTTCGCTGATCGTGGGGACTGTGGTGTCGGCTTATCAGGCGGTGAAGGCGCGTGAGGCGGAACGCGTGGCGCTGAAGCAAAAGCAGGAGGCACAAACTGTCTCGGAGATCATTTTGCACACGATTCGTGATCTGGATGAACGGCACACGGGCAGCAACATCGATCCTGTGTTGATGAAAGAGCAGATGCTTGAGCGCATCATGAAGTTCCGGGGCGATCCCGTGCGGAAGGCGCAAATGCTGGGCGAAACAGCCATCATGTTTACAAACGAGCAGTGTCTGGAGAATTACCGTCAGGCGCTGGCCCTGCTGGAGTCGGCGCTGGGCGCTGATGATCCGAAGGTATGGGACATGCGCTTCTGTGTGGCCGGACAGCGTGCCGTGATGGAGGGCTCGTCTGACGAATGCATGGTGGAACTGCGCCGGATACTTGCCTGGCAGCGGCAGCATCTGGGGCCGAGTCACAACAGCACGCTTTTCACCCAGCTTTCGCTTGGGAAGAATCTCAACATCCGAGGTGAAGGCAAGGAGGCGGAGGAGCTGCTGGGCGAAGTTTGCAGGAAGGTGGCAGGCAACGCTGCGTACAACCTCAGACATCAGGCCCTATGCCGAATGGAGCATATGACGGCGGTTTTTCTGGCCGGAGGACAGGAACAGGCGATCGCGCTTGGCCGTGAATACGGACGCAAAACCTTGGCTGAACTAGGAGAAAGAGACCTGCTTACCGCGCGAACGGTGGGCCGCCTGGCTTCCTATTACCAGAAGGTCGGAATGCTCGATGAGGCCGCCGCTGAGGGCCGCCGGGCGCTTGATATATTCTGGCGTTCGGTCGGGCCGGACAACATGTATGCCAAGGAGTGCCTGAGCGAGTTGTCCGCCCTGCTCGGCAAAAAAGGTGACAAAAAAGAGCGCTTGGCGCTGGTACGTGAGGCCGTCAAAGTGTGTGATTTAAACCTCGGCCCCAGTCATCCTTTTTCGCTCTATCGTGTGGAAAGCTGCATGTATGTCCAAATTGAGCAGAAACTTTATTACGATGCTGCCACTCTGGGGATGTTCTGGCTCAAACGCATTCGCTCCCCTCAGGGCAGTCTGCCTGTAGAAGCTAACGGTGTGCTGCGCGAGCAGGCCCGAGCCCAATTTTTGCGCAGCCAGCATGCCCGTGCAGAGGCTGGCCTGCGGGAATTGATTGTACTGATGGAACAGCACAAGCCGGATGATCTCCAGCGTTTTGCCGATATGTCCAATCTGGCGGACGCCCTGCTGGCCCAGGACCGGCCTGCTGAAGCCCTGCCACTGCTCAGGCAGGCCATTCAGGCTTTTGAAGAGCGTGGGCTGGACCGGCCCCAGTTCACCGCCCTGGCATTGCCGAAAGCCAGAAAGAGGCTTGCGGATGCAGAGCAGGCGCTGGCAGCACAAAAAAGTGCCGGGCAGTGAAAATAATTTTCAGTCATGAGGTAACACGCCTGCCAGGAAGTTGTGGATGCCGGATGCACGAACTCGTGCATACCCATGAAAACACAACATACCCTACTCCGAAAAGTGCCGCACATGGCGCTCGCAGCGATCATGTCGCTGTCTCTCGTCTTGAAACCTGCCTATGCGGTGGATGCACTGCCCGGTGCCGTTCTTGATGGCACCAACTCTGTCAATGGCAATGGCGGGATCATCAATGGCAGTTCAGGAAATGGCTTCTTTGTCAATTCCGGTACGCTCACCATTAGCAATGCCACGCTCACCAACTTCCAAACAGTGGGTGGTGCTGGCAGCGGCGGCGGTGCTGGCCTTGGCGGGGCGGTATTCGTCAACAGCGGAGCCTCAGTCACGCTCAACAATGTCAACATGATCAAGAACTCAGTGATCGGCGGCAATGGCGGTGTGGGTGCGATAGGCGGTACGCTCAACAACATGTTTGGTGCAGGAGCAACGGCGGCGGCCGGAGCCAGCGGCTATACGCCAACTCAGACCTTGTTAACCGATGTGGGCGGTACTGCGGGCACTAGAGGCGAGCATGGCACCAGCAGCAGCACGGGCTTCGGCGGTGCTGGAGGCAACGGTGGTGCCGGCGGCTCCGGTGGAGACCGCAATCCAGGCCTCATTGAGGCCGTGGCGGCCGGCGCTGCTGATGTGGTTCTTAAAGTTCTGGAAGTAGGTGATGCTGCGAGCAATCCGCTCACTGAAAATGTGGCCGTAGGACTTGCAGCAGGAGATATGGTGGTTTCGATCACCAACCTTGCGACTCAGACCGCGCAGCTTGTGGCCTGGGATCAATCCCTGCATGATGGCCAGATTGGCGTTGGTGGGCAGGGTTCTGTTGGTGGAATGGGTGGCAGCAGCGGTTTTGGCTATGGCGGTGCCAATGGCGGCAATGGCGGCAATGGCGGCAATGGCGGCAATGGGGGGTCCAACTGGGGTGGCTCAGCCGTTCAAGGCGGTGCCGCAGGTGGTGATGCAGGCAACGGCGGTCAGGGCGGTGTCGGCGGCTTTGGCGCTGGTGGTGGTTCAGGTGGTGATGGAGGCCTTGGCGGAATCGGTGCTACAGTGGCAGCCACGGCTTTTTCAGCCGGAAGCCCGGGATCACCTGCCACGACGGTTTATCATCCCTATGTGCCCGCAATTCCCTTTCGTGCTGCAGGGTTTGATCCAAACGGCAATCCCAGCCTTGATCCCCAGTATGCTCAGGCACAGCCGTATGTGCCCGCAGTTCCTGGTTACGTCGATTACACACCTGCGGTGCCCGCGACACTTCCGTCGATCAACAGTGCGTCCTTCAACCGTCCTAATGGAGCGGATGGTACGGGAGGCGCAGGCGGCAGCGGCGGTTTTGGTGCCGGGATCGGCAGTGCTGGTGCGGGGGACGGAGCTTCTGCAGGTGGCGGTGGAGGCGGCAGTGGTTACGGCGGCGGCATCTTTGTGCGGGCGGGCGGGACACTCACCATCACTGGCAATGCCGTGTTTGACGGCAATGGTGCCATGGGTGGTTTAGGCCAGACAGCGGATGCGAGCGCCAACGTCGCTGCCGGCAAGGCAGGCGTTGGAGCAGGAACGGACCTGTACATGATGACCGGCTCTACTGTGAATCTTGACCCAGGAGCTGGAAACAAGATCATTTTCAATGGTAACTCGTACAATACGTCCATTGCGGATGACAGCGCGGCTACAGGCGTTCCTACGGGAGGAGCCACACCCATACCCTCTGGATCGGGTGCGGACATTCACATTCTCAGCGGGCTTGTGGAGTTCAACGGTACGAACACCTATTCCGGCCAGACCATCATCCAAGGCGGCACACTGCAGGCGCAGGACGGCACCGGCATCTATTGGAACAGCAACATTCACTTAGCAGGTGGTGTGCTGATGTCGAACGGCCTGTTTAACCGCTACGTCGGGTACCAGAGCAATCGAGTTCAATGGACAGACAGCGGTGGCGGATTTGCGGCAGCCGGGGGAAATCTGACCGTGGACCTCAGCAATGGCCAGACCATGGTCTGGAACAGCAACAACTTCGTGCCGACTGGCGGCGCGTTGCTTTTCGGCTCTGTTTCAGCCACCAACAATGTGTTCTTCGACAACGGCGTGGACTTGAATGGCGGCAGTCGCACAGTTCTCTCCACGACCAGCAAAGCCGTCACGGGCACGAATGCGGACGGAACTCCTCTGGGATCCACAGTTTACATGACGGGAGCCATTATGGACAGCTCCAACGGAGCTGGTGTTTTAAACATCAATGATGGAAGTCATAATGGAACGGTGGTGCTGGCAGGCGCAAACACCTATACGGGGACCACCAACGTCAATGCAGGTGTTCTGGATCTGACGGGCACGCTGGCCAGCACTGCCGTCAACGTACTCTCTGGTGCTTCCTTGAACAGCACCAAGGGCGGCCTCGCTTCGGGAGCTGCATTGAACAACGCGGGAACGTTGAATCTTGGTTCGACGAGCAACACGATCGGCTCCCTGACCAACAGCGGTACCATCAATGGTGCCGGCACCTTGACGGCGACGACGTACAATCTGAATGGCGGCAGTGTAATTAATTCGAAACTCGGTTCAGGCACGATCAACACAACAGGTACGATCACGCTTAATAATACGGTGGGCGCGACGGTCATTTCAGTGGCAAACGGCAGCACTTTGAATCTTGCAGCGCCTGATATTCTTAACCATAGCGCGGCACTGACGATCAATGGTGTGTTGAACCTCACTGGCGGTGCGGAAACCTTTCAGACCCTTGCAGGCTCGGGGACGGTGCATACCAATGGCAATCAGCTCAGTGTGGCGGATGGCGGAAGTTTCACCGGTACGCTTGATGCTCCCGGCAGCAGCCTTACCACTGGCAGCGCCGGCAGCGGCGGGGCGCTCACTCTTAGTGGCGGCGGCACCACCACCACGCAAAGCACGACGATCGACAACGGTCTTACGATTGGCAGCGGCACCACGCTGAACAGTTCCACGATCACCATCGCCAACGGCAGCACACTGGATCTCAGTGGCGGCGGCACCGTCAACTTCACCACCTTGACGAGCACTCCCGGCACACCAGCGATCATCAACATTGGCAGCCATGATTTCATTATTCCTGTTGGCTCCACCTTGGAGGGGAATATCATCTTCGTTGGCACCGGACATGTCATCAACAACGGCACCATCGCACCTGGTTTCTCACCGGGATTCACGGTGCTTCCGGGAGGTGCCCAGGCTGACAATGGTGGTAGTATTTACAATGTGCAGCTGGCTGCGAATACCGGCCGTGATGGCGTCGATTTCGACCAGAAGCGTGTTCCTGGCTCCCTCACTGTCGGCGGCACCTTGAATGTGGCAGGCTATAACAATTTCCTCCCGGCGCAGGGCAACTCGTTCCAGGTCATCTCCACGAACACCCTCACGGGTGGCCACTACGGCTCGATCAGCCTCACTGGATCTTATGCCACGATCACCTTTGATCCAACGGGCACTGGGGCGATCAATCCCAACTCCGCTGGCTTCGTGTTTGACTTGCACACTGGCAAAATCACCACCACGGGGCTCAATGGTCCCACCAGCAGCTATGCTGATCTCGGCAGCAACAGCAACCAGCGTGGTGCTGCCAATGCACTCTTCAGCGTGGCAACAGCGGGGCATCAGAACCAGCTCGACTCTTCCACCATCGCCGGACAGCTCGCGCTGCAGATCACGGACGCCAACGGCAATTCTACGGCGGACCTGGCCAAGTACACACCGTCTTATTACGGTTCACTGGCTGACTATGCCTTCATGGGCAACCAGGTGCTGGTGCGCAGCGTGCAGGACCGTGTGTCGCCGATGAACTACATCCCCAGCCAGGTCAGCGAAGACAGCCTGAGCCAGGTGCCGGAGACGATGTCGGTTTTTACAGGCTTCACGTATGCCAACCTGAACTCGGCTGATGCAGCGAGAGCGACGCGCAACGATTACTATGCAGGGATGAACCTGCTGGCTTCGGAAGACTATGTGTTCGGCATCGCTGGCAGCATGAGCCAGGGCAGCA